>QCED01000052.1 GCA_003280725.1 Prochlorococcus sp. AG-355-M18 | reverse complement strand
ATAGAACCAGCTGTAAAACCGATAATTAGAAAAAATGAAAATTCTGCTAAATCTCTTGGTAAAGAATTGACAATTAGTTTTAATTGAGTCATTTGACCTTGTGCTCCTCAGGTTTATTGTTGGGGAATCTAACCCAAAAAAATTTAAGTTGAGAGAATTTATTATATTTTTTTCTTTTTTCTAAAGAATTCAAAAATTTTTGGGATGTAAGGTATTTTTTTTAATTTATATTGATCTATAAACAATTTAAAATATATTTAAAGTTGGAAAAACTTTCTTAAGTGCTATATTTGATAAATAGTTTCTCTCTATAAGGTGGATTATAAAAAAAAATCACTAAATAAACTCAATAGTAATGAAAGCTATGAAGAAATAGATACTAGATTAGCTTCTGGATGGTACGTTGACACATTAGGAAATAACAAGAAAAAAAAATATAAAACCAAAGAGGTATTATTCACTATTTCTAAAAAACAAAAGGATTAAAAACCCTTTTCTTTAAATAAATTCTGCCTAATTCAGAATGTTCAGATATAAAACTGGCACAATTTTTTAAAAAAGTATCCCATGATACTTGATTTTGTATGCACTTATACACTATTTTAAGGTGTACTTTAAATTTCGTGTGAGGAAATTTATGAAGCTTTTCAAAAGCTTGCTCGTAGCTCCTGCGACTTTAGGTCTTTTAGCACCTTTGTCTGCTACAGCAAATGAAGTTACTATTAGTGACTTTACCCCTGCAGAACAACTTGCTATTACTAATAGCCGCGTAGATGGCCTAGAAGCAAGACTTAATAACATTGAAGCTGGTAGCTTCTCAGAAACAACAACTGCATCATTTTCAGTTGATTTCGCACTTGGTTATGTTGATGGTAACGGAATTACATCAACAGTAACTGATGGTAATGAGGACCTTGAAGCTATTTACGGTTTTCAAATTGATCTAAATACTAGTTTCACTGGTGAAGATTCATTAGACATTTCTATCGACGCTGGTAATGGTGTTGCTTCTAACACTTCTACTTCTTCAGGAACTGTAACTACTTGGGCGACAGCACTTTCTGAATTCGACCTTAATGGTGGTAGTGATGGACTATCTGTTGATGGTGTTTCATATACCTTCCCAGTTGGCGATAAGATGACTGCTATTGTTGGTGATAATACAGACGGTAGTGCTTTATTCACAACAGCATGTGCTTATGGTGGACCATCTAACACTCTTGATGATTGCGGTAATGTAAACGCTGGAATCACTAATGGTGGATTCATGGTAGGAGCATCTTATGACTTCGGTACCGGTGTTACTGCTGCTGTAGGTTATGCAGGCCCTGAAACAGGCATTATGACTGATGAATCTGCTGATGCTTACGGTGCAAACCTAGCTTATACAGCAGATAGCTATGGTGTTTCATTCACTTACGGTGTATTAGAAAGTGGTGCTAATGAAAACACTTACGCAGCTCTAAATGGTTACTATTCTTTCGAGAATGGAATGAATATTAGTGCTGGTTATGAGCTTGGTGATCTTGGTGGCGAACCTGCAACTACTGATGAATCAACTAACTACTTCTTTGGAGTCAATGGAGAAGTTGGTCCAGGTGAATTAGGTGTTGCATTAGGCACATCTGGTGGTCAACAAGAAGGTTCAGACGAAGAACTAATGTATGAAGCATATTACTCATACCCAGTTAATGATGGTATGACAATTACTCCACTCATATACCTCAAGGAGCAGGCAACAGCTGGAACTCCAGACCAAACTGGTGTAATGGTTAAAACATCATTCAGCTTCTAAATCTAATTTAGAAAATCTTACACACATAAAAGACCTGCACTTAGCAGGTCTTTTTTTTATTTAGACAACTTTTTTTTTGTCTACTGTGACTTGTTAAACACAATTTTTTTACCTATTTTAGGATTACTTGAATTGTGTGAGGACACTTTATGAAGCTTTTTCAACGTTTGTTAGTAGCTCCAGCTGCTTTAGGTTTACTTTCACCTTTGGCTGCAAATGCTACTGAAGTTAATCTTAGTGAAATTGAAAATTACTCTGATGTAGAGAGTATTGAATTTGTTAACTCCTTTGATAATGATGAATTGACTAATAGTCCTTTACTCGCAGGT
>QCED01000051.1 GCA_003280725.1 Prochlorococcus sp. AG-355-M18 | reverse complement strand
AGTAAAAAATTTAATAATGAGTTCTGCTCAGGTTATTTTTCATCAAAGAAAAAAAAATATTGAATATGAGATGACATCAGAAAATATTTCGGATAGATGTAAAGCTATTTTGAGACTATTAGAAACAAAGTTAGTGACAAAGAATATAAATCAAATCATTAAAGACCTTGATAATATGGGAAATAGTTTTGATAATTCAACTAAATATGATGCTGAACAAAAGGATTTTATAAAAAAGCAAATTTTTGAAATCTCCCAATAAAAAAAGCGTAGATTTTGGTCTACGCTTTATTTAAAAAAATTTAAATTACAAAATCTAATCTCTCCTTCCACCACCATTTAGTGCAATCATTAACCTAAGGATAAAAACAAAAAGATTTATATAAGTTAAATACATCCCAAGAGCTCCTGCTAAGTATTGATCGTCGCTGTATCTTCTTGGCATTGTATAGAAGTCAACAAAAGACATTGCTACAAATAAAACTGTTCCGAATCCAGCTATTAACAATTCGAACCCACCAGTTCCAAATGCTGGAGAGAAAATGCTGCCTACTAACTGGATTACCATTGCGATAACAAGTCCAATCAACCCTAAACCTACTACTCCACTTAGTGCCTGACCAACGTTATCACTCATCCTTTGACCAGTATAAGAAGCTATAATAAATGTGATACCTGTAGCTAGTGCTGCTGTAGCAATAGATCCAACACCAATAGTTAAGGCTGCATAAGCAATAATTCCACTTAAAGTAAAACCAGTAAGCAGACTATATGTGGCTAATAGAGGTAAAGCTTTGGTGTTATTTGCATTATTAGCTGCACTAGAAGCTACAAAAAATAAAACTAATTGTGCAATGATTGCAACTAAAAATAAAGGACCGTATATGGGGCTTTGAGAAAGACTCAATCCTCCAAGAGCACCCAAGGATGTTAAAGCCATTCCCCCACCAACATATGGCAGTGCTTTTTGAACAACATTAGGACCAACTATTGATCTTGTTTGAGCTTCACGAATAGCCTGATTAAAATTACTGCTTGCTGGCATTTTCTTTATTTAAGATATGGTTATATTCTAATTGATTTTTTAAATTTCAGGGTACGGATCACCATATGTGAAAAGTTATTGATAAGCTTCAATAATTTTCTGAACCAAAGGATGACGAACTACATCTTCAGTAGTTAAATAACAAAATTTTATGCATTCGATTTGGGAGAAGATTCTTGATGCTTCAACGAGACCACTTTCCTGATCTTTTTTTAAATCAATTTGAGTAATATCACCATTTATAACCATTTTTGATCTCTCACCTAATCTGGTTAAAAACATTCTCATTTGAGAGCAGGTTGTGTTTTGTGCTTCATCTAAGATAATTAAAGAGTTATCCAAGGTTCTGCCTCTCATAAATGCTAGAGGAGCAACTTCAATAATTCCTTTGTCGATTAAAGAATTTGTTCTATCAAATCCGAAAATAGTATGTAAAGAATCAAATAGGGGTCTTAAGTATGGATCTACTTTTTGTTGCAAATCACCAGGTAGGAATCCCAAACTTTCCCCAGCTTCTACTGCTGGTCTAGTTAACACAATTTTTTCTATTTTTTTCTCATTCAATAATCTTGCTGCGCAAACAGTTGCCAAAAATGTCTTTCCAGTTCCCGCTGGACCAATTGCAAAAGTAAGATCAAAGTTTTCAATTGATTCAACATATTCTTTTTGCCTTATAGTTCTTGGCCTTAAATATCTTCCTTCCTTTGAACGCGCAAGAACTTTTTTACCAAGTTCAGCATGTGAAGATGACTCTCCTATATTTAAAGAACTGAGAGCGGCTTTAAGATCTACTTCTGGAACTTCTAAACCTTGTTCCCAAATTGGTCTTGTCAGCTCTACTAATGCTGATGCTCTCTCAATTTCAGATATAACCCCATTCATCTCGAGTTGTAAACCTCTAATAGTTAAAGAAACTCCAGTTAATGACTCGAACTTTTTTAAGAAAGAATTCCCAGGTCCAGATAATGCTGTGGCAGCATCGGTACTTGGCAAATCAATTGTGAAGTGACCAGTTTTGGAAACTTCTTTCATTTAGTTATTTTGCAAGAGTGAAAATATATCAAACCTCTAGCTTTCAGATGTATTAGTATCACTTTCAGCTTTACTATTATCACTTTCTTCGTCTTTTATATTAGCTTTAGATAATTTTTCCTTTTCTAA
>QCED01000050.1 GCA_003280725.1 Prochlorococcus sp. AG-355-M18 | reverse complement strand
GCTCAATTTTTTAAAGATGGAGATCATTTGGTTGGGAACTATAGATCGCATGCCTTAGCTTTAAGTATATCTGATTCTTTTGAGCCAATTGTGCTTGAATTATTAGCAAAGAAGAGTGGGGTCTCTGGCGGCAAAGCTGGGTCAATGCACCTTTCAGTTCCAAGTAAAAATTTAATGTGGACAAGTGCAATTGTTGGGACCGGAGTGCCAATTGCAACTGGTATAGCAGAATCATTAAAAAGATTAACAAAAGATAATATTGTGTCAGTAATGTTTGGTGATGGTGCGGTTGAAGAAGGCTGCGTTATGGAGTCTCTGAATTTGAGTTCCGTTTTTAATCTGCCAATTGTTTTTATACTTGAAGATAATGGGTTGGCAATTCATACTAAAAAACAAAAACGTACTTCACTAAACAAATATTCTGATCTCGCAGAGTCTTTTAATATAAAAACTTTCTCTGGATCCTTTAAAAATCCTTTTGATTTATATCAATCTTTTCAAGATGCCTATAACTTTTCAAGAACTAAAAGACTTCCAACTTTTATTGAAATAGAATGCTTTAGATGGGTAGAACATGTTGGCATTAACTATGATTGGGATTTGGGATATCGTTCAAAATTAGAATTAGAAGAATGGAAGAAATTCGATATTATTGAGTCTCCTCACACTATTTCAATGAATAAAGAGTTTGTTAATAAAAAATCTGCTTTTTACGAGTCTATGTTTATAGAAATGTTTGAAAAATGTTCTGCATACCTCGACCCTGAGAAAAGTGATCTTTTAAAAAATGTTTTTTAAGGTATTGAAAAATTATGGATGAAAAATTTTTAATCCCCGATGACCCAATTTCTTATTCAAAAGCGATTTGGCTCGCGATTGGAAAAAAAATGGCAGAGGATAAAAAAATAATCGTATATGGTTTAGGTGTTGATGATCCAAAAGCTATGTACCAAACTTTATCTGAATTTCCATCAATGTTTGGATCAGATAGATGCTTTGATACTCCACTTTCAGAGGATTCTTTAACAGGTTTTGGAATTGGTTTAGCAATAAGTGGTTTCAAACCTATACATGTGCATCAAAGAACAGATTTTCTATTACTTTGTTGTAATCAATTAATAAATATGGCTGCAAAAGTAAAATATATTTCTAATGGGCAATTAAGCTGTCCATTTGTTGTTAGAGCTATTACTGGTAGAAGCTGGGGACAGGGAGGTCAACATTCCCAGAGCTTTCATTCATTATTTTCAAATATTCCAGGCTTAAGAGTCCTTACCCCTTCAACGCCACAAGATGTTTATAATTGTTATCTCAATGTATTTAAAGACAAAATACCTTCAATCATTATTGAGCATAGAATGCTTTATAAATCACAATCAAGAATAAAGACTCTTGATAATGTTCCTAATATTACTAAAATTTCATCAGGTAATGATATTACTTTTTGCACAATAAGTCATATGACTTTAGAAGTTCAAAAAGTATGTAATACACTTAATAAAAGTGGGATATTTTGCGATCATTTTTCTTTGGTTGATAACACGAATCTATTTCTTGATTCCCTTTTTGAATCTGCAAATAAGAGTAAAAAAATTATTTTTGTAGATCATGGATGGTTAAGATCATCAATCGTTCATACTTTGGCTCTTAATTTAAGAGAAATGGGATATACAGGAAAAATGATAATCTTAGGTTATGCAGACTGTCCTTGTCCTACCTCTCAAAAATTAGAAAATTATTTTTACCCAACTGCTAATTCAATTCTCAAAGCAGCTTGTGAAATTTTGAATCAAAAAATTTCAAATTTTGATCAACTCCCTGTTTCTGAGGAACTTATTCAATTTAAAGGGCCATTTTAAGAATGAATTACTTTGATAGAAATCTTCCCAATGAGGAAAAATTGCAGACTTGTATCAGTGGCGTATCTAAAGAATTAGAAAATTATTACAAATATAAATCATCTATTAAGGATGATTTTGTGAGGCTCCATTCATCCACTCTTGGAGAAGAGGAGTTACTGGCTTTTTCAAAGGCTTTTCTTGAGGGGAATATTACACTAGGAAAATATAATGAAAATTATGAAAAATTAGCTTGTAATGTTTTTGATTCAGATTATGCAATTACATCTAATTCAGGATCCTCTGCAAATCTCATAGCAATATCAGCTTTAATACAATCAAAAATGCTTAAGCCTGGAGATAAAGTTATTGTTCCTGTGCTCGCTTGGTCTACAACTGTGTTCCCTTTAGTTCAATATGGTTTAATTCCTGTTTATGTGGACATCTCATATGATGATTTCAATCTATGTAAGTTTGCTGTTGAAGATTGCTTAAGAGAACACGATATTAAGGCTATTATGTTAATTCATACTTATGGTAATC
>QCED01000049.1 GCA_003280725.1 Prochlorococcus sp. AG-355-M18 | reverse complement strand
TCATATCCAATTTCTTTAATTACATTCCTAACAAGTTTTATATAATCGACTTTTGCTTTTGAAGTTATTTCTCCAGTAAGTAAGCAAAGACCAGTATTAACAACAGTCTCGCATGCGACTCTACTTTCTTGATCTTCTGTTAATAAAGCATCTAAAACAGCGTCGCTTATTTGATCACATATTTTGTCAGGATGACCTTCAGTTACGGACTCAGAAGTGAAGATAAAATCACTCATTATAAATATAATTTTGAAATATGAGCATTATCCTAAATTAGACTGTAGTAACTAATCAATGATTGTAAATTTTAAAAAACTTGTTTGAGAATAAAGTGATATAAGGTTGTGATAATGCCTGTTCATCAAAAAAAGTAAATTTATACTGTTTCAGGAGAAGCTGCTGCAATTTGTTCCTCAACGTCAGTTTGTTCAAATAACATTTGCTTGTATTTTGCAGCCATTTCTTCAGCTTTACTAAAAACTTTTTGAGGATCAGTTAGCATATCTCCTGGTTCAGGCTCAAGTGCTTTTGTAGATAATGAAATTCTTCCTCTTTCGGAATCAAGGTCAATGATCATAACTTTCATTTGATCATTAACATTTAAAACATTATGAGGGGTTTCAATATGTTCATGACTAATCTCCGAAATATGCAATAGACCACTAACTCCTCCAATATCAATGAATGCGCCATAGGGTTTTATCCCTTTAACAGAACCTACAACAACTTCACCAACTTCAAGTCGATTCATTTTTTTCTCAACGAGGGCTCTTCTATGACTTAATACAAGTCTGTTCCTCTCTTCGTCAACTTCAAGAAATTTTAAGGGTAGGTACTCGCCCTCTAAATCATCTTTTAGTTTTCTAGCACTTATATGAGACCCAGGGATAAAACCTCTTAATCCCTCTACTCGAACAAGAGCCCCACCCCTGTTTGTTGCAAAAACCTCAGAATAAATAGTGGCGTCTTCTTTTTGCAATTGCCTAACTCTTTCCCATGCCCTTTGATATTCAATTCTTCTAATAGAAAGCGCTAGTTGACCATCTTCATTTTCTTCACTCATTATGAAAAATTCTCTGCTTTCTGAAGGTTGCAAAACATCATTAAGTCCTTCAACTCTATTTATTGAAACCTCTTGAACCGGCATAAAAGCAGCTGTTTTGGCACCTATATCTATCATTGCCCCTTTGGGTTCTAGAGCAAAAACGGTACCTTTTACTAGATCGCCAGGCTTAAAGTTATAATCATACTTGCCCAAAAGTGATGCAAATTCTTCTTGTGTAAATCCTGCATTATCAAAATCCGGATTTGTTCTGCTAGAGGAAGAATCTGCAGAAGGAATATCGTTATTCTTGAATGATAAATCTTCTCCATTTTGGGATACTGAATTATTATCTAATTCAGAGGAATCGTTAATCTCTTTATCTTCAGCAAGTTCTTTAATGGTTTGGGAAGAATTTTCGTTCATTTTTAGCATCGCAGACTACCTATGGTAGTTAGAAAGGAATGCTATCAGCCTGCAAACTAATAGCAAAAAATATCTGTGCTATGTATTCTACACTTTAGGATGCTGAATTTTATGAAATTGAAGCTAATTGATTTTTTGAAGTTGCTTTTAGAGATTCAAGAGTAGAAATAAAATCTTTTACCCCATTAAATTTTCTGTACACAGAGGCATATCTTATATAAGCAACTTCGTTTTCTTTTCTAAGATTTTTAAGAATTAACTCCCCTATTTGTGCAGACTTAATATCTTTATTAAAATCTTGTATGATATGTGACTCAATTCCATCAACAAAATTAATAATTGCTTCGCTTGTGAAGGTAGTCTTTTCGCAAGCCCTTGATATGCCAGTAAATAATTTTTGCTTATCAAATAATTCCCTACTTCCATCTTTTTTAATAACTGAAACTGGCATTGTTTCAACTCTTTCATAAGTTGTAAATCTAAAGCTGCAATTTAAGCACTCTCTTCTTCTTCGAACACTTTTACCACTATCAGCAGATCTTGATTCCAAAACTCTGCTATCTGTATTTTGACAGGTTGGACACTGCATTTAGTGAAATAAGGTTAACTTTAACTCTAATAGTAGAGTAATATCTTAATTATGAAAAGTAAAAAACCCTCTTTATACTTAGAGGGTTTTTTTACTAAGATCATTTTCTATCAAATTTAGGGGGATCTCTAAAGGCGACAGCAAAGAATAAGGTAACAACTGCGAGAGTTAAAATTAGAACGTAAGCAAAAGCTTCCATAAGATTAAATAATAAAGTTTAGTTTAAACCCTTCCTGGGATTCTTCTTGTGGTTTCGTCACCGAGCTTCTTGAATAAACCAAATTCAACTTGGTCACCAATCTCAGCGTCAATACCAGCAAAGGAATTTCTATAAAGAGTTCTTGAAGCATGCCACCAGTGGCCAAACAAGAATAGCAATCCA
>QCED01000048.1 GCA_003280725.1 Prochlorococcus sp. AG-355-M18 | reverse complement strand
AAGCGAAAAATAAAAAAAATATCCCTAGAGAAGCTATAGATAGCGAAATTGACAATACAGAAAGCTCATCCATAAATTAGAAATTTTTTTTATGATAAACGAAAAAAAATAAAAGACAGTAAAAAAATACACATTCTCGAAAATAAATATTTCTTTATTTCAAAATAAAAAAACACACCCGAATTATTTCGTGAAAGTTCTTTTATCTTCCCCCTGTAGTGAAAGCGTAATAATTCAGTATGGAATAAAAAGTTGGCCTATTTGGGGATGTGAGCCAAGCAAATTTCAATGGAATTAAGATGATAAGGAAATTTGCTTAATTATTGAAGGTCAAGCGAAAATATGTACCCAAAACGGTGACATTTACGTTTTAAAAGCTGGAGATCTAGTTGAGTTTCCTGCTAGACTTTACTGCGAATGGGAAGTAACCAGAAGTATTAAAAAACATTATCGATTGGGTAGCTAAATTTAAGAAAAAAGATTTTTTCTTCTTTACTGTTAAGTCAATGTAGATAAAATATGCTTAATAAATAATTTTCAAGAAGGAAACTAATATTATGCCTTTTACTGATCAAGAATATTTTGAGGTTATTGAAAAAAACGAAATAGTAAAAAAGGCCTTTGAAAATATTAAGAAAATTTGCATTGATTTACAAAAACAAACAAATTGTCCTGAAGAGGATCTAAAAGATTTTCTTGAATTTATTTCTAAACAATGGAATAAGTAATAATTAACAAGCCTTTTAAATATTAAATTTAAAATTTCAATTTAGTTTTCTGACAGAATAAGTTCTAATCTAATTCCTTTTTTGGTTTTGTATTGATACTGGAAGTTCCCTTGGCAGCAGAAACGAAGAAAAAGAAGCCGACAATTCCCGATATACCAAATATCGCAGCCAAAGGATCAAAAGTGAAAGAAAACATAGAATTTATAAAATCAAGATAAATAATAGTTTTTGAATCAAAATTGTACAATTCTTGTTTAAGTATAAAAAATAACAATTGCGCGATTCATAATGTCATTATTAGTTTCTCAGTAGGTTCAAGAAAATTATTACTCTAATTGATACTGAAGCAAAAAAAATCAATAAATATCTAAAATTTCGTACTATGACAGAAAAAAGTTTTAAATAATATTTATAGAAATATAAAAAAAAGACTACATTAAGTATCCACAATTTATGTTTCTTTAGATTAGTATCTTTTTATGTCAGAATTGTACTCAGCTTCTTCTTCAATAAGCCCTTTTACTGCATTAGTGTGGTGTTTTTACCCTGTAGCCATACTTGTGATAATTGAGCTAGTTCTTGGTGGCGGGTTTGATGATGATAATAACGATGATCAAGACGGTGGCATGCTAATACCAGCTTATTCAAGATCTAATGTTTAGATCATAAACTAATTCAATTAAAGACAATTAATGGCTAATAATGTTGATGAAACAATTCTATCCCTAATTACACTAGCCTTTCTTACTATTTCATCTCTCTGTTGGCTAGTTTTAAGGTACCTTAAAGAAGGTAGACAAGCTTTAAAAGAAATAAATAAATATAAATCTTAAATACAAAAAAACATTAAAATTTTTGATAGAGATTATTTATCTATTAGCCTTATAAGTCTTACTAACTTGAATATATCTATTCATTAACGACTTTTCCTTATGAAAGTATAGAAGGATCATAAAAAACTTAAATAAATATTAGAATTCGTGAGGTTGTTAGGTTAAACAATTACCAATTCATAGTTATCCATTTGTATTCAAGGCTTTTTCTTAGTAATTACTTTCATCAATAAATATGCATCTAAATTCTTTACTTTATATTTGCTCTATATCATTGTTCATTTACATAATGGCACTATTTTGGAGAGACTTACCAAATCAAAAAAAGTAAATTAATAATTAACATTAATTTTGTTGCTCATCAAAATAAATTAAGTTATTAATTTAATATTGGCTTTAATTTTTTTTATATAAATGCTAAAACAATCTTCAAACATCCAAAATAAAAATACATTCTCAGAAATTACGAATATTGGAAAAGAAAAGATGACTTGCAAAGACGGATTCTGTTCATTGCCGAATCAAAAAGAGATACCAAAACATGACATAAATGATATAAACTTATTTGATCCTATAAAGTAAATACATAACATTTTGATAAATTTAAGAATAGATTGATAAAGTTAAAGTTTTTAAATTAAATATATCCTATAGGGCTCTTGAATGCATCTAAAGAGTTTTGGATTAAAGCTAAAGCCTTAAAATTACTCACATCTAGATCAGATTGGCGGCTAACTCAATTTGCAAATCTAATAATTTATTTACTAAATATCCCAATATTTTTCAAAACTTTAGTTTCAATGTTTATGGAACTGTTTGTATAATTTCTCAAATAGCTATTGATGTAAGAAGAATAAGAGATTTTGGAATTATTAAAATTGATCTTTATTAATTTAATACCGATATTTGGATGGATTTTGTAGTTTATCTGGTTAGGATTTGGCACATCAGTTTATTGGGAGAATAAACATATAGATATCAACTCTTTATTTTTTTCTTTTTTCAAAATCGACAAATCTTATTTTATTTCTTAACGCTATTTGTTTTTTAAGAATTTTAAACACATGCCATTCGCATTCTGTTAATTTTAGAAACTGATCGAGTGTATCTTTATCTTCTTCATCAAAATTCTCGAAAACTTCTGAAATAGCAATCTCATTATTTGATACAAAATCTTCTGCAACATCTTCTGGATTTTTACCCGAGTCGAAATCCTGAAAAGCCTCATAA
>QCED01000047.1 GCA_003280725.1 Prochlorococcus sp. AG-355-M18 | reverse complement strand
ATAGTTAGAGTCCCTTTTAGAGTTTCATTGTTTGGGGGCGGGACTGACTTTAAGGAATTTTATCTAAAAAAAAATGCAACTATTATAAGCTTCGCAATAGATAGATATTGCTACATAACTCTTAGAGAATTACTACCTTACTACAAGGCTAAATATAGATTGTCATGGGCAAAGTTAGAAGAAGCGGAAACTATAGATGAATTAACTCATCCTAGTGTAAGAGCTTGTCTAAATTATTTTAATGTTCGGGATCCTTTAGAGATTCATACTGTGGGTGATTTGCCAGCAAGGTCAGGATTAGGGTCTTCTTCTGCTTTTACGGCTTGTTTGTTATCAGCTTTGCATCTTTATAAAGGAATGACAATAGATGAGTCAAAAATAGCAAAGCAAACAATTGATATAGAGCAGAATGTATTAAAAGAAAAAGTAGGGGTACAAGATCAAATTCAAGTTTGTCATGGCGGTTTTAACATAACAACAATATTTGCAGATTCAAATTATTCAATTTTAGCTTTGAATAATAGCTCAAAGGTAGTTAGATCAATAGGGGATTCATTAATGCTTGTTTATTCTGGAATTGTTAGAAATTCATCGGAATTTCATAATAAACAGGATTCAATTACTTCCTCTAAAGATGGGGAAGCTTCATTAAAAAAAATAAATGTAATATCTGAGGAATTTGCATCGAAGCTTAAAAATCACTCTGCAGACTTTAATTACTTTTCTTCATTATTAATGGAGTCTTGGGAAGCTAAGTTATCATTATTTCCAGATAATGAAACTACATTTAAAATAAAGTCTATCTATGCAAAAGCTATAAAGTCTGGAGCATTATGTGGAAAATTACTTGGTGCTGGTGGAGGAGGTTTTTTTGCTTTTTTTGTCCCAAG
The DNA here is from genome assembly GCA_003280725.1 of Prochlorococcus sp. AG-355-M18. GTDB lineage: Bacteria > Cyanobacteriota > Cyanobacteriia > PCC-6307 > Cyanobiaceae > Prochlorococcus_A. Next base: position 2,084 of record QCED01000047.1, on the reverse strand, counting down.
AGGTCTTCAAAACGAATTTATGAAAAATATGAAAGAGTATATTTGTGTCCCTGCCAATATTACATTTAAGGGTATTGAAAAAGTTTTATGAATCTTTTAGATGACTTCTATTGTGAATACTATTCTGATTCTATTTCAATTCTCTCTTTAGCAAATTACCATCCTAAGAAAAAATGTTTTTTTTTAGATCGTGATGGTGTTCTTATTAAAGATGTCCATCATATTGATTCTCCAAAAAAAGTACAGTTATGTAATAATATAAAAAATTTTCTCGAATGTTTAAAACATAATGAATTTGATCTCGTAGTTGTTACAAATCAATCATCATTATCAAGAGGAATAATTTCATATGATGATTATCGTGATATTACGGCGCAAATGTTATCTTTTTTACCTGTTGAGTTATATCCAGAATTAATCCTAGCCAGTTTTCATCTTCCAAATAATGACTCTAATTTAGATAATTTTGATTGGAGAAAGCCTGATACAGGGATGTTCAACTATGCAATAAAAAAGTATAAATATGATGTAAAAAAGTCAATGATGATAGGGGATAAACTGACAGATTTGCTCCCAGCCAATAATTGCAAATTAAGTGAGCTTTTTTATATTTCTTCTGCGTTACATATTGAAGAAAAGAAAAAAATTGAATTGTGGAATTTCAATAACAAAGATAAAATAAAAATTATTAAAAATCTTGTATATAGTGAAATATTTAAAAATTAGACCATCTATGTTTTTATATTTAAAATGGTCTATAAAAAAGTGAAAAAGAACCAAATAAAAAAAACCTCAATTAACTATGAATTGATTAAAAGATCAAAAATATTTTCAAATAGTAGATTTAATATCTTTAGTGATCGTTTATTAATGAATAATGGGCAACACATAAATGATCATATTATTATCAAGCCAAAAGTAACTACCGAAGAAAATATTGTAGGTATAAATATAGTTCCAGTTTTTGAAAACAAATTTTATTTGATGAAGGTATGGAGACATCATTTTAATGACTACATACTACAATCTCCAACTGGCTTTATAGAATTAAATGAAAATCCGAGAATTGCTGCTTTAAGAGAGTTAAGTGAAGAAACATCATTTAAATGTGGCGAGAAAGATTTAGTATCGATGGGTTCTTTCGTTCCGGATGCAGGTCTAATAGAGGGAAAAGTTGCATTATTCCTAGCTTTAAATTGTTTTGAGTCAAGAAAAACGCAACTTGATGAGATAGGTACTGGCGAATTAGTTGGGTTTAATAAAAATGAATTTATTTCTATCTTGCAAAGTGAATCTAATATTGGTGGCAGTACTATAGCTGCTGGATTAAGATCTTTGAAATATCTCTAAAATTTATAGAAAGTTTTCTAATCGCAACTTAAATAAGTTTTATTTAGACCAGTTTGTAGATCTGTCTTGATTTCCCATTGAACTTTTTTAAAAGCTTTTTCACAATTTAGAGATAAGGCTGTTGGTATGTCTGGCTTATCTAAGTTATTGTTAATTCTAAGATTTTTGCCTGATATTTTTATGATCATTTCTACTAGCTCGTTTATAGAAATTGAATATCCCATACCACAGTTGAATATATCGAATTTGTCTTTTTGATTCTTTGCAACTTTCTCAATAAAATCAATTAAGTCATCTATATATAAAAAATCTCTTCTTGCTTTACCGCTTCCCCACACTTCTAACTCTTCACCATTAGAGGCCATTTTTACTTTCTTTATGGTTGCACTTAAAACGTGACTTTTTTCTAAATCAAATTTATCATTCGGACCATAAACATTTGATTGTCGAATTACAGTGGTTTTGAGACCAAGGTTGCTATAAAATTTGCACATCTTTTCGATATAAACTTTAGTATTTCCAACTCCAAAATAATTTTTATTTATGGATTTATTCTCATCCCAATCGATCTCTTTTTGGTTCTCTTTTGATTGAAGCATAACCGTACAACTAGGGAAAATAAAATGACCAACTTTATTTTCAAAGCATGCTCTTAGAAGGTATGAATTAATTACGGCATTGTCAGTTACATGTATATAAGGTTTGCTTGTGATGTCCTTTGAGCCTGAGGTGGT
>QCED01000046.1 GCA_003280725.1 Prochlorococcus sp. AG-355-M18 | reverse complement strand
AGGGAAAGATCCTTACGGAATTGACCTGCAATCTGCAAGAAGGGCAGGTATGGAGGCGCAGTTATTAAGAGCCGCAGCTAATGCACCAATTCAGGGTTCAAGTGCAGACATTATTAAAATTGCAATGGTTCAACTAAATAAGAAATTCATAGAAATGAATGTTCCAGCAAAAATGCTTTTACAAGTACATGATGAATTATTGTTTGAAGTTGAACCAGATTCTTTGGAATTTACGACGAAATTAGTAAAGAAGACTATGGAAGATTGTGTAAAATTAAATGTGCCTCTTTTAGTTGATATTGGTATTGGTGATAATTGGATGGAGACAAAATAAACCTTATGAAAAACTTAATTTAAGATGATCAAACTTTTTAATACTTTAAGCAAAAGAGTTGAGGTTTTTAAGCCTATTGATGATGTTGTTAAAATTTATTGTTGTGGAGTTACTGTTTATGATTTATGTCATCTTGGTCATGCCAGAAGTTATATAGCCTGGGATGTATTGAGAAGATTTTTAATTTACAGTGATTTCAAAGTGAAGTATGTTCAAAATTTTACAGATATTGATGACAAGATCTTAAAAAGAGCTAAAGAGGAAAGCAGTTCAATGAAGGAAGTATCTGAAAAAAATATTATTGAATTTCATAAAGATATGGATTCTTTAGGAATAATGCGTCCGGATAGTATGCCAAGAGCAACGAATCATATATGCAATATCTGCTCCTTCATAACAATCCTTGAGAACAAAGGTTATGCATACTCTAGGGATGGAGATGTTTATTATTCTGTTTTTAAAAATAAAAATTATGGAAAGCTAAGTAATCAAAATATACAAGAACAAAATATCAATCAGCAAGGAAGAATGGCTAATGATGAAAATAGTAAAAAACTTAATCCGCAAGATTTTGCACTATGGAAAAAAGCCAAAGATGATGAACCATTTTTTGATTCGCCATGGGGTAAAGGTAGGCCAGGATGGCATATTGAATGTTCAGCGATGGTTAAAGATGAATTAGGAGATACTATTGATATTCATTTAGGTGGTTCTGATTTGATTTTTCCACATCATGAAAATGAAATCGCCCAATCAGAAGCAGCCAATGGCAAAAAGCTAGCGAACTACTGGTTACACAATGGGATGGTTAATGTAAATGGACAAAAGATGAGTAAATCCCTTAAAAATTTTAAAACCATCAGAGAACTAATTAAATCAGGTATAAGCCCTATGACTTTGAGATATTTTGTTATGACTGTGAATTATAGAAAACCACTTGATTTTACTGAAGAAGCTTTAAGGAGTGCTTCAGAAGCTTGGAAAAACATTAATGTAGCCCTTTCTTTTTTGGAACTTACAAAAGATGCTTTTAAGTCTATTGATAAGAATGAATTTATCGAAGACGAATATAAAGAGAAAATAAGCTTTGAATTATCTCAAAAAAAGCTTAAATTTTCTGAGTCTCTTGGAAATGACCTTAATACAGCAGGGGCTATTGCAATTATTTACGATTTAGCAAAACCATTAAAAAACTTTTTAAACCAATTTCAAAGGGTCGAAGGTTTTAAAATAGACCTTAATGAAAAATTCTTTCTACTTGAGAATTTTAAAACTCTTGAAAAGCTGACTGAGGTACTTGGTCTAAAAAAAGAGGTTTTAGTAAAAGAAAGTAAAATAAAAGAAGAAGAAATATCAATGCTTATTAATGAAAGATTGAAAGCAAAAAAAGAAAAGAATTATACGAAGGCCGATGAAATTCGGAATTTGTTAAAAGAAAAAGGTATTGAACTTATTGATCAATCAAAGGAAATAACAACATGGATAAGGGTCTAAATTTTAAGAAAAAAACCAATTTGAAATTTTTGTTTTTTAAATACACCTTTAAATGGGAAGATATTAGAAATATCAGAGAAAATTGAAATACATTACTGTGCTCGGTTCTACTGGTTCAATTGGGACTCAAACTCTCGAAATAGCTAGTGAGCAGCCTGATAAGTTTAAAGCCGTAGCTCTTTCGGCAGGAAGAAATATTAATTTATTAACAGAACAAGTTAAAACACATAAACCAGAAGTAGTTGCGATTGAGGATGAAAATCTTATAGAAGATTTAAAAGATAATATTAATAACTTAGATTTGGATAATGCTCCCTTGGTTTTGAGTGGAAAGGAGGGGATTAACGCTGTTGCAGCATGGGATAAGGCAGATACTGTGGTTACAGGGATAGTAGGATGTGCAGGCTTAATTCCAACAATGTCAGCAATTAATGCGGGGAAAAATATTGCCCTTGCTAACAAAGAAACTTTAATTGCGGCAGGACCAATTGTTATTCCTGCATTAAAGAAAAAAAATAGTAGACTTTTGCCTGCTGATTCAGAACATTCTGCTATCTTTCAATGTTTACAAGGATTACCCAATTATGAAAATGCAGATTTTTCAACAGGAGAGATACCTAAAGGTTTAAAAGCCATACATTTAACAGCTTCTGGTGGTGCTTTCAGAGATTGGGCCGTTGAGGATTTAAAACATGTCACAGTGGAAGATGCAACTTCACATCCTAATTGGGATATGGGAAAAAAAATAACTGTAGATTCTGCAACTCTTATGAATAAAGGATTAGAAGTTATAGAAGCTCATTATTTATTTGGGACCTCTTACGAAAATATCGAAATAGTTATCCACCCTCAAAGTATTATTCATTCAATGATTGAGATGGAAGATTCTTCAGTATTAGCTCAATTAGGTTGGCCAGATATGAAACTACCCATTTTATATGCAATGAGTTGGCCTGAAAGATTTAAAACAAATTGGAAAAGATTAAACCTAAGTGAAATTGGAAAATTAACTTTTAAAGAGCCAGACGAGTTTAAATATCCATGCATGGGACTTGCCTATGCCGCAGGAAAATCTTCTGGGACTATGCCTGCAGTCTTAAATGCTGCTAATGAAATGGCTGTTGAACAATTCCTAAAAGAAAAAATTTCTTTTCAAGAAATTCCATTATT
>QCED01000045.1 GCA_003280725.1 Prochlorococcus sp. AG-355-M18 | reverse complement strand
CATCAAAAAAAAATGTAGAATTAGTTTTAGCGAAAATCTATGATATCAATGATGAAGATATACAAAAGGAATATATGGCCGCGTTTAATGGTGTTGTTTACTCATATGATGAACTAAAAAATGACTATGAAGATCAAGGTTTTAATGATAATTCAGAATTACTTCTAAAAAATTATAAAAATGCTTTTAATATTTTTGAATCAGAATTTGAAATTTAAATTCTAATTACCTTTTGTAGGGTATAACAGGTATATCAATTAAATTGCCTTTTAGGAGGATAGATCTTTTCTCTTTCAAATTTTTTATACATCTTAATTTCTTAAATTCCTTTTTGCAAAAATTTTTTATTTGGATATCAGTAAGTGAGAATGATTTATCTCCGAATATTAATAAAGCTAATAAAAATAAAGATAAATTTAATGATAATTTCATTGTCTTACTAATGGATTGAGTTTAAATTTGCTCAGGATCTTAATCCTTATTATAAATATCAATAAGCTGTTTTAACTCATCTTTACTTAAGTCTGTTGAAATAAAAACTTCTTGGGCTGTTTTACCTTTTCTTGCGATTGCTTTATACCCGTTTATAGTTTTCACTGATAATCTAATTATCAATTTAGAAGATCTCCCCCTTACTCTTGATATAGCACCTGGAGTTATTGTTTTGATATTCATATTCAAAACTAGCTTTTGCAGTATTGGAATTAAACCTTCTATATTCGAACTATGATTTAATACTAACCTTCCCAATTTGTATTAATCTTTTTTTTATTCTATTTACAAAATTTTGTTTCTGGGAAATTAACTTTATCAGAGAAATCAAAAAAAAAATTGAACTTCTGTTATATTTACAATAGAGATTTAAAATTTAATGATTTTTCAAATAGGGTGGGCAGCATTAGCAGCAATTTTTACATTTTCAATTGCAATGGTTGTATGGGGAAGAAATGGTGACGGATCTATTGATATATGATTCCATTTTTAACTTATGAAGTCTATTTAAGTAAGTTTCTTATCTCTACATCTTTCGTTTTATTAATATTAATAACGTTCGCTGTAATTTATATATCCTTTGTTTCTTGGAAAGATAAAAAAAGATTAAAAAAATAATAATATTTGTTTACTTTCCTTGTTTGCTGTTTTTTCTTAGTTCTTCAATTAACTCTTTAGCTTGTAACATTTTTAATATAGTACTTTTGTATATTCCAATATCTTTTTCGGCTTTATTAGTTGATAAATTTAAATTCTCAAAAATATTAGAGATAATATCATTCATTTCAGATCCATTTTTCTCTTTGAAATCCTGGGCTTTTGAAATTAATATATAGATTCCTAAGTTCAAAATCCTCGAAGGATAAAGTTTGGAATTGTTTTTTTCTTTTAATAATTTCAATATGTCTTTAGATTTTTTATCATTGAATTCCTTTTGAGATTTTTGCGAAATTTCCTTGATTTCCTTTGCCTCAAAATTTGTAGAAGAGCATAAAGATTCAAAAAGAAGATCTAAATGATTCTCAGGTTTGTATCCTTTCATCAATTCTTTGAATGTTTCAGTTAGACCAATACAAAAGAGATATTCTTTTGTAAATTCATTTTGATGATTTAAAAGATTTAGTTCGACAAGCATTTCATCAACTATTCTTTTATATAATCCTGGAATAACGTAAGGAAATTGTTCATGAAACAACTTTTTGCTATCTGAAACAGTCAATTTTTCTTTCAATTTTTTATATGTAAACCTTAATAAGGTTAGCGTATGTTGACTCAATATCGTTAATATCTAGTAAACAGATAAATATTATTATGATCCCTTTAGTTTTAGAAGAATCTGGCGGTAGTGAAAGAGTCTTTGATATTTATTCGAGACTATTGAGAGAGAGAATAATCTTTTTGGGAGAACAAGTAACTAGTGAAACAGCAAATAGAATTGTTGCTCAATTATTATTTCTTGAAGCAGAGGATCCCGATAAAGATATTTACATGTATATAAATTCTCCTGGCGGATCTGTCTATGATGGTCTAGGCATATTCGACACAATGCAACATGTTAAACCCGATATTCACACGGTTTGTGTGGGTTTAGCAGCTAGTATGGGCGCTTTTTTATTGGCAGCAGGTACTAAAGGTAAGAGAAGCAGCCTTAGACATTCGCGAATAATGATACATCAACCACTTGGGGGCGCTAGAGGACAAGCAAGTGATATACGAATTCAAGCGGATGAGATTTTATTTTTAAAAGAGCGTCTTAATACTGAATTGTCGGAAAGAACTGGTAAAGATTATGAAACCATTAAGGAAGATACTGATAGGGATTTTTATATGTCTCCAAAAGAAGCAGTTGAATACGGGTTAATTGATCTAGTACTAGATAAAAAACCCGTAAAAGTTTAGTTTAATAATTGAGGTGTTCTTTCTTTCTCAGGTATAGTAGTGAATTCTGAAAGTATACTCACAAATTCTTTACCATCCAATGTTTCTCTTTCAATTAGTAGATCGACTATCTTATCCATAGCTTCTCTATTTTTGCTGACTATAGAATAAGTTTCTTTATAGCATTCCTTAACCATAACTCTTACACTTTCGTCGATTTGTTTAGAAATTGAATCAGAAACTTCGCTTCTAGTCATCAAATCTCTACCAACAAAGACTTCCTGATTTCCACCCTCTAAAGCAATTGGACCTAAATCACTCATTCCAAATCTTGTTACCATTTGACGTGCCATAGAGGCAACCTGTTGGAAATCTCCACCAGCACCTGTCGTAATTTCACCTTTACCAAAAACAACATCCTCTGCCGCTCTTCCACCTAAAGCACCCATTATTCTTGCTTTTAATTGGGCTCTGCTTACAAGGGTTTGTTCATCATCCGGAGTGAACCATGTTAATCCCTTAGCCTGTCCTCTAGGAATGACTGTTACTTTTTGGACAGGGTCATGAGCTTTCACTAATGAACCTATAAGGGCATGACCAACTTCATGGTAAGCAATTAACCTTTTGCTCCTACCATCTGTTAGGGGAGAACCCTCCATACCAGCT
>QCED01000044.1 GCA_003280725.1 Prochlorococcus sp. AG-355-M18 | reverse complement strand
ATTAGCTGATGAAACAGAAAAAAATTTTCCTTCCCAAAAAGTAGCCAGAATTGATTTCAGTAAAAAAATGCTTCATGAGAATAAATTATCTAGTAAAAAAATTTTATGGGATTTGAATAATGATTTACCTCCTGAAATCAATAACTGTTCACTATTAACATCAAACTTTTGCATCCATTGGTTAAACAACCCAGAAAAGATAATAAAAAATTGGTTTAGTAAATTAATATCTGGAGGTTTTTTAATCATTTCATATCCAACAAAAGATTGTTTTCCTGAATGGAAAGATACTTGCAGAAAAATTGATATTGAATATAGTGGTCTTAATTTCCTCAGTTCCAAAGAATTATTAAAGGATTTCAAACCAAATGAAATACATTATTCAGAAAAGTTTAATTATCTAGAAAATTTTAAAGATGTATATAAGCTTTTTAGAAGCCTAATAAATGTAGGTGCACAATCAACAAATAATAAACGCAAAACAGTAAAAGAGTTTAAAGAAATTCAAAAGTTTTGGCCAAAGAATTACAATAATACAGTTAACCTTTCATGGGAAATTGATATTCAAATCATAAAAAAATTATGAATAGTATCGATAGTATTTTCAAATTTATAATCTGTGGAACAGACACTGATATTGGTAAAACTTTAATAAGCTCTTTTTTCGTTAGAGGATTAAATTCCTTTTATTGGAAGCCTATTCAAAGTGGTATTGAATCACAAACTGATAGTCAAACTGTTAAAAGACTTGCACAAGTAAATAAAGATAAAATCATTAAAGAGGCCTATGTGTTCACGAAACCATTATCTCCTCATTGGGCTGCTGAAATAGATCAAAAAACTATTAACTTTGATATGTTGAAATTACCAAAAGTAAACGGCCCTTTAATTGTAGAAACAGCAGGTGGATTAATGGTTCCACTAACACGCAATTTTTTGCAAATAGATCAAATAAAACAATGGAATCTTCCAGTAATACTGGTATGTAAGAGCTCCCTTGGTACTCTCAACCATACACTTCTTAGTATTGAAGCTTTAAAACGCAGAAATATAGAGATTTTAGGTTTAGTTGTTAATGGTGAAAAACACTTGGATAATCCAAAAACGCTTGTCGAATTTAGTGGTATTCCTTTAATTACTGAATTTCCTCACATCAAAAAAATTGACTCAAATAATTTCGATATAATTTGGGAAGAGCTGGGCATAAAAAATAAGTTGGTGTCACTTTTAAACGCGAAATTAAGTTAAATGAAATCTTTTTATTTAAAACATCCAAATCAAGATTGGCATCCAAATATTTGGCCTCCTTTTACACAAATTAATTCGAGTAAACCTCAAACAGAAGTAACTCATGGTAAAGATACGCTCCTATTTACTAAAGATCCCAAACAAGAATTAATAGACGGAATAAGTAGTTGGTGGGTGACTCTTCATGGCCATAGTAATGAATACATTGCAGATGCAATTTTTGAACAAGCAAAAAACCTTGAGCAAGTTATCTTTGCGGATTTCTTACATCCACAAGCAAAAAGATTAGCAGAGAGGCTCAGCAAATTAACAAAACTAGAAAGATTATTCTTTTCGGATAATGGTTCTACTTCTGTAGAGGTTGCTCTTAAAATTGCCTTCCAATCATGGCAAAATAAAGGAGAGATAAGATCTCAAATATTAGCTTTTGATGGCGCATATCATGGTGATACATTTGGAGCAATGGCTTTAGGTGAGAGAAATATTTTTAATGAGAATTTCGATAATCTTATGTTCCCAGTTAAAAGAGTCCCATGGCCTTCAACTTGGATGAATGATGAAGAAGTGGAAAACAAAGAAAATAAAGCAATCCAAAAATTAGAAACTCTTCTTAAAACCCCAACAGTAGCAGTTATCCTGGAGCCACTTGTCCAAGGGGCAGGAGGAATGAATATGGTTAGGCCTCAGTTTATTAAAAAAGTTTCAGAAACCGTAAAACAAAATAATTCTTTATTAATTGCTGATGAAGTGTTAACTGGTTTTGGAAGATGCGGAAGCCTTTTTGCATTTCAAAAAGCAAAAATTATTCCCGATTTAATAAGTATTTCAAAAGGCTTAACTGGTGGATTTTTGCCGATGGGAATAACTTTATGTAAAGAAAAAATATTTCAATCCTTTATTGATGATTCCCCAAGAAAAACTTTTTGGCATGGACATAGTTTTACTGCTAATCCTTTAGGTTGCGCTGCGGCAAACGCTAGCCTTGATTTATTAGAAAAAGAACCTTATAAATACCTTTCTCTTGAAGAAAAACATCTATCTCATTTAATTAAATTTAAAAAATTACCCTATATAAAAAAGATTAGGGTATCCGGCACAATTGCTGCCTTCGATTTAGAGATTGGAAACAAAAAAGGTTATTTTAATAATATTGGTAAAGAAATAAAGAGTCTTGCGATGGAGCAAGGTTTATTTATTAGGCCCCTGGGGAATGTTATTTACCTCTTACCGCCTCTTTGTATAACCGATGATCAATTAGAAAAAAGTTACTGGATAATTAGACAAATATTAGACAATCTTTAGATACAAATTTAAGGTCCCTGAAGTATTGCATTTTCCACATCTTCTCTATAAATAGAATAGGAAAATAGCCTTTTCGTTTTTTGTCCCCCACTTTCCCAGATAACGCTTAAATCTTCTTGTTCAAAAATAATAGTTGCATTCCAATCTGAAAGTAAAAGATACCATTTAGATGGATTATTAATATCCTTCACAGCACCTAAATCAGTTAGCCACAATTCTAATGATTGAAGTGAATGTTGGTTGATAGGTTTTTTAGAGGGATTCACAGACTTTTATAAATAATTATTTTATTAACCAAAGGGGCATTGTATCTAATTCTTTTCCAGTAAAAGACGCAATAAAAATTGAACAAATCAAACTAACAGAAATGATGATAATTAAAAGGAATAAAGAAAACAATTCCCCATTTGAAAAAGGTCTTCTATTCCCTATTAAATTTTGATTATTTGAATCGATTATTAAATTATTTAAGACGCTATTATTTTTTATACTAGATTTATCCTTTAGTTTGTCATCATATATTTTCCTCAAATTACTATTATTTAAATTCTCATAAGCTTCTAAAACTTCTTGAAATTTACTTTTAGCTACCTCTATTTCTAGTGAAGTTGTATCAGGATGCAACTCAATGGAAAGTTTACAAAATGCCTTTCTTAGTTCATGATTTGATGCATTTTCATTT
>QCED01000043.1 GCA_003280725.1 Prochlorococcus sp. AG-355-M18 | reverse complement strand
TCATTTTTTGCTATTTGAGCTCTTGCTAAAACCTCTTGAACTTGAAATTGTGGATGACTTTTGATTTCGCTAGTACTATAAATTGATTGGCTACAGTACGAACAATTTTCCTCACATCCTCCAGTTTTTACGCTGAACAATGATGCTAATTGAATGTCGTAGTTGTTAAATTTCCTGTGAACGATTTGTGATTCCCACATTAAATCAATAAGAGGCATATTAAGTATTTCCAATATCTCCTCTTTATTCCAATTGAACCTAATTTCTTTTGATAACTGATTATTCGAATTAGCCATTTTTATTAGGAAGAATATTGAGAATCATCAAAAGATTCATTTGGTAATGATTCTATACCGCCGAAACGTCTATTTCTTGATTGGTAATCAATTATTGCTTTAAGAAATTCATGCTCATTGAAATCTGGCCAAAGTACGTCAGATATATAAATTTCTGAATATGCTAATTGCCATAATAAAAAATTACTTATCCTTTTTTCGCCACTAGTTCTTATTAGTAATTCTGGATCCTTAATCCCTCCAGTTAGTAGCTCTGAATTAAATAATTCTTCATTAATTTCACTTGGTTTTATTTCCCCAGCAGAAGATTTTAATGCTAGTTCTTTTGCAACTTTTACTATTTCTTGTCTACCTCCGTAATTAACACAAACATTGAATAAAAATTTATTATTGTTTTTAGTAAGTGATTCTGAACTAGAGATTATTTCTTTTAAATTTTTTGGGAAAGGAGTTAAATCTCCAATAAATTTTATTTTTGTTGATTCTTCATGTATCTCTTTAATTTCGTTTTTTAAAACATCGCTGAAAAGATTTATAAGAAAATCAACTTCTTTTGTTGGTCTTGACCAATTCTCAGTTGAAAAAGCATATACAGTAATTACTTTACATCCTAAATTTTTTGCAGCTTTGAGAATTTTTTTTAATACACTAACGCCCTGTTTATGTCCAAATGATCGGGGTAAACCTTTTCTAGTCGCCCATCTCCCATTGCCATCCATAATTATTGCTACATGTTTGGGTAATTTTTGCTTATCTATTTTTATTAATAAGTCACTAATTTTATCGTCTATTACCTTTTCTAAACTCATTAGTTAATCCTTTTTCTTAATAAAAATTTCTGATTTTTCTGACTCTTTTTTATTAATATCACTGATGATATTATCACTTGAGTCTGTTTTTGGTGTTAACACATTTTTGCTTAAAGATGCTTTATTTGCTCCCATAGAGTTTTGATTACCAATCAATTTTGCAAGAAGTTCTTGTAACCTGCTGCTGGTTATTGGTCTTTCGAGTTTTCCTTGGTTTGCTAATGATAACGTACCTGTTTCTTCAGAAACAACAATACAGATACACCGGTCAAATCTTTCTGTAATCCCTAATGCAGCTAAATGTCTTGTTCCGTATCTACTGATCCCTTGTCTAGAAAGGGGAAGTATTACACCAGCAGATATTATTTTGTTGCCTTTAACAAGAACGGCTCCATCATGTAAAGGGGTATCTGTTGCAAAAAGGTTTATTAAAAGATCAGTTGATAATTGTGCCTCAATAGTTGTGCCTGAATATAAAAAATCTTCAGGCCTTAAATCACTACCTATATCGACAACGATTAAAGCCCCTCTTCTATTCTGAGAGAGTTTACCTGCAGTATCAACTAACTGAGTAATGGTAGTTGATGTTGCTCTAAATTCCTTTGGTGGATTTCCTAGTAATACAGTTAGCCTGCCAGTTCCTAATAATTCCATTAATCGTCGTAACTCTCCTTGCCAAAGGATTGCTAAGGAAAGAGAGCATGCAAGTACTACAGCATCAATTAATTTTGATGTTAATGGGAGGTAGGCATACCTTTGAATAAACCAAGCGGATGAAACTAAAAACAAATAACCTCTTAGGAGCCATAGTGTCCGCTGCTCTTTAACTCTAGAAAATAATAAAAGTCCAAAACCAACAGCAAATAAGACATCTAATAAAAGCTTTAAATTTATAAACCCCCAGAAGTTCACATTAAAAACAAAATTAATTTAAATGTACCTAATTTTGTTTAATAAAGCGATCGGGTAAGACATCATATTTTAAAAGATCAAGAGAACTTTCTCTCTTTTGAATAATCTCTGCTTCTCCATCACGAACTAGAAGAGCTGCAGGTCTTGGGATTCTGTTGTAGTTAGAACTCATTGAATTATTGTAAGCACCAGTACCAAAAACACATATTAAATCTCCTGTTTTGCAACCTGCTAGTTCTATCTCTTTAAACAATACATCTCCTGATTCGCAGTGCTTGCCAGCGATAGTGTATTTATCTTTGGAATTAATATTGAAGGGATTACTCACTAAACATGCAGAATAATCAGATTGATATGTTATTGGTCTTGGATTATCGCTCATTCCACCATCAACGGATAAATAAGTTCTAATTCCAGGAATTTTTTTAAACGCCCCAATTTTGTAAATTGTTATTCCCGCTGTAGATACAATAGATCGCCCAGGCTCACACATCAATTTAGGCAAATCTAAATTGTGTTTTTCACAAGCTTTAATAACTGAGGTTGAAACTGTTTTTACCCATTCATCAATTGAAGGAGGATCGTCATTATCTGTATATTTAATGCCTAAACCGCCACCTACATTCAATTCTTTAACATCATGACCAAATGTTTTGGCTTTTAGCATAACATTCACCATTATTTCACCTAGATCCTTATGGGGATCTAGTTCAAAAATTTGAGAACCAATATGGGCATGTAATCCATTCAATTTTAGATGTTTGGTATTGCTGATTTTGGCAAATAAAATGTTTAAATATTCAATTCCGAAACCAAATTTGCTGTCAAATGATCCTGTCCTTATATATTCATGTGTGTGACATTCTATTCCAGGAGTAAAGCGAATCATTATTTCTAAGTCTTTATTGAAGGTATTTGTGAACTCCTCTAATCTTTCTAAGTCATAATCATTATCTACAATTATTTTGATATTATTTTTGACTGCAAATTCTATTTCTTTGTCTGATTTATTATTCCCATGAAAAACAATCTTTTCATTTGGGACACCGCCCTTTAAAGCAGTTAATAGTTCTCCTTCTGAAACCGCATCAAGTCCTAACCCTTCTGAGGCAATAAGGTTACTCATGAAAATAGAACTATTTGCCTTGGAGGCATATATAGGTAGTGATTTTCCTGGATAATACGCTTCTAGTGCTTTTTTATAAGCTCTACAAGAATTTCTCAAAGTAATTTCATCCAAAATATAAAGAGGAGAATCATATTTTTTAACTAATTCTTCAATAGAACAACCACCAATTGATAATTTCCCATCACTTCCAATGGAGGTTGTGACGGGTACGATATTTTTATTAGGACTTTTTGGGTCAATCGTTTTTTTTAAAAAAGATTTTTTTTCTTCCATGGA
>QCED01000042.1 GCA_003280725.1 Prochlorococcus sp. AG-355-M18 | reverse complement strand
TGAGAAAGGATTTATTAGAGCTCAAACTATTTCTTATCAAAATTTAATTGACTCTGGTTCAATTTCAAATGCGAAAACAAGAGGTTTACTAAGAAGTGAGGGTAAAGAATATGTTGTAAATGAAGGTGATGTAATGGAGTTCTTATTTAATGTTTAGGTTAATAATATTGAAAAGATTTTTCTCAATTACTTATTTTTCAAAGAGAGCATTAGGTTATTTTATTCGTTACAAAGATGAATATAATTATGCATATTGTTATTAAATTATTTTTAAATAAATGAAGTTAAACAAGTTTTGCAAATTATCACTTGGAGCATTATTTTCAATACCAATAACCTTCTTTTTTGGTGGTGAGATACTTGCAAATGATTTCACGAAAAGCGTTAAATATGACATGCATAACAAAACCTTATTAGTTTATGGCGGAGGAAAAAGCGGGGGAGGGGGCGCTAAACCGGGTTCTTTAAAAATTAAAAAATTAAACTCTAAATTGAATTTCAAAAGAAGACAATTGTCCAAAGCAGCTGCGGAAGGAAAAGATACTTCTTTGTTGCAGGCTGAAATTAAGAAACTGAAATCTGAAATAGCAGAAATGTACTAGATTCAAACGTTAAGTATTAAAATTTTATTAGTAATAAAAGGATTATTAATAAAACAAATTATTTACCAATTTAAGGCTTACTATTTTGCTTTTTGAATTTAAATTCAAAAAATGAAATTAATAAAATTAAGATACATCCTAAGCAACTTCCTATTAACCCAAAAACAATGGTTGTAAAGCCATCATCGTAGCCATATTGTAGTTGTGGTAAGTGAGGGGGTATTGGCATTATTTTTCAACAGAATTTTCAATATCTTCCAGTAAATGTTCAGTTGATCTACTAAAACCATTAGTTTTTAAATAGTTTTGAGCCTCTCTAAATTTTTCAGCTACTCTTTTTGCATAAGGAGTATTCATGGAATTTTGAGTCATTTTGAAAATGCGACTCATTTTATAATCTGATTTAGGTAACCCCTTGATAAGTATTCAAAAATACAAGAATATAAAAATAGGATTTTTTACTTACTAAGAAATTTATTCTTAAAAGTTCTTGATTCTCCAAAATAAAGTTTTTTCAAGTTAGAAAAATTGACAATGACAAATATATTATTAATTCTTTTTTTTGTACTTTTATTTTTATTACTTTTTTATTCAAAACGAAATAGAGGGTTAGCCCAAAAAACAACAATTAGTCCAACTTATGTACCTTTCTTAAAAGAACAAGAATTTAATCCGGACATAAGCACTGATAATTGGGATTTACACAAACTTAGATTAGATAAATTTAAAAGATCACAATATAAGGGATTAACTTTCTTCGTAAGTTCAGAAAATAAAATTTACTATCTTTCTGAAGAAGGGGATAAGGTTTATTGCTAACAGGTGAAATTAATTTTATAAATAAGAAAAGCCGATAGAAATTTATAATATTAATGAAGTATTTTTTTTTATTATCAGAAAAGTTCTATAAGTTTATCGAATGGGAGTGGAATATTTTAAAAAATTTAAGAAGAACAAAAAGAAAGAATTTTTTTCTAAGAGGATCATTTGCTTTATTTAGTTTATTCTCTATTCTTTTTGTAATATTTTCTCCTCCTATCGCTTTTGGATTGTTATTTGGAGAGGGATTGAAATTTAGTACTTTTTTTATTTGGATATGGATTTTAAATTTGAAGTTTTTTTGAAAATGTATAATTTATTTCCCGAGATTATTTAAAATTAAGAATATAAAAAATTTATTTTATGCCAAAAATATTCAAACAAAATAAGTACGCTTTGTTGGGAGCAAATATATTATTAATTTTACTTTGGGTAACTATATCAACTTTTTTGATAAAATTTTTTCAAAGTGAAAATGCTCCTTTTTATATATATAAATTATCTTTTTTAATCAGATTTCTCCCACCTATTTGGATTACTTGGTACTTATGGATAAAAAGAGGAGGTTTAGAAAGATAAATAAGAATTTTAAGGTATTTACTATAAAAATAAATCAGTTAAGCTTTGTAAGCTCACTTGAAATTTTCATGTAAGAATTAGGTAATTGAGAGGTTGTTTTTAGCTAAGAAACAATCTCTTTTTTTTACAAATATTTTTTCTCATAAAAAAGTGTTTGTCAGTATCCCTATTGACAAACACTCATGACGATCAATTTTTAAAAATTAAACAGGTAATCTATTATCAATTTCCACCACTCCAGAATCCATAAGGCGACCAATTTTAATAACTAAAGCCATATCTAACCTGGAAAATTCTGATTGATGGTTTGTTATCCAATCAAGTTCTGAAAGAGTTATTACGCCTAAAGTATTAACTTTAAGAAAAAGTAAGCCTAAGTTCATTTTAAAAGATTCCTGGGATAATCCAACCGAATAAGCCATAATTCACTACTAATGCAAATAAGCCCATCATTGCCATTCTTCCATTAGTTCTCTCGGCGTTTTGCCAATAAGTTGGTTTTGAATTTTCCATTTTATCTGATTTTTAGGGTTATTAAATAGTAAGTTTTAAACGAAACCAGGAATTATTTGACCTGTTGTTAGATATGCTCCAACAGCAGCAATTAATCCAAGCATTGCGAATCTGCCGTTAAGAGTTTCAGCAACAACTTTTTCTTTTTCGATTGTTTTGACTTTTGTGTTTGTGTTTTTCATTTGATTAGAAGATGAATAGTTTAAATTTTCTTTTTGAAATTGCTTGGTTAGATAAGCAACGAGGATGGCTGTAAAGAATACAATTATGGCTAGAAAACCTGAAAGTGGACTCATTAAAAAATGCCAGG
Organism: Prochlorococcus sp. AG-355-M18; assembly: GCA_003280725.1. Taxonomy (GTDB): domain Bacteria; phylum Cyanobacteriota; class Cyanobacteriia; order PCC-6307; family Cyanobiaceae; genus Prochlorococcus_A. The sequence continues at coordinate 1,000 of QCED01000042.1, read as the reverse complement.
AATAATTTGTCCAGTTGAAACGTAAGCACCAACTAACGCAACAAGGCCAATCATTGCCCAACGACCATTAACTTTTTCTGCATTTTGTGGGTAGCTGTCGTATGACACAGATTCATCTATGTAAGGACGTGTTTCAGTAGGAAACATATTCTGTCTACCGCCTGATTCAGTAGTAACGTTTGAATTAGCCATTGAAGTGATGTAATTGTTAACTAATGTAACACTACTATTAACAAATGTAAAGTAATAGGACAAAAATAAGTTATTTTCAAGATATATGCTACATATATGTAGCAATATAGTTGCATATAAAGTTAAATAGTTGATCTTTTGAATAGTTTCTTGACGGGGGATCCTTATCCATAATGGTGGTAGACCTCTGTCCAGCCTTTTTGGTGAAGTTCGTTCCACTTTTCCCAAGCTGAATCTATGTTTAGTTTTTCAGAGGATTTGTACCCTCCTGGTTCTCCAAGGTGATTTGTGTAGAAAAGATGAGTTTGAATTTTTAAATTAGGTTTAGGAGAATTTTTGCATTCTTTGAAAAAGATCATTCTGCTGCCTTCGGGATTTAGTAGGCATCCGTTGGGTTTACTAGTGCTACAACCAAATGAGTACTTAGGCTCCATACTTTACCTTTAGTTGGTGATCTGCTTATCAATACGTTTGTACTATAAAATATATCCTCCTTGTTTTGCTGTCAATCCTTTTAAGGTTAAGTACTTATTTACTAATAATTATTTTGTTTTTTAATAAATAAGATAAATTCTTTAGGCTTATGAATTACAGGGAAGATCTAGAAATCAAACTACAAAAAGTAACACTTGCAATGCAGGAAGTTGTAGAGGATATCCATAAAACTGATCCTGAGAAGCAAAGAATAATTTCCAAACTTATTGAATTTAAAGAAGCAATCATTTCAAAGGGAATTGAACTTAATATTGAACTAGAGGTAGCCTAGAAATATTGAATATCACATGAATGTTTAACAACTTTTAGAATA
>QCED01000041.1 GCA_003280725.1 Prochlorococcus sp. AG-355-M18 | reverse complement strand
CGATACTTTTTGGATAGGTTTCCCCTAATTCTTCACAAATTTCGTTAATTTCAGTATGGGATAATTTTTGCATTTTAATGAGAAAATCTGATGTAGTAGTTGTTGGCGCAGGTATAGCAGGATTAACTTCTGCAGCGATTTTATCAAAAAAAGGCTTATCAGTGACTTTAATCGAATCTCATTCTCAAGCAGGAGGTTGTGCCGGCACTTTTAAAAGAAAGAATTATATTTTTGATGTTGGTGCAACTCAGGTTGCGGGTTTAGAGAAGGGAGGAATACACTCTAGAATTTTTGATTTTTTAGATATTCCAACACCAGAAGCAACAATTTTAGACCCTGCTTGCATTGTTGATTTAAATGATGGTGGTAAACCCATACCTATTTGGTATGAAAAAAGTAAATGGATTGCTGAACAAGAAATGCAGTTTCCTGGTAGTCAAAGATTTTGGAAACTTTGTAACCTTATACATCAAAGCAATTGGACATTTGCTAATAATAATCCTGTATTACCAATAAGTAATTTTTGGGATTTTTCTCAACTTTTCAAAGCATTAGTACCCTCAAACCTTGTCACTGGTTTCTTACTTAAATCTACTATTTTTGATTTATTGCGGATATGTGGATTATCCAAGAATGAGCGCTTGATTAAATTCTTAAATCTTCAACTAAAACTTTATTCTCAAGAGGATGTTTTTAATACTGCCGCATTATATGGATCTACTGTTCTTCAAATGTGTCAAGAGCCACATGGTCTTTGGCATTTAAAAAAATCTATGCAGTCTTTAAGTGAATCATTAGAAAGTTCATTGATTAAAACTGGAGTGAATTTAATTTTTGGACAAAAAGTTAACTCTATAAATTTTGACGAAGTAAAAATGTGTTGGAAAGTATCTGCTAATTCGAAAAAAGAATCTTTTATTGGAACAATTGATCAAAAGAAAGGCTGGGATGATAATTGGATAGATTGCTTTTTAAACCTAAGGATAATACCTCAATTATTAATCCTTCAATCAAAGATTTTAGAGAAAGAAACTATTAATAAAGTTCTAGAAAAAATTAAATCAGAGTTGCTGAATCATAAACCAATAAATACTCTTGTTCATGGTGATTTATGGTCAGGAAATGCAGGAACGGACAAAAGCGGTAAGGGAGTTATATTTGATCCAGCATCTTGGTGGGCAGATAATGAAGTAGATATCGCTATGACAAAACTATTTGGAGGTTTTAGCAAAGAATTTTATGAAGAGTATCATAGAATTTTTCCCATAAAAAAAGGATTTGAAAAAAGAATTATTATTTATAATTTTTACCATATATTAAATCACGCCAATATGTTTGGAGGATCATACTTAAAACAAGTAAAAGATTACGTAAAAGCAATACTCAATATGTAATCTTTAACTAACCTAAATATGTCTTTTTAAGATTTTGTACCTTATCTAAAACAGCTTCACGATTTTCACTGGTACGAAGATTTTGCCAGCTCCATTGACCGACAACAATTACACCAAGTAGTTCTAGTAAACCAGGAAGAATTGGGAAAAAGTTTATCGTGTCAATGACAACTTTAATTATTATCTGAGCTATTACGACAACAGCAATTATGCCTGCCGCTTTGCCATACTTACCCATTTGAGTCCAATCAACATTACCAAGGGTTTCATTGACCTTTCCCATAACATCAGAGTACTTCTCTGAAAAGCTTTTGGTTTCTGAGCTTGTATCGGAGCCGGAGTCTTGGTTTGACTCTGGAGTGTTATCACTCATGAATTCAGTAAACTTAATATATGAACCAGACAGTATCGGAAAAAACGTCTGTTGACTACCTTTTTGTTGTGCAAAATTCCGAACCGAAACATTTTGTATTCCTTTAAAGGCGCTGGTATATTTAGTTTCTCAAGATATTTAAACTTAAAATTTATTTATAAAAACTTCACATTATCGTCTAGTTCTAACAAAAACGTTAATAAATCACAGTAAAAAAAAATTTAAAAGGCTAAAATTTGCATTTTAATTATTATGATTTCATAGTTTAGCTCGCAAAATTTAAAGTATCGATATGTCCAAAGATATCAAATTTAATTTCTTAAACCTTGATGAAGAAGAAAGATATCAAAAACATTTGATTCTCAAAGAGATAGGTTACGAGGGTCAATTATATCTTAAAAACAGCTCAGTATTATGCATTGGCGCAGGTGGGCTTGGTTCTTCTGTTTTGCTTTATCTTGCCGCAGCAGGTATTGGGAAAATTGGAATAGTGGATAACGATCAAGTTGAAAAATCTAATCTCCAAAGACAGATAATTCATGAAACAAATAGTATTGGTAATCTCAAAATTGATTCTGCCAGGGACAGGATTAAAAAGTTGAATCCTAATTGTGAATTATTAACCTTTTCAGAGAGAATTAATCCTAAAAATGCCCTTCAACTAATTCAGGAGTTTGATGTTATTTGCGATTGCTCAGATAATTTTGGCACAAGGTATTTAGTAAATGATTCATGCCTGATATTAAAAAAACCCCTAGTCTTTGGAAGTGTGCAGGGTTTTGAAGGGCAAGTGAGTGTTTTCAATTTATATAAAAATAGTCCAAATTTAAGAGACTTACTTCCAGAATCACCTTCAAAAAATGCCGTCCCTAGTTGTGCAGAATATGGGGTGGTAGGTGTTTCAACAGGTTTAATAGGAATTCTTCAGGTTAATGAAATTATCAAAATCATTTTAAAAAAAGGTGAAATTTTAGATGGGAAGATTTTAATTTTTGATCTATTGAATATGAATATGAAAAAACTAAATCTAAAAAGTGATCAGTTAAATAAAAAAATTAATAATCTATCTCAGTTTGAAGGCTTTTATCATAACGATGAATATTGTGAAAAAAATAATGAAATCAACAGCATTAATGCTGTTGACTTTAATAGCTTATACAAAACAAAACCCAACAAAATTCTTTTAATTGATGTTAGAGAAAATGAAGAATTTTCTACTTCTGCAATTGAGGGATCTATATCAATCCCCTTAAGTCATTTGAACCAAGAATCTGATTTAAAATTTATTCAAAAAGAAAGTTTAAGTAAAGAGGTTTTCACTATATGTAAATCGGGAAAACGTTCTGAAAAAGCGTCAAGAATCTTGTCTAAATTCAAAATTCAATCAAGATCTATTAAGGGGGGCATTGAAAAAGTAAAAAAAGTATTATGTAATTAATATTTTTAAGAATATTTAGTAATCTACACCTCTTTTCAAATCAACTCCAACATTTGCATAATGCTTATGACAAACCATTTCAGAATAGACATCAGCGAGTTCAAAGTATGAGGGTTCATTTTTACACCTACCAGTAATAACTACTTCTGTGTCTGCTGGTTTTTTCAAGAGAGTTTGATGTATTGATTCCATAGGTAGCAGCTCTAAATCTACAGTTGGATTCAATTCATCTAGAATGATTGTCTTATATAAACCAGACAAAATAGCAGCTTTAGCAATTTCCCATGCTCTTTCAGCCTCAACATAATCAATTGGTTGTTGCTGACCTCTCCATACAATAGCATCTCTGCCTGACCGCAAATGATCTACTAAATGGGGGTAACTCTCTCTCAAAGCTTCTATAGCAGCATCTTCTGTATAACCATTCCCTCCTTTTAACCACTGTAATATTAGAACTCTATGGCTTTTATCTTGAGATATTCCTTTACCGATAGCTTGTAGAGCCTTACCAAGTGCACTTGTAGATTTACCCTTTCCTTCACCTGTATAAATCTCAATTCCACCATTACATTTACTTTCTCCTATTAATTTTGTTAAGTCTTCTGTCAAACGTGGTCTCATTTCTGAATGTAGTTGCGATATTCTTATCAAAGAGGAAGGGGCTGCCCGCCCAGTAATAATAATTTCCAATCCATCTGGACGTTTTTGAAGAGAATTTACTACTTCATGTATATCAAGCATTCCTAAATCTAGGACTGGATTGAGTTCATCTAATACGACAACAGAATAAAGAGAACTTGCAATTGCGCCTTTAGCAATATTCCACCCTCTCTCTGCCTCGCCAATATCAAACTTTGTGACCTGATCAGCAGTAAAAAACTCCGATCTTCCTGTCCTTACATGGTCAATTAGATGTGGAAACCCTCTTTGCAAAGCCTCTATAGCTGAATCCTCATCATATGACCTTTCAGGACCTTTTAAAAATCTGAGAAGCAATACTCTTGACTGTCTTTTTTCACATATTCCTAATCCAATTGTCCTGAGAACAACTCCCAAAGCGGCCTGACTTTTACCCTTACCTTCTCCATCATAAATATGTAATTGACCTTTTGATCTCTCTTGACTGTCACTTGCTGTAACAATACCAATTCCTCTATTTCTACTTGTGTTCGTCAATTTAAAAGAGTTATTAAATTTAATCTAAGTTATAATTAAT
>QCED01000040.1 GCA_003280725.1 Prochlorococcus sp. AG-355-M18 | reverse complement strand
CTGTTGTAAGGTATGCTCCCACAAGAGCGACAAAACCTAACATAGCAAATCTTCCATTTAGCTTTTCAGCTACAATCTTTTCTTTTTCGACAATTTTGGATTCGTTTTTTTTCATTAGAACCAACCTGGAATAATCTGTCCAGTTGTTATGTAAGAACCTAATAATGCTACAAAACCAATCATAGCCCATCTACCATTCACTTTTTCTGCATTCTGAGGGTATCCTTCGTAAGAAACAGATTCATCTATGTATGGTCTAGTTTCTGATGGAAACATATTTTGTCTTCCGCCTGATTCTGTGGTTACTTGTGAATTTGACATTTAATAAAATTAATTGTTAAATAATGTAACACAAATATTAACTTATGTAAAGCCAAGCGAATGCAAACGGAGTGGAGCTTTTTTCTTGCGAAGTAATTAAAAATAATGGAATAAGCATTTATACTCACACTAAGTAAATTTACCTAATATTATATAAGTAAGGCATTTAGGAAGTGCTTAGCTGGTTAAGTTCAGATAGTATGAATTTAACTATTCGTCATGGGAGCTTGCATGTAGGGATACTAGCAAGCTCTTTTAAATTGATTTTTAGACTAAAAATTTTTTAATTTGACAATAATAAATTTTTGCTAAGAATGAAATAAATATAATTCTTAAAATGTCCTTAGATTTTGTTCTCATTCCAGTATGCATTTTATTGATTTTATGGTTATTAAATCGAGAAAATAAGATTTTCCGCAAAAATAAAATAGTAAAATAATCTTTATGAATTTTATGTTTTATTTTTAATGAGGGAATAATATCATTGAATTTTTAATTATTTTTAACTTCTACTAGCCATAAATCTTTCTTATAAGTCAAGTCTTTATTTGATTTTGAATAACTTTTGACCAATATATTCTTGAACGACTTATTTGTTCTTTTTTTTCCTGGCAATGAATGCAGTTACATTGCTTTATCGATGTTTTAAATCTCATTAATACTCAAATTTACCTTAATTAAACAAAAAGATGGATCTATTTCAATAGATAATCTCTAAATTTAAATTTTTAAAAATTATTTTTAATTAATTTATACTTATGCTTCACAAATCTAAATTTTATATTTTACTTGCCCTTCTAATTAAAAATAATGCCACTGAAATAGATATAAAAACAGGAGTCCAGGCCGCTATGAAGGGATTTAAAACTCCGCTCACGCCAAGGGAACTTGAGAAAAAAGATAAAATATAATAACCAAATATTAGTAACACACTTAAACCAAATCCTTGACTTTTTGATGATCTTGAAAATGATCTAACACCAAAAGCACTTCCTATTAAACCAAAGACTAGGCAAGCAGCTGGAAGAGTAAATTTTTCCTGTATTCTTACTCTCATTCTTCTCGCTTCTTTTGTATTGCCAGATTTTTGATATAGAGCTTCTGCCTTTATTGCTTGTTTCAAAGTCATATCATTAGCATCAGAAGGTACTTGCGCTAACTCTCTTGGACCCTCTCCTAGAGGATATTGATACCTATTAAAATTCATAAAGCTTACTGTTCCATCATCTTGAGTAATAGTCAATCTGCCATCATAAAAAATCCATAAATTATTTTTTTGATCAAATTCTCCTTTTTTTGCTTTAAGAGTTTGTTCAATCCCAATTCTTGAATAGTCAATCAAAGTTACTTCTTCCATAAAATTATTGCGAAAAAATTTTGCATAAAAAATATGGGTTAGATTTTCATTGGATTTAGAAATCTGATTAGAAGAATCAATTTGAGATCCGTATCTCGAAAACATTATATGTTTTCCTTCTTCACTATTGAAAGCGGTTCCTAATGATGATCTCATAGTATTTTCCGCAACTCTATTTGAAATAGGAACAAGACTATCATTAAAATAAAAAGATATAAATGTCATTAATAATGAAAGAAAAACTACTGGAATAATAATTCTTTTATTCGTATAACCTAAACTCTTTAAAGCCAATAATTCTGAATTAGAAGATAGTTTTCCATATGCAAGCAAAGTAGCCAGAAGCATTGACATAGGAAATGATAAAACCAGGAAACCTGGCAACTTTAAAATCAATACTTTCAATGCAATTTGAAATGGCAATCCAAATTCAACAATTTTCCGAACTAAATCAAACATAATTCCGACACTTAAACTCACTACAGTAAATGCTCCTATTGCAAATAACATAGGCGGGAGCAATTGACCAATTAACCAACGATCGACAAGGGGGATTTTCTTGACTAATTGCCTAAAATTGCTCTTTATTACTTTTATAAAAATAAATTCGTATTTCATTTTCAAAAAACTAAATTGTTTTTCTCCATACGAATGAACTACTAGCTAAATAATTCCATGCATAAACAATTGCTATACCTGCAATCTGCGCAATAAATGTGTCAGCAGATATATATTTATAAAAAGCTGTTGTGATACCTACATTTGCAATTACAGGCAATGAAGCAACTATAAGAAATTTCAAAAGACCAATCAATAAAGCTGAATTCTTTAATCTTTCAGAGCGAAAAGTTACTTGATTATTAATTAGAAAATTCGACGTCGCTGCAATTATTACTGCAAAAGGTAGAGCATTATAAAAATTAAATAGCAATATTTCTACTAAAAATGAAGTAATAAAAAGTTGAACAAATACACCGGAAATGCCAACGAGTCCAAAACTGATCGCCCTTCTTGGCAATAATCTCAAAGTAAAATTGTGAATAATTGATATGAGAAAATCCCAAACTATAGCTATATCTAATTTTGAATTGCCAAACTTTCTCTCCTTAAAAATCAATGGGACTTCATTTACCATTAAGTTACCTTTACTTAAAGAAAGTAATTCATATAAAAATTTAAATCCATTAATTTCAATTTTTCTTATAAATTTCTTATTACTTTCTCTTTCTAAGCAAAAACATCCACTTAAATAATCTGTTAACTTTGAATAATTTCTATGTAAAGATATTCGTGCCAGTTTATTAGCAATTTTTGATCCTAGACTTCTTTTTTTTGATAATCCTTCGAGTTTAGAGGTGTTAAGAAACCTACTACCAATAACGATATCAGATCGATTCTTTTTTATTTCTTGTAGCATATCTAATATAAAAGATGGATGATGTTGACCATCTCCGTCAAGAACTAATAAATATTTTCCTTGAGCGAAAATTAAACCTTCTTTAATAGCGCTAGACAACCCAGACCTTCCAATTCTTGTTATTAATTTAATTCTTTTATTAAACTTCATATATTTGTTCACCTCATCTGAAGTTCCATCTGGAGAATCATCATCAACAACTATAATTTCGTATTGAAAATCATTTACTAAAAAAGTTAAATTTTTTAAAAGAGTTATTATATTTTCTACTTCATTATATGTAGGTATAACTATGGATATCATTACTTTGGGCTTTTAACCTAATTATTCTATAGTATCTTAATTTAAAACTAAAATAAATAAATTAGAGATGAACATTATTAAAAAGAAAATCGAATGGGATAAATATATTATTGCCTTAAGTCCAATTTTCCTCATTTTTTATATAAGTAATGAGACCTACGCTATTGACTATAGAGCATTCTATTTAGCAGGAAAATCTGTACTTAATAATCTAAATCCCTACTTAAATCATATCTCTTTAAGTAGTGATTTCTATGGACCCATAAATGCTGAACTATCTAAATTCTCTGGCTGGAAATATCCACCATTAGCATCTTATATTTTTACACCTCTTGCTTATCTCCCATATGAACTCTCGAAAAACATTTTTAATCTTATTTCTCTTTTGAGTGCCTCATTACTAACTTTCATTACTATAAAAAAAAGGCTTTTTTATATTAATCCATATTCCTTAATTATTGTTGGAATTAGTTTTCCTGTTTTGTCCATCATATCAAGAGGTCAAGTAGAGATTTTAATTGTTTGCATAGCATTGATATCTTTTTATTTTTATAAACAAGATAAAATATTTTTAAGCGCTAGTTTAATTGCAATTTTGGGATTTATCAAAGTATTTCCCATATTACTAGCATTAGCATTTATACAAAGTTCCAGAAAAAAGAAATTTTTCATATACCTAATAATTTTTTTGCTAATACTTTTCTTTTTAAATTTAGTTTTATGTCCACTGGAATGGAGTCAATCATTTTTTGAGAGAATAATTATCCCCTGGAACAAAATGCCATTAGGTGATTTAAAACAGCTTCCAAATAATTTAGGTGTCATTAAAGATACTATGATGGTGAGAACATCCGATGCTAGAAATTTATTTCATTCTCACTTTTTTGTTTTTGGATTTGCTAATCCCCTACTATCTAGTAATTTATTTTTAAGTGGAATCATTGGTACTATTGGAGCTTTTATCTGCCTCTATAAATATTCAAAATATTCAATATCCTTATGCTTGTTCACAATAATGAATTGGATTAACATTGTTAACCCGATTTCTTGGATTATGGGTTTATTTTGGTATGTTCCTTTATTTATCTTTAGTTATGAAAAAGTAAAACCTTCACTAAAAATAATTATTGCTCTTCCATTGATACTCCCACCATTTTTAAATATTTCTGGTTATTTGGCTGCAGTTATTTCATTATTTATTTTGAAATTTTTCTCTAAAGAAAGTTTTAATAATCTTTTAATAAGCAAAAAATAATTTATTAAAATTTGCTCAGATTGTATTTAATTT
>QCED01000039.1 GCA_003280725.1 Prochlorococcus sp. AG-355-M18 | reverse complement strand
TTTTTTGAGAAATTTCAATTGCCTCATTACCCCAATCAACTCTAAAGTCTGATTTTTCAATCATTCTTGCGTAAGAAATTTCTCTTCCAAGGGAATTTTGTTTTGTTAATTGAGAATTAGTATTTTTATAAATATTTTCTTCGATTAGTGATGTGGCATTTAAAAATAATTTTGCAGATAAAATACTAAGTTTTTTCGATAGTGTATTTAAATTATCGTCATTACCAATTTTTATTTTTTCTTCCAATAATATGTCGCCAGTATCAAGTCCCTCATTCATTTTCATAATTCCTACACCTGTAAATTCATCGCCTTTTATTAGTGACCATTGGATTGGGGCTGCACCACGCCATCTTGGAAGCAATGAAGCATGTGCGTTCCAACATCCAAATTTTGGGATTTCCAATATCTCTTTGGGTAATATTTTCCCGTAAGCTATAACAATAAATAGATCACAAGATAGTGATTTAAGTTCATTTATAAAATGTATATTGTGCCTAATTTTTGCTGGAGTATAAATTTTAATAGATTCTTGTTCGGCAAAGCTTTTGACAGGTGAGGATATTAATTTATTTCCTCTAGATCTTTTCTTGTCGGGTTGGCTAACTACACCAATTACCTCGTGCTTAGATTTAATAAAAGTATCAAGGCTCGCAATTGAATATTCAGGTGTTCCCCAGAATATAATTCTCACGCGTCACCAGTTATTGATAATTCATCTACCCATATATGTGGAGAAATTCCACTTGTTGTTACTTCTTGGTTTGATTCAATATTTACTATATTCTTCAAAAGATATTTGATATCCCCTGCTACAGTTGCAGATTCTATTGAGATTTTTTTACCGTTTTTATAGAGCCATCCATCAAATGGAAGAGAGAATGAGCCTTGACTTGCTCTGACACCTGCATGGATTGCATTTAATGCTTCAATATAAACAAATTCTCCTTCATAAGTAGAGTGATCTAATGATGTTTTTAGATTTGAGCTTTCCTCTGATTTCTCAACTACTATCCAATCAGGAGATACTGAGACTTTTGATCCTAGTCCAGCGTGGCCTGTGGGCATTGTTTTAAATATTCTTGCAGTTGATTCAGAATGCAAAAAATTTTCAAGTCTCCCTTTGTTAATTAAACATATTCTTTTGGTAGGAGTTCCCTCTCCATCAAATGGTGATGAAGAAATATTCTTTTCGTGAAGACCATCATCGTAAATATTAAGTGCTTCTGTAGATAATTTCTCTCCAATAGATTTTTTATTAGATAAGCTAACTCCATCTAAGATGCTTCTAGCATTAAACATTGAACTAAAGGCATTAATGATCGTTAAAAAAGACTCAGGGGAAAAACATATTAAATATTTATCAGTTTTAATAGATGAATAATTTAAATGAGAAATTGTTTTATTAGAAGCGTCTTTAATACACGAATCAATATCTATATCTTCAACTCCATATCCAAGTTTTACAGAACCTGAGCTACGAGGTTTCTTATTTTTCTCTTCTGCTCTTGCATATAAATAAAGTGCAGCTTGACTTTTGGCATAACTCCGAAAGGCACCATCACTATTTGCATAAACTCTCTCATAAAAACTCTCAGATAGACCATTATACGGAACAGATTTTATGGATTCATGGCTTTCTAATAGTTGAACTTCCGCTTCTCTTAAAAGAGTTAGTAATTTTTTTATTCCAACAGGATTTCTTTTTTTTGAGTCCTTAACTTCAATAGGATCCTTGGCTAGTGGTGAGAATTCTGTTCTTTCATTCTTGTTGCCAAAATCAGATGCAATATTTGCTTGATTTAGAGCTTTTTTAATACCAGATTCACTTATATCGCTAGTTGTTGTAATACCAACTAAATTAGATTCGTTCCAAACTCTTATAGTTAAAATTTGCTTTTGTGATGCTTTAAGTTGTTTAGCCTCTCCTTTATCTACTTGCACAGAATAATCATTAGAAAAGCTTGCACCGTAATCCCATTTTTTAAGATTTAGAGAATCTGCAGCTTCAGAGATTTGAGTTGTTATTTCTTTTGAATTCATATCCTATCTTCCGCCAACAGTGATTGAATCAACCTTAATGTGAGGTTGGCCTACAGTTACGTTGACACTTCCACTGATGGATCCACAGAATCCAGGAGCTAATTCGAGGTCATTTCCGCACATCGATATTTTTGGCATAACTTCTTTAGCCTCACCAATCAAAGTTGCTCCCTTTACTGGATTAGTTAATTTTCCATTTTTAATAAGATATCCTTCTTCTACTGCAAAATTAAATTGTCCTGTAGCACCTACACTGCCACCACCCATTGATTTGCAGTAAAGACCATCACTAATACTATTGATTAAATCCTCTTTCGAGTGCTCACCTTTAGCTATATAAGTATTTCTCATTCGTGAAGCTGCAGCAAAAGAATAATTTTGTCTTCTTCCACTTCCTGTTCTTTTATGGCCAGTTCTTAATTCACCTGCCCTGTCGGATATGAATTTTTTTAAAATTCCATCTTTTATAAGAACTGATTTTTCGGGTTCCATACCTTCATCATCTACTGATAATGAACCAAAGGACCCCTCTGAAATTCCTTCATCTATTGCTGTTACAGATTCATGTGCAATTTTTTCATTCAATTTATTCTCAAATGGTGTTGTTCCTCTCTCTATTTGTGTGGTTTCAAGTAAATGACCGCAGGCTTCGTGGAATATAACTCCACCAAATTTATTAGCTAATACAACAGGCATTTGTCCCGCATCAACGTAATCTGCATAGAGCATGTTCATTGAGCTTTCGAATACATCATTAGCTGCTTTTTCGTGATCCCATAATCTGAATTCATGAGGCATTCCTGACGATCCAAATCTTCTACTTCCACTAGATCTATATTGGGCATCACTAGCAATCACGTTGAGTCCAACTGTTTGATGCAACCTAATATCTGAGACATATGTTCCATCGCTGGAAGCTATAATAATTTCCTGAAGATTTCTTGAGTAACTTCCTTTTCTAGTTATTATTTTATTATTTTTTTTAAGATACTTCGTGCTGACTAATAGTTTTTCGCTTATCTCATGAATCGATGGAACTTCATTAATCCATTTTTTCTTGGACAAACTATAGTCCCTATGTCTGTCTAGACCGTTAAATACTTCTCTTTTTTTATTATCTGTTATGTCTAACATCTCAATAGCCTGAGATACAGACCTCATCAGTCCATTTTTTGTTAAATCATTTGTACTTACAAATCCATCCTTTTTATCTTTGAAAATTCTAATACCAGCACCCCTTCCAAATGATGGACTTACACTTGTAATAAAATCCTCTTCAGCTAGAACGTTTGAGTTGTCTGTATTCTCTATAAATATTTCTACAAAATCAGCCCCAAGTCCCATCCCATAGAAAATTATTTCTTCTAATATATCTTTATTGCAACCACCAAAAATAATTTCATTTGATTTGACTTGTGACGTAAGCATATGACTTTATAAATCTTCTCTTAATGAAAGATTATCTAATAGAAGGTTGGAAATCTTTGCTTTCAAGAGGTTTTAACAAGTATAGTCTTAATAACTGGTAACCGTTTGAAAAATATTTAGGTAATTTCTTAAGAGTTTTAGATAATTTATTTCCATCACTGCTTGCGATGTCGGAAAGAACCTTATTATTCTCTACTATTTTATCTAATCTTCCATAAAAAGATTTATCATAAACGTCCATTACTACAGGGAAAACTCTAGCTGCCGTTTCATTTGTTTTATTAATAACAAACTGGTCGTAATCTTTGGCATCTAAACCTAGTGAACTGTAGAAATCTTTTTTAATTCCTAAATCCCTTGCATACATAGTTGCAAATACAGCTAATAGAAAAAACCTAGACCATAACTTGGATGTTAATGGAAGATTATTTAAAAAATATCTAAATCTATGGAAGTAGTCAAATAGTGGGTGTGTAAAGGTAGAGCCGCCAATGGTAATTTTTTGACTTAAAGATTTAACAGTACGTGGCTGTGCTTTCATCAGAGCATCAAAGAAATCCCCATGTCTATTTTCATCCTGACACCAATTTTCAAAATAATTAAACAGTGGAAAAATTTTGCTATCTGGATTTTTTTCGAGATGCCTATAAATTGCAATGTATCTCCAATAGCCTATTTTTTCAGATAAATAAGTAGCGTAAAAAATACTTCTTGGTGGAAAATAGGTGTAATCCTTGTTTGCTGTTAAAAAACCTAAATCTAACTGTAATCCAAAATCACTCATAGATTTATTCAAGAAACCTGCGTGTCTAGCTTCGTCTCTAGCCATATGGGCAAAACATTCAGCAAGAAGAGGGTTTTTGTCTTTAATCCTTTTGCTAAGCTCCTTGTAAAGTAAAAAACCTGAAAATTCTGAAGTACAACTTCCCTCAAGAAAATCAACAAAAAGTTCTCTTGTATCAGGGTCTAATTTTTCTGCAGCTCCTTCAAATTCACTATTTCTCACAAAATGATGCCTATTGTAATCTTTCCTGAATTCCTCACATATAGCTTCCAATTCGTCTTCATTTATTGATAAATCCATATTTTCCATTGCCTCAAAGTCTGTTGTATAGAATCTTGGAGACAAAATTGTTTCTTTTGCAGGTATCTTCCCATTGTTAACATCTTTTTTATTTTTTGATTCAACAGTTGATTGAGCCATCTTTTATTTGATTTATTAATACTATTATTTACTATGATTTGTATTTTCGAGGAAAAAGTTAACTTGGTGTTATTGTTTTACTAATTAACTCCTATTAACTTTTGTCCATTTAATCTCTGAAGTACTCTTGATATGATTAATTTAAGCGTAATTCTCTTTTCGTCAATAAGAAATGATTCAATAATGCTAGGTTTTTGATTAGGTTTGGCTAAGGAAATACTTTTTAATGAACTAATGTCATCCTTCTCAAAAGATAGCCAAAAGTTACATGTATCTTTAATTTCACAATTTATTACCCAACATTTATCTCCTGCAATAGGTCTAATGGTGTTTGTA
>QCED01000038.1 GCA_003280725.1 Prochlorococcus sp. AG-355-M18 | reverse complement strand
TCAATGTCAAGAGATTCTGTATATGTCCGAAGAGATTAGTGATGATTTTCTAAGAAAATACATTAATCAACATATTAAAGCTATTGATGAAATAAAAAAAGAGTATAGATTTTTCAAAAAAATATCTAAAGATATTTCATTTACTTTGAAATCGGGAGGTACTGTCTTCTGGTGCGGTAATGGTGGAAGCATGGCAGACGCTAGTCATTTGGCTGCTGAATTAATGGGAAAATATGAATCTGAGAGAAAACCTTTAAAATCTATTGCTCTTGGTCAAGATAGTTCGATACTCTCTTGTATAGCAAATGACTATAGTTATGAAAAGATATTCTCTAGAGAATTATTAGGTTTGGCCGATAAGAATGATTATTTGATTATTCTTAGTACTTCAGGAAACAGTAAAAATATCATTGATGTAGCATATACTGCCAAAGAAATCGGTATCAAATCTCTCTCGCTTCTTGGAAAAGGTGGAGGCAGAGTTCGAGACATCACCTCATCAAATTACGTGATTAATGAAAATAAGACTTCTATAATTCAAGAAGTACAAATAACAATTGGACATTTACTTGTTGAGTTTATTGAAAATGATTTAAATATGTCTTAAAAAAATATACTTATTGAAGTATTAATTAATTTTAAAAAATATAAGAAATAAAACATAAGCAAGTTTGCTTCTAAAATGCCATTAATCTTAAGATTTAAGTCAGATTGAATGCAACAGTTTAAATATGAAATTTGAAGAACAAGAAATTTTAGGGAAATTAATTTTTGGAGGAATTCTAGATCAAAATAACGAATCTGAAGAATTAAGACGTCTACAAATTAAGCAAGGCATGAGAATACATACTTGTAATAACTATAGAAAATCTATTGAAGTTATAAAATTTGCATCAAAAGGAATCGAGAAAAAATTAAAACTATTAACAAAAGTATATTATCGCTACCCATCGGTGAAACATATTAGATTTAGACCTTTGATTGATCAATTAAAGGAAATAGTTAGCAGACTAGGTTTTATACCCACTGATTGGTCACTGCAGTTATGTTGCTACTGCGACTTAAAAGAATTAACAAAAAAAAATGCCCAAATATTTTTCGATAAAATAAGACAAAAATATATGATTGATAAGATTTACCTTGAATACTACCCAACCTATAATTATCAATTAACACAAATAGATAAATTAAATATTTTCTATAAAGGAAAAATATCTTTTGGGGTGATAGGTTATCAAAATTTACTAAATAGAGTTTTTACTTGTGAAGATCTTAAGTACTTATCCTCTAAATCTATAAGTGTAATCTTTCTAGGTGTTCTTGGAAGAGGCGTTTATAATAAATCGAAGATTGAAAAATTGAATTTTATTAAAGAAAAAAAAGGTATAGACAGCATTAACTTAAATCTAATTTACTTTTTATCAAACAAGAATGAGTATAAAAATTTAGAAGCTTTAACTCATGTATCATCCTTAAATCATTATGAAGACTTAAAAAAAAGAATTGTCAAAATTGATAAAAGTTTGAAGGTTGATTCATCTATAAATGAAATTATAGATGAAAGCAAAATAGAAATATATAAATTTTCTAATTATGATCAATATGGAGGTTATATAACCTTTCATCAATACTTGCAAAGACCAAAACTTATAATTTCTAAAATTAAATATCACATTTATTCATTTGTTTTGGGTATGAAATTTGGAAATAATTTCTGGGGTTAGCTAATTATTTAATCGTAGAAAAAAAAATTAAATAGTGATCTATTTAAATTAGAGATTTCACTCATATAGATAATCATTTTTAATTATTTTTTGAATACCAATCTATAACTTTTTTTAAAGAGGCTTTAAATTCGTACTTAGGTTCCCATTTTAAAATCTTCTTTGCTTTTTCAATATTTGCATAGAGATTCATACTCTCACCTTTTCGGTACTCTAGTCCTCCAATAATGGGTTTCCCCCTACCAATTAAATCTCTTACTGTTTGGATAACATCTTTTATTGAAATGGGGATACCAGAAGCAATATTTATTACTTCTCCATAAGCATTATTATTATTTAAAGCACTTATTAAAGCCGTATTGAAATCTTTTATGTATAAGTAGTCTCTTATTTGCTCACCTAAGGAAACATTAAATTCTCTATCTTTTAAACAATTATCAATAAGGTAAGGTAGGAAACGTTCTTTACTTTGCCTTTCCCCATATACTAAGAATGGCCTGATAATAACTGTATTTATAATTCCTTGTTTATAACAATGCTGTAGAAAATGTGTTGCCGATAATTTGCTCAGTGCATATGGTGATTGTGGTGATTCTCTGATTGATTCATCAAGGGGAGATATATTTTCACCATATTC
The DNA here is from genome assembly GCA_003280725.1 of Prochlorococcus sp. AG-355-M18. GTDB lineage: Bacteria > Cyanobacteriota > Cyanobacteriia > PCC-6307 > Cyanobiaceae > Prochlorococcus_A. The sequence continues at coordinate 2,850 of QCED01000038.1, read as the reverse complement.
ATCACTGGAACCGATATGAATAAATGACTTGGAGTTTATTTTTAAGGCTAAATTTGTTAATGAATAAAGCGATTCTAGATGATTAGAATAAATTTTTTTTCCTCCATCTAAAAAACTACTATGATTAATATAACCAGCACAATTTACTATATAATCAACATCTGAAAATAATTCAACTTCTTTATTTTTAAAAGGTTTGGTTAGATCGTGATATATGTATTTTACATTGTTTAATTTTATTTTATTATTACCAGTTTTAGATATGCTTATAACCTCATTTCCTTTAGAGATTAGATCTAATATCAGGTTTGAACCAATAAATCCTGTACCACCTGCTACTAATATTTTTGAATTTTTTACCATATCTTTTTTTTAGATTTTATAATCTCTTCGAGATTATCTTTATCTCTTTTTGTATCTATGCAATGCCAAAAACCTTCATGAAGAAAGGCTACGAGTTCATTAATATTAGCAACTTTTTCTAATGGCTCTTTCTCCAAAATAGAACTATCATCTTTAATGTAATCTATAAATTCTGGCTCTATTACAAAAAAACCACCATTAATCCAACCCTCTTTTATATTTGGCTTTTCTTTAAATTCTAAAACTTGATTTTGGTCATTAATTGTTAATTCACCAAATCTAGCAGGTGGTCTTACTCCAGTAACTGTAACCATTTTGCCCTTAGATTTATGGAATTCTATAACCTCATTAATATTAAGATCGGTCACGGCATCTCCATAGGTTAGTAAAAATGTTTCGTTACCAATAAAATTTTTTAGTCTTTTTAATCGACCTCCTGTCATTGTATTTATTCCTGTATTTATAAGGTTTATTTCCCAATCTTTTTTAACCTTTTCAAAAGGTGTTACTTTCCCATCTCCTAAATTAATTTTAAAATTTGAATTTAAAATACCATAATTGTAAAAATACTCTTTAATAACTTCAGATTTATAACCTAATGCGAGATAAAAATTTTTATGTCCATAATTAGAATATATTTCCATAATGTGTTCAATAATTGGTTTTCCATCAATGGGGATCATTGGTTTGGGAATAATGGAAGTATATTCCGAAATTCTTGTTCCGAATCCGCCAGAAAGAATTATAACTTTCATATTATTTTGTTAAAAATGTTAGGAATGTTAAAGGTTTACGCTCAATCTCTAATGGATCATGAGATGTGTCCGATATATTTAAAATATAACTTGTTTCTGATGATAAACCTTTAAACCCAAACCAAATCATTGGAGGTACTGTAATTCTGCAATAATTATCACTTCCGATAATAATATTATCTATTAGTATTTCTTGTTGATCATAGAAATTAAATTGAACCTTACCTATAGGTACTATTAGATTCATTTTCATTTTTAAATGCCTCTTCCAGGCTTTAATTTTATTGTATTTAATTGTAGAGAAATAAGCCTCCTTGAATCCGAAAAATTCATCTTCAGAATCTTTTAATGCATGAAGAACTTCACCTTCATCGGCTTTGAATTTTTTTAATTTTTTTATTACAATTTTGCTACTATTAGAAAAATTCATATCAAAAAAAGTTGTTATTAATATTAGAAAACTCTTTTATTTGACGACAACATTTTTCATAAATATCTATATCTTTTTCTTCGTAAAAATTGTAATACCATTCGCTTGTAAATCTCATGGTGTTTTCAAAATCTAAGGTTGGTTTCCAATTAATTAATGATAATGCTTTATCGCAATTGAGCTTTAAAAGCTTTGATTCATAAAATGTTTTTTCATTTTTAGCTATTTCCCATTTAGAGGAACTCCAACTCTCGGAAAGTTTTTTTACGACTTCAATCACTTTATAGTTTGAATTACTTAAGGGTCCAAAATTAAAGGATTCTCCAGAAATACTATCATCTAAATTTAATTTTGAAGCTAGAGAAATGTACCCACTAAGTGGTTCTAATACATGTTGAAAGGGTCTTGTTGAATTAGGAGATTTAATCTTTACGGTGGAGTTTTCAACCCAAGCTTTGATACAGTCTGGGACAATTCTATTCTCAGCCCAATCACCCCCTCCAATTACATTCCCTGCTCGAGCTGAGGCAATTCTAATTTTTGATAAAGATTTATTTGAAAAAAAAGATCTGTAGTAAGAACTAAAAGCTAATTCTGCTGCAGCTTTGCTTGCGCTGTATGGATCACTCCCTCCTAATTCATCAATTTCCCTATAACCCCATTCCCATTCTTTGTTTTCATAACATTTATCACTGGTAATAATTACAACAATACATTTATTTTCAAGAAGTCTAAGGGAATCAAGCACGTTAACCGTACCCATTAAATTAGTCTGCCAAGTATCTTTTGGTTCTAAATATGAGTATTTAACTAATGGTTGAGCAGCTAAATGAAAAATGTAATCTGGCTCTATATTTTTAACTAAGTCTGATACTTTATCTGAATCCTTAATATTAATTAAATTATTTTCGACAATATTACTTAATTTAGCTTCTTCATATAATGATGGATTTGTAGGAGGTTCTAAAGATAATCCATAAATTTTTGCTCCTAAGGAGTGAAGCCATATACTTAGCCAAGAACCTTTGAATCCAGTACATCCAGTAATAAGAACTTTTTTTTTTGCAAACAATTGATTATCAAACACGCTTATCTTAAACGTTTTACTAAATTTATTATACACTTTTAGTTTTTTCTATTTTTAGCTAACTTCTTTTGGTATTTATGAGATTAATTAATTTATGAGCGATTTAAGAATTTCTCTATAAAAGTAAAAGATTAAAAAAATTAAACTTTTTAATTTTTAAAAGTAATTTTAATATTAAATATATTCAAATTAATTTAAACAAATTAATGTCTTTT
>QCED01000037.1 GCA_003280725.1 Prochlorococcus sp. AG-355-M18 | reverse complement strand
AAAGCTGTTAAAGCAGCTCTGGCATCTGCAAAAGTTGGATAACGTCTAATTAAATTTTTTAATTCTTTTTCAGATTCATCAATATTTCCCAGTTGGTAATCTGCTAAAGCCATACTGGATCTTGCCATTGCAAAACCAGGATTATATAAAGCAGCTTTTGAAAATAAATCCCTTGCCTTTTCCCAATTTAATGTGGAACCTTCAACGTTAGCCAAATTATATAATGCAGAAAAATTTTTACTATCTTTAGAAATAACAAACATATAATCTTTCTTAGCTTTAGACCATTGACCTAAAGCTTCCTCTGCTATTCCTCGGTTGATGTAAGGATCTATTTCACTAGGATCAATTCTAATTGCTTTATCTTGGTCATCTATTGATCCCTCAATATCTCCAATTACAAGTTTGACATTTCCTCTATTACTCAAACCTGCAGCATCATCAGGATAGGAATCTAAATACCGATTCCATTCTTGCAAAGCGAGATTAAAATTGCCTCCTGAAGTTAAATCTAAAGCTTTTTTAAAAAAATTCTCTCTAGAAGATAATGAATAGCATGGAGCAATAAAAAAAATATTTACGAAAACAAAAATCAATAAAAAACAAACCTTTAATTTTTTAAAAGTTACCATTTTTTGAATCAATGTACTTTTTTCCTAAATCAGTAAGTAATCTTCCTCGAGAAGTTTTAATGAGGAAACCAAGTTGAATGAGATATGGTTCAACTACAAATTCTAACATTGAAGAATCATCACCCAAACCAGCTGCGATTGAATCGAGACCAGTTGGAACATTATTATTTAGATTTAAAAATGATAAATATTGTCTATCTAAAGAATCCAATCCTTTTTCATCTATTTGGTAAGAATTTAAAGCTTTTTGAACTAAATTGTTAGAGATAAAATTAGTTTTCTTCACAACTTGAGCATAATCTCTAACTCGTCTTAATAATCTTAAAGCAATTCTTGGAGTTCCTCTAGATATCTTAGATAGGCTATAAGATGCTTCATCATCTAAATTAAGGTTTATTAGTCGAGCAAAATTAATAATTATTTGCCTTAATTCATCATTAGTATAAAATTCAATTTTCTGAGAGATACCAAATCTATCTCTTAAAGGAGCACTAATTGACGCTAATTTGGTTGTAGCTCCGATCAGAGTAAACCTAGGTAGATTAATTGTTCTACAACGTGCTCCTTTATTAGCACCCATAGTTAAATCAATCCTAAAGTCCTCCATTGCAGAATATAACAACTCTTCAGTTAATCTATTTAAGCGATGTATTTCATCGATAAATAAAACTTCACCTTCTTTTAATCCAAGCAGTAACCCTAGAATATCTCTAGGCCTTTCAATTGAAGGCGCAGTGGCTATTCTGCATTTTGTATTCATTTCATGAGCTATCAAAAAAGCTAGGGTAGTCTTACCTAGACCAGGCTGTCCATATAAAAGAGTATGTTCTAAAGGTTCCTTCCTATAAATTGAAGCATCTATAGCTATTCTTAAAGAAGACTTCAATTTTTCCTGGCCAATAAATTCTTGTAGAGTAAGCGGCCGAGCTAAGTTCAAATTATTTCTTTTTTCTTCTGGAATAATTTTTGAATCAACTATCCTGAGCTCTTTTTTACCAAGAGAAAAATCATTATCACCTATATTTGAGGAAATTATTGCCATAATAAAAGGTTAATTGCAATTGTTCCGAGTAGAAAAACTTTTTACAACTAAAATGGCCAAAAATTCCAAAAAAGTTCAAAAAAACACTAAAAAAGAAAATATTTTTAAACGTCTAGCTGAAAATAGATATGCAAAATTTCAATATGAAATATCTGAGACAATCGAAGCTGGAATTGAACTTTTAGGGACTGAAGTAAAGTCTATTAGAAACGGAAAAGCAAATTTAAGAGATGGTTATTGTTCATTCAGAAATGGCGAGATTTTGTTATTAAATGTTCACATTTCACCACACAAAAACGTGGGGTCTTTTTTTAATCATGACCCATTAAGACATAGAAAGTTGCTACTGCACAAGAAAGAAATAAAAAAACTGAAAGCCAATACCGAAAAAAAAGGAATGACCATTATTCCATTATCTATTTATTTAAAAGGTTCTTGGATAAAATTAACAATTGGTATCGGCAAAGGGAAAAAATTACACGACAAAAGATTAGCTGAAAAACAAAAAAGTATAAAAAGAGAAATTAAATCAGCTTTAAAAAGATAAAATTTTTATTCAGTATCTATGAATCTAAACTAACTGAACCTGGAGGAGGTGAAGGATCTGGATCTGCGATTAACATGTGCTGTAAGACAGTTTCCGGTCTCTCACTATCTCTCCAGCGAATTTTGTAAGCAGGCATTTTTGTGCCCCTACTTGTAGTTTGTTCTACTGGCTCAATAACCCATCCTCTTCTTGATCGGCCTTGAGGATTTCTTTTGACTACTGCATCCGCATGTTTGAAACGGAAACCAACACGTTCACCACTCATTTAAAAATATCGTATTGGATTAATTTATCTATTTTACTTCATGCGAGGGTAATTTTTCATTTTTATTAGAAGTTATTTCTGGTTTTAATAATGGGAAAGGGATTACATCTCTAATTGATGGACTATTAGTGATTAACATAATTAGTCTGTCAATACCTATACCTAAGCCTCCAGTAGGAGGCATACCAATCTCTAGGGCATTCAAAAAATCTTCATCTATACAATGAGCTTCCAAATCTCCAGCATCTCTAAGTGATTCTTGTAATTGCATTCTTTCTCTTTGATCAATTGGATCTATCAACTCACTAAAAGCATTTGCCAGCTCTCGACCATAGATAAATAATTCAAATCTCTGAACCATTTCTCTATTATCTTGATGAGGCCTGGCTAGAGGAGAAATTTCAACAGGATAATCAATAACAAAAGTAGGTTGTATGAGCTGTGACTCTACTTTTTGCTCAAAGACTTCATTTAAAAGTCTGCCAGTTGTATTTACTTTGTTAGGGAGTTCAACATCTACACTTTGTACAGCTAGTTTTGCTGCTTGATAGTCTCCATCGAAAGAGTCAAAATCAATACCTGTATATTGTTTTACTATATCTTTCATAGATACTCTTGACCAAGGTTGAGAAAAATCAATTTCCTTATTTTGATAATTTATAACTAAAGAACCACAAGCATCAAATACAATATCTTTAATCAATTCTTCCGTTAAATTCATCATATCGACATAATTAGAAAACGCTTGATAAATTTCAACTGAAGTGAATTCAGGATTATGTTTTGTACTTATCCCCTCATTGCGGAAGATTCTACCCAATTCATAAACTTTCTCAAATCCTCCAACAACCATTCTTTTTAGATGTAATTCCGTAGCTATTCTTAGATACAATGGGATATCTAATGTATTGTGGTGAGTAATAAATGGTCTTGCTTCAGCACCACCTGCTTCAGATTGAAGAATTGGAGTTTCTATCTCTAAAAAATTTCTTGTATCTAGCCATTTTCTTATAAAACTTATACATTGCGCTCTTGTTTTGAATACATTTTTGGACTTAGGATTTACTATTAAATCTAAATAACGTTGTCTATATCTTTTTTCAATATCAGTCAATCCATGCCATTTATCTGGGAGAGGCTGTAATGATTTGGATAACATTTCCCATTTTTCTACTTTAATTGAAAGCTCACCTTTATTAGTTTTTTTAATAGTTCCGTATACGCCTAACCAGTCACCAATATCTACTATTTCCTTAATATCTTCAAAAGAAAGCAATTTTTGTTTTTCCAAATTTAAATTAATAATCCTTTTATCCAAATAAAGTTGAATCTGACCTTCTTGATCGCTTATCGTAAAAAAAGCAATTTTGCCCATCACCCTTTTTGCCATCACTCTACCAGCAATAGAAACATTGAAGTTTTCTTCTTGACCATTTTCTAAATATCCAAATTTTTGAATAAGAAGTTGAGTAGTATGGGAAATTGTAAAATTTTCTGCGTAAGAAGCAAATCCTTTACTTACTAATGAATTAGCTTTTTGCAGACGTGCCTCTCTGATTTCAGACAAAATTTATTTTATATATTTGTTTTATTTAATTAAAGTATCAGACTGAGGCTCAACTTGCCAAAGATGTTGCTGTTTCGCCAACTCTCTGAGATGCATAGCCGATACCTCGAACAGTTAATATTAATTCTGGATTTCTTGGATCTGGTTCCAACTTACCTCTCAATCTAGCTACATATACATCCACAACTCTTAAATCAGCGGCTCTTCTAGGAGGATAACCCCATAACTGTTCTAAAATTTCTGCACGTGGAACAACTTTACCAGGCTCATCAAATAATAATTCCAGAAGACTAAATTCAGTATAAGTCAAACTAATTCTTTCACCTGCTCTAGACACTTGTCTTCTGTTAGTATCAACGACTAAGCTCCCGAATTGCATAACTCCTTTACCTGATGGGACCTCTTTCGCTTCTGTAACAGACAAAGAGGGTCCCATTCGTCTTAGAATAGTAGCTATCCTAGCTTCTAACTCTTTTGGGCTAAATGGTTTTGATAAGTAATCATCAGCTCCTAAATCTAAACCAGCGACTCTCTCAGAAATCGCCTCCAGGGCAGTTAAAAATATAATTGGTACCACCGATTCAGCTCTAATTCTTCGACAAACTGCAAATCCATCCATTTTTGGAAGCATAACATCAAGAACTATCAAGTCTGGAGAATCTCTATGAAAAGATTCAAGAGCTTCTTCCCCATTAGTGGCTGAAAAAACTTGATAACCTGCTAATTGAAGTCTTGTAACTAATACCTTCAAAACAGCTGGTTCATCATCAACAACTAAAATTCTTGCTTTTGACATAGTTAAAAAAGATTTTCAGATATTTCAAAGCAAATATTTATTGCATTGAAAATTCATTCTAACAATTAAAAATATAACATCACGAACCCTCAAAGAGATATTCATTAGATTTAAAATTATTTTAAAAAATTTAAGAATATGAATTTTTCGAACAACTTTTACTTCTTTGAGAAATTGATATTTGTACGTTTATCCTTTGAAGTTTTAAAGAATCTCAATAGTTTGGAGCATATTAAAGGAGCAAATAACCCTGTGAGAAAAGTTTCAGCTAAAATGTTTTGAACACTTGGAAGATAAAGTAAAAAAGCACTATCTGAAAAATTTCTAAACAAAATCTGTAAAAAATATAAAGTCCCACATAAAAAACATCCTAAAGAACAAATTAAACCATACCTAAAATGCCCAACCAGAAAATTACTATGTATTTTAATTCTTCCAAACCAAACTCCACATAAAATTAAACCTGGTATCTGAGTAAAATTATTCTCCAGAGTTATAGAGTCTAATATTAGACCCAAAAACAAACCAAATATTAGTCCATTAATTGATCCATTAATCATTGACCATGGCAACAACCAAAATAAAGGCCAATAAGGTTGGATTCCAAAAAATCCAAGCCAATTCGGGCTCCACAAAAAAATAATTGGTATAAAAATAAAGAAAATCATAGACAAATTTTTTGATATAAAATTATTCATTAAGTTTCTACTTTTAAAATTTGGACCCAATCTATTACGTGAGGTTTTG
>QCED01000036.1 GCA_003280725.1 Prochlorococcus sp. AG-355-M18 | reverse complement strand
TAAAGAAGCGGCACTGGTATTTTGTTTAGTTGCTGATTTACCATGCTTAGATTGAGCTTCTCTTCTCGCTAACACAATATCTCTACTTGTATTAGTAATAGGCTTTCTCTTCTGATTAATTCTTCTTTTAACGTTGGGTTTTTGGGACTTAGATTCTGAACTAATTGAATCTTGACTTTCTTGATTTTTATTTATCGTTGATTTAACTATGTTTACAGGATTTTCTTTTTTAGCATAAGTACGGGTTCTATCGGATGAAGTTATAGCTGATTTCCCATGGGTGGACATTGCTTTTCTTCTCTCTATTACTAACTCTTTACTAGATAAAGTTGTTGAAGAATTTCTGTTTACCTGAGTTTTTGGAATATGTTTTGTAGCTGGTTTAGAAATATTATGATTGTTAGGAGAAGACTGAGTCCCAGAAATCTTTATATCTTGAGAAGATCGAACTCTATCTTTGGTAGTTGAAGAAGAAGCAACAGCTTTTTTACCGCTATCACTCATCGCCTTTCTTCTTTCAAGTGCTATCTCTCTACTGGTTTTTTTTGACATAATCTTCAAGTTTGAAATTCTTTAAAAACTTTTTTGAAAAACTTTCTCCAAAGAAATTTTTGGAGAAAGATATTAACTACGATAAGTAGCTTTAACGTCCTTGGAAAACTACAAAAGCTGTTCCTTGACTTTGAGTGTAAGCATCGTAGCCGATGATTCTTACATGATGATCGGGATATGCTCTATGGCATGCCTCTAATTCGCTCACGATCAAGTTAAGATCTTTTTCCCCAAAGAATGGGAGTTTCCAATATGACCAATAAGTTTGCATACATCCACTTGGATGAACATGCTCAATAACTGGACTCCAACCTTGAGCAATTATGTACGCAATTTGGTCATATATTTCTTCCTGGGTCATCGGTGGTAAGAAACCGAATGTTTCCAGGGTTGCAACTGTTTGATAGTCGCTTACTGTGCTCTGGAAAGGCATAATTAATCAAAATGTGAATGTAATTACTCGTAAAAACGAGATTTTAATAAGTTTGAGGAGAATAAATCTCCTCAATTTCGAAACTTGAGTTAACCCTGAACATCAAGCTTGTCGACAGTGTCAAACTCGAACTTAATTTCCTTCCAAGTTTCTAGAGCAATAGCTAATTCAGGACTATGCTTAGCAGCTTCCATAAGAATGTCTCTACTCTCTTTTTCGATTTCGCGACCAGCATTGCGGGCTTTTACACAAGCTTCTAAAGCAACTCTGTTAGCCGCAGCTCCAGCGGCTGAACCCCATGGATGACCATGTGTTCCTCCACCGAACTGAAGGCAGGAATCATCCCCAAAGATCGCTAGAAGTGCAGGCATATGCCAAACATGGATACCACCTGATGCGACTGCAAATACTCCAGGCATTGAACCCCAATCTTGATCAAAGAAGTTACCTCTTGATCTATCTTCAGGAACAAATGACTCTCTTAAGTTGTCAATATAACCAAGAGTTGTTTGACGATCACCTTCTAGTTTTCCAACCACGGTTCCAGTATGTAATTGGTCTCCTCCAGATAGTCGCAAACATTTTGCAAGAACTCTGAAGTGAATACCATGCTTTGGATGTCTATCAATAACAGCATGCATAGCTCTGTGAATATGCAGAAGCATGCCATTTTTACGACACCAATTAGCTAATCCAGTATTTGCAGTAAAACCACCAGTTATATAATCATGCATGATGATTGGCATATCTAGCTCTTTTGCAAATTCAGCTCTTTCGTAGAGTTCTTCAGGAGTGTTAGCAGTACAATTAAGGTAGTGACCTTTAACTTCTCCAGTTTCTCGCTGAGCAAGCTTAACTGCTTCTGCAACAAACTCAAATCTTTCTCTCCAACGTTGGAATGGTTGAGAATTAATATTCTCATCATCCTTCGTTAAATCAAGACCGCCTCTAAGACATTCATATACAACTCGACCATAGTTTTTACCAGATAATCCTAATTTAGGTTTTATGGTACAACCAAGTAGAGGTCTTCCGTATTTGTTAAGTCGATCTCTTTCAACTACGATTCCGTTTGGTGGACCACCGCAAGTTTTAATGAAAGCAATTGGGAATCTAATATCTTCTAGACGTAGATGTCTTAGAGCTTTAAATCCAAAAACGTTTCCTACAAGAGATGTTAATACGTTTGTGATTGATCCTTCTTCAAAAAGATCTAAAGGATATGCAATAAAAGCATAGAAAGCTTCAGGATCTCCAGGAACGTCTTCGATACGATAACAACGTCCTTTATAAAATTCTAAGTCTGTAAGTAACTCGGACCAAACTGTTGACCAAGTACCTGTTGAAGATTCAGCGGCAACAGCTGCTGCAACTTCTTCTCTTGGAACACCTTCCTGACCTGTACATTTGAAACAGGCTAGTAGATCGGTGTCTAGGGGTACATATTCTGGAGTCCAGTAGGTATCTCTGTACTCCTTTACCCCTGCGTCATACTTCTTACTCATAAGGATAAATTTAGGTCTGTGTAGGGAAAATAATTATTTTGCAAAATTTATGAATCTTGCTTTACTTAATTAGTCCTTTTGACCAAGAAATTCACCGTTACCTAGAGCAGGTTCAACTTCTCTATGAGGACGAGCAATAATATGAGCTGCAACTAAACCGTCACCAACTCTTTCACAAGCATCAGCACCAGCTCTTACAGCTGCGTTAACTGCGCCTGTTTCGCCTCTAACTAATACTGTGACATAACCGCCACCAACAAATTCACGACCAATAAGGCGAACTTCTGCTGCCTTTGTCATTGCGTCTGCTGCTTCGATTGCAGGTACAAGTCCGCGTGTCTCGATCATGCCGAGAGCGATACCCATTGTTTCTGTAGCCATTGTCTACTAAATACTAAATGTGGAATGTTCAATTCGAAGAATGCTTCATTAAGTACTTATAAGTCAAGCGTTTTCGATAAAATCTCCATTAATGTTTTTTCTATCATTCATAAGTTAAACTTATGACCCTTGGTACTATTGATATGTCAATACTTATGCAAATTAGTTAGTGCATCAAAACATACTGTTGTGTTAAGAAAAAATTTACATTATGTTATTTCCGTACGAGGCAGGCCCTGTCTACACAGGTGTGGAATGTTCAACCTTTCCTGTCTCCGTATCAAGCTTTGAAGTAAGATAATATTCACAATAAATTTTTATATTATTTTGAACCTTCCAGTTCTTACTATTGCGAGTGGCAATCAAAGAAAGGTATCTGAAATTTCAGAGATGCTGGATGTTTTGTCTTTAAAGGTTGAGAAGCAACCAGAATATTTAAACGTCGAAGAAACTGGGAAAACATATTTTGAGAATGCGCTACTTAAAGCCAAGGCAGCTTCTCTAGAGACAAAAACTTGGGCATTAGCTGATGACTCGGGTCTTGAAGTAGATGTTTTAGATGGTCGACCAGGAATTTATTCTGCGCGATATGCCAAAAATAATGATGAGAAAATTAAAAAATTAATTAATGAACTTTCTGATAGTCCTTATAGGAGTGCAAGATTTATAAGTTGTATGGTTTTGTGCGATCCCTCAGGAAACTTAGTTAAAGATACAACAGGAATATGCTGGGGAGAAATTCTTAAGAACCCCAAATATCCTAATGGGGAATTCGAATCTATTTTTTGGGTTAAAGAAGCTAATTGTGTTTACGGTGAGCTCTCACAATCACAACTAAATAAATTAGGTAGTAGAGGTAAAGCTGCAAAAATTATGTCACCTTTTTTAAAAAAAGAGATAGGTTTAAGTTAAAAAAAGGTTTTAATAAAAAATTCTCAATAATTTGAAATTTCATCAATTGCTCTTATAGCAGCAGCTGCAGCCTCTTCTACATCCCCTTCTTTCCCTGCGAGAGTTAATCTACCAAAAGCTCCAACTGCTTTAACATCAACAACAGTTATATTAGATGCCTTTTCAGCTTCATTAGCTGCTTTTAAAACATAACCAGCTGGTTCAGTTTCTAATATAAACATGCTCATTCCAGATTGAATCATTGATCCACTTCTGTTTTGTCTATTTATTAAAACTGCATGATCTGGAGTAATTGCTCGAATAACTTCAGTCCAACTCGTAGCAGGTTTTGTTCTTTTTCTAACTTCACTCCCAATAGCATCTAGAACAACATCTCCAGAATGTAAAACCGTGCTTTGATCTTTATGGTAAAGAGCAAGAGATCCAAAAGCTCTTTCAACAATCATCTGACCAAGTCTTACATTACTTGCTTTTAGGGCAATATCAGTGACTCTATGAACAGCCATCCCAGGTGAAACTTCCATCCAAAGACATGAATCACCAGGAATAGGTAAAAAACCTCTACTAACAGTTCCCATATATGCGGCTAATTGAGGCTGCAGAGAATCTAAAAAAACATATGTTCTTAACTCAATTTGCTCAACTTGACTTGCTTGTCTGGATACCAAAGACTTTTCTGAATCAGTAGTAATAAAACAGCTAGCACCACTGGCCTGAGATTGCACCTCAGATCCTGTGACTAGAGAACTCCCTTTTTTTCGTTCCCCTCTGTTTAAGCTAGAAGTTGGTTCCATTGAGGCGACTATAACGGATAATGGTTCATTTTTTCTATTAAATTTACTTGCATGCTTTCCACAAAACGATAACTTCAAGTAAAAGATATGCATTTTTATGGGAACTTCTCAAAAAAAAGAACCAAATGTTTCTGGAACTGAAAAAGAATTAACTCCTGATCAAACTCTTGGATTAGTTAGCCTAAGCTTGATGCAAAAACTATCTCAGAAAGACCCATCTTTTAGCTGGTTAGAAGAAGATAAAATTGAGAAAGTAAATCTTAAGAACCTTAGAGATAGATTGGAGTTGACCCAATTAGCTATAAATACTGGAGCACCTTTAACGACTTCAGAAGTAACAGCTCTAATTGGAGCTAAGCCTGGAAAATCTAAGTTAGAAAGAGCAGGATTATTAGCTACGAAAATAGCTAGAAATGTATGGAAGCTTTCAAAAACAAGTCAAGGAAATTCCTTCTATAGAAATTAAAATATACCTTAAAAATAATTTTCATAATTCTGATTTAAGTATTTAAACATTCATATAAGTTTTTTAAATGTGTTCATTTTGTAAGAGAACTTATTAATTACTTTCTTAAATTAAAAAGTTTATGCAAGCTTGAAATATAAGCTCTTGAAAATTTTTAATGAGTAAAGTTGAATTTAATAAAGAAACTGGGCCCAGGGAAGTTTTTTGTGGTTTAACTTCAATAGTTTGGCTCCACAGAAGAATGCCAGATGCATTTTTTCTAGTAGTAGGCTCACGGACCTGTGCTCATTTAATTCAAAGCGCTGCTGGAGTTATGATTTTTGCTGAACCAAGATTTGGGACGGCTATTCTTGAAGAAAAAGATCTTGCCGGTCTTGCTGACGCTCATGAAGAATTAGATCGAGTAGTTAATGATCTTATTGCGAGAAGACCAGAAATTAAAACTCTTTTTCTAGTTGGATCTTGTCCAAGTGAAGTAATCAAACTAGATCTTGCAACTGTCGCAGAGAAATTAAATAAAAGATTTTTAGGTCAAGTAAGATTCGTTAATTACTCTGGTAGTGGGATAGAAAC
>QCED01000035.1 GCA_003280725.1 Prochlorococcus sp. AG-355-M18 | reverse complement strand
CGAAATTTTAGGTTCCCATCCGTAACTTCTAATAGCATTTGTATTCATAACTCTTTTATTGTCTCCAGTGTCACCTTTATTTGTAAATACATAATCTGAATTATTAAAATTTTCACAAATTAATTTAACAATTTCTTCGATTCTTATGGGTTTACCATTGGATATATTTAGTGGATCTTTAATCTCTTTATCCATTACAAATATCATTGCAGATGCAACATCTGAAGCATGAACGAAATCTCTTATCTCTCTGCCACTACCTAATACTTTTAATGGGGTTTCTCCAGAATATATTCTTGAAATTAAAGATGGAATTACCATACCAGTCTTTCCATCAAAATTGTCGTATCTTCCATATACATTTCCGGGCCTAACTATGCAGTATAAGGAGTCTCCATATTGTTTTGTATAAGCCTCAGCCTGTAGTTCCCCAATTCTTTTTGCCCATCCAGCAAACTTATCGTTCTCAGAAGGGAAAGTTGACCAAACATCCTCTTCATTAAAAACTTCAGCGGGATGGTAAACTCCGATTGAGCTAGTGTATAAATATTTTTTGATATTACATCTTCTAGCGGCTTCCATCATGTTGATATTGAAAGTTATTGTAGGCACAAAGAAATCTGCAGGCTTTTCTCTGCACATTTGCGGAGAACCTTTTACACCTGCGAGGTGATATACTTCATCGATGTTTTTGCATACATCTAAGCAATTATTGAAATTGCGAAGATCCAAATATTTAAACTTTGCATCTTTGTGGCATAACTCTTCGCCATCAAGTGATGCTACTGTAACTTTATTCCCTCTATTAATTAATTTTTCTACAAGATATCTTCCTATCATTCCTGTACCTCCAGTAACTAAAATCTTTGCCATCCTCTCTTCATCAAATTTATTTATATTACTATAAATCTAAATTTATGGAACTTTGCGAAGTAGATTAGGGGGATGTATTGAAATGAATTATTAATGAATACTAATACTAACCAAATTAATTTCTTAAAAAAAAATTCAATAAAACTAAGAATTAAGGTCCTTGAGGCTGTTTATAAAGCAGGTAAAGGACATATTGGAGGAGCTTATTCGATGATAGATATTTTGACAGTACTTTTTTATGGAGGCTTCCTCAAACATGACCCCAAAAATCCTAATTGGAAAGAAAGAGATATATTCTTACTTAGTAAAGGTCATGCTGGAATAGGTTTATATTGTATTCTTTCTGATAGAGGATTTTTTGAGGAAAAGCATCTTTTTGAATTAAATAATGGGGGACTTTTGGGAGAACATCCTGATGCTAATATTCCTGGAATAGAGGTTGTTGGAGGTTCATTAGGGCATGGTTTAGGAATTGCTTGTGGGATGGCGAAAGCTGACAAACTAAATCTCAATCCAAGAAAGTATTTCGTTTTGATGGGTGATGGGGAACTTTATGAGGGATCAGTATGGGAAGCTATTCTCTTTACATGTCATCATAATTTATCAAATTTAATTTTAATAATTGATAGGAATAGATATATTGCCACTGCAGGAACAGAAGAAGTTAATTCTTTATCCTCCATATCGGATAAGATGCATTCTTTTGGATTTAATGTTATTGAAATTGATGCTCACAATATCGAAGAAATTTATAGTAATTTAACTGCTATTAATGATTTCAAATCCAAGAAACCTACAGTATTAATTGCAAATTCAGTTAAAGGCAAAGGGGTTTCTTTTATGGAAAATGAAGTTTCTTGGCATCATGGAGGAATAAGAGAAGATACTTATAAAAAAGCAAAAATGGAATTAGAAACTACTCTTGGAGATTAAAAAATGAATAATGAAATGAGAGATGCTTTTTTTAATCCTATCGTTGATGAAGCCCTAAAAAATAAAGATCTAATAGTACTTGCCGCTGATCATACAGCATTTAGTCTTAATAAATTGGTTGAAGAAGTTCCAGAACAATTTATAAATGTTGGTATTTCTGAACAAAACATGATAAGCCTTGCAGCAGGAATGGCATTAAGAGGAAAAAAAGTATTCGCTTATGGTATTACCCCATTTGTTAGTTTAAAAATTCTAGAGCAATTTACTCTTGATGTTGCCACTCAAAATCTCGATGTTAATATTGTTAGCGTTGGCTGTGGTTTCGCTTATAGCACTGATGGCCCCTCCCACCATGGACTTCAAGATATTGGATGCATGTTAAGTATCCCAAATATATTTATTTATAATTGCTCTGATCCTTGGAATTCATCTCTAATAGCTGAAAAATCATTAAAAGAAAAAAGTCCCAAATATATTCGTATAGAAAAGGGAAATATGGATAATTTTGTAGTTGATACTAAAGAATTTAATGGATGTTCAAAAATCTCTTCTGGGAAAGATTTATGCATATTAACAAGTGGGGCAATTTCTCATGAGGTATTAAAAGCATCAAAAATTTTAGAAGAAAGATTCTCTATTAGAGCTTCTATAATTGATATTTATCAATTAAAACCATTACCAGAGGAAGTTTTGCTACGATATATTTCTGGTTATTCAAATATTTGTGTTATTGAAGAAAACTGGATTTGCGGTGGCTTTTCTAATCAGCTTGCAAGTTTTATCCTTAAAAGTGGATTAAAAGTTAATTATATGAATAAGGGTGTCAGAGAAGGATTTTGTTATGAATATGGATCAAGAGACTTTTTATGGAATAAATTTAATTTAGATAAAGTATCAATAGCTAACGAAATTGCGAATTGGATCAAGGGGTAACTTTTCCAGAAAAAACATATTATTTATGATGGATTATTTTTTGACGATTATAAAAGTTTCACTATCTATGTTTTATTATTGAAAATGAATAGAGATTCATTTTGAGCGATAAAAAAACAAAAACAGTATTAGTTACAGGTGGAACTAATGGTATTGGTCTATCGATAGCAAGAGCTTTTGCTCAAAAAAATTATAATATATGCGTTTTTTCGAGAACTCAGAAAAGAGTAGAGAATGCTCTTTTAGTATTATCCAAAGAAAATAAAAATAGAGTTTTTGCAGGAATTGTTGATGTATTAGATGATAAAAGTATTGATGATTTTTGTACAAAAGTATCTTCTGAGTTTGGCGAGATTGATATACTCATTAATAATGTTGGAGGTGGTGGAAGATGGGGTGATGAAAGTGTTCTTAAAACAAAACAAAAAACCTGGGAAGAAGTACAAAAAAAAAATTTGGGAGCCGCGTTAACATTTACCAGATATTGCCTACCAGGAATGATTAAAAAAAAATGGGGCAGAGTTGTAACTATTGCATCAATAGTTGGTAGACAAGCTGAAAGTAGGCCATGGTATGTTTTAACAAAAAGTTCTGAAATTGCTTTAATGAAGACATTATCAAGATCAAAAGAATTGGTAAGATCAAATATAACCTTTAATACTGTATCTCCAGGCGCAATAAGGATTCCAAATACAGGTTGGGATGAAGAAGAAAGAAAAGATCCTGTTGGGTTCGCAAAAATGTTAGATGAGAAGTTTCCCATGGGTAGATTGGGTACACCTGAAGAAGTTGCCCATGTAGTTGAGTTTCTTTGTTCAGAGCATGCCAGATTAGTAAATGGATCAAATATTGTCGTTGATGGCGGAGAAAGTACAAGTTTCTAGAAGGAAAAAAAGGTTATTAATTACGGGCGGGGCTGGTTTTATAGGGTTGAATTTTCTTCAGAATTCAAAGATTCTTGAGAATTATGATGTTTGTGCAATTTATAAAAGCAAACGTCCTTCAATTAATAAAAATGTTGTTTTTATAAAAGCTGATTTAACTAATATAAATGAATGTAAATGTCTATTCTCTGATTATGACGTAATTTTTCATTGCGCAGGAATTATGATGACATCTTCTACATTAAAAAGGAGTCCCTTACAAGGTTTGATGGATAATTTGAGGATACATTTAAATGTTATTGATTCAATTACACAAAAACCGCCTGAAAAATTTATATGGTTAAGTAGTACTACTGGTTATCCCTTGTCTGATAAACCATTAATCGAGCTAGATTATTTCTTGAATGAAGTCCCAACAAGGTACGAGATTATTGGACAGTTATATAGGTTAATGGAAAAAACAACATCTACAATTTTGAATCAAAAATGCAAGATAATAACTTTGCGGCCTACAGGTGTTTTCGGAGAAGGGGATGATTTCAGGCCGGAGTCATCTCATATTTTGCCTAAAATCATAAGGGAGGCATCTTTAGAAATATTACCAGAAGTAATTTATGCGCAAAAAGAAGAAATGAGAAATTGGTTATATGTTGGTGATTTAATTAAGGCAATTGATTCAGTTTTAGAGAAGGTAGACTTTAATGTTACTTTGAATTTAGGGAGTGAAAAATCTACTAGCATGTATGAGCTTTATTTAATCATTTTGAAATTCTTTGGAATAGAAAGAAAACATGTCATAGATGTATCGAATATTTTTTCCTTAGCTCCTATGGCTAGACATATAGATTGCAATCTATCTTTTAAGTATCTTGGTAAATATAGTTCAACGTCTCTAGAGGGAGGTTTAAAAAATACAATAAATTGGTATAAAAATGTCTATTCAAAATAAACAACTAAAAGTCTTAGTCATCGTTCCATCATGGCACTACTATGCTGATCCTGTAAAACATCAGCCTTTTTGGGAATTATATTACGCCACCCATTTGAGGGAAGCAGGCTATGAAGTAGAAGTTGTAGATTTGAGAATTGCGGAAAGTGATTCTTTTGAAGATATGACAAAAAGTATTGTGGAGGCAGATTTTTACTTTTATTGGATTTTTAAAACTGGTGATGCTCTAGAGATCTATTCAATAGTTAAGATTCTTAAGAAACGTTTTCCAAAGAGTATTCATGCTGCAGGAGGCACTCATGTGGATAAAACCCCTGAAGATGCAAAAAAACATTTGGATGCTATTGTAATAGGCCCTGGAGAAAAATCATTCTTAAATATAATAGAAGATACCTTAAAAAATAATTTATCAGAAGTATATGCTAGTAATTATTCTGAAATTCCTTTTAGCGAGACTCTAATTCCTCAAAGAGACTTTCTTCCTAAAGAGTTAGTAGTAAATAATAAATTATTTACAGGCTATGCTGACGTCCCAGGCACTTTGACTTACTTCTCAAGAGGATGTATCTATCGATGTTCCTATTGCACTTATAATGTACCAAATGCATTACAAGTTAGAACTCCAAGGCAAATAAAGGATGAAATTTCTTATTTAAAAGACAGATATGCTATTAAAGGAATTTTAGTAAAGGATGAAGTTGCTATTAATCCTAATAAGAAAATATGCACTGAAACCTTAAATGCCTTACAAGAAAGCGATATTATTTGGAGAGGACAAACCACTACTCTTGCGACTTTAGATCAATTAAAGCATGCAGCTGATTCAGGATGTCTCGAATTAGCCATTGGTGTAGAAACTGCCGATGAAAATGTAATGAAGATAATTGATAAAACTTGGCAAGATCAAAAACAGATTTTAGATTTTGCTGAAAATGCAAGGAAAGTTGGGATAAAAATAAAAGTTTGCCTAATTTTAGGACTCCCAGGCGAGCCAAGAGACATAGTTAAAAAAACAATAAATTTGTTAGAGGAATTAAACCCAAATTTTGCAAGTGTTTCTGGATTTTTACCAGTGCCAGGATCGCCAATAGCAAATAATCCAAAGAAATTTGGAATTAAAAAAATTGATAATAATTGGCATAAATACTCTCATTTGCTATTTAGATTTGCCGATAATGAAGAGGTAGGACTGCCCTTTGAATATGATACAAGTGAAAATTCAATTAATGTCTTTTCAAGACAAGAGATTATAGAAAATATAATTGAAGTTCAGAAATGGCTTAAAGATAGAGAGATGGTTTATTGATGGACCTTTCTGACCTAACTATAGTTATAACTTCTAGAAATAGGCCTGAAAAGTTAATCAGAGTTGTTAATCATCTTGAGACTTTTGGCTTCAAAGGTAAATTATTAATTGGTGATGCAAGCGACCATAATTACACATATCCTTTTGAAGAATTTTTAAAAAGAAGTCTTTTAAATATTGATTATTTTCCACAGGAAGGAATGTCAGTTGTAGATAGTCATCAGCGCTTGTCTTCAATGATAACTACGAAATATAGTTTGTGTATTGCTGATGGAGCTTTAGTTGTATTAGATGGAATTAAAGAATGTCTTAAGAAGTTAGAGCAAAATGAAGATTTAGTTGCAGTTAGCGGACAAACGTTTACTTACGAATATAAAAAAAACAAAAATAATTTTAGGATTTGTCATTATGAAATGCCAATCATTCATAATTCAAAACCTCTTGAAAGATTTAAAAATATTTGCAATAAGTATAGAGTTGCAATGTATTGTGTTATGCACACAAGATCATGGATTAAAATTTGGCAAGGGGTAGATGAAATTGGCATTAGTCTTTTAGCTGGAGAAATAATCCCAACAATTAAACTTGCTATTGAAGGGAAAATAACTCAAATTAATTCTCCATACTTAATTAGAGAATTACATTCGAAAAGGACATGTAATGAAGCTGTAAATTTACGTC
>QCED01000034.1 GCA_003280725.1 Prochlorococcus sp. AG-355-M18 | reverse complement strand
ATTTAGATCAATCACATAGATTTGTGACATTATTCTACTCAGATTATGATCCCAGATCTAGAAAATTGAGATTCGCTAATGCAGCTCATAATCCACCTTTACTGTGGAAAAGTTCGGATCAGAAAATTATAAAATTAGATGCAGAAGGATTTGTACTAGGATTACAAAAAGATGCTCAATATCATTGCGGTGAAATCAAGCTTAATGTAAATGACCTAGTTCTATATTATACTGACGGAGTAATCGATAGTTCTAATTCTTTAGGCGAAAGATTTGACGAGGAAAGGTTAATTAAAACTTTTACAAGATTGTGTAAGCAATCCTATACATCCCAAGAAATCTTAAACAAAATTTTTAAAAAATTAGATGACTTTACAGGGCAAAATAGACATCTGGAAGACGATGCATCTATGGTCGTTTTTCAATTGAAATAGATATTTTTTGTCACTCTTATAAAAAAATGCTTTATTAGAGATATCTAAAGTTAATTATTAATATGGCAAAAGTTTGGAGTAAAAGATTTGATAATACACTTAACCCTTTTATTGAAAAGTTTAATGCTTCAATTGGTTTCGATAGAAAGCTTATTTTAGAAGACTTAGATTGCTCCATTGCCCATGCAAAAATGCTTGGAAAAACTCAAGTTTTATCTCCTCCTGAAACTTTGCAGATTGTTAATGGCTTAAAAACAATAAAAGTTGAGTATTTGGAAGGTAAATTTTCTCCTGGTTTTCCTTCTGAAGACATTCATTATTGTATTGAAGAAAAACTAATTAGTCTAATCGGTGAAACTGGAAAAAAATTACATACTGGTAGAAGCAGAAATGATCAAGTTGGTACAGATATAAGAATGTGGCTAAGAAAAGAGATAGATAATCTTGAAGTTCTAATAACTGATCTGCAAAAATCTCTGTTAAATCTTGCGAAGTCAAATATTTATACCTTAATTCCTGGATATACACATATGCAAAGAGCACAACCTTTGTCTCTAGCTCATCATTTATTGGCTTATCTTGAAATGTTTCAAAGAGATAGAGAAAGGTTTAAAGAAGTAAGATCAAGAGTAAATACTTCCCCATTAGGAGCTGCAGCATTAGCAGGCACAAAAATAAAAATAGACAGGAACTTTACAGCTGCAGAATTGGGATTTGAAAAGATTTATAAAAATAGTATAGATGCAGTTAGTGATAGAGATTTTTCTATAGAGTTTGTTTCCTCATCTGCCATACTAATGGCTCATTTGAGTAAAATTTCAGAAGAAATAATTCTATGGGTAACTGATGAATTTTCTTTTGCAAAATTAACAGATAAATGTGCTACGGGAAGTAGCTTGATGCCGCAGAAAAAAAATCCAGATGTTCCAGAATTGATACGAGGTAAAACTGGAAGAGTTTATGGACATCTTCAAGCATTGTTAACTATGGTGAAAGGGGTACCACTTGCATACAATAAGGATTTTCAAGAGGATAAGGAACCATTATTTGATACTGCAGAGACTATATCCTCTTGCATTAAAGCAATGACCATTTTAATCGATGAGGGTATAGAATTTAATATTAAAAATTTATCTGATTCCGTAGGTAATGACTTTTCTAATGCTACTGATTTGGCAGATTACTTAGTTGGTAAAGAGGTCCCTTTTAGAACTGCTTATCAAGTTGTGGGTGAAATTGTTAAGTATTGCTTAGAAAGAAAATTGCTATTTAAAAATCTCAAAATTGATGAATTGAAAAAATTTCATCATGAATTCGAAGAGGATGTCTTTGTGGATCTTGAACCTCTTAATGTCGTTAAGTCAAGAACTAGTGAAGGTGGAACAGGTTTTATCCAAGTAGAAAAGGAGGTAAAAAATTGGCAGAAAAAATTGTTACTTTGAATCTCAATAATTTTTCTACAACAAGGGTATGCTTTGAAGTAGAATAATGAAGTATTGTTATGAAACTACTGATTGTAGTTTTTTTAATTAGGTAAATTTTCTTTGTTTAGTTTAAAGTGAGTATTTTTGTTGGCAATTTGCCTTTCCGAGCAGAACGTGAAGATGTTTTACAGCTGTTTGCCCCTTTTGGTGAAGTTTTAAATTGTTCACTTCCTCTTGAAAGAGATACAGGAAGAAAAAGAGGCTTTGCATTCGTTGAGATGGCCGACGAAGCAATCGAATCAACCGCGATAGATGGTTTGCAAGGCGCAGAGCTTATGGGCAGGCCTTTAAGAATTAACAAGGCAGAGCCGAGAGGTTCCGGCGGATCTCGTAGAGGCGGCAGAGGTGGATATGGTGGTGGCTACGGAGGTAATAACGGTGGTTATGGCGGTAATAACGGTGGTGGCTACGGAGGTAATAACGGTGGTTATGGCGGTAATAACGGTGGTGGTTACAGGGGCAATAACGGTGGTGGCTATGGCGGTGGCTACAGAGGTAATAACGGTGGTGGCTATGGCGGTAATTCTGAACCTAATACTTCTTATACCAACAAACCCTCTGGCGCAGAGGGTTGGGAAGATAGAAGTTATGGAAACTCTTCTGAAAATTCAGAATATGAAAATAGCAGAAGTAGAAGAAAAAGGGGAGTTTCAAATGATAGTAATCTCTCGAATGAAGAAAATTAGTAACCCATTTCTTGCAGCTTAGAAGTTAGCTTAATAAGGTAATTAATATCTAATTCTTTTTTTATGGATTTAATTGAAATTTGATTCCTCCAAATTTTTGCTTTTGGAATACCTTCTACCAGGTTTATAAGATGTTTGCAAATATCCCAAGATTTCCCCCCATTAGTTAAATGTTTCTCGATGTATGGAATTAAGGAGAAGATAATATCTGAGGCAGATTTGGGTCTTGTGTGCACTCCATAAACTTTATGATCAATTTCTGACCATCTTAAGGGATGCTTATATATTGATCTTCCAATCATTACACCATCAAAATCATTTAGTGCTCTTATAGATTCATCGATATTTGTGAAACCCCCATTTATCTCTATTAATAATTCTGGATTTAATTTTTTCAATTTTTTTACTACATCGTACTTAAGTGGAGGTATTGTCCTGTTTTGTTTTGGATTTAGTCCTTTTAATATTGCTTTCCTTGCATGAACTGTAAATCTATCTGCACCGGCATTTGCTATGCATCTTACGAAATTATTCAGATTAATAAAACTATCCTCGTCGTCTACACCTATTCTGTGTTTGATCGTGACTGGTAAACTGCAGTTATTTTTTAAGGATTCTATACATTTTGCTACTTTTACAGGATCTTTCATTAGTGAAGCACCGAAGTTGCCTGAGCAGACTCTTGGACTTGGACAGCCAACATTGAAGTTTATTTCGTCATAACCCCAGTCCTGTGCCATTTGGGCAGCCTCTTTAAGAATTAAAGGATCATCTCCACCAAATTGAATAGAAATTGGGTGTTCTTCATCATTAAAATCTAGAAAATCTTCTTTCTTATTTGTGTAAGCTAAACTCTGGGCCACAATCATTTCTGTATATAGGAGAGCTTTAGAGCTTATTTTTCTCATTATCATTCTGAAATGTTTATCAGTACAATCCATCATTGGGGCAATACTTAATTTATGAATATTTTTCATAGAATTAGTTTGATTAAAACTCATTACTTTTTATGTGATTTAAGTATATGAATCAATTTCTAACAAGAAGATCTTTTATTTTAATTCCTTTTATGTCAATCTTAAAAATCATCTTTAAGCCTATAAAAGTTTTAGCTTCTTCACTCAATTCTAACGAAGAGTGGAATTTATCAAAAGAAGAATGGAAATCTAGGCTTAGTCCAGAATCCTATTATATTTTGAGGGAAGAAGGAACTGAAAGAGCTTTCAGTAGTCAACTAAATAGTGAAAAAAGAAAAGGAGTTTTTAATTGTGCAGGATGCGATTTACCTCTTTTTCTTTCAGATAAAAAATATGATAGTGGCACGGGATGGCCAAGTTTTTGGGATTCAATTCAAGGATCAGTTGAAACGAAGGTTGATTTTAAGTTAATTGTTCCAAGAACCGAATATCATTGCTCTAGATGTGGAGGTCATCAAGGGCATGTTTTTAATGATGGGCCATCTCCTACAGGTAAAAGATACTGCAATAACGGTTTAGCATTGAGATTTGTTCCTGATTAAAAATTTGTGCGGCCTTCCGCAACTTGTTTTGTGCATCATTTTAATGGAAAATAGTCTTATTAAATTTTTAGAAAAATGATTGAAAATCAATCAAACAATTCTGATAATAAAGAAAATAATATTTCTGATCAGGATAGTGCTACTGAAAATGTGTTATCTGCAGAAGATCAAATAAATGAAAATGATGAATCCTTATCTCAAAAAACAGAAGGAATAAATACTGAAGAATTAAAAAATACTATTTCTAATACTGATGCAAGGTTAGAACAGTTAGAAAAAGAGCATGAAACATTAAAAAATCAATATGTAAGAATATCAGCAGATTTTGATAATTTTAGGAAAAGGCAGTCTAGAGATCAAGATGATTTGAAAATCCAACTTGTTTCAAAGTCTTTAACCGGAATACTCCCTATCGTTGATAATTTTGAAAGGGCCAGACAACAACTTAAACCAGAAAGTGAAGAGGCACAAGCTCTTCATAGAAGTTATCAAAATTTGTATAAACAATTAGTAGATGTATTAAAACAACAAGGAGTTGCACCAATGAGGGTGGTTGGTCAGCAATTTGATCCAAATTTGCATGAAGCTGTGTTAAGAGAGCCAAGTGAGGAGCTTACAGAAGATTTTATTATCGAAGAATTACAGCGAGGATATCAACTAGAGGGTAAGGTTTTGAGACATGCTCTAGTTAAAGTTTCTATGGGACCTGGCAAACAAAATTCACAAGAGGAAGTGGAAAAGGATACAGTTGAAGGGGATATCGATTCAGAGGAAAATACTTCTGAAGATGTATAAATTCCAAATTTTTAATTGAGCATTATCTAATGGCTGATTTTTATCAAATACTTGGAGTTTCAAGAGATGCTGATGCGGATACCTTAAAAAGGGCTTATAGAAAATTAGCAAGACAATATCATCCTGATGTTAATAAAGAACCTGGAGCTGAAGATAAATTTAAAGAAATTGGAAAGGCATATGAAGCATTGGCCGACCCTGAAACTAGAGCTAGATATGATCAGTTTGGAGAGGCTGGTCTTGGAGGTGCTGCTGGAATGCCCGATATGGGTGATATGGGCGGCTTTGCAGATTTATTTGAAACTTTTTTTAATGGCTTTGGCGGACAAAATCCACAAGGAGGAAGAACTCAAAGAAGAGGTCCTCAACAGGGAGAAAGCCTTCAATATAATTTGAATATTACATTTAAAGAAGCTGTCTTTGGGAAAGAAGCAGACTTAACAATTCCTCATAAAGAAACTTGTGAGGTTTGCAAAGGAACAGGTTCCAAACCTGGAACTGGACCGACAACTTGTACAAC
Source organism: Prochlorococcus sp. AG-355-M18 (assembly GCA_003280725.1). GTDB lineage: Bacteria > Cyanobacteriota > Cyanobacteriia > PCC-6307 > Cyanobiaceae > Prochlorococcus_A. Next base: position 2,729 of record QCED01000034.1, on the reverse strand, counting down.
TTGTGGAGGCGCTGGACAAGTAAGAAGAGCAACTAGAACTCCCTTTGGTAACTTTACACAGGTTGCAGAATGTCCAAACTGCAATGGTGTTGGTCAAATAATTTCAAATCCTTGTTTAAATTGTGGAGGTCTCGGAGTAAAGCAAGTCAAGAAAAAGTTACGAGTTAGGATTCCTGCAGGAGTTGATACTGGAACAAAAGTTAAAGTTCCAAGTCAGGGAGATGTTGGTCTGAGAGGAGGTCCTGCTGGCGATTTATATATAAGAATTCAAGTTAAAAATGATTCAAAACTTAAAAGAGATGGTGTAACTATTTACTCAGAAATAGCTGTAAGTTATTTACAAGCTATTTTAGGAGACACTGTTGAAATATTTACAGTTGATGGAAATGTTAATTTAAAAATTCCAAGTGGTACTCAGCCAAATACTACTCTTTCTCTTGAGAATAAAGGAGTACCTAGACTTGGTAATCCAGTCGCCAGGGGGAATCATGAAGTTCTAGTCAAGGTAAAGTTGCCAACTCGTATTACAGACGAAGAGCGAAAGCTTTTAGAGAGTTTAGCTTCTCAATATTCAGATAAAAATATTAATTCCAGTACTGGTCTTTTTAGTAAATTATTTGGTAAAGAATCCTAATGCCTTCTTTAAAGCATTTGGATCTCAAATCTGTTCCATGTCCTTTAAATGTCGTCAAAATTAAATTGGCTTTAGAGAAGTTATCCAAAAATGAGCAACTTATTGTTGAAATAGATAAAGGTGAACCAGAAGAAATGGTATTAAACAATTTGAAAAAGATGGGATGTTTGTTTAAACAAATCAAAGAAAATAAAAAATTTTTAAAAATAAAAATATTTAATGAAAACAAATAGTAAACATTTAGGTTTAGTTACGAAAAAATTTAATGAATTTTTTTTAGTTGACTTGAAAAATCAAGAAAACTTTGGAAATATTAAAAGATTTCTATGTAAAGTTAAGAAGTCTATAAATTTTAGAGATCAATTAATTTATGTTGGAGACCAAGTAGTAATAGACAATATTGATTTAAAAAGCAAACGCGCAGTAATAACAAGTTTAAAAAAAAGAAAAAATTTATTGCTTAGACCATCAGTTGCAAATATTTCTAACATTTATATCATTTTTTCTGTAGATGAGCCAGAGTTAAATTTATCTCAAGTAAATAGGTTTTTGATATCAGCAGAATCGATGGGAGCTGAAGTGTCATTGGTTTTGACAAAGTGTGATTTAATTTCAGATAAAAGAAGATTCTCTCTAATTAATAAATTCCAGGAATGGGGTTACCAAGCAATAACTTTAAATTTACAGAAATCAATTAATTTTAAAAATTTATTAGTTGAGTTAAATAAAAAAGAGTGTTCAATCTTTATGGGCCCATCTGGTGTAGGCAAAACTACTTTGCTTAATATGATAATTCCAGGTCTTCAAAATAGTACTGCTCAAGTTTCCAAGAAAATTAATAGAGGAAAAAATACTACTCGAAATGTCGAGTTATTTGCTCTATCAAATCAAAGTTATATAGTTGATACTCCTGGTTTTAATATGCAATCTCCAGAAGTTGATATTAGATTGTTACCAAATCTCTATTCAGAAATATATAAACAAATATTCCATGATGGAATTAGGTGTAAATTTCGTGACTGTTTACATTTGAATGATGAGGGTTGTAATTTAAATAAATCTTTTGAAAGATATTCTTTTTATAAAGAAATGATCGAATCTTCTAAGACTCATTATTATCAAAACCAGGAAGATTAAGATTTAATCCACCAGTCAAATCATTCATTCTTTCTTTCATAGTTGTAGTAGATAATTCGTGAGCTTTTTGAATGGCTTGTAAAATGTTTTGCTCTATTTTTTCTTTGTTTGAATTTTTAAAGTTTTCTTGCACTTCTACCCTTAAAGGAAGTTGATTACCACTTATCCAGACTTTTATCATTTCATCATCACTTTTCCCTTCAATTTCCATATTTTCAAGTTCATCTTGTAATTTTTGAGCATCTTGCTGTATTTGTTTAGCTTTTTTAAAAGCTTCTGTAAGTTGTCCAAAGTTAGGAAGTCCAAAACCCGCCATTTTTAAAAAAGTTTCTTTAATTAGGATAGTCAAATCCAATCATTCTTACTTCGGGTTGCAAATAAATTCCCGTATTTTGTAGTACTTTTTGTTGAATTACAGTTATTAATTCATAGATATCTTTTGGACTCGCTGAAGAATCGTTAATTATAAAATTTGAATGCACTGTAGAAATTTCTGCACCCCCAATTTTAAATCCCTTTAAACCTAAGTCATCAATTAATTTTGCTGCATAACTATTTTCAGGATTTTTAAAAACACTACCAAAGCTTGGTTGATGATAAGGCTGGGTTTCTGTTTTTAATTTAAGTTTATTTTTGGTTGTTTGAATTAATTTTTCGATATTTCCATTAGGTTCAAAATGTAGTTTTGCACTAAGAATTGCTAAATCATTATTTTGAAAAGAGCTAAATCTATATTTAAAATTTATATCTTTTTTTTCAATTTCAAGTTTTTCATGAGTTTTATTATTAATTACTTTCACAGAAATAAGATTTTTAGATAGCGATAAATTAGCAGTACCAGCATTCATATAAATTGCTCCTCCCAATGTTCCTGGAATTCCGACAGCCCATTCTCCTCCCTGTAATCCATTTTTAGCAAGAGAATTGGATAATGTTGGGAGCATTACACCAGTTTCCG
>QCED01000033.1 GCA_003280725.1 Prochlorococcus sp. AG-355-M18 | reverse complement strand
TTTCGGATGATGCATTTAAGCAACTTGAAAAGCTCTTTATTCCTGTTGATCCAGAACCTGACTATTTTAATCAAAAAAATAATAAACTTTTGCCAAAATTAGCTAAAGAAAACTATAAAGAATTTTTGGAAAGTTTATCAACAAAAACAAGATTAAGCATTCAACCAAAAATTGATGGCTGTGCTATTGCAATTAGATATATAAATGGCAATTTTAATAAAGCTATTACAAAAAAAGGATTAGATGTCTCAAGCAAAATTAAACAAATTAAAAATGTCCCCGATTGTATTCCTATCAAACGAGATTTTCAAATTAGAGGTGAACTATACGCTACAAACCAAGTTGCCGGCATTTCCCAAAGAATTACAAGAAAATACCTCAATGATAAGAAAGGGATTGGAGAAAGTCTCCGCTTTTGCTGTTTCCAAATACTTAATGGAAGACTTAATCAATACGAAACCCTTAACTATCTTAAAAAATGTGGCTTCAGCACCCCTGACAGTTACTTCACAAATCATACAAGCGAAATCCAAATATATAAAAAAAATTGGTTAGAGAGAAAAATATTTGCGAAATATCCAACTAATGGAATAGTTTTAAAAATAAATAGTAGGAAATTACAGTTACTTAGAGAGAAAAGTTTATCTCAAAATAACGAATGGCAATACGCAATTCAAAAATAATATTAAATAGTACCTACAAAAAGAGCTCACGATACTGACTTCCAGTATTTACAGTGGAAAAGTAATTAAATTTTGGTTAAATTCCGAAGCAATTTGCAGGATTACTAAATGACTGCCACTATTTCAAGACCTAAAATCTCTAACTGGGAAACATCTAATATTCCAAACCTTACAGGCAAAACAGCGCTAATTACTGGAGCGAATAGTGGTCTTGGATACTATACTGCAAAGGCCTTAGCAGAAAAAAATGCTCATGTTGTTATAGCTTGTAGATCGCTTGAAAAAGCTAATCAAACTATCAAAAAACTTAAATTTCTTAATCCTGAAGGATTATTTACACCTTTAGAATTAGATTTGTCAGATTTAAAAAATATTGTTGAAGTTCAGTCCAAAATTTTTGATAATTTTGAAAATTTGGATTTACTAATTAATAATGCGGGCATTATGCATCCGCCTAAAACTCTTAGTGCCCAGGGATATGAGATACAATTTGCAGTTAATCATCTAGCTCACATGCTTTTGACCCTGAAGCTACTTCCAATTATTGAAAAAAAAGAAGAATCTAGAATAGTGACAGTTACTTCTGGAGCACAATTTTTTGGCAAAGTTGGTTGGAAAAATCTTAAAGCTGAGAATTATTACAACAAATGGGAATCTTACTCCAATAGCAAATTGGCAAATGTAATGTTTGCTTTGGAACTTAATGAAAACTTAAAGCACAAAAATATACTTTCTTTAGCTGCTCACCCAGGAATTGCAAAAACAAATCTCTTTACTGCTCAAAAACCTAACCCTAGTCCATTAGAAATTTTCTCCTTGGAATTATTTAGCCCTATTTTTCAAACTGCTGAGATGGGTGCTTTACCTCAACTTTTTGCAGCTACTTCACCAGATGCAAGAGGCGGTGACCATTATGGTCCTAGATTTAATTTCAGAGGTCATCCAAAACTATCTCCTACTTCTCCTTTCGCTATGAATAAAAAAGAAAGAAAAAATTTATGGGAAAAAAGCCTTGAAATACTTAGTAACTTCTTATAAATTTTTCATTTTTACTAACTTTAGAAAATACTTCAAGATATGTAATTCACTCTCTGAGAGTTTCATGAATTCTGTTAAGGCATCATAATTTTTTTCATCAATTTTTTTTGATAATTTAATAAAACTATCATGGTTTTCATTAACAAAGCGCTCAGCAATCTGAGACGGAGTTAAACCCTTTTCAATTAATTCACCTGGAGCATTTTTCTCCCACTTTTCATAAAACCAAGAGAACCAATATTTTGCAGTATTTTCTTCCATTAATTAACTTTTCTTTGGCAAATACTATAAATACTTAAGAAAGATCTCATGATTGAATTACTCCTTAAACACAATTAATATAAATGCAATTATAAATTTAATGATAGATAATCATTCTAGTAAAGGAAATATTAACCTTGTAATTGGATTAGGTAAATCTGGATTTTGGGCTGCCAAGTATTTGAGAAGCATCAATAAGAGAGTAATTGTTTGGGAAAATAAAGATGGGAGAGAATTCTTAGAAAGAAAAACAGAATTAGAAGAGCTTAATATACTAGTTTCTCTTAATAAAGAATTTGTATTTGAAGAAATTCAACCTTTTGTGAAAGAGATTGAATCTGTTGTTGTAAGTCCATCAATACCTTATGACCATACAACTATTATTGAATTAAAAAAAAAGGGAATTAAAGTAGTTGGAGAAATTAATGTTGCATGGGAAATTTTAAAAGACACAAATTGGATAGGTATTACTGGCACTAATGGCAAGACTACTGTTACTCATTTACTAAGCCATATACTCTGCAATACTGGATTATTTGCGCCTTTTGCTGGAAATATTGGTACACCTTTATGTAAATATGCTTACTCCAAAAAACACGAAAAAATTGATTGGGTTGTCGCTGAATTAAGCAGTTATCAAATAGAAATATCTCCAGAAGTAAAACCCAATATTGGAATCTGGACAACCTTCACAGAAGATCATCTTGAAAGACATAAAACACTTGAAAACTATTTCAAAATAAAAAATAGCTTGCTAGAAAAATCAGATTTTAGAATTTATAATTATGACGACAAAAACCTAAGAAATCACTACAGTTTGCTATCAAGAGGGGTTTGGATAACAACTAGATTCGATAAATCAAATTTTCTTCAATGCGATTATTGGATAGATGATCAAGCATACATTGTTGAGAGAGGAGAGAGACTATTCAAACTTGAACATTTTTCTTTAAAAGGAATGCATAATCTTCAAAATCTTTTATTGGTAACAGCAGCAGCAAGAAAAGTTGGATTATCTGGGAAGAAGATTAAAGATTCTTTATCTAATTACAAACAATTACCCCATAGGATGGAAACAATTTATAAAAATAATGATCTGGAAATAATTAATGATAGTAAAGCTACAAATTTTGATTCATCTATTGCAGGAATAAGTTCAATTGAAGGTCAAATAATAATTATTGCTGGGGGTAGATTAAAAGGCAATGAATATAGTGAGTGGATAAAAGTTTTAAAGAAAAAAGTTAAATGTGTTTTTCTTTTTGGAGAGAGCTCAAAAGTCCTAAAAATGGCGCTTATTAAGGAAGGATTTAAAAAAAATATTTTTGAATTTTCAGAACTCAATGAGCTTTTAAATTTTGTTTTTCATTATTTACAAAATAATAAGGTTGGAACATTATTATTCTCACCTTCATGCTCTAGCTTTGATCAATATAAAAATTATGAAGAGCGTGGAGATTATTTCAAGAAACTAATAAGTGAAAAATTAAAGTTTAATAAATCCATTTTTTGTTCAAATATCATTTCGTAATTTTCAGGTCGGTCATCACAACCGTCTCCCTCTAGCAAATATTCATTTAATTAGTTAGATTTTGTCTATAAATTAATAACTAGCAATGAGTGAATCTAACAATTTACCTCAAGCAATAAGTCATAAAAAATTAAGCTACTTGATGCTCAAGGCACAAAAAGATTCTCATTTTTCTGATGAATTAGCAAAAATAGATAACCCCGAAAAAAGAGAATTTGAAGAGTTTATAAAAAATTGGGAAGTTTCAACTAAAAAATTAGTCAATGAGTTATCAAAAAGAAAAGAGAATTTACTAAAAGATAAATCACCAAATTCTTTAATTGCACTTGGTGCTATGGAAGTTCACCTTAATATGGCTTTGCAAGCCTTAAATGCATTTAATAAAGGAGTTGATGGGTAAAAGTAATAGATAAATTATAAGAAAGGCATCGAAAATAAGAGAAAATCTAAGTTTTTTTCAGTATTTATAGAGACATCATCATAATAATCAACTTCAAATCCCAAGCCATCACCAGTTTCGAGAAATATATTTGAATTAGCATCTTTACTTTTTAATAAAAGATTACCTTCTATTATTTGTATCCAATTATATTTATCGATTTTTAATGGCAATTTTTTTTCTTTAATAGATTTATATTTACAACGCCATAAAGAGATACTTTGATTTAGAAAAAGCTTATTATTTTTACCGTCTTTGTAATTAAAAATAAGATTATCCCACAACTTTTCATTTAATGAAATTTGATCATATCGAGGTTTGATATTGTCTTTTTGAGGGTATATCCAAATCTGGAACAACTTACAGTTCTCATTTTCTTCATTCTTCTCGCTATGAGAGATTCCAGTACCTGCAGACATAACTTGTACTTCATCTTTGTGAATTTTTCCAAGATTGTTTAAAGAGTCTCTATGAGTTATTGCTCCTTTTGTTACGACAGTAATAATTTCCATATTTGCATGAGAATGTGTATTAAATCCTGCATTAGGAGAAATAATATCTTCGTTTATAACTCTAATTTTCCCAAAATTATCCCATTTTGGATCTCTATGCTCTGCGAAAGAAAATGAATGCATTGAATGGAGCCAATCTCTTCTTGATAAAAATCTATCATCGGATTTTCTTATTTTAATAATATTAAAAACCATGAAAATTAAATAGAATAAAAAAATTCTAAATAATTAGAAAAATATTTGTAAAATTTTTTGATTTAAAAAAAAGCAAATATCAAATTTAAAAATTTATTTTACTCTGAGCCTTATTAGCCTTTATCAATATTTTTTGTGCTTCATCTCTTGTAAGGCATTTTTCTGCTTTTACATTTAAGTTTTTAAGTTTTTGCAGTTGCTTTGTGTTACTCATAATTTAACCCACCTTAAAGTTATCTTAACATAAATTTAAATTAATTGCCTCTAAAACCTTTGCATCAAAACGTTTTTACAGCTTTGAGAATGGAATTATCAGAACAGTATAGAGGATGTATTGGATTATCTTTAATTGTTTTCTTAATTAAAAGAGGTCCAAGAGGATTATCAAAATTATTTTTTCTGATTGAGTTATATTGCGTTATTTTTTTTAATATTCTTTTATTTCTATTTAGAAATTTCCCTTTGTTACCCCAACCTAACCATAAATCACAATTTTTATTTTCAGACCAGTGTTTTAAGTTTTTATAAATATGATTATTGTTTAAATACCCAACAGGGTTTTTGTGATTAAAGAGTCTTCCTGGATTAGTTGAAATAAGAGCAAATAAATTGATTAATTTAACTTTGCCATAATTATTATTTTTCGAGATTTTAATTATCTTTTTTGTTGTATTATCCAAGAAAACTGCATCTGATAATGAGGGATTTAGACCAATAAAAATAATCTCTTTTTTAGATTTAGAAATCTTATAACTTAAACTCCATCTATATATTTTATTAGCACTTATTAAACAATTTCTTTCTAAAAATAAATTTTTCAACCTAAACCTACACCTCTAGCCATAAGAGTGGCAAATAAAGGTATTGTTGCAAAGCCAACTAATTCGGTGGTAATGATTAGTCTAAACCTCTTCACTAGGTTTTCTGAAATTTCAGGTAGTTTATTCTTAGTTAGTGGAATTGCCCAGAGGATATATGTTGTCGTTGGGTATAAAGAAAGTAAGCCAACCAAAATGTAGAGCGAAACCTTTATCCAAAACACAGGATTACCTGTATAGAAATCACCTCCTTGACCAAAATACTTAACACGCAAAATCCCAGTAACTAATATCGCAACTCCTGCTAAACCATAAACCACATCTGCAATTATCATTGAGATCGTCTCATTTCTATTAAGACCTACTTTGAGAGTCAATCTTTCAAACAAAAGAGAACCGAAACACAATATTATTCCTAAATAATGAACATATGCTACTAATGCACTTTTAGCAATTTCACCTGTCAATAAAGTTCCTAATAACATTTTCTAGTCAAAATTTATACAATACTAACCACCAAATAAAGAATTTGTTTAGAAGATTGATTAAACAATAAAAACGAAGGTATTGAATCTAGGAATCTAAAAACCTTTTTTGACCATCCTCAAAAAAATCCTTTTTATTCCATACTTCAATAACATCTGGGAAATGTTTTTCCATACAATTATCACAAACCCCATGACTGAATCTAATATCACTAATTTTGGAAAGGTATTTTTCTAAATGCATCCAATCTCCCTCCTTATTTTTCACTTCTCTGCAATATGAACATACTGATAAAATTCCTTCCTGTTTATGCAAATTAGACAATGCATCTAACAAATTTAATGACTTTTTTCTAAGCTCTAAAAATGAAACTATCTGCTTGGATAATAATTCCATAATATTAAATTGCTGTGTAGTTAGATTTCCTGGCTTTCTGTCTATTACACAAAGAGTTCCAAGCTTATTACCATCACTATTTCTAAGGGGAAAACCAGCATAAAAACGAATCTTTGGATCTCCAGTTACCAATGGATTATTTATAAATCTTTGATCTTGGAAAGCATCATTAATAACTAATGGACTATTTTCTTTTATTGCATGTGTACAAAAAGACCAATCTCTTCTAGTTTCTGAAATTTGAAGTCCTATTTTAGATTTAAACCATTGTTTATCTTTGTCTACCAATGTCATTAAAGAAATAGGCACATTACAGGTTGTAGCAGCAATTTTTGTAATATCGTCATAACATGATTCTGGCTTTGTTCCCAAAATCCTATATTCTGCTAAAGCTTTTAATCTCCTTTCCTCTTCTTCTTTTTTTGATACAAGATTCTGCATTAATCTTCACCAATAATTAAAACTTTAAAATTAAAGTTTCTCCAAAAAACTTTTTCCTTCTAATACTTAATAAAAAAAAGATAAACTTATTGAATTGTTACTTACTGATTTATTACTTATTAATTTATTATTGATTAATTTAACTTTGAGACTGCCATCCCAGCGATCCATCCACTTGTCCAACAATGTTGAAAATTAAATCCACCAGTGATCCCATCAACATCCAAAACTTCTCCAGAAAAAAATAACCCTGGACAAATTAAGCTCTCCATACTTTTAAAATTAACCTCATTAATTTTTACGCCTCCGGAAGTAACAAATTCCTCTCCAAATGGACCTTTGCCCGAAATTATATATTTATCCCTCATTAGAGTATTTATCATTTTCTCTCTTTCATCCGCCAGTAAATCAGCCCACTTTTTCTCTTTATCAATACCTATTTTCTTTAATAAAAAAATCCATAATCTTTTTGTTAATAGTGGAACAGGTCTACTATTAATAAGATTCACCTTGCCTTTATTTAATCTTAAATAATTAATTTTTTCTTTTAACTCCTCATAACTTAATGAAGACCATTTAATGATTAAATTAAATTTATATTTTTGGCTATAAAGTTCCCTTGCTGCAATTGATGAAAGTTTTAATACTACTGGCCCACTAAACCCCCAATGCGTTATTAGTAAATCGCCTCTATTTTGAAAATTCTTATTATTTAAATTAATTTCTATATCTATGCCCCTTATCGATACCCCACTACATTCATCCAAATTTGGTTCTTTTGTGGAAAAAGTAAAAAGCGATGGTACAGGTTTAACAATAGTGTGTCCAAGATTTTGAGCTAATTTATATCCGCTTGGATTACCTCCAGTTGAAAGAATAATATTTTTTGCAGTTACCTTTGCTTTTTTAAGACTAAAAATATTGAATATATTATCTGGAGTTTTTGCAATTTCTTTTACAAAAAATTTTGTTAGTATCTCTACGTTTTTTGATAAAGCACTTTTTCTCAAACAATCAATAACATCTGAAGAAGAATTAGAAACTGGGAATACTCTTAGATCTTCCTCAATTTTTAATTTTAAACCTTTTTTCTCAAACCAATCGTATACATCTCCAGTAGCAAAACGATTAAATGATTCCAAGAGCTGAATTCCACCTCTGGGGTAATTCTCAATTAGTTCATTCGGTATCCATGTCGCATTAGTGACGTTACATCTTCCCCCTCCACTAATCCTTACTTTCTCCATAAGTTTTGAAGTTCCTTCAAGAATTATTATTCTTTTTACTCCATTTTCAGCAGCAGTTACTGCTGTCATAAAACCGGCTGCACCGCCTCCAACAACTGCTAAATCAAAAGGTTCCAAAAACTTATTATTTAATATGCTTCAATCTGATAATAGCAAGCAGTTATAAAGAAAAATTAGTCCAAAAACCATAAAAAAATAAATATAAAACTTAAAAACTACATAATAAATAGCTACGATTGGCTAATTTTTAAATTTCTAGAAAAATCAACACAGTCGTTATTTTTATGCTTTAAGTTAATTAGATGAGCTTGTTATTTTCTTACGTTAAATATTCTGAGGCCAGTTTTCCTATGACTGGTCAATATACGGCTCTTCTTTTAATAACTTCTATTATTTGGGTTCTACTTTGGTTTGGATATAGACAAAATAAGATAAATGATGAGATCAAGAAAAAAGAAAAAGAAGAAAGAATTAATGCGAAAGTTAAAAGAAGAAAGAAGTTAGAGAGTTTGTACCCTGCTAATAAAAAAACTGTTTAAAAAAATTTTTAAAATATGAAAAAAAATAATTTCAAATCACTAATTCAGTATTTTCCAGGGATTTTGATTCTTATTTATGTATTCTTTTTAGCATTTACTCAATTTATAAAATAAAATTTTTAAAAATTATTCGTTTTGATTGGAATCCTTTCTGCTTTTGGAGCTGCTACATCTTGGACATATGCGTGCTTTATTTGGCGCGCGCAAACTCAAAATTATAAATCAATAGATATTAATTTAATAAAAAATATAATAGCTTTTTTAATTTTTATACCTGCTTTTATCAATCTAAGTTCTACAACTGCATTAAAAAACATATTTATACTACTAATTAGTGGAATAATAGGTATTGGTTTAGGTGATACTTTCTATTTAAAGTCACTACAAACAATTGGCACAAGAAAAACTTTAACTATAGAAACTCTTTCTCCGTTAATGGCAGCTTTGTCAGGGGAATTTTTTATTAATGAAAATTTAACAACCAAATCATGGTTTGGAATAATTATAGTAACGATTTCGCTATTCATAATTCTCAGAAAAGGTAACGATTTTAAAGAGGAAAAATCCTCTTTCTCAGAAAAAAATAACTTTAAGATTTTTGCTTTTCCTTTTTTATCAGTTTTATGTGCTGTTCTTGGAGGTCTTTTATCAAGGATGGTATTCCTTCAAAGCAATTTATCTCCTTTCCTTACAACTGAAATAAGATTATTAGGTGCAATAATTTTTTTGATTAGTTTAAAAGGATTTAAGATTAATTTTTTCTTAAAAAACATAGACAAAAAACAACGAAAAAGATTTTTTATTTCAATACTTCTTGGAACAAATATAGGAATATTTCTACAACAAGTTGTGTTTAAAACCCTTCCCATAGGAGTAGGATGGGCTTTATTAAGCACATCTCCATTAATTTCCTTATTTTTTGCTAAGAATGAGGAAAGAGAAATTACCAAAAAAATAATATTTTTTACTTGTTTTTTATTTTTTGGCTTGACATTAATAATCCTTTAATCTCTGAGTTAATGTAAAAAATACTCATGTTAATAAAAATCAAATTGAATAAAATTACCCTATAAACAC
>QCED01000032.1 GCA_003280725.1 Prochlorococcus sp. AG-355-M18 | reverse complement strand
ATTCGTTTAAACCTTCCTTTTTTTTGATTTTGTAATTTATGGGTACCAGATTTAATTTTGATTTGGGTGAGTTTTTAATAAATAAATCTGAAAGAATTAAAAAAATTAAAATAACTAAGAGGATATTTATTAATATCATTTTTTAATTAATTTTTGTTTTTATCTTTTTTTTCAGAAATGATACTGTTGTATTCATTAAAACTTTCTACAGAAAATGTCGTATCTTCTATATCAATTCCTTTTAGTTCTCCTATAACTTTGTTTAATTCATCGATTTTAATCATTCCATTTTTATCATATTTTACTTCGCCATCACTATTTAAAATAATGGTTTGTGGAATTAATCCGTTCCAATAATAATTAGGTTCATTTCTAATATCAGACTTTTCTTTATCCTGTAATTCATCAGTAGTTAGAGCAATAATATCTATATTATTTCTCCATATCAAATCTAAACCAGATATTATCGGAGCCATAGCTTTACTATCTGTACTATCGTCAAGATAAAAAAATAAAACTGCGACCCTTTTATTTTTTAATGATTCCTGAAGAGTTGTCTGGGGAGGAACTATAGCCCCATTACCTGCGTATATAGGAAAGATGTTGCCATCGTAACTATCAGAATCTCTAGAGGCATTTGCTTTATATGGACTTAAGAAAATTAATGCTATTAGGATCCACTGAATTATTTTCATTAAAGTTTAAAAACTTACTTTGAACTTGATCTTCCTAATCCTTGAAGGATTCCTTTCCCGACTAAACCGATAGCTTTGCCAACGACCTTTGTAAGGAAAGTTACAAAAAGATTACCGATATATTTTACAGCAACTTCTAACTGGGGTGCTAGGGCATCTCTTATCTCAACTAACAATGTAACTTGTTTTTGTAGCCATTCTAGATTCTCTAATTCTTTCTCCCTATTTTCATTTTTAAAGTAACGGGTAAATTTTTTATCGATAATATCAATATATTCTCGTTTACTCTCATATAAGTAGATAGGCATATAAATATAGTCATGCCAACGATTGTAGTTATTAATATTATTTCTAAATCTTTCAAAATTTCTTGTTGATTGCAATTCGGGATTTATAAGTACAGTTCTTAATTCAGGCCAAGAAGAACAAATATTAAAGATTTCAGAAGCTAATAAATTACAGTTCCTTATTATCCAATTCGAAATGATATTTTCAAGGATCAAAAACGATTCTGTTTCATATAGCGGTAGTAATTTTCCATCATAGTCAAGAGCTTCATTTTTAATAATTGGCTCAATAAACATTATTGATTCATGTGATTCTCGATCTATCTCTTCACAACTTACTGCACTATAAATAAAATCATTTATTGAAATAGATTCGCTTCCTTTCTTTAATCGAAAATAGCTGTCTGTGATATTTGAAATTGTATTAACTTTAAGTTCTTTTATAAGAGAATTTAAATCATCTTTAAAATCTTTCTCCTTATAGTTTTCCTTAATATTTTTGACTAAATTATCTAACTCATCTAACATTTTGCAAATTAGTCGTGAGATGAATTCTTTTTTTATCCCAGAAAGAATTATTGATGAATTATTGAATTCAACCTGTAAGTTAGTTGAGCTATACCTTTCTTTTAGTCTATCTAAAATTAAATTCCATATTTCAGTAGTGTTTTTATCTTTAATGAATACGGTGTTCTTATTTTCAAGATTAATTTTATTTTCAGTGTAAATTGCCTCTGTATAAAGTTCTAGTGAATTACCCCATAAAAAAATTAGAAATGATTTTGCAGTAATAAGTTCTCTTAATCTTCCTTTTAAAATGAATTTATAAAATTCAGGTGTTGAATCAGAGTTGACATATTTGAATATATAGTTAATTTCAGAATCTATTTGTTTAAGACCTGAAGTTAGAATTTTTTGACTAAAAGAGAGAGGCTTATTTTTGTTGAATTGAACTCGGGAATTATTTTCAATATCAAATACCCTTCCTCCATTTAAAATGGTATCAATAGATTCAAGAACTTTTTCTGCACTGGGATTTAAAAGAAAACCCTCAGCATTTAACGATGGAGTGGTATTTGCTTCATAAACAAGTTCGCCAGAGAGAATTATAAGAAACTTTGACTCATCATATCTTTCTCTTAATTTTAATAATTCTAACCTTATAAGATCTTCTGATTGAAAATTAAGAACATTCCATATAACTAAATCCGGAGTTTTATCACCTGTTCCATTATTAAAATTAATGTCTAAATTTTGGTCTAGTGATGTTAACTTAAGCGATAAAGACTCTGCTATTAAGCTTGGAGCAATAATCAATATCGATTTTTTTGAAATTAATTCCAAGACTAGATTTTTTATCTCTTATACAAAATTAACTAACAATTACTGCAAACACCAGCCTTAAATCAATTTTTATACTCTTTTAAGCGTAGTAATTTCTTTTTAAATCAAAGTCATATAATCTCTCTGATGACAATACATTATTCGCTTCGTTGATTGTGAATTTATTTTCATATAAAGCTTTACCTACAATTACTCCAAAGAGTCCAGAGTTTTCAAATTTTACTAACGATAATAAATCAGAAATTGAACCAACACCTCCTGAGGCTATTACTGGAATATCTGTAATTTCAAGTATGCTTTTTATGAATTCTTCATTTGTCCCTTCTAACGTCCCATCTGTATTTATATCTGTAACAATAAAACTAGCAATTTTAAATGAAGAAAACTCCTTTACTAGATCTGTGGCAAAAATGTTAGATTGCTCAAGCCAACCCCTCGTACTAACTTTTCCATCTTTAGCATCTATCCCAACAATTATCCTTCCAGGGAATTTATTTGATAAGTCTTTAACTAGTTCTTTATTTTCTATTGCAGAGGTTCCCATGATAACTTTATCAATACCATAAGAAAAAAGTTGTTCTATCCTTTCTTGAGACCTTATCCCTCCACCTATTTGAATAGGTATGTTAACTGTTTTTGCAATCTTTTTAATTGATTTATCATTTGTTGGGGATCCAGTTTTTGCAGCATCCAAATCAACTATATGTATATATTTTGCCCCTTCGCTTTCCCAAAATTTAGCTTGCTCATGAGGCTCTTTGGTGAAGTCTTTTCTTTTATTAAAGTCGCCTTTAAAAAGCCTTACACACTTACCATTCATTAAATCAATTGCTGGTATTAGGTCCATAGAATCATCCTTTTCATTAATAACTTATTAGTAGTACTATTCAATATGTAATTCTATTTAAGATTACTACTTCAGTTAAATATTTTTTGAATATGAAAATTCTTGTAATGGGCGGCACTAGATTTGTTGGCAAGTCTTTGGTTGGAAAGTTATTAAGTAAAAATTATGATATTGATATTTTCACGAGAGGCAATAAAAGTAATCCTGAAAACACAAATTTAATTAAGGGTGATAGAAATAATTCAGAAGATATCGTCAGACTAAGAAATAAAAAGTATGATGTTGTTTATGATATTTCTGGACGAGAGTTAGAACAAACCAAACTTCTTATAGAAAATTTAGATAACTCTTTCCAGAGATATATATATGTCAGCTCTGCAGGTGTTTATAAAGATAATTGTGAACTACCCTTATCTGAAGTTGATCCAATTGATCCAGAAAGTAGGCACAAAGGAAAGTATGAGACGGAAAATTGGTTAAAAAACCAAAAAATTCCTTTTACAAGTTTTAGACCTACTTATATTTATGGACCAGGAAATTATAATAAAATTGAAAATTGGTTCTTTGAAAGGTTATTTACTAAAAAATCTATACCAGTCCCTGGTGACGGTTCTTTAATTACTCAGCTAGGCCATGTTTCGGATCTAACTGATGTAATGATTAGGTGCATAAATTTTGAAAATTCCAAAAATAATATTTACAATTGTTCAGGAGAAAAAGGAGTAACAATCAAGGGTTTAATTTATTTCTGTGCAAATGTTCTTGGATTAAACCAAAAAGAGATTTCTTTAAGAACATTTGATTATCAAAAATTAGATCCTAAGTCTCGAAAGGGATTTCCAATTAGATTAAATCATTATCTGACTGATATCTCTAAAATAAAACGTGATTTAGAGTGGGCGCCAACTTTTGATTTACTTCATGGTCTAAAGGATAGTTTTGTTAATGATTTTAATAATAAAAAGAGTGAGGAGTTTGATGAAAATTCAGATAATATTCTTTTTAATTCTTAAATAGCCTAATAAAGTCACAAAAGTCATGATGAATCCTAACCAATAAAAAATTAAAGCCAAATTATTCAAAAAGCTAATTTTTAATGGTGTAAAGAAGGTTATTACTGAAATAAAAAAGAAAAATGTTTTATATTTTCCTAAAATAGATGCTGGTAAACCGTCTTTTGTAGAGTTCCTTAGGCTAGAGATAATTAATTCTCTAAATAAAATTAATGACAAAGACCAGAAGGGTATAAAATTATTTTTACAAAGGAAGGTCAAAGGAATTAAGTAGAATACTTTATCGCTTAAGGGATCAAGAATAGCTCCTAATCTAGTTTTAAGATTAAATTTCCTTGCAATTAACCCGTCAAAATAATCAGTTAAACCTCCAATAATAATTAATATAAAGACATAAAAAGGTCTGTTAATTTCTAAAAAAAGTATTAATGGAAATACAAGGAAAAGGCGAGATATCGATAATAAATTGGGAGTATTCAATGCCAAATTTTTAAGATTTTTTCTTAATAACAAATTAGTTTTTGTATATAAAAAATATATTACACTCTCAACAAGCTTAAATTTTTAGTGAAAATTTTAAATGGTTTTTGATGCTAGATTCTAAATTTAATTCAATTCTGAATCCTAAAGATTATAAACTCAACTTCTCTTTATGAATGATGATGTTTTATATTACAAAATTATTCCTTATATCTAATATCTATGCAGCCTCATAGCCTCAAGCTATCTCCAGAATCTGATTTGATAAATTCAATTAAAGAATATTCTTTATCGAATAATTTATACGGGTATGTTTCTGGAGTGGTTGGTAATCTTAGAACAGTTTGTATTCAATGTCCAGGTAATCAAGAGATAAATAAATTTGAAGGAAATCTAGAGATAGTTTCTTTAAACGGACATTTTAATAAAGGAGATGTTCATTTACATTTGAGTTTTGCAGATGAGGGATGTAATGTGTTTGGCGGGCATCTTGAGGAGGGATGTATTGTAAAAAAAGGTACTGATATATTATTACTTTCTTTTGAACAGAAAATTATTAATATCTCAAATCATGATTTAATCACTAATGAATCACGTGTAAAAGCATATATTTTAAAAGATTGTCCTTGGTCTAAAAGAGCAATTAGGTTGCTTAATTCTTTATCTATCCCTCATGAAGTTACTCTAGTAGACAATGATGAGGTCTTTCAAAGAATTATGGATCAAAGTAGTCATAACACTTTCCCTCAAATATTTTTGGATAATAAATTTTTTGGGGGATATGATGAACTTTCAGAACAAGCAAAATTGGATAACTTAATTTCATTTAAGTAATCTAAATTTTTTAACTATCACGATTAGTAAGCTTTTCAGCTACTAATTCATCCTCTAATTGCTTTATTAATCTTGATACAAGACTTTGAAATTCTGGTTGACAGCCTTTAAATGCAGCTTTATGTCTTATTGGCTCATTTCTAGTTCTTAAATCAGTAAGCATTAATTGTAATGCGTCAATTTTGGGATTTATTTTCATAGTTTTAATTTATATATTTACATCTTTTAAATCATTTGCATAGCTTTTTTAAAAGATATCTTTTTATTATCATTCGAACTTGTAACTTCTATTAATTTATTTATGGATTCTTTGTTTTTTAAAGAATCTATACAACATTTTGCAACTAATCTTCTTGGAATTGATCCATTAATCTGAGTATCCTCCTTTGAATAATTTATATTTTCTGATTTAATATCTTCATTTTCCTTTAATCCTCCAGGTCTAATAATAGTCCATTCGAAATTTGAATTTCGTAGAAAGTTTTCACCTAATTTCTTCCAAATAAGAATTAAACCAAATAAGTTTAATGGGTGAAATAATTTACCAGTACAAAGGGAACTAACTAGAATAACTCTTTTAATACCAACTCTTTTGCAACTCTCTAATTGCCTGTATACACCTAATGCATCAACCTTTGCAGGACCAGTTAAATCTAATGATGCTCTCGCTCCAGTCGCAATTATCAAAGCATCAATATCTTTTAAAGCTTTATCAAGTTCGTCTTTTTTGTCTAATGAAACCCTTTTTGTTTCTAAACCCTCTAGTCCTGCTGATACTTTTGAATTCTTTCTGATGATTTGCCTTACTTTATAACCTTTCTTAACTGCTTCTTCGGAAATTCTATAACCTGTTTTCCCCGATGCACCAGTAATTGCTATCTTCATGATTAATAACCTAATTTAAACATTATATAAATTTCTTAAGGCTTTTTACATATAAATTTCTTTTTTCTTTTGGGATAAAGAGTGTGACATAAATAACATTTTGTTCCATCACAGCCTCTTGCTGTGCAGTATTCTCTGCCGTAAAAGATTATTTGCAAATGTAAGGTATTCCAATCATTAACAGGAAATATTCTTTTTAGATCTTTTTCTGTTTGAATTACGCTATCTCCATTCGATAGACCCCATCTTTGTGCCAACCTGTGTATGTGAGTATCTACTGGGAATGAGGGTATTTTAAATACTTGAGACATTACAACTGATGCTGTTTTATGACCTACCCCTGGAAGAGATTCAAGCTTCTCAAAAGAATCTGGGACCATACCATTATGCTTCTCAATCAAAAGTTTAGATAAGTTATAGATGTTCTTTGATTTTTGATTAGATAGACCTAAAAATTTTATGTATTCGTAAATGCCATTAATACCTAGCTGCATCATCTTTTCTGGATTATCTGCAACCTTAAATAAGCTTTTTGTTAATTCATTAACTTTCTTATCTGTTGATTGAGCACTTAAAACTACGGCGACTAGAAGTGTATATGCATTTGTATGGTCAAGGGGTATGGGAGGCGATGGATATAGCTTTTTTAGTTCCTTACGTATTATTTCTGCTCTTTCAGACTTTCTCATTAAATTTGAAAATAAAATGGTGTATAAAATTATACAAGGGATATTTTAGGTGAATATTTTCTGCTAACTTGATATATTTAAATAAGAAGAACTTAGTGAAAAATGATGCGTTAATAATTGATGATCTGCATCATAAATATGATAATCGAGAATGTTCAAATTGGATATTAAACGAAATTAACCTGAAAATTGAAAATGGCGAATTGTTAGGATTGCTAGGTCCTTCTGGTTGCGGAAAGACAACTCTTTTAAGATTAATCGCGGGGTTCGAATATCCCTCTAAAGGAAGGATTTCTCTTAATGATGAGGAAATTTCAAGTAGGAAAAAAATTCTTAGTCCTGAGAAAAGAAATATTGGTATGGTTTTTCAAGATTATGCACTTTTCCCACATTTAACTGTTTTGGACAATGTAATGTTTGGTTTGAAAAACAAAAAAGACAGATCTAGAGTTGATTATTTACTAAATGTTGTTGGCCTTGATAGTTTTGTTGGAAGGTACCCACATGAATTGTCTGGAGGTCAAAAACAAAGACTCGCAATTGCGAGAGCTCTTGCTCCAGGGACAAATTTTATTTTGTTGGATGAACCTTTTTGTAGTCTTGATATGCATGTCAAACTAAAATTGAGAAGTGAACTCCCTAATATCCTAAAAGGTTGTAATGCAAGCGGATTGATGGTTACTCATGATCCGGAAGAAGCAATGTCAATTTGCGATAAAGTCGCCGTTATGAATGAGGGAAAAATCCATCAAATTGATACACCAATTAATCTTCTAAATAATCCCAAGACCATATTTGTTAGTAGTTTTATTTTGGGCAATAATATTATTAATCTCAAAAAACATGGTAATTCTTATATTTCTTGCTTAGGTGAAATAAATAGTACAGAGTATTTGAAAAATACAAGTATCCAAAGTATGTCAATTTCGCCTAAATTTATTTCAATTAAAAGATCAGAATCTGGTAATGCGATTGTTATATCTAAAGAATTTCTTGGAGAATTTCTTATATATAAAGTAACTATTAATGGAAACATATTGCGAGTTAGAACTGATATTAATAATCTTCTAAATAATGGTGATAAATGTTCTCTTTCTATAAATAAAAATAGTTATTATTTTCTATATCCTGGAGCACATAAGGTTTATATATAGAATTTACTTATAGGCAATTACATTTACCGCCCCTCCAATTAGAGCATTTTTTCTTTTTACATTTCTTTTTTTTACTTTTATATTTTTTTTTAGTTAATAGCAGTTCAGAAAAACTGTACTCTAAATTCATTTATAGTATTGCGAGTGATTTTCATTATCATATTATTTAATTTATTTTAAAGGATTTATTAATTACTAATTTATACAAAATGTTGTATTATTTATTTAGATACATAGTTGAATATGAATGAAAATAATTTAAAAATAAAGAAATTAATTAATTTTGGTCCATCTGGAAGAGCTATTGCTCAACCGATAGATAATAATTTATTGGATAACATCTTTGAACATTTAACAATGGAAAGATATGCCAATGTTCAATATTTTTCTATGTATCTATGGTTTCAAGAACGTGATTTAAATGGATTTGCCTCTCATTTTCTAAGTGAATCACAAGGCGAAATGGAACATGCTCAGAAATTCGCAGATTACTTAATCGCAAGAGGACAAAGCGTAAAATTAGATGAAATTCCAGCACCCGTTCAAACATGGGATTCTATAGAGGAGCTGATTTCTTATTCTTTTAACATGGAGGCTGATTTAACTTCATCTCTACAACAACTTTATTCCATATCAGAAAGAATTTCAGATACAAGAACTAACGTATTTTTAGATCCAATCATTGAGGCTCAAACACAATCAGAAGATGAATTTGCGAACATACTGGGCAAGGTAAAGTTTGCGTCTAATCAACCTTCGGCAATATTACTAATAGATAGTGATTTAAATAAAAAATAAATTACTTTCAAATTTATTTTCATTCAATGTCCTTTTGGTTATTTCAAAAAGTAAATTCGAAAAGTTAATTTTCTCATTATTTTTATTTAAGAGTTCAGCTATTTTATGAATCTCATTAACTCTTTTAAAAATATTTTTGTTTTCAGCAAATAATCTTCCCTTCAATGCTTTATTTTCTGTAGTTTTATAGGATTGCTTGATATTTCTGAGTCTGTTCGATAAAACATCAACTTCCATTAACAAGTTGTTTGTAAGTGATTGTGATTCCTTCATTTTTTTATAGCGGTGATGTTTCAATAAAAGAAGGGGCAACACTGACTGTTTGGGTCCCGAAAGGAGCTATTAATAACTCAGATGATCTTAATTTAGAAATTAATCTTGTTGATGTTACTCGTGTAGAACCGATTAACTCGCCAATCCTTTCGTGAGTTAACCTAAAAGGTAACTCACACCATTGGCCACATCTTCTACCTAGACGATTTACTAGTATTGAAAACAAGGCTTGTAATCGCTGTTCTGCATTTCCTAAGTGTCTAATCCTAAGGAGTTGCAAAGTCCATTCATTTACTGCATCGAAACCCATATTCTCATCAATATTTACATTGCTGTGAAACGACAAATCTGTTAGTGCTTCAACGCAGACACCTTCGCTACATAAAAGGTCTGTCCTTAATTGATCTCCTGATTGTAAAAATGCGAGTGTCATTCCTTCAGTTTCTTCACAAGGACAATAAACTCTTGCAATTCCACTCTCGACTTCTAAACAAGTCCCTATTGGTCTTGATGAAGGATCTATTAATACGGATTGTCCTGTTACTATCCTTACTAATTTTGACGGAGATTCTCCATAACTATGGAAATTCATTAGTAAATAATTTGATAATGAGAATTATTATCAATTATGCACTATAAAATAACTTATTGCAATAGATTCTCATTATCAAATTGATTCTGAAGTTTTTCTTAACATAGTATTTAGCAATATAATTTAGATAGAATTGCAAAAATTTATTTTAGATGAGCGTTAATAGAGTTTGTTTTAATTGTGGAAGTTCTTCGTTTGTCTCAGATCGTTCTTTAGGAGG
>QCED01000031.1 GCA_003280725.1 Prochlorococcus sp. AG-355-M18 | reverse complement strand
TGATCTTTTTTCTGAGGTTGAAGATAATTCAATAATGTGGATGAGTCATGGTGATTCAATTAATTGCTTGCCAGAAGGATTCAATAGAATTGCACATACGGAGAACACACTCCATGCAGCAATTTCAAATGATAAGAAGAAATTATTTGGCGTACAATTTCATCCTGAAGTTATTCATTCAGAGTTTGGGATGACGGTAATTAAAAATTTCGTTTATAAAATCTCTAGTTGTGCGGCTGATTGGACAACTGAAACTTTCTTAGAGGAAACAATTCCAAGCGTAAGAGAGCAAGTAGGCAAGAAGAAAGTTTTGCTTGCTTTGTCAGGAGGAGTTGATTCCTCAACTCTTGCTTTCTTACTTAATAAAGCAATTGGAAATCAGCTTACATGCATGTTTATAGATCAAGGTTTTATGAGAAAAGGTGAACCAGAATTTTTAATGAATTTTTTTGATAAGAAATTTCATATAAAGGTTGAATACATTAATGCTAGGGAAAGGTTTATTTCCAAATTAAAAGGGATTACTGATCCAGAACAAAAAAGGAAAATTATTGGTGAAGAATTTATTAGAGTATTTGAAGAAGAAAGTAAAAGATTGGGACCTTTTCATTACTTAGCTCAAGGTACTCTATATCCTGATGTTATTGAAAGTGCTGGTACTAATATTGATCCAAAGACTGGTGAGAGAATAGCTGTTAAAATAAAGAGTCATCATAACGTAGGTGGATTACCAAAGGATTTACAATTTAAATTAGTTGAGCCATTAAGAAAACTTTTTAAGGACGAAGTTCGAAAATTGGGCGCTGCTTTAGGTTTGCCAGATGAAATTATAAAAAGGCACCCATTCCCAGGGCCAGGGCTAGCTATAAGAATTTTAGGAGAAGTTACCAATGAAAAGCTCGATTGTTTAAGAGATGCAGATTGGATAGTGAGAGATGAAATTAAAAAAGCAGGTCTTTACAATGATATTTGGCAGGCTTTTGCAGTACTGTTACCCGTTAAAACTGTAGGAGTTATGGGTGATAAAAGGACATATGCGTGGCCAATAGTTTTACGTTCTGTATCTAGTGAAGATGGTATGACGGCAGACTGGTCAAAAATTCCTTTTAAGATTTTGGAGAGAATTTCAAATAGAATCGTAAATGAAGTAGTTTCAGTTAATAGAGTTGTTTATGATATTACGAGCAAACCTCCTGGAACTATTGAGTGGGAATAGTAAATAGGGTAAAAGTTCAGTTATAGACACAAAAAAGAGGTTTCCCTCAGGTTTCCCTCAGAATTTATGTATCCTATTTGCAAGGGATTTAAGTAGAGAGGTTTCCCTTAGGTTTCCCTCCGACTAAAATTCTCATCTCTATAGAGAAATCGTAGAGTTTTAAATTTCTCTACACTTTGTATTTAAGATTCTATTATGTTTATGTTCTTAATAATGGGGTGGTTCTGATTCTTCAGGAGGGAAATAGGTATCCTCCTCATCACCTTTTTTCTTCTTTCTGAAATATTCTTCTGATGGATCTAATCCATCATTATCGTAATTGTGTTCCTTTTCCATTTATAAAAATAACAACTAACTTGCTACTAATTCTTCTCCAAGAGTTTCTGCTTGTTGTAAAACAGTTTCAACAGCAGTAATTTGTTCATCTGGTGGATACTTATATCTCTTCAAAAGTGTTTTGATTTTGAGTCTCAGTTTTGCTCTTACATTTTCTTTATATTGCCAGTCAATATTTGCATCTCTCCTCATAATTTCTGCAAGTTCTCTTGCCATATTTGCAAGAACTTCTTCTTTCAAAAGTTTGTGAGCAGATGGGTTGTCTGCTAAAGCATCATAGAAAGATTGTTCTGCAGGAGATAGACTTAATGCAATTCCACGTTCTAAATCTTCTCGGAATTTCTTTGCCATTGCGATTAGTTCCTCTATAACTTGTGCTGCTTCAATTGCTCTGTTTTTATATTTCTTCAATGATGCTGAAAGCATTTCACTAAAGTTTTTTTGTTTGACTACATTTGTTTTGAACTTACTTTTGACCTCATCATTGATAAGTTTTTGAAGTAACTCAACTGCTAAATTTTTATGTGGGATCTTACTTACTTCTGATAAAAACTCATCCGATAGAATACTTATATCTGGATTTTGCAAACCAGCAACTTTGAAAACGTCAGTTACGCCATCAGAGACTAAAGATTCAGATAGAAGTTGTTGAAGTTGAAAACTATACCCTTCTGTTGGTGGTTTCCCACTAATTATTCCTTTCATCAACATTGCTCTCATTGCTTGAAGAAATGCAATTTCAGGACTAAGTTTTCCTGCTTCATCAGTCGTTCCACACAGAGCATATGCTTTTGTAATTTTTAGAACTGTGTCGCAAAATCTTTGTTTCCCATCTTCTATTTCAAGAAGATGATCTAAACAATTCGGAATAATTTCAAACGTTTTACCTTTTTCTCTGAAATGATTCCACTCAACTGGATGTAAAAGATCTTTTGCTATTTGTATTTGTTCCAGAAGTATCCGAATTGCTTCACTTGTATCAAGAGTAGGTTGTCCTGTTCCTTTCGCAGCAGTGTATGTAGCAAGTGCCTCTTTGAGTTGAGGTGCAATACCAATGTAATCGACAATCAAACCGCCTGGTTTATCCTTGAAAACTCTATTTACTCTTGCGATCGCCTGAGCGAGATTTGCTCCTTTCATTGGTTTATCAACGTACATTGTTGCCAAACAAGGGGCATCAAAACCCGTCAACCACATATCTCTTACAAGAACAATTTTGAGCGGATCATTTGGGTCTTTGAATCTATTTTCTAAATCTTTTTTTTGTTGTTTACTTGTGTGATGAGGTTGAAGAAGTTGAGACTCAGATGCTGATGCTGTCATTACAACTTTTACAGAACCTTTCATATGATCTTCATCATGCCAATCGGGTCTTAGATCAATAATTGCGTTATAAAAACGTGCACAAATCTCTCTACTCATACCAACAATCAATGCTTTTCCAGGTTGTGTTTTTGATCTTTGTTCATAATGAGCAACTAGATCTTTAGCAATTTGATTGAGTCGAGGTTCTGCTCCTACAAGTGCTTCTAATGCTGCCCATCTACCTTTCTCTTTTTCTGTGGAAGAGATATCATCTTCATCTTCAAAAATGTCATTTACTTTGCTATCGATTTTTGGCAAAGCACTTGATTTGATATCTAATTTTGCCAATCTTGATTCGTAATAAATTGGTACTGTTGCACCATCATCTACTGCTTGCTGAATATCATAAATTGAAATGTAGTGACCAAAAACCGCCTGAGTATCTCGATCATCTTGAGAAATTGGAGTCCCAGTAAATGCTACGAAAGTTGCATTAGGGAGAGCATCTCTAAGTCCTTTTGCTAATCCATATTTCACTTCCCCTGTCTTTGAATCTATTCTTCCTTTGAAACCATATTGAGTTCTATGTGCCTCATCACAAATCACCACAATATTTTTTCTATCGGTAAGAGTAGGAAAGAATTCCTCATCTTTTTCAGTTGCAAATTTTTGAATCGTAGTAAATATAATTCCGCCACTGGGTCTGTTATCTAGTAATTCCCTTAGATCTTTTCTTGATTCTGCTTGTTGTGGTTGTTCTCCTAATAAATCTCCAGATCCAGCAAAGACTTCAAATAATTGTCCATCAAGATTTTGTCTATCAGTAACCATGACTAATGTTGGATTTTGAAGTCTTGTATCGGTAAGTAGTTTCCCTGCAAGACACGCCATCTCGATACTTTTTCCTGCACCTTGGGTATGCCAAACTACTCCACCTTTGCGATCACCATCTGGTTTGCTTGCCTCTACGACTCTTTCAACTGCAGTATTTACAGCGTGGAACTGATGATATGCAGCAATCTTTTTGATAATTTCCCTTTCTTCTTCAAAGACGCAGAAAGAACGTATGAAATCTAATAATCTTTTTTTATCGAATAATCCTCTAACTAAAGTTTCCAATTGTCTGAATTTTCCTAAGGGATCTAAATCTTGCTCTTTTTCAATCACTCTCCATTGTTGGAATCTTTCTTCATCAGCAGAAATTGAACCTACTTTTGCATAAGTTCCATCACTTATTACTAGAAGAACATTAGGAGTAAATAAATCTGGAATATCATTTTTGTAAGTTTGTAATTGATTGAATGCGTCCCAAACATCTGTTTTCTCATCAGCAGGATTCTTGAGTTCAATAACTGAAATTGGAAGACCATTTATATAAACAACAAGATCAGGTCTGCGATTCTTTGACCCATGAACCACTAATTGATTTACAACTAACCAATCATTTTCATTGGGATTCTCAAAATCAATTACTTTCAAGCGGATTCCAATCTCTTGGTTACCATCCATATATGAAATTTGTAGACCAGAAGTTATCCGTTTATGAAACTGACGATTAGAGGCAACTAATCCAGGAATATTTGTATTGGTTATTTGAAGAACTGCTGCATCAATAGTTTTAGCAGGAACTTCAGGATTCAATTTTATAAGTGCAGATCTCAAACGACCTATTAGAAAAACTTGTCGCAAATCATCTCTTTCTTTATCATCTTTTTCTGGAGCAATATTTGGACCATGAACAAACTGATATCCAATGTCTTTGAACCATTTAATAGAAATATTTTCTAAATCTTCTTCCGTAAGAATCGACTTCATATTCTTACCTCTTCAATCATTCTTTCTGCATCAGGAATTCTTAGTTCGCCTGAAATAAGTTTTGGTAAAAGTGTATCTCTCAAAGAAGCAAGAGTAATATTTTCATTTTGAAGAGACCTTTGTCTTGTTGTCAAATAAGTGAGGATGCTATCAATTACATTGAGTAATTTCATTGATGGACAAATAAACTTGAATTGCCCAAGAACCTTTGCATTTGCTCCTGCTTGAGCAGATCCAGTTTTTGCACCATCAACAAAGTTGGACCAATAAATAGTCCTCATCCATCTCCATAGATATGTGGAACTAATCTTACTTTTATCAGGTCGAAATCTTATTAGATAGGAGGCAAATATGGTTTGTGCTTCACCCTGAAAAAGAAAATTCTCGCCGGTACTATTACCCGTCCTCGCTACAACAATATCACCTTTAGAAAGAGAGTATTTAGGAATATCTTCATTGTTTATCTCACAATAAGGAACAGTATTCCAGTCGACTATCCCCTTTTGAATATCTGTAATCCTAAGGAACTTTGAACCAGTATTTTCACTGGTTGCACTTGCTGTGTAACCATAGTCAACTTCTTTAGAAACTTTAGCAAGAGAGGAGATTGTGAATCCTTTTGGAATCTGACCCAAATCAGAATCCACAAATGAATTAGGAAATAAATCACTTATTTCATCAGGCAATCTAGTTGAGCGACCTTCAGATTTTGCTTTGACTGGATCGAAATCTATAAACCATGATTTGAACAGTGATTGTGCTATTTGTTCAAGATTCTTATTTTTTTTCCTATTGATTTCAATTTTAGAATCAATTGAATCTATAAATTTTATAAGATTTTTTTGATAGTAAATAGGGGGGATTTTGAAAGTAAGATTCTGCAAAAGTTTCGTATCTAATTTGCCTGCTCCAAGACCTGTAAATTCGACGATATTGGATAACCTTTTTTTATTTCCTTCTAGTAGATAATAAATGAAATGTTGTAATAAATTATTCGAGACAGAGTTTATCGCTTTTATATCCTGATTGAAACACAAACTTTTAGTAGCAATTCCAATAGGTATTCTCTTGAAAAGATCTCCTCTAACTAATAATAATATCGAATCTTTTTTGCATAATTTACCTTTATTATCTAATCCTTCTTCAGTGAGATAAAGTTCTGATTTGCTAAGGTTTTTACTTCTCATTACTGTTCCGCTTATCCAAGGAATTTCTCCTCCCCAGAAAGATGGATTTTGTTTTGAAGGAGTCGTCCCTGATGACCAAGTCGTAAGGTCTCCTAATCTAAATTCTTTCCAATCTTTTGATGAATTCATTTCTATAATTTCCTTTTATCCATAATCTCTAGATTCCAAACTCCTCAATCATTTTTTCAGCATCTGGGATTCTTAGATCTCCTGAAATAAGTTTTGGCAAAAGATTATTTCTTATTTTTTCTAACAATTGTATTTCCTTATTAGTTTTCAATTTTTTATAAAAGAATTCTTTTGTATATTCTGAAAATCTTTCCAAGAGAACTTTGTCTGGAAAAATTACTGGAATGCTTCTAAGGGTTGATAAGGAAAGATATTGCTGTGTTGATCCTTGAGCATTGATTCGTAAGAAATTTTTTACGATTTTTGATTGAAGATATAAAAACCACCACTGACCAAATTGTTCCGACTTTGACTTGAATAAACCAATATTTTTTATTGCAAATTTTGGATTCTGATCTACATATAAGATTTCTCCTAGAGTCCCAATCATTGAAATCAAGACATCTCCTTTCTCTACTAAACTCCTCTTATTTACCTCATGATAATCTTTATCAGAAATATTATATGCAGATGATAAATCTAAAATTTTATTTTTTATATGTTTAGAAGTTACTAAAGGATAACCTCCAAAACTAACTTGTTTAGGAGAATTATGAGTACCATCTCTGACAGAATCACAAAAATCAGTACTTTTTGAAATTTGCCATCCTTTTGGAATCTGACCCAGTTCAGAATCTTCAAATGAATCTGGAAATAAATCACTTATCTCATCTGGCAATCCAGTCGAACATCCTTCTGCTTTTGCTTTTACTGGATCAAAATCTATAAACCAAGATTTGAAAATTGCTTTTGCAATATCCTCAAGTGTTTCATTATTTTTTTTATTGATTTCAATCTTTTCATCAATATTAGAGAGAAATCTAATAATTTTCTTTTTTTCTAAATCACAGTTTGGGTATCGTATCGATAACTTTCTTAGTGACCCTAATGGAATATATTGCTGAGTAGTACCTCTTGATAGAGATAAAATTTCTCTTTTCGCGAGAGGAGAATTGAGAAAATAATATAACCATTTTCCATCTAATTTACTTTTACATTTGAACAGTCCTACATTTTTTATTGCATAGTCAGGTTCTTCATCTTTTACAAGCAATACTTCACCGATTGTTCCAATCATTGAGAAAAGGACGTCCCATTGATTTACTTTGCTTCTTAGATTGATCTCATTGAAGTCCTGAGTTGAGATTTTATAAGATTTAGTAAAATCAAGCATGCCACCTTTGATATGGCGAGAAGTAACTAAGTTTTTCCCTCCTTCAGAAACTTCTTTAGGAGAATTGTGAGTGCCATCTCTGACAGATGAACAAAATTCACTTGCTTCTTTAGTAATCCAATCAGTTTCCATATCCAATTTCCTTCAAATTGTCAGCAATTTGTTTATCCAACTTTGTTCCTTCTTCTTGTTGCTCTTTGAGTAAAGAAGTAAGTCTCTTCATTTTTTCATCGAAAGGTTCTCCATCATCATCTTCCTCTGGAGCACCAACATATCTTCCAGGAGTAAGAACAAAACCATTTTTTTCAATCTCTTCAAACTTCGCTTTATAGCAGAAACCTGCAACATCTTCATACTCTTCCTCATTACGCCATGATTGAACAGTATTTGAAATTTTAGAAATATCTTTATCAGTGAGAATTCTTTCAACTCGAGTTTTCATTGTGCCCATTTGGCGAGCATCAATGAATAAAGTTTCTCCTTTTCTATCTCTACCTCTTTGAGTTTTATCGTTAGTCAAAAACCATAAGCAAACAGGAATTCCAGTATTCAGAAATAACTGTCCAGGTAAAGCAACCATTACTTCAACTACATCTTTTCTAACCATTTCTTCTCTAATATTTCCTTCATTACTTGTATTGGAACTCATAGATCCATTAGCAAGAACTACTCCTGCTTGACCTCCTGGGCGTAATTTCCAAAGCATATGTTGTAACCATGCATAGTTAGCATTACCTGCTGGTGGTCTTCCATATGCCCAACGAACATCACTCTCATATTTTTCTCCACCCCAATCAGAGATATTGAAAGGTGGATTAGCAAGTATGTAATCGAATTTTTGATCAGGATGTTGATCTCTAGCAAAAGTATCTGCAGGTTCTTGCCCTAGATCGCTAGCGAACCCTCGAATTGCCAAGTTCATCGCTGCTAATCGCCACGTAGTTGGATTACTTTCTTGCCCATAAATCGAAATATCATCTTTTCTTCCTCCTTGTTTTTCAATAAATCTTTCACTTTGAACAAACATTCCACCTGATCCACAACAAGGGTCATAAACACGACCTTTATCTGGAGATAAAACAGCAACAAGAGTTTTTACTACATGAGCAGGAGTATAGAATTGTCCTCCTTTCTTTCCTTCAGCACTTGCAAATTGACCTAAGAAATATTCGTATACTTCACCTAATACATCACCTGCTTTTTCTCCTTCTCCAAAACCAATTTTTGAAATCAAATTTACCAGTTCACCCATGCGACCTGGTTCTAATTGAGCAGCACCAAATCGCTTATCTAACTTTCCTCTAAGGGTTGAGTTCTCATTCTCAATCGCAACTAATGCTTTATCAATAAGTTGTCCGATTTCAGGTTGTGGTGCTTTATCCCTGAGTGATTCCCATCGAGCATCTTGAGGAACCCAGAAAACATTTGCTTGTGTGTAATAATCTCTATCTTCTAATGCTTCTTGATGATCTTTTGGATCATCTCCAAGGTAATAATCCGACTCAGGATTACTTACCATTGCTAAAACTTTTTTCTGCTGTTCTATAAAAGTATCGGAAATATATTTGAGGAATATCATCCCTAAAACAATATGCTTATATTCAGCAGCATCCATTTGAGCACGTAATTTATCGGCACTTGCCCAGAGAACTGCTTTGAAATCTTTTGGAGTATCTTCTTTCTTTTTAGGAATGACCAATAAAAATAATTGATCTTATTTTATACCTAGTTTCTGTTTTGTTTGATTCAATGCTTATTTTATGACATGCGATTTGTTATTTTTCTAATTAGCAAAGAGTAAAAATCATGATTACTAATAAAAGATCCCAAGAGTTATTGATGCTTGCTACTACAGGCAAACCTTTAAATAAAGACGCTACAGGAGAAGAAAAGAAATTCTATGAGGAATGTAAACATGACTATGAAGTGATGCATGAAACCGCAAAGAAACATGGCATAAAGAATCCAATTTTAGAAATACCAATGGAAGTAGATTTTTAGAGTAATAATGCAACCACCAAAGACCTCTGAAGAATTAGCAGAAATGTATCCCGATCTAGAACCTTGGCAAAGGGATGAACTAGAAGTTTGGCACAGAGGATGGATTACAAAAATGATGACAGGAGATGCGACTTCTGCAGAATATAATGCCGCAATACCTCCTCATCCAGATCCTCATCATCCTGAAGATGATGAAGAATAAATTAGTTTTTAGTTTTTATTAAATAAACTCTTCCTAAAAACAGGTTTCCCTCAGGTTTCCCTCAGGAAAATGTGTGTTATTATGGGTTCAAACATGTTGGTATCACTACGTTTATGACTGCCTTATTTCTCGGTACTATAGAGTGGGAATAAACGGATTTTTAAAACCCAGTTATAAATTAAATAAATCGGTTTTACGTGAGATATATTCAGAATAATGGTTAATTCATAGCAGTGCTTCTGGGCGATAAAATATAGGGAGGTTTTACGTGGGTTTTACGTAGCGCCTTTTCGCTGTCTCTATAGAGAAATCGTATAAAGTCTATTTTCTCTACAGTTGGTATATTAATTTAAAGTGTTTTTTTCAATGACAAAACGAACTGCATTTATTGGCGCAATATTATCTTTAATTCCATTAGGGCAACCTTTATTATTTAAAACTGGGATTATCTTATTTAGTTCTTACATCATAATTACGCATCCAGAAAAATTATTAGCAAATTCTTTTAATGATGATTATCAAAACGCAATAAAGATTTTTAGAGAAGGTAATTACAATAAAGCAATTCTTCAGTTTAGTGAGATGCTAAAACAATACCCTGATACTTCAACAGAGTGGAAATCACTTATTTATCTTTATCTCTCTATGTCTTATGGGTATTTAAAAAAGCATTACGCAGAACTAGAATTTATTAATAAGGCGATAGATCTAAATCCTAACTCGGATATTTTTTATATTCAGCGCTCAATGTCTAAAGGTTCTTTAGGAGATAAGAAAGGTAGTTGTTCAGATTTGCTAATTGCTAAGGATTTAGGATTTAAAGATGCCAAAGACTATTTTGAGAAATGGGGTTGTAACTAAAACTCCTGAGTAATTTATAAATTCTCTACAACTAATTTAATATAGTTACGCAAAAAATAATTAAAAATTGATTATGGCGGTTTTACGTCAGTTTTACGTGGAATATATTTCTCTTAAAACTCAGTTATAGATTCAATTATTTTTCATAGTCTTATTGAGTGGGAATAAACTATAGAGTTAAAGTCTAGTCATATCCTTATTCTTGCGGTTTGTCACGGGTTTGTCACGTATGATTTAGTAACGTAATTACTGGGATTTAACCCCTTAGTTTGTCACGGGTTTGTCATAGACCTAATTGACCGTCTCTTAAGAGAAATTATATAAAGTCTGTTTTCTTTATAGTTGATATATTAATTAAAAGTTAATTTAAAAATGAAAAAAAGAACTGCTTTTATTGGAGCGATATTATCTTTAATTCCATTAGGGCAACCATTATTAATTAAAACTGGTGCTGTTTTATCAACTGCTGGGATTATTTTTTCTGTTCCTGAAACAGTAAATGCAGAGAGTGCTGATTTTTATTTTAATCGTGCTTATAAAAAAGCAGAAAAAGGG
>QCED01000030.1 GCA_003280725.1 Prochlorococcus sp. AG-355-M18 | reverse complement strand
TATTATTTTTCAAACTACCTATTATTATTATTGGTGAAACTTAGATATCTAATGAAATTAACAAAATTTTTTCCATTATGTTTCCTTTTTATTGGGACTTTAGCTTTACAATACCCATCTCTTGGTGAAGAAAACATTGAAGTTATACCTATTATTCAAAGTTCAAAAGGACTTAGTGGTAAAAATTTTAATTATCCCGAGGGTAAGCCTGAATTAAGACTCTTAAAAGTAAAGATTCCAGTTGGCTTGAAAACTCCAATTCATACTCATCCTTCCCCAATGTTGATTTATGTCACCAGAGGAAGATTAAAACATGTAAGGGGTGAAGAAATCAATTTCTTTAAAGCGGGTGATGCATTTATAGAGAGTAATAATGGGGCCCCCCACTATGTGAAAAATGTTGGAAAGAAGCCTGCCATACTTCATGTGGGAGTTGTATCAGTAGTGGGAATGCCTACGACCATAAATAAATAATATTTTTCTGTAATTTATTCAATCTGCATTTTTAGGATTCACCTTTTACGAAGAACAACTGTAATGAGATACTCCTCCATAGTTAAAATACTGGCTTGGCTTTAGTCGATTATATTTTTGATCTATTTCTGGGGGTTGTTCTACATATGGATTGCTAAAGATATCCTGTAACTCTTTTATTTTTTTGTAATTTCCCTTTTCAGCTTCTTCATATGCGGGAACGACCATCCATTCGCGCCAAGTATAGACTGGATTAATGGATTTCATTGATTCCGATTTTGCTTTAATATTTCCCTCTTTATTCAAGACTGATTGCCAGTTTTCAAGCCATACTTCCCACCTATGATTGAGCTCGTCATTAATTGGTAAATAGAAACAGCCTTTTAAAGAATCTAAGTTATCAGGGATTTCAGAGAGTTTACGGGATAAAATTGTATAGTCTGCTTTTGAAATGACCATGAGATTAAAAAATTCATTTATAAGAGTTTCGTTATAATTTTCTAAACCAAGCTTGTTTGCCCACATTTTCATCAATTCCTTATTCATTAATTCAGAAAAGTCTTTTTCGATTTGATCTAACTTTTCTTGATCTTGTTTGCTTTGTGAAAGTAAAGGACTAAGAGATGAACAGAATGTTTTAAAGTTGATTGCCGCTGCAGAAGGCTGGTTAAAAAATGAGAAATGTTCACCTCCACCTGTCCATGGTTGAAATCTTGGATCAAATAATTCACAGAATCCAAAGGGGCCATAATCCAAGGTATAACCTCCAGCAGCACAATTATCACTATTGAAATTACCCTGGCAATAACCAACTCTCATCCAGTTGGCTATAAGTGATATAAGTCTTGATCTATATAAAGAAGCCAGTTTTATTACTTTACTTTCAATTGAAATCTCATATTCAATTTCATCTTTATAATTTCTATCAATTAGATGTTGAACTATCATCTTTAGTTCATTGAGGGCATCATTATGCGCATTATTACGAACTCGTCTTGCAAAAAGTTCAATCTGGCCTACACGTAAAAAAGATGGAGCGACTCTTGTAGTAATTGCGGCTTGATTCTCAATCATGATATCAGGTTCAAAATATCTGGACCCTTTGGAATACCACGGTCTTCTAACTATTTCTGAACGTGAGACATAAAGTGTTAAAGATCTTGAGGTAGGGATTCCCAAGGCATCCATTAATTCCTGTGCGAGAAATTCTCGTACGCTAGACCTTAAGACAGCTCTGCCATCTGCTCCACGACAGTAGGGCGTTGGACCTCCTCCTTTAAGTTGCATTTCCATTCTTTTCCCATTGAATAAACCTTCAAAAACAGAAATTGCTCTTCCATCGCCATAACCATTGCCAGTGCCAAAGGGACATTGTTGGGTATATTCAGTTCCGTAAATTGATAATGCATAACCTGTTGCCCAACCAACAGGACTCATTGGATAATTAGCAACAGAAATATCACCTGAGAAAAAACGACAAAAATTCTCGTCTTTAATAAGATCTGAGCTTAGCCTTAGTTCTTTAAAAAGTTTGTTGCTATGGGAAATATATTCTGGTTCTGGAATAGCAGTTGGAACAACTGGTACATAATGACCTGAATATACTGAACGTGGCTTATGATCATTTCCATCTTTTGTTGATTGAGGATCTGCTTTAAGAGAATTCATAAAAGAATAGTCAGATAAATGAGAAAATTCAGAAAAATTTTCTGTAAGCTTTCCTTTTAATGAATCAGATTTGGTTGACATCAAATTTGTTATCTATTCTTTTAGGCGCTCTAATTTCTTTAAATTAAACACCTAAATGTATCTTATATAGATTCTATTAGGGATGGTTTATGGCGATACTTTTGAGATTAAATATAAGTTAAAAGTTAATATTTGATTAAAAAAAGGATCCGCGGTAAGAAATTTTTTTGGAAAAATTTTTGGCTTTTAAAAAATCAAAAAGAACTTCTCCAAAATATCAATTTTTAAGCAAGAACTACTGCAAATAATTATATATTGAAGATTTTTTTAGATTGTTTTAAAGTAATTTGAAAAAAGTTTCACAATTTAATTTGTTGATCGACTTATTCCAACCCCCCTTATTTCCGCACTATATTACTTGTAAAAATTTTCTAACTTACCCAGCCTTTGAGCAAATCAAACACACTAATGAATAGTCCAAAACCAATAATTGGGGGTGCAACCCATCTTGTCATGAATTTCAAAAAATGTGTTGTTTTGGCTCCAACTTTAGAAACATTAAGTTCTTCATTAAATTTTCCAGGGACTACCCATCCCATAAAGAAAGTAACCAAGAATCCACCAAAGATAAGTAATACCCCTCCAAAAATGGAATCAATAGTTCCAAGAATATTTAAATTTAATGCAGAAGGAATACCTGCTAAGAATAGGAATAGCGTTATCAACCAAACTGATTTTTCTCTTTTAAAGCCAAATTTATCCATTAAAGAGGAAACTGGAACTTCTAATAATGAAACTGATGAAGTTATAGCTGCAATATAAGCTAGTGCAAAAAATGTAACAGCTACGATTCTTCCAACCACTCCATATGAACCTAGGCCTGTTGGAATTGAGATAAATAAAGCACCAACAGTGGATTCAGAAATAGCGTCACTTAAACCGAATGTTAAAACTATTGGGAAAGTTATAAATCCAGCCATTAGTCCAACCAAAGTATCTAATGATGCAACTCCAACACTTAGTTTTGGAAGATTACTTTTTTTATTTAAATAGGATGCGTAGGTAACCATAATTCCAATCCCTAAGCTTAATGAAAAGAATGCTTGTGTAAAAGCGTTTCTTATTGTTTGAGGATTTCTCAATTCATTAAAGTCAAACTTAAGTAGAAATGTTTTATATCCTTCCCATGCACCTGAAAGTGAAGTAGCCCAAATAGCAAGAATCACAATAATTATGAAAAGGATTGGCATGAAATATCTAGTAACCTTTTCTATACCTTTTTTTATACCTGATGAAACTATTATTGCTGTAAGTACAAGACTTAATAGATGGCCCAATAAAACACTGCTGCCACTACTAATTGAGCCAAAGAAGGTTTCCGCTTCAGTTAAATTCTTTGGTAATCCAAAAAATAAAGAATGGAACAAGGTATCTGCAGTCCATCCCATTATCACTGAATAATATGAAGCTATTCCTAGAGGAGCGATGAAGAAAAGAATTCCTAATGGATACCAATTCTTCCCAGCCAGCTTTACAGGAGCAAGCAATGTGCTTGCCATTGCGTTTCTTCCTAGAGCCATTTCAGCAACAAATACCGGAAGACATACAATTAAAACGATCAATACATATAAGAGTACAAACGCCGCACCTCCACCTTGAGATGCTCTGTAAGCAAAACCCCAAAGGTTGCCTAGACCTACTGCACTGCCAGCGGCTGCGAGAATGAATCCTAGCTTAGAAGTCCATTGTTCTCTCTGAGAAATTTTTGAGTCCAAAATTAAAATCATTTTTTATAGTTGATTTATAACTCATAAATGAAAATTAGTTAACACTTTGCTTAATAAAAACTAATTTTTTTAGATTAATTATTTTGATAAAGATTTAGAATTAAAAAACTTAAATTATTCTTATGACTATTGAAACAACTATTTTAGATTTTCAACTAAGTAATACCTATGAGGAGTATGAATCTCATATGAATGCTGAGGAACAGCAGTCGATGTTTAAAGAAATGGGAGTTAAAACATTTTATATTGGCAAATCATTAGATGATCCACAAAAGGCAACTGTAATTTTTCAAGGACCAGAAAATGTTCTATACGATATTTTTATGAATCCTGAAACAAAACCTATTGTTGAAGCTTCAGGGCATATTTATGAGGGTACAAAAATAACTCGATGGATTTCTTGAAAAAATAAATCTTTTATGAATTATCAACTTTTAATTGAATCATATTCTTTTGGGACAGCCCTTTCTGAGCAAGAAATAGAACTTTTAAGTCTGGAACTTGAAACTCAAATCATGAACATTAATATATCAACAGATTTTGGCTGTTTTAAATCGGCCCCCGCCCATATTTGTGAAGGTCTAAATTTAAAAAAAGATACTTATTGGATCATGTGTCTTGCTGAAATATTAGATTTACATAAACCCCCCCAATTTGGGAAAACGAAAAGTGTGGAGGTTTTCGATTTACTTCTTGAAAAAGGACTTGTTATTGGTTAATTGTTTAATTATTTGAGTATTTAAAAAATAAGTTGTTTTTTCTTTATTCTGATAGCATTAACCTAGGCTCAAATGAACAAATGCAAGATTCTAATGAATTGATATTGGGAAATATTATTAAGCTAACTAGATCAAGTGAAAAGAAATTTAAACAAGGAAATTTTAAAGGGGCAATAGATGACAAAATGAAGGCTAATGCAATTTTGAAATCCAAATCTTGTGATGAAAAAATTATTGAAAAATATAGAGAAGAATTATCTAGATTGTATTCCTCAAAATTTGATCTTATTTTCGATCATAAGCTGAAAATAGATGAAATAAAGAGAAATCAAATAGTAAAAATGCTGGAACAAAAAAGTAAGGAAAAATTAAAAAATCTTGATTATAAAGGAGCAGTAAAAGCCTTTAGGAGGGCAGAAAAATATTTTTCAAATTAAAATCAATCTAAATCTCAGAGATTTTATAAAATAAATTAAATTTATAAGTTTGAGAATAAAAAATGATGAAAGGGTTGATTTTTTTTCAGAATTCGTTTCTTTAAAGATATATCATTTTTGGTACTACTCATGGTTATGCCCCAATCTACCTTAGAAAGCTTATTATTTTTTTTGATACTCTCTCTTCTTGCAACGTACATAGTTAATTTAAAGTATTCTTCGAAATTAAAAATACAGAAGTAGTTTTTTTATTTATCTTTTTTCTTTATTAGATTTATTTATTTGTATCACTCCAAGTCTCTTTGTATAACCAGCTCAAAAAGGTAAGAGTAAGTATATTCCCAAATGCATAAGTTATTCCTAATAATGGGTCGTAAATATTGGCAATAATCGTCGACATTATAAAGATTATTAACCCTGAAACAACCAAATCCTGAATAGGTAAATGGTTAAAATTCACCGAATTTATCATTTGATAATTGTTTTTAATAGATTAAATTAATTATAAAACCAATAAGTAACTTATTTTTTATAAGGCAATATCATTTAAGGTATGAATAATTTTAGGATTGCTAAACTAATTATAGTTTTTTCATCATTATCGTATTTGAGTGTTTCTTTTTTAAGAAATTATAATTCTCCAGAAAATATAGAAAAAAGGTGTATTCTTAAATTTGAAAAAGATTTTAAAAATAATTTGGAAACATCTCATGAAGAATGGAATCAAATTTTAGATTTAGCTGATAACAATTATTTAAAATGTATGGGAATACCTCAGTATTAATTATGGGAGAGGCAAAAAGAAGAAAAAATTTAGGTATTCCGCCTAGAGAAAAAACTGAAAATATAAAGTTGCCTCAACTTGATAAAAAAGCCATACAACAAAAAGTAAGGTCTACATTGTATAAATATCCAATTATCCCTTTTCTTTTTTATGGAGCTGCAATATTGATCCTAATCGGAGGTTTATTTTATGTTTTCAAATCCTTTAATATAGCTTAATTAAAAGGATTATTAATTTTGATATTTATGATTTTTTGGCATCATCAATTAAAAAAAACTTGAAGGATAATAAATGAGCAATTTTTATTATGCAAAAATAATCAAAGGTATAATATATGAGAATTATTTACAGTTGACACCATCATATGTTGTTGTAGTTTAAGGTTAAATTAAAACTATTTATGAAGAAAATCAATAAAAAATATTATGAAATAATGCGTCAAGCTGATAATGCAGTTGGAAGAAAAGAAGTAGTTAGTTTATTAAAAAAAGCTGCAATAATTATGTCTAAATCTGAGGAAAACTTAGCTGCTTAAATTAAAAAACTATTTTATTAGGATAAATAAAACACCATAAAGAATGATTGATGAGGATGCAGCCATAATGATAAATGGTAGTATCATGCCTGAGTTTAACCATCTTAAAAGTCTCATTTTTTTGTTAATTACTCTTGGCATCTTTTCTGATTCTCTTAATTGCAACCTAACAAGTAAATAAATGGTGTAAATGATTAATTAATCTTTTTAAATATCATTCTTTAGCGATTTTGTAATTAAATTTTCTAAAGAAAATTATTTTAATTGCATCTGGATTTTTTATCTTAAGAGAAATTTTTAGGTAATTAATACCTTGTATTATTCAAATTTCTTATGCAAGATTTAGAAATATTAGATTTCTAAATAATGACTAAAAAATTAAAAGAGGGACCTGAAGAATTTAAAGATTATGATTCAGCACTGTTACTTAAGATTCTAAATAAGACATCACTGGAGAATGAAAAAGAAGATGATAAAGAACTATTTGTAGATGAAAATTGGAAAATTAATTCAAAAAATATGAGTAATATAATTCATTCAGATAATTCAAATTTGAAAAGAATATTATCAGATATTTTCCCTAATAAAAAAATAGTGATTCAGGATAATAATGATGGGTCGCAAACAATTTTCTTATCCTAATTTAGGAGATATTAAAACCTTGTTTATAATATCTATTCAATATTTATTTTTTTGAGAAAAATTTAGTAAAAATTACTCTCGCAGAATTTTTTTTAAGATGTTATTGTTCACTTACGTTCATCCAAGTTTATATCTCTGGACGCATGAAATGGGAGTAGGGAACGGGATTCTCATTAACTGCAAAAGACCATGAATAACCTCTTACAAATAAGAGAAAAAATCAAAAGAGCCAATAGGCTATATGAAGCCCAACTTTTGGCTACTAAAAGCGGAGAAGTTACTCCATATAGAAGATCCGTCTTTGAAAAAAGAATCAGGAAAACACAAAAAGAAATGAAATTGAAAGACTCAAAAAATTAAATTCTTTTTTGAAACTGATCAATTAAGAGGGGGTTTAATCCCTCTCTTTTTTTATTTATAAAAATAACTTAATTAATTATTTATTTTTCGATTATCGATTATTAAAAAGAACATAATTTTGATGCTTTTACTATTGATTTAATTTATATAAATGGCAAATTTAATTCATTAATTAAGAGGTAAATAAATATGTTCAAAAAGAAAAATAAACAAATTAAAACCTTAACCAATAAATCAAATTTAGATCAAGTTTTATGGTTTATAGAAAATTATTTGCCCCAAAAGAAAGATAGAGGTGTTCAAAAAAAATTGTATATGGATAATCTAGAAGCAGAGACTATTAAGATATTTTCTAAATTAGCCTCTACACGTTCTAAAACATTATTACCAACTACAAAAAATACGACAATCTCTTTTACCTTTGGCAATTGGGCCTTGCCTTATCTGAAATTGCTTAAGAAAATAGGAATAGCTAAGTAAGAAAATTGTGATCGGCTAGAACTAGATTTATCACGCAAATAAAAATAATTAAAGATTAAAAAGTCTCAGAAAGTTCTTTTCGAAATTTAAGGAGGAATACTTACTTTACATAAAAAATACAATTGCTAAGTTTAAGATAAGAGATTTATACATTAATGTTTCTAAATTATCTGCCTAGTGAAATGGTTGAAGTTGTTGGTTTGACAATGATTTTTTCATTTCTAGTTGGAACTATCTTGATTTTGTTATTTACATCAGATCAGGCAAATACAAAGAATCTATATTTAAAGAAGGCTAAATAAATTTTAAATAATTTGTTTATCTATAAAGGACCTCTGTTTTTAATAAAGTTAACTCGCAGGTGTAGAACAAAATTTTTAATATTGAGACATAAACAAATTTAAGATTATGGGCGAAGCTAAAAGAAGAGAAGAATTAGGATTGCCACCTAGACAAAAAAATGAATTAAATAAATCTGATAGATACTTTTCATGGCTTCCAATTACTAAATCAAGAATTAAGAAATACCCTTACATGGGTGTAGCAACAATGGCACTGGGAGCGATAATTTTCTTAGTAAGTGGAGGCGCAAATAGTATTAATTAGTTAGATTTTGGCTTGGCTTAGAATATATCTAAGATTTTTTTTGTAATAGTTTAATGCCAGATATTATTGAGATTATTGAAGCTATACCAAGAAATATCGAGTAAAAAGGTTGCAAATTAATAATGCCAAAATTACCCGTATGCCATTTTATTAACCAAAAAGCATCTACTCCTAATGGTTGAAGAATACTATAAATAGTCCCAGATAAAATAGTAATTAATAAAGGGATTGCTGAAATTGCGGTTATTTTTCTGTGAATTTTTCTTTGAGTTGTTTTTAATTTTTCCATTTATTTCCTCAAATAGATATGTAATTCTTTTTCGTTTTTGCATGGCATCCATTTATCTTGATTCTTATGTATTCCTTCGCAACCAAGTTCTAAAGATCTATTTTCGGCCTCCTCTTCAGAAAGAAATGTACCCCTCATATGTGCATGCGAATAACTATTGAAATCTAGAGATAAGAAAAATAAAAAAATTAAAAATTTAAAATTTCTAAGAAAAATATGCATTATTTCAAATAAGTATTTGTATTAAGGAGAGACTTTATCAAATATTTTTGTTCTGCCAGTACTACTAAATGAAACTACTTTGTAGTCATAATCATGAGAGTGCGAGTCGTGAGAATGCATTTCCATCCCTGGAGAGCCAAGAGGCATACCCGGAACTGCTATCCCATTGATATTTGGTTTTTCTCTAAAAAGTTTGTTGTTTGATTCAATCGGGACATGTCCTTCAATCGTATAGTTAGCTATTTGAGCAGAGTGACATGATCTCAGGTTATTGGGAATTTGATATTGGTTTTTAATTACTGAAACATCCTCAACTATGTTATCAACAACTTCTAATCCATTATCTCTTAAATGATTTATCCATTTTTTGCAACAACCACATGACGCTGATCTGTAAGAAAAAACTTTTGGGATATCTATATTTTCTTGAGTTAAAGCAATACTCTTATTTGGATCAATTATATTTGTAAAAAGAATTCCAGAAAAAATTAGATAATTTAAAAATCCTCTTTTCATAAATATTTTATTAAATATTTTATTAAATGCCATACTAATTAAGACAATTAAATTTGATATTTTAATTAACCATAAATGAAAATTTATTAAATCGCTATTTAATTAAAATTAAGACGCTCATAATTGCCATTAAAAGATTTTCGATAAAACTAATAATTCCCAAAGGAGTTTTTGCATATCCACCAATACAAGCACAATTTAATTTTAATTTATCCAAATAAACAGCCTTAAATACTGAAATCATTCCAGAAATTCCTAAAATTATGGCAATAACAATAATTAAAGAGGGTGGAGAAGAGTTAAGAAAACTTATTCCAATTAATAATTCGCAAAAAGGATAAATATATATCCAGCCATTAAATTTAGAAGATATTAAATCATATTTCTTATAACTTGTTCCAAAAGCTTCAATATCCATAAGCTTGAGCATCGCTAAAAGACAAATTGATATCCCCATAAAAATTTGGAAACTTTTAAGCAATGAAATG
Organism: Prochlorococcus sp. AG-355-M18; assembly: GCA_003280725.1. GTDB lineage: Bacteria > Cyanobacteriota > Cyanobacteriia > PCC-6307 > Cyanobiaceae > Prochlorococcus_A. The sequence continues at coordinate 1,276 of QCED01000030.1, read as the reverse complement.
GTTATCAGAAATGAAGTAACAAAGACTGCAATTAAGGGGGTAAATGACTTAATCTTCATTTTTAACTTTTAAGTACAGAATCACAAATACTTGATGGATTTGCTTGCTTAATTATTTTTAGTCTTTTGATGAGTTTGTCTCGATCTATTTGATGTTTTAAATATTTAATACATAAATTTTTTTCCTTATATACCTCTGCTATTGGAGCAATCTTTAAAGCAATAGCCAAAGTACCAATAACTAAAAGAATGTTTGTAGCTAGTCGAATATTTGGTCTAAAATTTGATCTCATTCGTATTCTTTATTTCTGTCAATAACTTCCCTTAAATATATATCTTTTAGCTCGTCATTATATCCATTTTCTTCTGCAAATTTCTCTAATTCCTTCAACTCTTCTTCTGTCATTAAGCAGATTTGGATATGTTGTTTTTCATATCTTCAATTTGGTTGATTAATTCATCTAACCATTCTGTATTGTTTTCGGATCTTTTCTGAAAATATGTAATTTTAGGTTGATTGATTTCTAGTGTCTCATAATCTCCACTCATAAATTACCCCTAAATTTATACTCTGCATAATTTATCTAGAGAAATTATGCCTATCAATAGGCTCTAATACTTATTTGACGTTTAACATGGGTAACAAGTCACTTTTTGAATATTATAAATAGCAAGGAATTTATCTCCCAAAAATATGGCAACTAATAAAGAACTAGAAAAAAGGATTGAGAATTTAGAAAAAGAAGTACAACACCTAAAAGCTATTCTGCAATATCAAATGAGAAATAAGAAAAAGTGATTTATTCTTATTCCATAGAAATTACTTTTGGTCAGATAAGCGTTTTCTCTTGGTTATTTGGGGTACCTAATGTCAAAGCTAAATATTTAACAATTAGACCATAATTAGTCACTTTTTAAAAAAAATAACTTCATCATTGATATTTAGAACATATTTGTTTTTATATATATAAAAATACTTTATATGATAAACTCAATAGCTATTGCATTGTTATTTTTAGGCTCTTTAGTTGCTTATAAAAGACTCAAAAGAAAGAAACGGCGATTTCACGCACCACCAACAAATCAACTTCCTAGTTGAAGATTAAATTCCGTCTTCGTCTTCTCCAAAAGGATTGTATCTAATATTCCATATAAGAACTACTGCTGTAGATAAAAGCAATAGACCAAAAATAACTTGAGGAGGTGGGAATAACATTAATGAAATATAACAATTATCAATAAGCTTTGCTTAAGAAAATTTTAAAGGGTAATCGATA
>QCED01000029.1 GCA_003280725.1 Prochlorococcus sp. AG-355-M18 | reverse complement strand
AATTGAAAAAATAAAAGGGCATGTAGCTCAGTTGGATAGAGCATCAGATTCCGGTTCTGAGAGTCGGGGGTTCGAATCCCTCCATGCTCGTAAAATGATTTTTAAAGTTTATATCCCATTACTCTTATTCCATTTGGATCTAGTATGAATCCACTCTCTTCTAAACTTTTAAATGAAGAAACTGGAGCTTGTACAGAAATACTACATCCAGGCATTTCTCTATTTATTTTCTCAAGAGTTACTTGAATCAATATTGAATAAAAAAGTTGCTGATTATTACCAGGTGCTGCACTTAAATTCCATAAATTAGCATTTAGCCCCCTATCGGATGTAACCCTTACAAAGCCAAATAATTTATTTTTTAATTGATTCTGAATAGTAAAAAAGAAATTACTTTTCTGAATAGCCTCAGAAAGAGGTTTTATTGGAAATGTCTCAGATCCACAATTCGCTAAGAGTTTGTTGACCTCTTTAGCTAATGGTAATTGAGAAGAATTAACAAAATAACCATCTGGAAGAACAAGTTTTTTTTTAGAAAAATATTGCAATTATTAACCTGTATTTCTCATACCGGCCGCTATCCCATTAATAGTTAAAAGTGCTCCTCTCAATAGTTCACTTCTGCTATAAGCCCTTCTAGTTTCATCTTTATCAATAAGAAATTCACTAATTGGTGGTTGTCTAGTTTGATCTCTAAGTCTCCTTAAAAGTGAAACTTGCAAAAACCCCAAAGGAATAATTGTCTTATTTCTTAGGCTTACTGATGATCTTAAGTCTCTATCAGACTCGAGAAGCTTATTTTTACCAGTAATTTCAAGTATTAAAGATTTTGTAAGATAATATTCTTTAGAAATTACTTCAAAAATAGCATCAAAGGCATCTTTATTTTGTTCACTACCGAGAGTATCAACGTAATATTTAGCAACTTCCAAATCCACCTTAGATAATGTCATTTCCACCTTAGAGATCAGCATTCTAAAAAAAGGCCATCTTTGATGTAGAACTCTTAATAATTCTACTTGTTGTGGATCTAAATTCAATTCAGATGATAATGCAGTACCTACTCCAAACCAACTTGGTAAAAGAAATCTACTTTGTGTCCATCCAAATACCCATGGAATAGCTCTTAGACTTGACAAATCTTTTGCACCTTTTTTCCTTCTTGCAGGTCTGCTAGATATCTGTAATTTACTTATTTCTTCGATCGGAGTGACCTCTTGAAAGAAATTTAACAAATCGGGATTCTCATGCACTAATTTTCTGTAGTGCGATCTTGATGTTTCTGCCAACCTAGACATTAATTGATTCCATTCTGGAGTAGCATCAAGCCTATTATTTACCAAGCTATTTTGAATGACAGCAGTAGTAACAGTTTCAAGATTATACAAAGCTAGTTCCGGCAGACTATATTTTGAAGCTAAAACTTCTCCTTGTTCTGTTATTTTTATCCGTCCTTTTAAAGTACCGCTTGGTTGAGCCAATATTGCCTGATAGGCTGGGCCTCCTCCTCTACCTACAGAACCTCCTCTTCCATGAAAAAGTCTAAGCAGTATGTTATTTCTACTTGCGAGATTTTGAAGAGCTATTTGTGCTCTGTGTATTTCCCAGTTACTAGAAACAAAACCTGAATCTTTATTGCTATCAGAATATCCAAGCATCAATTCTTGGAGAGGTTTAAAAGATTCTCCAACTTTTGGCAATAATGATTTATAAAAATCTAATTTAAACAACTGTTCCATTACTGCTGGTGCTCTTTTGAGGTCTTCAACAGTTTCAAAAAGAGGCACCACCAATAATTTAGATTTTTGAGAATCTTGATAAAGAATTCCCATTTCTTTAGCTAGTAAAAGAACTTCAAGCAAATCGGATGCACTATGACTCATTGAGATTACGTAGGAATGACAGATACGACTCCCAAATTCTTGTTGCAATCTCTTAACCATCTTAAAAACTGAAAAGGTTTCTTCTGTAGCTGTTGTCCAGTTGACATCAGAAGGGATTAAAGGCCTTTTTGTATTTAATTCATCTACAAGCCATTGAATTTTCTCTTCCTCAGACATTTGGTCATATAAGACATTTAAATCAAGATACTTTGTAAGTTCTTGTATGGCATCACTATGTCTTGTACTTTCTTGACGAATATCTAAACTTGCTAAAGAAAAACCAAAAATATGAACCTGGGTAAGCAAAGTATCAACGGCCTCACAAGTCAAATCTGTACTAATCAGGCTATTTTTAATGAGTTCGAGATCATAGGTGAATTCGTTTACTGATTTGTAATGTAAGTTTTCAACTTTATCAATATTTTTAGTGTCTATTTCTCCCTCTAAATCAAATTTCCAACCATTATCAGCTAATAAATTATTCCTTTCTTGTGTTAACCTTAATTTTTCTAAGATATAACTTAATTTCAATCTATAAGGTTCTGATCTATATCTTGTAGCCCTTGCTTCATAAATTCCTGGAAACTTTACTCTATCTGTTTCTAATGACTCTAATAAAGAAGAACTTACTTGACTCCATTGCATTGAAACACTTAATTGATCTCTAAGATTAGATGTTGCAATAATATATCTCTCCAACATCAACTGCCTTTGATAGCATGCAGTTCTCCATGTTATCTCAGGAGTGACCGATGGATTACCGTCCCTATCGGAGCCGACCCAAGAACCAAAGTTACAAAAAGATTCAGAGGGCATCTGAACATCTGGATAATTTTCGGTGAGTGCTTCAGCTATTCTGCCTCTCAATTGAGGCATTGCGTTAAATAAAACTTGCTGAAAATAATGCAAGGCATAATCTACTTCGTCTAAAACTGAAGGTTTAAATTGATGCAATTCATCTGTTCTCCACCAAAGTCTTACTTCCTCTTTCAATTGGGTTTTTAAAGAATTTTTTTCTTCTTTTGTTAAAAATTGTTCAATTTGTATTTTTTTTAATAAATTTGCGACTCTCGTTTGCTTATGTCTAATAGTATGTCTTACTATCTCGGTCGGATGTGCAGTAAAAACTAAACGAATATCCATTTCCTGCAATAACGCCTCTAATTTACCTGGAGGTACATTTAATTTCCTCAGCCTATAAAATAATTCTCTAAAAGTTACTGGAGCATTTTGTCTAGCCAACGCTGGAGCAAAAGGATCAAGGTTATCAGGTGATTTTTGAACATTCTTATTTGTAAAGCTTTGTATATATCTATCTTCCTCTACTCTTTGTTCCAAAATATTTACAAGTTGAAAATATAATGAAAACGCCCTTGCTGCTGCAATGGATTCTGCCAAGTCCATAGAATTTACTATATGAACTATTTCATCTTTAAAGGTTTTTGAACTATTATCACCATCGATTTTTTTTGAATAACTTAATTCTTTAAGCTGTATCAACCTCTCTGCTTGATTATGTGGGCATTCTTCTCTAAGCACAGATTCCCAAAGATCCTCTATTAATAGACGATTTTTATCAAGTGAATCGTTGTTACTTATCAAATCCACGTTATTTTTTATCTGTTGAAAAGATTCCATATAATCATTATGTCACAAGTGAAAATGTTGAGATCAAATGTTTCTTTAAGTAATCAAACATTCTCATCTTCATTCTTGATCATATCTTCAATAGATATTTTCATTATCTGCTCGATAGAAAGACCTTTTTTATATTGATTTATCCATTTCATAGATTGATTACCTTCTTCAAGGACTTTATAAATAGGGTTTAAAAGATGGTTCATATTAAATTTTTCTGCAGTAAATGATAAATCTGATAATAAGTTTTGAATCCATTCTCTACAATTAACTTTTTTGCCATTTTGCCAATGGATTAACACTGAATTCAGACTATCTTTAGCAGCATTAATTTCATTTTGATCACATATTTCAGACAATTCCTCAATAGAAAAAATACTCGCAGTCAAAGGGTCTAAAGAATTTATATTCTCGAAAAGTTGCAAAATCCTTAGCTCTAGCATGGCTGTTATCCCCAATAGCAAATTAATATCATGAACAAAATCGCAAATTCTTAATTCCAATCGATCAAGAATTAAAGGCCTTTGAGGTCCATTGGGTCGAATAGAAGACCAAAAATGCCTGATATTTTGCATATTTTTATTTTTTATATTTTCCTCAATCCAATCAACATAGTTTTCATGACTTACAAAAAAAGGGACTTTACTTGGTGTTTTAGGAAACTGAATCCATCTCTGAGAGTGATTCTGGGTAATTTTATTATTTAAAAAAGGTGAGCTTGCACTTATTGAAAGATACAAAGAAGCCTCAGATCTTATCAATCTTATAGCAGCAAAAAGTTTATCTAAATCATCTATTCCTATATTGATGTGCACACTTGAAGTCGCGATAGATATTCCATAATTATCCTGAATGAATTGATGATAATTATTGTTAATATCTGATCTTTGAAATTCAATATCGTGATTAAAACAAAGAGTAGATGAAGGGATAATTGTTAACCCTTTATTGTTAAGCCATAATCTTAAATTTTTTCTTGGAGTTATTAACTTCTCGTATAAAAACTTATAGTCTTTTTCAGGTGTTGTTATATATTCAACATTTCTATTATCTGGTTCTTTCACAAAATTAGCAAAGTTTTTTTCAATATCAGCTGAAACACCAATATGAGAATTGAAAGAACCTGTAAAAAGTTCCACCTCAAAACCCTTATAAAGATTGACTTCTCTCATTTATTTATCAAACAGGATAATGCTTTTAATATCCCCTTTGCTTTATTTATTGTCTCTTGATATTCATTTTCAGGGGAAGAATCAGCAACTATTCCAGCACCTGCTTGCACTGAAACATCATATTTCCCATCCTTTGAGGGTTTAACTATCATAGTTCTTATTGTAATTGCCGTATTTAATGCGCCATTAATATCAATAGATCCATAAACTCCAGCATAAGGTCCTCTCGCATCTTTTTCAAAATGTTTAATTAATTGCATAGCTCTTATTTTTGGTGCACCGGTTACCGTACCAGCGGGGAAACATGCTTTCAGCAAATCCCAAACGTCAGTATTTTGTTTTAAGATTCCCTCAACTTCACTAACTATATGCATAACGTGTGAATATTTTTCTATAACCATTAAATCTTTGACCTCCACAGTACCAATTTCGCAAACTCTTCCCAAGTCATTTCTTCCAAGATCTATGAGCATTACATGTTCTGCTATTTCTTTTGGATCTCTTAATAAATCCTTTTCTAATTCTAGATCTTGTTGAGGATCATTACCTCTTGGTCTAGTACCAGCTATTGGTCTTAAACTTGCAACAATCTGACTATTTTTATTTTTCTCAGCTTTAACCATAACTTCTGGACTGGAACCTATTAGATACCATGAGCCAAAATCAAAAAATGACATATATGGAGATGGATTAACCATCCTTAAACTTCTATATAAATTAAAGGGTTCATTATTCACTCGAGTATGAAATCGCTGACTAATAACTATTTGAAAGATATCTCCTTTTCTTATATATTCTTTTGCGGAAAGAACCGCATCTTCAAAATCTTTTTTATTCCAATTACTTTTAAAATCTAAATTCAAATTTTCATTTTCATCCCATTCTAAAAACTCGTTTTCTTTCAGAGGGACTTTCATTAAATCTCTAGTTTTCTGAATTTTAGAAATTGAGTTTAGATAAACTTCTTCGATATTATTATCTTTTGCAAACGTTGTATCTGCATAAACCACTGCAGTAATACATCTTTTTATTTGATCAAATACAACTAACTGATCAAAAAACATCCAAGAACCATAAGGGATATTGTTTTCTGGCTTATCATTTATTGGAACGCTTGGTTCTATTCGATTTATTAATTCATAACCCCAAGAGCCATATAACTGTCCAATTGATGGTAAATCATCAAGCATTGTTGACTTATATTCCTTTGTCCAACTTCTCAAAATATCAAAGGGATCACCTTTATGTATTTCAGTTTTACCATTATTCCAAGTTTTAACTATTTCTTCTCCATAACAAACGGCTTCCCAAAGAGGCTTAGTAGCAACAATGCTCCATCTACCCAAACTTTCCCCACCTTCAACAGATTCAAGAAAAACACCATGGGAATCTTTTGAGGATAATTTTAACCAAGTCGACAATGGAGTCTCTAAATCTGCTGGCCAAGTTTGAATAATAGGTATAAAATTTTTACCTTGTTTGTAAGCCTTTAAAAAACTATCTTTCTTTGAGCTGATCATACTAATAGTATCAACACAAATTATAATTATTTTCTCCTTTTAAATCAACTTTAAGGAAGTTAATCAAAAGTATTCTTAGTTGTAAATTTCAAACCAGCTGGATTAGGATTTTCTCCAATGCGCCTTGGGTTATGGCCTACTTTTTCTCTACCCTCATTAACTTTTTCAGGGAAAACTCCGTCTTTTGGGTGTAAAAATTCAATATCGCCACCTGGGAAAATTCTGTAAATTTTAAAATCTTCAATTCTTGGTTTAAAGGCTCTTAATTGTGTCCCCAATGCAAGACATTGTTCCTTTCTTGCAAAGTACATTAAATTATCACCTTCATGCATAATAGCTGCTCCACCGGTGGGCAATTCAAATGCTTGTTCCTTTGAACTTTTCCATACAATTGCATATTTTTCTTCGGTTTCTGCTGAGTTTAATAACCCCCCAGTACTCCCTATATGCTTTGGAAATTGACCAACTAAAGTTTCAGTCATCCTTGATTTTAAGTTATTTATAATAAGAAATTAGCATTCATATTTTGCAAAATTCATAATATACAGGAAATTTTCTACATTATTTAATATATGGAATACTTGTTTCCCATTTTATTGTGAATCTGAAATCGGAAAAAATACTGTCAAACCTGTATCACGCCTTTCTGTGACATGCCCTCCTAAACTTGCTAACAACTTTTGCGTAGCATTTTGACTAAGTTGTAAACTACCTGTTTGAGGGTTCCAATTTAAAACAGGACCAATATCAGAACCATTATCTTTTTTTTGAATTCCTTTTCGATTACTTTCTAATTTTTGTACTTTTAATTGAAGTTTAAGTTTTTGCCCAGCTGGTCTTAATTCTAAAATTAAAGTACTACCTTCTTTTAATCCTCTAGTATTTTAATCAATTAATCCACTTAACATTAATTCCAATTTTTCAGAATCACTCAAAATTTGCGGAAGTTGTTTGGGGATATCAATCTTTAAAGAAATCCCACGTCGATTTAATTGTTTATTCCATAAAGGAGAAAGCTTTTTAAAAATTTCGGCTAAATTAATTTTTGCTAAGTTATTTAACGACGGAACTTCATTGCTCACTAATTCTGCTGCATTAAAGATTAAACCAAACCTATCAATTTGTTCATTACATTCATTATCTATTTGAATTAAACGATTTTTCATTGAGTCGTCCATCTTATATTTTTTTAAAGTAGAACTTATTAGGGTTCTTATTGTTGCCAAAGGCGTTCTTACTTCATGAGATATTGCTCGTAATAATTTTGCTTCAGTTATTTGCACATTTTTTTCATCGTTTTTTACAGAATTCTGTATGTTATGGTTTAGCTCAATATTTGCTAATTTTGCTGATAAGATTGGCCAAAATAATTTTTCAAATTGATTATTAATATTAAGCTTACCTAAATTATTGATTGCATTACGAAATTTTACTCCTTCCTCATAATTTTCTTGATTTAATTTTGAATGCATTAATTCAATTGAGAGTTTTAGGCTTTCTTCATCACACTTCATTAATAAAATTTTCTTATCTTTTTCTCCTACAATTGATAATATGCATTGAAAATTTGGGGTAATTATCATCAAAAAAGGGGCATAACCATCTTCTTGACTAAGACTTAAGACTTTATAACTACTAACTAAATCGAAGTCTTTTTTTATCTTATCTGAATTATTGAATGGTAAAAAACCTGCATTCACATTTTGAAAGTATGGAAACCCCTCAGGAGACCAAAGCCATCCATAAAGTTGATTTAAAAATTTTTTATCATTAAAAGCTGGCAAAGGCGATGCAACCCAAATCCCCCCATTTTTATAATTCTGAGATAGGAAATCTTTTTGAATAACTTCTAAAGAAGCCCACCACATTCTTCTAGATGCATCATCATCCACATATATAGTTGGGCATCCTTTAATCAAAAGGTCTTGAATTTTTTTTATAGTTATTTCTGATTTCATCTACTTCTTAGTGATCTAGAACGTTTCAATATAGATAAAACAAATCCAATAGATATAAAATTAGTCACCAATGAGGTGCGACCATAGCTCATAAAAGGAAGGGGAATTCCAGTAACTGGACCTAATCCAATAGTCATAAATAAGTTAATAATTATTTGGAATAAAAAAGTGGCAGTTATTCCAATAATAATTAGAGATTCAAAGTTAGTCCTAGCAATGATTGCGGTATTAATAAGTTTTTTAATCAAAAAAAAGAACAAAAATAAAACTACTATGCACCCCACAAAACCCAATTCTTCGCCTAAAGCACTAAATATAAAATCAGTATGTTGTTCAGGTATAAATTGCAAATTAGTCAACTTACCTTTTAGTAAACCAGTCCCAAATAATCCTCCAGAACCAATTGCAATTTGACTCTGTATCAAGTGATATCCACCACCTAATGGATCTCTATTTGGATCTAAAAATAAAACTAATCTATTTTTTTGATATTCTTTTAAGCCATATTGCCACAAAATTGGTGTAAATTTTGCCACTAATAAATGGAACGAAATAGCGAGAGCAGAAAAAATAATTTTCTTTTTCGAGGATCTATAAGCAAGATATCCTACAAATGGGATCCAGAAAATAAGAAGAGTTGGTAAGGTTAAATATAATATTGATGTGCCGATACAAAAAACTAAAATCAAAATCCACTCTATGGGCATTTGCGACCAATAAAGCATAACACCTGTCAAAAAAAGTAAAACCAGAGAGGTACCTAAGTCCGGCTGAAAGAAAATTAATAACCAAGGAATAAGCACTACTAATAAGGGCAATACTAAATCTCTTATTGTTAAAATTATTTTCTTGTCGAGTACTAAAGCAAGAGTTAGTACAGTGCTTAATTTAGCAACTTCTGAAGGCTGAAAAGAAAAGAAACCCAAATTGAGCCATCTTTGTGCTCCAGAAACTGAGATTCCAAAAAAATAAATTAGAAATAAAGATATTAAAGTACCAAAATAGAATGGAATCAAAAACTTTCTAATTCTGTCTAAAGGTATATACGAAATAAAAAATGCCAAAAAATAACCAAAAAAACCAGTTAATATATGTTCTGAATAATTCGATATAATTAAATCTCCCTGAATACTTTTTATTAATAAACCGGAAATAATAACTAAAAAAAGTGGAATCAAAAGAAGTGGAGAAAACAGAAATCCTTTTCTAAAGTTGTCTTTTTTTGGTAAAAATACTCTTTTATTTAATGAAGAAATTCTCCTAAACATCAATTATCTGTTAACAAATTGATTCTTAATTAATTGAGCTAAATTACCAAATTCAGCAGAACTTTCTTTATCTGGCTGACTTATTGTGATTGGTATTCCTTTATTGCATTCATCAACAAGAGGGATTTCAATAGGAATTTGGGCTAATAAAGGTAAATCATTTTCTTTAGCTAATGTTTGTCCACCACCTTTACCAAAAATTTCATATTTTTTATTTGGCATATCTGGTGGAATAAAGACTGACATATTTTCTACAATTCCTAATAAAGGTACACCAAGTTGTTTAAACATTGCTAATCCACGCCTCGCATCTTGCAAAGATACTTGTTGAGGAGTAGTGACAACAATAGCTCCAGAAATAGGCACAGATTGAGAAAGAGAAATTTGAGCATCTCCTGTTCCTGGAGGCAAGTCAATGACCAAAAAATCAAGATTATTCCATTCAACTTGGTAAAGAAATTGACGGATAATACTATTAAGCATTGGTCCTCTCCATATAACTGGCTGACCTTCTTCTATAAGGAAACCCATTGATACCAATGAAATTCCATATTTATTTATTGGTATTAATCTTTGATCATTTCCACTACCTTCTGTAACCTTTGGATTCTGTTCAGCAACTCCCATCATTGAGGGAGTATTAGGTCCATAAATATCCGCATCCAGCAAACCAGTTTTCAAGCCTAATTTAGCTAGAGAACATGCGAGATTCACTGCAATGGTACTTTTCCCAACTCCGCCTTTACCACTGCTAACAGCTATGATGTGTCGAATTCCATCAATCTTCTGCAACTCAGGAGCATTACTTTGATTTTTAGATTCTGTTTTGGAAGGATTATTATCTATTTCTATTTGAACATCATCAATATCTTCAAAATCCAGAAGTACTTTTCTAACCTCTTGTACAATTCTATCTCTTTGAGAATTTGCAAATGATGGTAATGATAATGTTACGATTACTCTCGGTATAGTTACTCTTACATTTTTTATCCAAGCTAATTCAATTACATTTTTCTGTGATCCAGCATCTAGAACTTTTTTTAAAGCAAAATTCGCATCTTCTATTGTGGTCATTAAATTTTTAAATATTTTGACAAGGTAGTCGACTGTTTAAAAGATTAAGAACTATGTCGAACTATCAAATAATAGGCAATAAAGACCCCCTAAGAGAAATTATAAAGGGAAACTTATAATTAACCAAAAAAATTTTTTTCTTCAAGATTTACTAAATACATGTTCAAAGAACCTCCTAAAAACTCGAGAGAAAAAACTAAAAATCTCTTATTAACTTTACAAAACAAAATTTGTTCAGGACTTGAAAATTTAGATGGCAAAGGAAAATTTATAGAAGAATCCTGGCTAAGAGACGAAGGTGGTGGTGGAAGATCAAGAGTATTGAAAAATGGTTCTATTTTTGAGCAGGCAGGAGTAAATTTCTCTGAAGTACAGGGAAAAGAATTACCTCAATCTATAATCTCTCAAAGGCCCGAAGCAAAAGGTCATGAATGGTTTGCCACTGGAACTTCTATGGTGTTGCATCCTAAGAATCCCTATATTCCTACAGTTCATCTGAATTATCGATATTTCGAAGCTGGTCCTGTTTGGTGGTTCGGAGGAGGTGCAGACTTAACCCCGTTTTATCCTTATCTTTCGGATGTGAGGAATTTTCATAACGAACATAAAAAAGCTTGTGAGAAAGTTGATAAAAATTTGCATAAAGTTTTCAAACCATGGTGTGATGAATACTTCTTCTTGAAGCATAGAAATGAATCTAGAGGCATAGGAGGTATTTTTTATGATTATCAAGATGGTTCAGGCAATATTTATAGAGGTAATAATCAAAATGGAGAGGCATCAAAAGTTTCACAAAATATTCGGGGATCAAATTTAAATTGGGATAATTTATTTTCCTTAGCGGAAAACTGTGGACAGGCATTCCTCCCTTCATATTTGCCAATTATTGAAAAAAGAGCTGCTCAAACATTTTCATCGAGGGAAAGAGAATTCCAGCTATATAGAAGAGGTAGATATGTCGAATTCAATTTAGTTTGGGATAGAGGGACGATTTTTGGACTACAAACAAACGGCAGAACTGAATCAATATTAATGTCCTTACCCCCTTTAGCTAGATGGGAATATGGATATAAAGCTAAAAAGGGTTCTCGAGAGGAATTTCTCACATCAATCTTTACAAAACCCCAAGATTGGCTAAATGATAAAGAGTTAGAGAAATTCTGTATAGAAAATAATATATTTGATTAAAAATTATCGAATAAAATTTAAAAAATTTTAAATAGGTGTTTTAAATAAAGAACCGTCACTTTTCAATTGAAGTTTTTCTCCAAGTTCATTTTCTAAAGATATTAATTCATCCCTATGCGCTCTTAGTCTCATAAAAGTTGAATCATTTTCATTTTCGTTTATCAACCTTAATTCAAATTTTTCCTCTCTTGCTGATTTTTTAAAATAAACAATTCCAGACAAAGGACCACCAATTAATCCTAAAAGAATAGGCCACCATCCTAATTCAGGATATATTTGAATAATTACTAATCCCAAAGCACAAGAACCAAAACCGCCAAGAAAACCTAAAAAAATTGCTAATAATTTACTTGAAACAACTTTTCCCTTGAATATTAAAATTCTTTGTTCAAAATCTCCTCCCGTTTGCTTCCATCCCCTCAAATTAAGCCATTCACATAAGCCATTTAAAACCTTAACTGGCTCCTGAGAAGATGAAATCTCAACAATGGTTGTTCTATCTTTACTAGATGCCCTTAGAAAAAAAAATAATCCTACGGCCAAAAGAATTGTCAGCAATAATGTTGAATTTAAGGAATAGGACATTAAATAAATTTTTTCTAGAAAATCGAGTATAAAAATTAAAGTTACATCATATTATAATTTTTTAGATTTATTCTGTAAAATAAACCTATTAGATAAAAATCCTTAATTAAATAAAATCTTAAAAAATATTCTAAATTTTAAATTACTCCAAATACTTATTAAAAATGACTATTGAAAATAAAAATATTGATTTTCTTTATACCGATTTAACAGAAGATTTATATGATATTTATAAAAAATCATCCTTCTTAGCTATTGACACAGAAGCAAT
>QCED01000028.1 GCA_003280725.1 Prochlorococcus sp. AG-355-M18 | reverse complement strand
ATAGTGGTAAAAACAAATTTCCTACTATCCGATCTATGCAAAGAGTTAGTAAACCTGGTTTAAGAATATATAAAAATACTAGAGGTTTACCAAAAGTTCTTGGAGGTCTTGGAGTTGCCATAATTTCAACTTCTAAAGGCGTTATGAGTGATCGCGATGCTAGAAAGCAAGGCATTGGCGGAGAAGTCCTCTGTTATGTTTATTAAGGAGAATTAATCATGTCAAGAATCGGAAAAACACCAGTACTTATTCCAGAGAAAGTTACAGTTGATTTTGATGGATTAACAGTTACAGTGAAAGGCCCAAAGGGTGAGTTAAAACGTCTCATGCCTGAAGGAGTTAGTTTTGATAAGAAAGATAATACTGTTGTCGTAAGTCCTACTACAACCAAAATATATTCAAGGCAGAGACATGGTTTATGTAGAGCCTTAATTGCAAATATGGTAGAAGGGGTTACTCAAGGTTTTTCAAAGAAACTAGAAATTGTTGGCGTTGGATCAAGAGCACAAGTAAAAGGTAAAAATCTAGTTGTAAGTGCAGGATATAGTCATCCTGTAGAAATGATCCCCCCTGATGGTATAACATACAAAGTTGAGAGTAATACAAACGTTACCGTATCTGGAATTGATAAGGAAATTGTTGGCAATGAAGCAGCAAAAATCAGATCAATTAGACCTCCAGAGCCATATAAAGGAAAAGGAATTAAATACCATGATGAGAGAATTCTCAGAAAAGCTGGTAAATCTGGCAAAAAATAATACGAATTAAAAAAATGACCAAACTTTCCAGGAAATTACAAACTCAAAAAAGACATAGAAGATTAAGGAGATTCTTAATTGGAGATGCAACGCGTCCAAGATTATCTGTTTTTCGCTCTAATAACCATATTTATGCCCAGGTCATAGATGATAGCGCTCAAACAACTATTTGCTCAGCTTCAACTGTTGATAAGGAATTGAGAGAAAAATCTGAGAAATTATCTGCTGATTGTAATTCTTCTTCCATTGTTGGAAAATTATTAGCAAAAAGAGCGATAAAAAAAGGTATTAAGCAAGTAATTTTTGACCGTGGAGGTAACTTATATCACGGCAGAGTAAAGGCACTTGCAGATGCTGCTCGTGAAGCTGGCCTAGAATTCTAACTCTTAATTTTTTACTATGACTGACACTCCAACAAAACAAGAAATTCAATCCAAGAACGATAACGTTCCTGGAGCTATGCCCGTAGAACAAAAAAAGAATAATCGTAATGATCGAAAAAGAAATAGAAGAGGTGATTCAAAAAATCTTGAGAGAGATTCTGATTGGCAAGAAAGAGTTGTTCAAATTCGACGTGTTTCTAAGACTGTTAAGGGTGGAAAAAAAATGAGTTTTAGAGCAATTGTTGTTGTAGGTAATGAGAAAGGTCAAGTTGGTGTTGGAGTTGGTAAAGCAGGGGATGTTATTGGTGCTGTGAGAAAGGGCGTTTCAGATGGTAAAAAGAATCTTGTTAGGGTTCCCTTAACCCCAAATAATTCAATACCGACTTTATCTAAAGGAAGAGATGGTGCTGCTAATGTATTAATTAGACCAGCTGCCCCAGGTACTGGTGTAATTGCTGGTGGTTCAATAAGAACAGTTTTAGAATTAGCCGGTATAAAAAATGTCTTAGCAAAAAGATTGGGTAGTAAAACACCTTTGAATAATGCAAGAGCTGCTATGGTAGCTCTTTCTCAATTAAGAACACACAAATCCGCCTCAAGGGAGAGAGGCATCTCACTTGAACAGCTCTATTCTTAAAATTATGACTTCAACATTAAATACACTTAAATCAAACTCTGGCTCGAGAAAGAAAAAACTAAGAAAGGGGAGAGGAATCGCAGCAGGTCAGGGTGCATCATGTGGTTTTGGAATGAGAGGACAAAAGTCACGTTCTGGAAGACCTACACGTCCAGGTTTTGAAGGTGGCCAAATGCCTCTATATAGAAGAGTTCCAAAATTAAAGCACTTTGAAATAATTAATCAAAAGAACTTTTCCATTATTAATTTAGAAAAATTAAATGATTTCAAAGATAACGATACAGTTAACCTTGACTCATTAGTTAAGAAGGGATTAATCTTCAAACCAAAATTTCCTTTAAAAATCCTTGGTAATGGAAAAATTAATGTAAAGCTAAAAGTCCAAGCTCATGCATTTACAAAAGTTGCAAAACAAAAAATTGAGGACGCAGGTGGATCCTGTGAGCTTATAAACAATAAATAAATTTACTAAAAATTTAGGTAAGCCTCAAAATGTTTGTCAACAAAAGTAGAAATCCCAGCGCTTCTGAAATACTTTCCCAATTATTTTTAAATAAAGAGCTTAGGAGTAGAGTTTTAACTACTTTAGGTCTTCTCCTTTTAGTAAGACTTGGTATATATATCCCTATACCTGGTATTGATAGGGTTGCTTTTAAAAGTTTTATAGATCAAGGTGGGCAATTAATAGGCTTTTTAGATATTTTTACTGGAGGAGGAATTTCAACCTTAGGATTATTCGCATTAGGCATACTTCCCTTTATAAACGCATCAATTATTATTCAGCTTCTCACAGCTTCATTGCCTGTGCTTGAAGATTTACAAAAAAATGAAGGAGAAGCGGGTAGAAGAAAAATCGCTCAAATAACTAGATATGTTTCATTAGGATGGGGTTTTTTGCAAAGTATAATTTTTTCCTTAATTCTCAGACAATATGCTATTCAGGGGATAAGTGAAACTACATTTGTCTTGCAAACCTCCATTGCTTTGGTTACTGGCTCAATGTTAGTAATGTGGTTTAGTGAAATTATTACGGAGAAAGGGATAGGTCAAGGAGCTTCACTGGTAATTTTTTTGAATATTGTTTCAACTTTACCTAAGGCTCTAAGTTCAACCATTGAAAAAGCTCAAACTGGCGATAGAGGAGATGTCTTAGGCATAGCAGTTTTACTTGGAGTATTTTTACTGACAATTGTTGGGATCATTTTTGTACAAGAGGGAGCTAGACGCATTCCTATTGTTAGTGCAAAAAGGCAGATAGGAAATTCAACACTCCTTCCAACAAGGCAAAGTTATTTACCTTTGAAATTAAATGCAGGAGGAGTTATGCCTATCATATTCGCATCTGCTTTAATCTTTTTACCTATAACTATTGCGAATGTTACGGGCAATCCAGTTCTAATCAAGTTAGCCAGTAGTTTAAATCCAGGATCTTCTAATCCATGGCCATATGCTCTTACATTCTTTGCCTTGATTTTGGGGTTCTCTTATTTTTATGCCTCCCTTACAATTAATCCAGTTGATGTTGCTTCAAATCTAAAGAAAGGAGGAGTGGCAATACCGGGAGTTAGACCCGGAACTAATACTGCAAACTATTTATCCGGTATCCAAAATAGGTTGACATTGTTAGGAGGATTGTTTTTGGGTTCAGTAGCCATCATTCCAGCTGCAGTAGAAAGGGCTACGAATGTCCAGACTTTTCAAGGTTTAGGAGCAACTTCATTACTTATTCTTGTAGGTGTCGCTATTGATACTGCTAAGCAAATTCAAACTTATGTTATTTCTCAAAGGTATGAGGGACTTATAAATAACTAATGAAAAAACATTTACTTTTTTTGGGAGCTCCAGGAGCAGGAAAAGGAACTCAGGCGGAATTATTAAGTCAAACAAATTCTTATTTACACCTCTCTACGGGTGAATTATTAAGAAAAGAAATTGAACTTAATACTATTCTTGGTAGACAGGTAAAGGATATTATTAATCAGGGCCAACTTGTTAGTGATGAACTTGTATTAAAAATAGTAAAGCAAAATTTAGATAAGGATAACAAAGGCTGGATTTTAGATGGCTATCCAAGAAATATATCTCAAGCTAATTCATTAAATGAGGTTTTATTAGAAATAAATCAACCTTTAGAAGTGGTTTTTTACTTAGATATTCCTGAAGAAGTTCTCATTAAGCGTTTACTTTTAAGAGGTAGAAAAGACGATACTGAAGAGACTATTAAAACAAGAGTTAATATTTATAAAAAAACTACTGAACCATTGATTCAGTATTTTAGAGATCTTTCATTACTAGAATATATTGATGCTGATAGAGATTTAAAAACTATTTCCTCTGATATCAAACAAAAAATGGTTTGACGATGATGTAGAATATAGAATTAAAGTTTATTCGTAAACCCTATGAAGGTCAGATCTTCAGTCAAAAAAATTAGTCCTGACGATCAGATCGTGAGGAGAAGAGGTAAAATCTATGTTATTAACAAGAAAAGACCTCGCAACAAACAGCGTCAGGGTTAATTTTAAACCTTTTATTTCAAACTTTTACTTACTCAAAACACGTGGCCAGGATTGCAGGAATTGACATACCTCGCGAAAAGCGAGTCGAAATTGCTCTAACATACATCTATGGAATTGGTTTAACAAGATCAAAGCTAATTCTTGCTAATACGGGCGTAAACCCAGATACTCGTGTAAAAGATCTTTCAGATTCTGATGTGCAAAAACTTAGAGGTGCTTCAGAAGAATTCACTTTAGAAGGAGATTTGAGAAGAAAAGAAGGAATGGCCCTAAAGCGTTTACAAGATATAGGTTGTGTGAGAGGAAGAAGACATAGAATGAGTCTTCCAGTAAGAGGTCAAAGAACTAGAACAAATGCTAGAACAAGAAGGGGTTCCAGAAAAACAGTTGCTGGAAGAAAAAAATAATTAACTAAATCTATTCACAAATTCCATTATTAAATTCAAACAAAATGGCAGCTACAGTAAAAAAAACAGGTTCAAAGAAATCCAAACGAAATGTACCAAATGGTGTTGTACATATTCAAAGTACATTTAACAACACTATCGTTTCAATTTCTGATACTTCTGGTCAAGTAATTTCTTGGTCTTCTGCAGGAGCTAGTGGATTTAAAGGTGCTCGAAAAGGTACCCCTTTTGCTGCGCAAACAGCAGCTGAAGCTGCTGCGAGGAGAGCTCTTGATCAAGGTATGAGACAAATAGAAGTATTAGTTAGAGGGCCAGGCTCTGGTAGGGAAACGGCCATAAGAGCTTTACAAGTGGCCGGTTTAGAAATAACTCTAATAAGAGATGTAACTCCGTTACCTCATAATGGATGTAGAAGACCTAAACGAAGACGCGTTTAGATCTTGATCATTCTCTCCCCCTAAAAACTTTAATCTTATTTTTTTCCGTGTTGCAATACCAGATAGACAGAATCGACCATCAAACAGCAGATGATCGCTCCCAAACAGGAACTTTTTTAATTGGCCCTTTAGAAAGGGGACAAGCTACAACTTTGGGTAATTCACTTAGGCGAGTCCTTATGGGAGGACTTGAAGGAAGTGCAGTAACTGCAGTTAGAATTGCAGGAATTAATCACGAATATGCAACAATTCCTGGAGTTAGAGAAGATGTTCTCGATATTCTTCTTAATTGTAAGCAACTATCAATAAATAGTTCTAATCCAGAGCTCGAAATCGGAAGACTTGTTGCAAGTGGTCCAATGGAGGTGAAGGCGAATGATATTCAATTCTCATCTCAAGTTGAAATTGTTGATGGTGAAAAACCGATTGCAACGA
Organism: Prochlorococcus sp. AG-355-M18; assembly: GCA_003280725.1. Taxonomy (GTDB): domain Bacteria; phylum Cyanobacteriota; class Cyanobacteriia; order PCC-6307; family Cyanobiaceae; genus Prochlorococcus_A. The sequence continues at coordinate 9,953 of QCED01000028.1, read as the reverse complement.
TTCAAGAGGGTCATAACTTAGAGTTAGAAATTCATGTTGAAAGAGGAGTGGGATATAGACCCGTTGATCGGAAAAATGAAGAGACAACTGCTATTGATTTACTTCAGATAGATGCAGTATTTATGCCTGTAAAGAGGGTTAATTTTACGATTGATGAAACAGCTGTTGCAGAAGGTGGGACAGGTAGAGAAAGATTAACAATGGAAGTAGTAACAGATGGCTCAACAACCCCTGATGACGCTATCGCTGAAGCAGCGAACCATTTAATTGAACTCTTTCAACCTCTAGCTACTGTTACAATGGTTGAGGAAATCCCTGAAGAACCTGAACCATCTCCTGAAGCTCAAATTCCTCTTGAGGAACTAAACTTGTCTGTCAGAGCATATAATTGTCTAAAAAGGGCACAAGTTAACTCAGTTTCGGATTTGATGGGCTTTAGCTATGAAGATCTTCTTGAAATTAAGAACTTTGGATCTAAATCTGCAGATGAGGTTATTGAAGCTCTTGAGCGCATAGGAATTTCCATTCCACAAAGCAGAACCTCTGTTTAACAATTTTAATATTATGAGACACCAACTAAGAATTCCATTACTAAGTAAACCTGCTGACCAGAGGAAAGCACTTTTGAGAGGCTTGACTACACAATTAATTAAAGAAGGTAGAGTAACGACAACAAAAGCTAGGGCAAAAGCTTTAAGAAATGAAGCTGAAAGGATGATTTCTCTTGCTAAAGAAGGTAGCTTGGCTTCTAGGAGAAGGGCTATTGGATATATTTATGACAAGAAATTAGTCCATTCACTATTTGAAAAAGCAAAAGAAAGATATGGAGATAGACAAGGAGGTTATACTCGCATAGTCAGAACTGTTTCTAGAAAAGGAGATAATGCTCAAATGGCTATAATCGAACTTGTATAGGTTATTTTATAAGGGAGCTTTTACTAGAAAATAACTTTTGAAAAGAGTAGCTTTACTAGTCCAATATGATGGATCACTTTATTCGGGTTGGCAAATACAAAAAAATGCAATTACAGTTCAAGAAATTTTAGAAAGAGCTCTCTTAAAGATCACTAATCACAAAGTAAAGACTTATGCAGCAGGAAGAACTGATGCTGGGGTTCATGCATCAGGCCAAGTAGTACACTTTGATGTTGTTTGTGTTATTCCAGGAAATAGATATTCTGATGTCTTAAATAGTATTTTACCCTCAACAATTAGGATCTTGGAATCAGTTGAGGTTAAAGATAGTTGGCATGCATGCTATTCAGCAATGTATAGACATTATCGATATGTCATTAATAACAGTAAATTCCCTAATTTGTTCATCAATAATTGGTCTTGGCATAGATATCAAAAAGTATTAGATGAAGTATTAATGTTAAATGCATCCAAGTCAATGGAAGGAGAACATGATTTTTTTGCTTTTCAGAAAAGTGGTAGTAATAGAACAAATTCTATTACAAATATAAAAAATATTGATATTAAAAGAGTAGAAGATTTGATTTTAGTTGATATTAAAGCTACTGGTTTTTTATATGGAATGGTGCGTTTAATTATTGGTCAACTAGTACTGGTTGGAGAAAAAAAAATATCGCCAGAAATTTTTACAGATAGATGGGTAAACAAAAAGAAAAATGATGTTAAAGAATCTGCTCCAGCTAAGGGGTTATGTTTTGTAAATGCTGTTTATGAAAAAAATGTTTTTAAAAAGATTAATAACAATGATTTTTTCCCTGTATTCTTAATTAGGGGTTTTTCTTAATTAAAGATTAATTTTGCTAATTTTTTGTGTAATGATTTAAAACTGTTGTTTAATATTCCTCCAATAAGGTAGAATTTAGAACTAACTATAAATTTATTTGCATAAATTTGCTAAATGAATAAAACAATTACTCCATCTTTAGAAACAATTAAAAGAAATTGGTTTTTAGTTGACGCAAAAGATAAGACACTTGGGAGACTTGCTACAGAAATTGCAACTGTATTGAGAGGTAAGAATAAACCAACATTTACACCTCATTTAGATACTGGAGATTTTGTCATTGTTGTAAACGCCGAAAAAGTTGAGGTAACAGGTAAAAAAGCATCGCAAAAGTTGTATAGGAGACATTCTGGCAGACCAGGAGGAATGAAAATTGAAAAATTTGAGTCTCTACAAGAAAGAATTCCTGAAAGAATTATCGAGCAAGCTGTTAAGGGTATGCTTCCACATAACTCTTTAGGAAGACAGCAATTTAAAAAACTAAAAGTTTATAAAGGTGCTGATCATCCTCATTCTGCTCAGAATCCTGTATTATTGAATAGTTAATTTATCAAAATGAATAGCCAAATAAAAAACAAAGCTGTGTATTGGGGAACTGGGAGAAGAAAAACTTCAGTAGCAAGAGTTCGCTTGATTCCAGGAAATGGACTAATAAAAATTAATGGTCGTTCTGGAGATGATTATTTAAACTTTAACCCTCTGCACTTAAATTCAATAAAAGCCCCTTTGCAAACACTAGGCCTTGAGAATTCTTATGATATTCTAGTAAATGTATTTGGTGGTGGATTGACAGGTCAAGCTGATGCTATTAAGCAAGGAGCAGCAAGAGCACTTTGCGAACTATCTCCTGATAATAGGAAACCGCTAAAAACTGAAGGTCACCTCAGTAGAGATCCTAGAGCGAAAGAAAGAAGAAAATATGGTCTTAAAAAAGCAAGAAAAGCTCCTCAATTCTCTAAACGTTAAAGCAATTCAAAACATGCCAAAATCAGAAATTCACCCAAAATGGTATCCAGATGCAAAAGTTATTTGTAATGGAGAAGTTGTAATGACGACTGGATCTACCCAGCCTGAATTACATGTTGATGTATGGAGTGGCAATCATCCTTTCTTCACTGGAACTCAAAAGATTCTTGATACAGAAGGTAGGGTTGATAGGTTTATGAAAAAATATGGAATGGGTTCAGCTAATTCGGCTACATCAAAAGATCAAAAAGAAGAAAAAGATTCTAAAAAATAGAATTTTCAAAAATTAAGCATAATTTCAATTGGAATACTCAACATTAATTGCAAGGTTGAAAACTGCTTCAGAAAGTTTTGAAAATTTGGAAGTGCAACTTGCAGATCCTGATATAGCTAATGATCCAAAAAAATTAGAATCCATAGCAAGAGAAAGGTCAAAATTGGAACCTTTGGTGAGTGACTTTAATAAATTGCTTGAAACTGATAAGGAAATTGAAGATTCCAAAAATCTATTGAAAGAAAATAGAAATGATAAAGAGATGGAATCTTTCATAAATGAGGAGTTAGCTAACCTTGAGGCATATAAGAATGATTTGATTCAAAAAACCACAATTGCTTTATTACCTAAAGATCCAAGAGATGAGAGAAGTGTAATGTTAGAAATTAGAGCCGGTGCTGGAGGTAATGAGGCTTGTATATGGGCGGGCGATTTAGCAAGAATGTATGAAAGATATGGACAAAAAATCGGATGGTCAGTAAAACCTGTAAGCGCTTCTGAGTCAGATATGGGAGGATTTAAAGAATTAGTTATTTCTGTCAAGGGAGATTCTGTATATAGTCAATTGAAATTCGAGGCTGGTGTACATAGAGTGCAAAGAGTTCCAGCAACTGAATCACAAGGCAGAGTTCATACATCTACAGCCACAGTTGCTGTCATGCCTGAGGCGGATCCTGTTGAGGTTAAGATAGATGCAACTGATTTAGAGGTTGGTACAGCAAGATCAGGAGGCGCAGGAGGACAAAATGTTAACAAGGTTGAGACTGCTATCGATCTTCTCCATAAGCCCACTGGAATAAGAGTTTTTTGTACTCAAGAAAGATCGCAACTGCAAAATCGAGAACGAGCAATGGAAATTTTAAGAGCTAAACTATATGAAATTCAATTAAAAGAAGCTAATGCTAAAGAGAGATCACAGAGGCTTTCGCAGGTTGGTACAGGCGATAGAAGTGAAAAAATTAGAACTTATAATTTTAAGGATAACAGGACAACTGATCATAGATTGGGCTCCAATTTTTCACTAGAGCCAGTTCTCGCTGGTCAATTGGATGAAGTAATTGACGCATGCATAGCGCAAGAACAAAAGAGAATGATGGAAGAATTTAATAACGAAGTAAATTAAGAATTTAGGTTTATTAGATTGCAACCCCTATGACATATTTACTCCATTCTTTATGCTTGCCAGAGTCAATTTGTCTTGTAGCCTCAAAATTGAGATTACTTAGTGGACGGTATGGCTTGCGTTTTAAGGGCATTTTTGCCTCTTCTGGGGTACGGTTCCCTTTTTGTACATTACATCTAAGACATGCTGTAGTAACGTTTTCCCAGTTATCAGTTCCTCCCCTGCTCCTAGGTAAAACATGATCTATTGATAGGTCACTACCCCTATAGTTACAGTATTGGCAAGTATTATTATCTCTTAGAAGAATATTTTTTCTAGTCAAAGAAACCTCTCTAAAAGGGACCTTTACGTAGTACCGAAGTCTTATAACTGTCGGTAATTTTCTGCCACAATGTATTGAATATGATTTATCTTCCTCTAAGCTTTCTGCTTTACCTTTTATCATCAAAATGACAGCTCTTCGCCATGAAGTGATGTTTAAAGGTTCATAAGATGCATTTAAAACTAGAGTCTGGCCCATGCCAAAATACAATTTACATGTCATGCTAACTGTATATTTCAATAAGCGCATATAATTGTGCAAAGTTAATGCAAATTCGGCAATCTAATCAGGAATTTAATTTTGATAAATATTCAATTTATAAACAAGATATAGATCCAAAACAAAGGGCATGGATAGAAGTTAAAGGCAAAGCATTAGAGACAAATGTAAGGCAATTAAGAACAAAACTTGGTAAAAATTGTAAATTTATGGCGGTTGTCAAAGCTGATGGATATGGACATGATGCAAAAGTAGTATCTCACTACGCTATTAAAGGCGGAGCTTCGGAATTAGGCGTTGCAACTTTAAAAGAAGGGATTAAGCTACGTTCTTTTGGAGTTAAAAAACCAATTCTTATTCTCGGAAATCTTTATACAAAAAGAGATTTAATAATATCCTTTAAAAATGATCTTATGCCAACTATAAGTAGTATGAGAGAGTGTTTAGTTTGCAATAATATCGGCAAGCATTTTGGGTTAAAATTTTCTTTACATCTTAAGGTTGATACTGGAATGTCAAGATTAGGATTTGAATCTAAGAAATTTGTTCAGCAATTTGAAAAAATAAAATCTTTTGAGAACATTTCAATAAAAGGAATATATAGTCATTTATCGTCTGCAGATGAAGATAACGCATTAGATTCTCAAAGTATTACACAATTACAAAGACTTAAATTTAATGAATTATTAAAGCAAATTAATCTTGATAGAAATAATGAAATTAAGATTCATCTAGCTAATTCTGCGGGAATGCTTCTTAGCAAAGATTTTCATTTTCACATGGTACGTGTTGGGCTTTCTATGTACGGATATAGTCCTTTAGCCAAAATAGATAAAAATTCATTACTCAAACCAGTTTTATCTGTGAAGGTCAAAGTTGCTTTTATAAGAACTATTGATAAAGGTGTAAGTGTAAGTTATGGAGGCAAATTTGTAAGTCATAGAAAAACTAAGTTAGCTGTATTAAGTATTGGTTATGCAGATGGAGTACCAAGAAATCTTTCAGGCAAGATTAAAGTTATTCATAATAATAAATTTTATCCTCAAGTTGGATCTATAACTATGGACCAAATGATGGTAGACATAACAGATTCTAATGAAATTAAAGTTGGTAGTACCATGGTATTACTAGGATCTGATGGAGATAAAACAATTTCTCCTCTTGAATGGGCAAGAAAATCTAATACTATTCCTTGGGAAATTCTTTGTTCTTTTAAAAATAGATTACCGAAAATTCAAGTAGATTAGACATTTCGATTAAATAAAAAATTTTGAATGTTTGCATATAAATTGATAATGTATAAGAACTGGAGAGGTGGCTGAGTGGTTGAAAGCGGCTCCCTGCTAAGGAGTTACAGGAGGTAACTTTTGTCGAGGGTTCGAATCCCTCCCTCTCCGTGATTATTTGGTTTCAGAAAGGTTCATATAGTTCTAAAAATGCTCATATGACTTGCTATGAAGCATGATTGAGAAATAATTAGTATCAGGAAGGATCATATCGTATCATAAAGTTTTCAAGGGTTAGGGGATAAAGAAGGGGATATTTTTTTACTTGTTAGGGGATAAAGTTCTAAGTTATCAAAATGAGTTGACAAAAAATTAAAAAAGATGGTGCTAAAATACACAAAATTTTTTTCGGACATGAAAAAACTTGTATACCTTTTTCTCATATTGATGTGTTTTACCAGTGGTAATTCATACTCATGGGAAAAGGTACCTGTTCCAGACTCTGTAGATAAAAAAACAAAATCCCCTTGGAATTTCTTTGAGGACTTTGAAAATGAAAATGTAGGAAGATTGACAACCAATAAATTTACGACTAACGATAAGGGTACAGGTCTCAAACCATTTGAAATTAAAGAAGACCCTGATGGTAATACTTATCTTGCAGTGACAGTAAAAGATGGATGGAATGTTGATCAGAAAGGGTGGACAAAGGAAACAACTGAAAGAGCAGAATTTGAGGTCAAACCCAAAAGAGTATTAGGTAAAGAAATATGGATCAGTTTCAAAAAGAGACTTCCAGAGGATTTTACTCATATCGACGACAGAGTATTATTTTTTCAATTCAAAAATATGATATCAACGGGAAAAGTCAGTCCTCTGATAGGATTAACTTATAAAAAAAATGGAAATAGATTAAAAATAGGAGGACAGACCGGAGGAAATGCACGTCGATCTATGAGTCAAAAGGAAAAGGGCCTTTATCGTATTGATACAAAGTATAAAAACTATGAAGGAAATTGGGTTCAAAGATGGGAAAAGTTCAGAAGTCAATATAAAGACAGAGATGTTGATGGTACAGCAAAAGTGACTCCATTAGGGGAATGGAGTACATATAAGATTGGAATCTATAATACAAGAGATAACGATGGTTTTGTCAGAGTCTATAAGGATGGGGAATTGATATTTGATTATAATGGTGTCACTTATGATTGGCGTGGAAAGTATTATCGAAGTCATATCAGACTTGGTGTCTATCGAGATCGAGTAGTTGGAGTGAGTTACCCCGACCAAACGATTCACTTTGATGATTTCATTGTTGTTTCAGATGAGAAAACTTTAGATAGTTATATAAAATGATTTTTACTACAAAGTGTTTTTTGCTTTTGAACAAATAGACTATAGATGGTGGATATCACTTGGAGATGAAATTAAAGGTAAAACTGGTTTACCGAATGAGAGTGTAGAGATCGAGGGATAAAATAAAATACTCCAAATTAACAAATAAACTCAGGGGATAAATTAGGGGATAATTCTCATTATCATCATCTTTTTGCCTTCCCTATACTTGTCATAGAGTGCCTTCAAGACTCACTCCGAGTAACTCCCTCTCCGTTCTTTATTGAGAAAATTTTTAATTAATATTTGTTTTAAAACAAGTCAAGATTAATATCTTTAAGGTCATAAATAGAATTTAAAATCAAGTCAGCGCCTGCATTTTCAAGATTTGTTTCGTAAGAATTACGTTCTTTTAATCGAGAATTTAAATGTAAATGAGGGGGAGCTATTCCGATACTTATGAATTTCTGAGATGGTATTTCCTTTCTAGCGTTTATAACTGTATTTATATCTGCAATAGTATCTCCTACATAGGCAATGGGAATATTTGATTTGCCAAGTTCATCTCCAATAAGCTTTTTTGATAAGTTAATAAAACCTTTAGGATCAGGCTTTTCAGGGGCATCTCCCATAGATATTAATGGTGGTGATTTTAGTCCAAGTCTTTTTTCTAAAACAAATTTTGCAGAAGCAGACTCTGCACCGCTAACAAAACCCCAGATTATTCCATTACCTTGAATTAAATCAAAAAACTTTTTATCAACTAATAACTCCTCATTTGTTATGTAACCAGACCAATATTTACTATCTTTATTTGGATCTCCACCAAAGTAAAACTTTTCAAAACATTTTACTATTTCCTCTCTTTGAGGAATTTTAATGTTTAATTTCTCTTTTTTTATATATCTTTTTATAAGTTCTAAACTTAAATCCCAGTCATTATTCCAGATCCCTTCATTTTTTGCATTATCAATATCTATATAACTTGGCTCCCATCCGGAAAATTTGTAAACTGTTTTTTTTAATGAAAGTCTGTAACTATTTTCTACGCTGCGGATTACCCCATCAATGTCAAACAAAATTAAACCAATATTTTTCAATTACTTTTCTTAGATCATTATTATAAAAGATTAGTATTCTTATAAAGAAAAAGCAAAGAAAAACATTCTATTTATAAAATTACAAATTATCTAAACTTAATTTTGTAAATATCCTCTGGGAGTAAGAAATATTTCGTCAACTAAGGTTGTTTGAGAATTGCCAATAATAATGATTGATAACATATCAATCTCTTTAAAAGGAATGGTGTTTAAAGTAAAAAATTTTTTGGTTTGATTTTCTCTCCCTACTTGTCTGGCTACTAAAACTGGAGTATCACCATGCCTAGATTGTAAACATATATCTATTACAATTTTTAGCTGCCAGTTTCTTTCAATAGATTGAGGATTAAATAAAGCTATTACAAAGTCACCAACAAGAGCTCCTTCAATTCTTTTTTCTATTAAAGGCCATGGAGTTAATTTATCGCTTAAGCTTACTGAACAAAAGTCATTCATTAGTGGTGCTCCACTAATCGCAGCCGCTAATTGAACACTACTTATACCTGGATGTACTTCAAAATAAGGTCTATATTTTTTTTTGATTTTTTGAAGTAATTCTAAAAGTAAACCTGCCATGCCATAAAATCCAGATTCACCTGAAGAAATTAAAGCTACTTTAATCCCTTCCTCAGCTAGTTTAATTGCTTTACTGCATCTCTCTTTTTCTTCAGTAAGTTTACTTTCAATTAAAACTTGGTCACACCTTTTTAAGGACTTAATTAAATCTAAATACATTTTGTATCCAATCCAAACAGTACATCTTGAAAGTGCTTTTTTTGCATTACTGGTTAGGAATGAGATATCACCAGGCCCACTTCCAATAATATGTATTTCGCCATGGGTTGGATTATATTGTTTTTTTGATTCTGCTACAGCGATAGTTACTGCCCCAGATTTATTTTTAAAAATTCTTTTTTCTTCTAATAATTTAGATTCTTCTCCTGCTGCGAGTAAGCAAGAGGCTTCCGCTACAGAAGGGGTGCCAATTTCCTTTTCTACAACACTTGATGGATTCGGAACAATTATTGTTGAAAGATCTTCTTTACTAAAAAACTTTAAAGGCAAGTTTTTTTCTTCAGCCAGTTCTAAAATTCCTTTCTCATCTTTTTTAATATCAACCGTTGCAAGTCCCGCAATTGAATAATTGGATAAATTTCTTGACTCTAATAAATTATTTAAAGAATTTGCTATTAATTCTTTGCTTGTATTTCTTTCACATCCAATTCCAATCCATAATACGGGCGGGTGCCAAGTTTTTTCATGATTTTTATATATACTCACATGAAATGTCGAATCTGGTTTTTGAACTTCTTTTTCATTAATTTGATTAATAATCTCCCCTGATTCTGAATTTTTCCATAAGCTATTACCAGATAATTGTTTGCAAAATATTTCTTCGTTCTTAGCTTGTTTAATTACTAGTTTTGACCAATCATTTATATTGCCAGATCTTTCCCAACCCCATTGATTCCCAAATGAATCAAGATTTAAGAAGCTTTGATCATTGGAATTATTAGTTTCTATTATTTCGCCACCAAGTAAATTAGCAATTTGATATGCAATATTTTGTGCATTTGACTGATGTAAGCCAATTAAAGGAACTATCTTGGAACATTTGTTATCTATAAC
>QCED01000027.1 GCA_003280725.1 Prochlorococcus sp. AG-355-M18 | reverse complement strand
GGGATTGTCGAAGACACCTTTGCCAACATAATAAAAGAATGTGAAAATTTAAAAAAAAAGACTAATTGTCCAAATGAGAAGATAGTTGCACTTTTAAGTGTAATAGCATCAAATTTTGCATTAACAACTCAAAATATGGAAGATTAAGATGATAAATTATTTTACCTGGAGTGAATTTGATAAGAGCGTAGAACACATAGCCAAAGAATGTAAGGATTTTAAGTTTTCGGGGATATATGGTGTTCCCCGTGGTGGGTTATGTCTTGCTGTTGCACTAAGCCATAAATTAAAAATAAATTTAATTTCAGAACCAATAAGAAATTCACTTATCGTAGATGATGTTTATGAAACTGGTTTTACGTTAAACAACTTCAAGGATATTGATGGGGCAATGTTTTTTGTATTATTTAGTAAAATTGAGCCTTCATGGTGGAATACTGTTAATATATCTAACAAAAGGGAATGGATAGTTTTCCCATGGGAAAACACATCAAATATTCAAAGTGATCAAAACGAATACTTAAAAAATAGAGGTTTGAGTTGAAAAAGAAATTATATTTGGCAAATCCATATGGTTTTTCAAAACAAACTAAAAATCTTTTATATGAATTTATTGATATATTCAATAAATTAAATATAGAAGTTTATGAACCCTTTGAAAGGACAAAGCACATTATAAAAAATGAAGGTGAGTGGGCATATGACTTAGCAAAAAGTAATTTTAATGATTTAAAAAAATGTGATTGCATTTTTGCGATCGTAAATGGAACACCTCCAGATGAAGGAGTAATGGTTGAACTTGGAATTGCTATTGCTCTCAAAAAGCAAATATTTTTGTTTAGAGATGATTTTAGAAATTGCTCTGATAGTAATCAATATCCATTAAATCTAATGTTATTTCTTGGACTTCCTCAAGATCATTGGGAAAAATATTATTTTGAATCCCTACAGGATATAAAAAATAATAAAAAAGGATTTGTTGAGTGGGCCAAAAAATAGAGTCTATCAACCAAAATGCCCGAAAATAGTTTGAAATTTAATATAACTCTGATAAGATGTTAAGATATAATTTATTTGAAAAATTTTGACACAAGTTACAGTTGGAGAGAATGAGGGAATTGAATCAGCCCTTAGAAGATTTAAAAGACAAGTTTCCAAATCAGGAATTTTTGCAGATTTAAAAAGACTAAGACATCATGAAACACCAATTGAAAAATATAAAAGAAAATTGCAACAAAGAAGAAAAGCAAGAAGAAGATAATTTTAATTAAAAATTTAGAGTATTACCAAGTCATTATTATTTAATTCTAAGCATTTCAGAAATTAAATAGCCGATTTTTTTTATTTAAGTTTCTTAAGTTTTTTAACAAGATTTATTCCAACGCCAGATACGGCAAGTAGGTCTTTTTCATCAGCGGCAATTACTGCTTTTGTTGTTTTAAATCCAGCTTCATACAAAGCTTTAGCACTTTTAGCTCCAACACCAGGCAGTGAAGTTAAGGTCTCAATATTTTTCTTTGAATTAACTGTTTTTACTTTTGTTTTTGTTTTTGTTTTTGAAGATTTTGCAGACTTAGTTTGTTTTTTTTCCTTCTTTAAAGGGGTTTCTGTAGGTACTGCACTTTTAAATAGAATTGATTTTAGTTTGCCAAGAAATTTAGAAATCATTGCAAGATATAAGTAATAAAATTAAATTTTTATTCTTAATATATTATCAAATTCCAAGAGGAATTAATGACAAATTTTAGATAATTGAATAAAGTTAATTTATTTACATTTATATAAAGACACATATTTAATATTTATGCAAGCTTACAAGCTATTGCAAGGATTAATTTACTATAAAATATTGGTAAAAATAAAATATACTTTAAAAAAATAAATAGTATTTACTAATAGTAAAATGAGACTGTTAATAGAAAGCATGACGTAAAAATGAAGCTTATATTTATAAGTGGTCCTTCTGGTAGTGGTAAAACGACTTTATCAAAACTAATAATAGGAAAAATTAAAAATGGCATTATTTTAAGTACAGACAATTACTATAAAGTAGGTTTAATAAGTAAATTTCTCTCAAAATTTGTAGAAGGCTATTTCGATAGGAATATTAGTTTTAATTACAAATTGTTTAAAAAAGATTTTAATTTTATTCTTAAGAATGGAATTTCAATCCATGATCGTTATTATAATTTCGAAAAGAGAACTATTAATAATTTCTTAAATGAGACAAATAATATTAATTTTATAATTGTTGAAGGTATTTTTGCAAAAAAATTTTCAAGCACATTAAGTAATGAAAATTATTCTCTTTTAGAATTAAAAATTAATAAAAATGAATGTAAGGAAAGAGTCATCAAAAGAGATTTAATAGAAAGGGGGAAGCCCAAAAAACAAGCTGAAGTTGATTTCTTAAGATCATGGGATATTTATTATGAAAAATTGAAAAATAAAAGTATAAAAAATAATGCGACTGAATTCACTATTACAAAAAAAACTAATATTGATCAAATACTTAAAAAATTATTTGATTGAGTTTTAAATTTCTCCTCTAATAGTAGGGCACTTAAAATTGAGCCTTCAATTCTCCCAAATCCTTCTCCTTCAAACCAATCTCCGCAAAATCCAATTTGATATTTTCTACTAAATTGTAAAGATAATGGTACGGCGCATCCAGTAGGTTGTGATGCCCTCCATTTCATTATAGAGATTTCCTCATTAGCGTTTAATTTATTTACCGAAGGATTGCCTTCAAACAGTGTATTGAAATTTTTGAAAATTTTTTGTTTGAATAAATCTTCATTTTTGGAGTTTACATAAGAATTAATAAAATCTATATTTTTTGTATGTACTACAATTCCTAATTTGTTATTTTCTTGTAACTGAAAAATTATCCTTTCAAATTTATATTTATTCTCCAGACTTTTTTTTAAATAAAAATATCTATATTTCCTAGAATAAAAATCTTTATAACTATAATTTTCATTTGTATAAATTAAAAAAGTTAGTCTAGGAATAAATAATTGTTTATCTAAAAAATTTAAAAGCAAATCAATTTTTTTATCTTCATTTATAGGAATAGCTTTTCTTAATGGAATTTTATCTATATTCAATATTTTTAGAGACCTTTTATGTGATAACAAATTAGTTGAACAAATAAGATATTTAGATTTGAATATATCTCCATTCATGGATGTTAATGTCCATTCATTATTATTAAACTTCAAATCAACTATTAAAGTTTCAAAAAATAAATCAACTCTTCCATTGAAATTATTAAGATCAATTATCTTTTGGGATAATTCACTCATAGAAAAAGAAGAAAGATAACTATTCCCGCTAATAAATTCAGATTTTTTAACAGACTCTAGTTTATTTTCATCACATAGAAAAATTAATTCTGAATCGTCAACTTTAATAAATTTATTTTCTAATAATTCATCAATATAATTTTTTAAAAGAAGGTTTCCTTTACTATTACATATATTAAAATTTGGAGCACCATGGTTTAATTTCCATCCTTTAAATCTTTTACTTATCCTTGTACTTGATCTCCCTCCAAGTCCACGCCCCACCTCAATTAATGCAATCTTTTTTTTAATATTATTTTGAAGATGCTTTGAAGCAAAAACACTTGCAGATATTCCTCCTCCTATGATTAATAAGTCATATGAAAAATTAATTTTCATGATTTAGAATTTGTTTTGATTATATCTCCATTTCTAAAAAAGTTATAAACAGATTCAAGTTTTTCTGATGATGCAAAATCAGTTTCAATCACAGGGGTAATATTATTTTCTTTATAAAAACAGACTAAATTTCTTGTAAAATCATAAAAATCATCTAACGAGCATAAATACTTTTCTGATATATGTACCCCTTTCCAAGGACGAAATTTAAACCTAGCTATAAATTGTTTTGAAGGAATTAATAAACTTCCAAAGAGATTTATTTTTTCATATTTAGATACCTTCTTAAGATAAGTAACTTCATTCTGAAGTACTTTAATATCTGTTCCATATTGAAACCAAATTGAATTTATTAACCCTGAAGAAATTTTCCTATTGAACCTTTCTCTTTCTGAAGCAACCTTATAATATTTTTTCAAATATGGATTATAAGCTATGCCTAATTTAACTATTAAATTTTCCTCTTCTTTTATTTTAGTTAAAACTTGTATTACATCATAGTTTTTTTTCTTATTAGAGCCTGACAAAAGAAGAATTTGATAATTTCTATTTGAATAAGAATTTTTTAAAAATCCTAAAAGAGCTTGATATGATTTTTCTTTATTTTGAGAGAATTGATGATATAGGCTGTAGTGATAAGTTACATTAAATTCTTGATAGTTTTTTGATATGTATTTAATTGCTGAATTAAAAAAATCCTTCTTAATAATCCCCTTACAGGGAATGTTTATATTTTGTATTTTATTAATTTGACAAAAATTAAGTTTATTTTCTAACTGCGAAATATTTTTAAATGACAATTCAAATCTTAAATTACTAATCATCAACTAGAGTATAAATCGTTATTTGATAATTTTAACGAAAACATGCATCTGCTACGACTCTTATTTTTGAGGTCACATTTTTATTCTTACCCTTAATAAAGTAGCTTGGTGAAACTTCCAATACTGCTTTTATAGATATTTTCTCTTCAGCTGACTTTTGAATTATATCGTTGAAACATTTCCAATTCTTAGAATTTAATATTCCAGGCCAGGATAGATAAAGACCAGAAAAAATTCCAAAAATTAGAAACAAAAAAGATCTCATATTTTAAAATTTAATATAGTTAAATAATATAAATAATAAAAAAAGGTACAAGTTTTTAAGCAAATATTAAATTAATCTCTTATTCTTTTAGCCAATCATTAAACCATAAAAGATTTTGATGAACTCGAGAGGTTAGAATAACAAAAATGTTATTTTAAAAAATATGGCAACTCAAAATTATCTAATTGCAATAGCTTTAATAGAGCAAAACCTTGTTAGAGCAATGCCTCTTGGTGGAAAAGAAATTAATGATAATTTAGAGGATCCAGAAAATTTCAAGAAACTTGGAGAAGAAGTTGTTTTAAATCTTCTACTTAGAGTTTTTCAGAGGAGTGATGAAGGTGCATTGAAAAGGGCATCCGAAGATAAGGGGTTACTTTTGGTTCATATGCATCCTAAAAGGATGCAGAAAGAGCTTCCATTTATTAAATCTGAATGGATAAGAGACGGAGATACACAGCAATTCTTAAAATACCTTGGCAATCTGTCTAAAGAAGTATGGACTGCATCATTTATAAAGTACAAAGGTATTGAATTTACTTCTATCTCAAAAAATGAAGAGATCTAAAATTTTTTCTTTTCAAAGTATTTCTTTCTTTAAATTATTATTTTCCTTAGTGACTTTAAAACACTTTTTACCATTACCAAAATCTATTGAGGAATATTCAAAATCATCTTTTATATGTAAGGCACAATTGCCCTCAATGCAAATACAAGATTCAATAATCTCTCTGTTAATAACATCATTAACGTAAGGCTCCCTCTCTTTCTCTTCATCGAAATGGGGACAAGCAATCCCATCAACTATTCCTAGGCAATCTATTATATTCAATTCATTAGCAAAAGAATCAGTTATTCCCTTATCAAACCAACAAATAGCTCCAGCACTTACACCGCTCATTACAATTCCTTTTTCATAAGCATTTTGTAAGATAATGTTTAGGTTCCACTCTTTCCAGACTGCTAACATACTTTTTGTGTTTCCTCCGCCAACATAAATGATATCTTGAGTTAAAACTTTCTCTTCTAAGTTTTCTGTTCTAGAGAAAAAATCTATATGGCTTGTTATGCAATCTAGTTTAGAAAATGCTCTATAGAAATTTAGTTTATACAAACTACTATCGCCAGATGCTGTTGGAATAAAGCAAATTTTTGGTCTCTTTTTACTAATTAAAGAAATTATATATTTTTCAATTTCAAGAGAGCCTAAAGAACGTCCAAACCCTCCTCCCCCAATTGCGACTATATTTTTACTATGCATGGGAAATTAATGATTTGTTTATGAATTTAAGACAAATTACCACTAAAGATCAAATTGAATTAAAGAAGGTTTATTTTGATTCAATTCAATCATTAGATGAAAAAATATATAATCAAGATCAAAAAAGAGCTTGGTCTAGCCAAGCTTGGGATAATCCAATTTTTGATAAAGTAATTACTAAAGGAAAAGGATGGCTTTTAACTGAAAAAAAAATAATTGTAGCTTTTGCCACAAGATATCCTAACGATAGAATTGCATTATTCTACTGCAAAGGTAAATTCCAAAGAAAAGGTTGTGGCTCTAAGTTACTTCATAAATTAGAAGATGAAGCTAAAAATGAAGGTTTATATTCTCTTTCAACTGAAGCAAGCTTAATAAGTTATGAATTATTTCTGAAAAACCAATGGAAAATTATTCGTAAAGAAAAAGTTACCATAAATAACATTTTATTTGAACGATATAAAATGACTAAAATTATAAAAGTTAATTAATTAATAGTGTCTAGCAAAAGAAAGGAATTAATCTTAATGCAAAGAGTTCTAATTTGGACCTTATACTTTTTTTCAGGATTTATACTATATTCAAAAAAAGGTATTTTACCTCCTCTTTTAATAACTTTTTCAAGAATTATTTATCCATTATCTATTTTCTGGTTACAAATTAGAATAAAAAAAACAACCAATTTTCTGCCGATTGACTCAAAAATGACAACTTCTCAGTTATGGTTCAATTTATTACCCGTTATTGCATCTATATTAACTGTAATTTTTTCTTTAACTAATGCTTTTTTAATTATTCTAGAAAAATTTTTTAATTAATCCTTAAATTAAATAAATTAATTATTTGCAAATTTCATTAGAAATTTCTTTAATAAAAAACATAATGTAAAGAAATTTGCCTTTTAAATAAATTTGTTTAAATTTTAAATAGTGATCAATACAATCATGAAAAATATTTCATTTAAGGGAAATATTAATTTTGACAAAAAGAAAGATATAAATGATTATGAATTATTCTCTTTAAAAATCACAGATAGTTTATATAAAAAAGATATTGGGAAATTTCTTGAGACCCTCTCCTCTCACTTTATTTAGGAAAATATTTTTTTCTAATCTTCAAATTCAAACAGTACTATTAATAAATAACAATTTGAGCGATAATAAGTGAAATCTTAAGAATACTCCCATGCAATTATTTCTTGCTGACTGCCAATTCCCAGATATTGAGAATCAAGTAAAAGCTTATCAATTATTTGTGGAGTCCTGGGAAAACGGTGAAATTGCGAAATCAGATAAAACAGACAAATTTGAGATGTTATTTAGAGTGCATGCTCCAGGAGAAGGTAGGGTAGTTTGTTTATGTAAGGCACATAGTGATAAAGAAATTTTTGCCCATTTTGCCCCATGGAGAGCTAAATTTGGCATTCATATGGAATTTACACCTGTAATAAGTTGTCAAAATGTTGTTGATTACCATAAAGATTTATTTAAAACTTTAGGGTAATTAGCTTAGATCTCAAATTTATCGTGATTAAACCTTTTTCCAATCTTCTCTCTAAAAGAAATAGAAACTTAATATCTTCTAAAAATAGCCCCAAAGAAGAAGAAAACGTTAAATCTAAACCATTAATAATATTTGGTTTTGTTCTCTCCCTGACTTCCATATTTTTACTTTTATTCACCATTAATAATAAATTTGGATGATATTTGAGTAAAGAAAACTATTCCCTCTGAACAAATATGTTCTATTATTAATTTAAAAATAACTAACTATATGGCATTTAACGAAGGGGGGATGGCATCGGGCCTACTTATCATCGCAGTATCAATAGTATTTGCTGCCGGTTTTGGATTTTTAGTCTTGCATTTTGTCCCTGGTACTCCATTTTAGTTTGTCCAACTCAGTTTAATTCACAAAATATCTTAAACATTAACGGTTTCTAAATCTTGCATTTCATTATCATCAAGATTAGATTTCTTTTTTAATCGATAGGCATATACTAAAGATCCTAGAGCTATTGTACTAGAGGCAAAAATTCCTGATATGAGAATCAAGGCAAAAAGACCCCCAATTAGACCCCCTTTTAATCTAAGCAAATTTGATTTAATTAAAAGTATTGATAAAAAAACAATAGTGGCTTTTAAAGAGGAGATTTTCAAAAATGAAAAAGGATAAAAAGGATTCAAAAACATTTCTTTAGCATAATAAAATATATCTGATTCTAAAAATAAATTTTAAAAACTGCATAAAAAAAAAGACTCAGATGAGTCTTTTAAAATCTATCTTAAGTTTGATAATTTATGCATCTGGGTCAAAATTCTTTAGGTTTGGACCAGCAACAAGACCAACAAGACCAAAAAGGACTAAAGAACCAATTCCAAAGCCTGCTGCCCAAGGGTTGAAACCACCTAAAGCAAAAGAAGCTAATAAATTCATGATTTAAAACATAATATCTTCGAATTAGCATACAGATTTTTATGGAAAATATACCTATATTGAGACATTTCTTCGTAATTATGAGAATCTTTTAGCTATCCCTTTATTAGAAATCCACAAAGTTTTTATTTTTTGTTTTAATATTGGGTAACTTATCTTTTTGTTGGCGTACTTTAAGACGATTAAAAATTTTTTTTTCTAATGACTTCCAACTATACCTTTATATATGATGGAGAATGCCCATTCTGCAATCATTTTGCTGAGCTCCTAGAAATTAAAAGCAAGATAACTAATATTAAAATTGTTGATGGTCGTAAAAATTTAAATTTAATTAAATCCCTCCTAGATAAAGGTTATGACCTTGATAAAGGAGCTATTTTGCTGAAAGATGAAGATATCTTTCATGGGGCAGATGCAATTAATACTATTTGCAATCAGATAAATAATCCCTCGAGTAGTTTACTTTTGTTACTTTCTGGAGTTTTTAAATCATATAAACGAACAAATCTGATATTTCCTTTACTAGTCAGAGCCAGAAGATTCGCATTGATATTAAAAGGTATATCAATATCTTTAGTTTAAAAATAAAAACTTTCTAAATATTAAATAACATATTTATAAGCTTCTGTATCAATAAATGATAATTAATTATTTCTTAGCTAGAACTAGGTGGTAACAACAAGTATTAAATGATTGAAAACTTCAATCCCTTTATTTCATTGGGCGGTGATAACCAAAAAGTTAATCATATGGCTGAAGCAGCGCTTGAAATGAATTTAACTTGCAATGATTTAAAGAAGGATTTAAATTTAACCGATGGGGATGTAGTGGATATGTTACAACTAGTAATGGATAGGTTCAAAAATAGTAATTAAGTTTTTATTTTCACCTATTAATCGCTATATAACTAACACTTATTAATGAAAACAGTTCAAATTGAGTTTTCGAAATATGAATCAGTTGATTTTTTATGGTCTGAATTAATAGAAGATTACGGATTTGACAAAGCCAGAAAAATAGTTTCTCAAGCTATTGACTTACAAAAAATGAATGGAACGAATAATATCACAATGCCAATTATATTTGCAGGAACAGGAGGATTAGCTCTAATTCCAATTCAAATGCTAAAAAAAGAAGACTTTAAACTTAGTTGTAAAGATAACCAAGTTTTAATTTTTAATCTAAAAAGAAAGTCATTTCAAATTTTAAATGAAGCAAACTAATCTAAACTAGTGATTTCTCAATAAAGTCAAAATTACTTTATAGTCTATTAAGGTAATCTAGTGATAATGACTTTTGAAGCGACTTACCTTGGATCAAATGGTTGGCTCATAAAATTTAAAAAAACCAATTTGATTATTGATCCTTGGCTCAAAGGTGATCTAATATTTCCACCAGGCGAATGGTTTTTTAAAGGATCATTAGAAAAAGAAATTTTAATAGATAATGAAATTGATATTATTTTATTAACCCAAGGTTTGCCTGACCACTGTCATGTGCCAACATTAGAAATGTTTAGAAAGGATATTCCTATAATTTGCCCTAAAAGTGCTGTTGAAACATTAGAAAAAATTGGTTTTAGTTCAATTAAAATGCTTAAGCCAAGAGAAAAGATTAATCAATTTAATTTAAATTTTGAAGCCACTGCTGGGGCTCCAGTACCACAAATAGAAAACGGATATATTATTAAAGACGATCAAGATAATGGTTTTTATATAGAACCCCATGGATATCTTGATGAAAATTTAAACAAGCAAAATCTTGATGCTGTCATTACTCCAACAAAAAATTTAGAATTACCCCTAGTAGGTTCTTTTGTAAAAGGTGCCGATGTAATACCTAAATTGATTAACAAATTCAATCCAAAATTTATACTTTCAAGTACCGTAGGTGGAGATGCAAAATATTCAGGTTTTTTAAATAATTTTATTTCAGTTCAGGATTATGAAGAGGAATTAAATTGTAATCTTGTAGATCTAAAGAGTATGCAATCTATTATGATTTAAATCGATCCAAAAAGATCTTTAATTAAGTCATTTAGCTTGAAAGTAAATCTACTTATAAAGGAGCTCAAAAAATTCATTCATTTATTATTACCTCAATACTTTTATTAGCGTTAAATAATAGCTATGTATGTGAAAATTCAAAGCTTAATCTTGTGATGAGAAATAATATTAATGGTGACTTTTCCATAGTAGAAAAGATTTCTGAATTAAAGCCAGGAGCATTTATAAATATTAATTGGAATAAAAAAAAGCTTATGCTTCCATATTCTCTAAGAAAAGATTATATTTCCTTTACAGATAAAAAATGGGACTGGAGGTACCAATTTAATAAGGACGGATCGCCTGATATTAATAATCCTTCGTTATACGAATTACTCCCTTCAGGGAAAGTTAAAGCACATTACTGTCAATCAGAAGATAAAAGTTCTAACTTATAATTTCAAAATAAATATTCTAGATTTATTAACTTTTGAACTTCTTTGTAATGATGAACAATCCAATAAACCAAAAAAGTATTTCAAGATATGTAAAACTTAAAGATTACAAAGTTTTTGATTATGAAATTCCAGAAATCTTTTTGGACTTCGTAATTAAGAAAAATGCTGTAAATGTCACGACCAAACTAAAATTGGTAAAAAAAAATAAAAATACCAGTAATCTAATTCTTGAGGGTACCGATATATTAATAAAAAAAATATTTATAGATGACCGGTTACTAGAAGAGGAATACTACAAACAACAAAAATATAACTTAACAATTAAAAATATAAATAAAGATAATTTTTTATTAAAAATAGAAGGAATAATTAAACCAAAGGAAAATACATCCCTTTTAGGAATGTATGAGAGTAATGGAATTATAACTACGCAATGTGAGGCAGAAGGATTTAGAAGAATAAGTTTTCACTCTGATAGGCCTGATATTCTAAGCAAATACACCGTGAGAATTGAGGCAGACAAGAATGATTACCCTGTCTTACTTTCAAATGGTAACGTCGTAAAAGAAAATAATCTTGCAAATAATCGACATGAAATAATTTGGGAAGACCCATATCCGAAACCCTCATATCTATTTGCATTGGTAGCAGGGAAACTTAATTGTGTAAAAGACAATTTCATAACAAAATCGAATAAAAAAGTAAAAATAAATATTTATGTTGAGTATGGCGATGAAAAATATGTTCAACATGCAATAAGTTCATTACAGAAATCCATGAAGTGGGACGAGGATAAATATAACCTTGAATACGATTTGTCATTGTTCAATATTGTTGCAGTCAGGCACTTTAATATGGGAGCAATGGAAAATAAAAGTCTCAATATTTTCAACTCAAAACTAATACTCGCTAATTCTGAAACAACAACTGATGAAGAATTAGAAAGAATAGAGGGTGTTATCGCCCATGAATACTTCCATAATTGGACAGGGAATAGAGTGACTTGTAGGGATTGGTTTCAACTATCTCTAAAAGAGGGCTTAACAGTATTCAGAGATCAACAATTCACTGCAGACGTTCATAATCGTGAAATCAAGAGACTTGATGATGCGAAATTTCTTAGAAGAAATCAATTTAGAGAGGATTCTGGTCCAACATCACATCCTGTAATGCCAGAAAGATACCAAGAAATAGACAATTTCTATACGACCACGATTTACGAGAAAGGAGCAGAAATAATTAGAATGCTTAATAACCTTGTAAAAGATGAAAATTTCTATAGAGGATTTAGTAATTACATCTCAACATATGATGGAAAGGCAGCAACAATAGATCAATTTGTCGATAAAATTTTAGAGCACAATAAGGAAATCGATCCTGAAAAGTTTAAAATCTGGTATAAGCAAAATGGGACCCCAAAAATTAAATTCAAGAGAATCTGGGATCAAACAGGCGAAAAACTTACAATTGAAGTCTCACAAAGTAATCCAATAAAGAAGAACCCATATAATGATTTACCTCTAATAATTCCTATAAATCTGGCTATATTTTGCTGTGATAATAAAACGATAGAAAAAACAGTTGTTTTAAAAACAACAAAACAAGAATTCATTTTTAGGAATGTAGGATCTCACATCCAAATTCCTTTAGTAACTTATTTTCGCGAATTCTCTTCACCTGTTGAGTGGGAATCAGACACTACCTTGGATGAACAATTTTTAATCTTAAAATATGAAAAAGATTTTTTTACACTATCTAATACTGTAAAAGTATTTTATAAAAAAATTATTTTATGCAGATTAGATGAAAAACCAGATCATGAAATTGAGAATAAATTAATAAGCACCTTAATATCATTTATAAAAAATAAAGATATTAATTTATCCCTTTTATCAGAATTACTAAGTATTCCGACATTTGCTGAAATTGAATCGGAGATTGAAAATATAGACCCTTTAAGGATATATAAAACTATTGACGAATTAAATCATTTATTCGGTACAAAATTAAAGGAACAATTACATTTTAAGCTCCAAGAAATAGAGAAAAATATAGATAAAGTTTGGCCAGAAGGTAAAAATGAAAGAAAACTAATCGAAACTATTTGGAAACTACTCTTAAGCAGTGATGATAGGGAAATTAAAGGCAAAATAATTAATTATGTCGATAGTAATTCGATGACGCTAGCAAAAGCTGCAATGAATTCTATCAGTAGAATTAATTGTCCTGAAAGAAAAATTATTTCAAATATATTCTTCAATAAATGGAAAAATAATAGTGTCGTTTTAGATAGTTGGTTCTCATTTAATGCATCTATAGAAATTGATGAAAAAACAAGCAGCATTGAAAAATTATTTGAAAATAAGTTTTTTGATTCGAAATCACCAAACACTTTAAGAGCAATATTAAATTCATACGTAACAAGAAATAGTACTTTTCATGCAATTAATGGTTCTGGTTATAAATATATTGCAAAAAAGATAATTGAATTTGATAAATTAAATCCAATAATAATTTCTCGCTTTGTAAAAGTATTTAGTAGATATAATTATTATTCAGAACCTTACAAAAGTAATATGGTTGAAACAATAAAGCAGATTAAAAAAAATAACCTATCAAAAAATACTAAAGAAGTTTTAGATTCAATAGTAGATTAATTTTTTGATGATATTTAACTAAATTTAATAACAACGATTGTAATTATTAATAATAAAAAAAATACAAAATACTTATTAATAAAAATATAATCAAATACATTTTTATTATTATTTTTATTCCACTTTTTATTTACGTATTCCTTAGTTATAAATTTATTAGGTCTACCACAGTATAAACATATTGGAGAAGTTTTTAAAATTAAATTTTTACATTGAGGGCACTTTTTTTTTTCCATAATTTAATCTTACTGAATAAAATTGAAATCAGAAACAATAAATAAAATAAGTAATTTAAATCTTATTTATTATATTTTGATTAATTAAATATCATTGCAAAAAAAAAAATGTTTCTAACTATTTAAAAAAATTCAATATAATAAAAAATTAGTATTTGTTTTGAAATGTTTGCTATTGCACTTGGAATGTCCCCTGTCGAAAAAATCACTGTTGCAATATCTGCTTCAATCTTTATAATTGCTTTTACATGGGTCTCGATTAAGGGAGATTTAAGAAAACTTGCTAATGAACTAATAGAAGATAATGAAAATAATAAGGATAATTAAAAAATCTTTAACGTACTTACTTTGCATGCAAACTAGGATAATCAATAATATGCCTAATTTCTTTTAGAGAAGAACCATAGATTTTTTCACCATTTAAGTGAACACCAATCCATTTTTCCTTTTGATTAAAAAAATTACTTTTAATAGTATCCCTTTCGAGATAATCTTTATTATCCCAATTTAAAGTTATATCCCAACCTTTATAATTTTCTATCATTGTGAAATAAAGTTCATACTCAAATAATACCCAGAAAGAGGTAGAACAAAAACAAAGGAAATAAGTATTTTTTTCGTTATTTTTATTTAATATTTATATATTACTGATTTTTATTTTACGAGCAGCTTCATCTGCATTTTTTCTAGCCAAATTAATGTCAGAATTTGATGCGAGAACGACGCCCATTCTTCTGCCTTTTCTGGAAACTGGTTTACCAAATATGAGCACTTTAGTCTTTTCAAATTCTAATGCTTCATTAAGACCCTGATAAATAGGATTTAGATACTCTTGGTTAGAGAGTATAACTCTGGTTGCAGAGGGTTCTATAAGATCTATATGCGGTATTGGTAAATTCAAAAAAGCCCTTAAATGTAATTCAAATTCATTAATATTTTGACTAACTAATGTAACCATTCCGGTATCGTGTGGTCTTGGAGATAATTCTGAAAATATAACCTCATTTCCCTTTATAAAAAACTCTACCCCGTATAATCCAGCTCCATTAAGGTTATTTAATATTCTACTTGTCATCATCTTAGCTTCAATAATTAAGGACTCCTTGATCTCTAATGGTTGCCAACTACATTGATAGTCTCCATTAGATTGAAGATGCCCAATTGGCAAACAAAAAATATTTTCACCATTTTCTTTTCTTACAGTTAGAAGAGTAAACTCAAAATCAAAATTAATAAATTCTTCAATGATTACACCTTTAACCTTTCCTCTTGAATTTGCTTGTGCCTGTTCCCAAGCATTTTGTAAATCATTTTTTGTTTTAACCAAACTCTGCCCTTTTCCTGAAGAGCTCATTAAAGGCTTAAGTAAAAGTGGGAATCCAATTTCATCTGCTTTTTTTTCTAAATCATCAAATTCAAAAATATAATCAAACTTTGCAGTTTTAATTTTTAAATCTCTAGAAGCTAAGTCTCTAATTTTATCTCTATTCATTGTTATTTCTACAGTTCTGGCGTTAGGAACAATATTGAATCCTTCATCCTCGAGTTCTTTTAGGGCTTCAATTGAAAGTGCCTCTATTTCTGGGACAACATAGTCAGGCATAAATTCTTTTATAACATTTTTTAAAATATTTTTATCTCCCATATCAATTACTCTTGAATAATCAGCAACTTGCATTGCAGGAGCTTTTTCATATCGATCAATTGCAATAACTTCTAATCCTAATCTTTTGGATTCTATTACTAATTCTTTTCCAAGCTCGCCACTACCAAGCAATAAAATTCTCTTTTTAGAAAAAATTGATTTTTTCATATATAAGGCTTATTCGTTATCACCAGAAGATTGTGAAGATGTATCATCTGAAATTTTTTTATCTTTAAAATAACTAAATAAAAAATTTCTACGAAACATATCTTGACTCCGGATGCTATTAGTTATTGATCTTGCAATTGCTCCTAAAAAAAAGACTCCAATCATTGCCCAAATAATTCTTTCTAAAGTAATTGCAGGTGAAAAACCTTGACCGGAATTAATAATTTCAGTAAGTGGGTCTAAAGGGTCCAAATTTAAACTGATTAATAATATTAATTATAGAGGGATAAATAAATGAAAAATTAAAATTTATAAAAGAAATAAACAAAACCACCATATAAATTAAACACAATAAAGTCTATACAATGCTATCTTCAAAGGGTGATTTTTTTTTAGACATGCAAGTTGACGTAAAAAATACTTCTGTTCTTTCCGCAGACGGATCATCCACAAAACTAGGTGAGTATTCAGGGGAAGTAATTTTAGTTGTTAATGTAGCTAGTTATTGCGGAAATACCGCTCAGTATGAGGATCTTCAAAAGCTACATGATTTATATTCAAGCAAAGGCCTAAGAATACTTGCATTCCCTTGTAATGATTTCGGAAAACAAGAACCCGACTCTCTTTCAGAAATAAAAGATTTTTGCACAACAAAATATGGAGTTAAGTTTGAAATCTATGAAAAGGTTCATGCGAAAGGCAATACCACAGAACCATACACTACACTTAACAAAGTTGAACCTGAAGGAGATGTTGAATGGAATTTCGAGAAGTTTCTGATAGGGAAAGATAGTAAAGTAATTGCAAGATTCAAGCCAGGCGTTAAACCGTTTGACGAAAACTTAATAGCAGCTATAGAAGTAGCTTTAGATTCATAACAACCTTCTTATAATTCAAATTAAATAATTAGAAATAAAGACTTTTTATATTTAATAAAAAAATAATCAAATTATTTTAAAATTTCCATTTTTTAGTCTTCAAGCTTGTCTAGTATTATTTAATTTATCTTAAATCTTATTTATTATCAGAATCAACTTCTACGTCTATTATTTCATCTTTAACAGTTCTTTTTTTAGGTTTAATTGATTT
>QCED01000026.1 GCA_003280725.1 Prochlorococcus sp. AG-355-M18 | reverse complement strand
ATGAAATAAAAATAAAGCTCCTCTAACAGGACCCATTATTATGAATAAAAAAAGAAATTGATGATAAAAAAAATAAAAAAATTAAAAATTCTATAAAAAAAAGAAAAATTGAGCTTCAATCTTACAAAATAATATTAATCTTGAAAGATGTAGATCCAAAAGATCCTACTGAAGAGTTAAGTTCCATATTAAGTAATTCTGAGGTAAATTTTGAAATAGAAAAGATTGAACGTATCTTAGATTCAAAAAATAAAAGTATGGATAAAAATTAATTAAAAATTCTCAACAAAAAATGAAAATAAGAACAAAAACTGAAGCATTAAACATTGTTGAGACCTCATACTTAGCATCTCTTTCGTCTTTATTATGGGTTGCACTATATTATTTACCAATTGGTGGAGCTTTATTAAGACTTATTTTACCCCTCCCAATAATCGTGTTGCACTTGAGAAGAGGAACTAAAACTGCATTGGAAGGACTCTTAATACAATTTCTACTTTTATTCATAATAATGGGTCCTGTTAGAGGAGCTTTATTTTTATTTCCTTATGGAATATTGGCTTTTTGGTTGGGTTGGTCCTGGTTAAAAGAAAAGAGTTGGAAACTTAGTTTAACTATAGGCGTTATTATTGGAACACTTGGCTTTTTCCTAAGAGTGATAGCATTATCTACGTTGGTTGGAGATAATCTTTGGGTTTTAATTACTAGAGCTAGTTATGGCCTAATAGAAAAGTTAATTGGATTATTAAACTTACCTTTTTCTCCATCAATTTTAAGTATCCAATTAGGTGCAATTTTATTAATAATTTTTCAAGAAATAGTTTATGTTTTAACCGTACATGTAGTTGCCTATTCTCTCTTCCCAAGATTCAAATTAACTATCCCAGATCCTCCAAGATTATTAAATAGTCTAGTTGATCTTAATAATTGAAAAAAATTAGAATGTATAGTAAAGAGTTAGGGATAAAGTTTTTTGGTAATGTATCCAATAAAAAAAGACAACTTAATAAGATAGAAATACTGAAAAAGAATATAGATAATTTCAAAATATTTCTTGTAATTGCAGGCACTAATACATCTCAAATTCCAGGAATTTCCGCCGCAGGCATTAATGCAAAATCAAGGAGAATAACTGCGCTCGCTGATGCCGAATTTTTGCTTAAAGGTGCTTCAAAAGATCATAAATATAAATTGCCTCTCCTTAATGCAGGAGTAACTCCAGCAATAATAAGTCATGTTTGTTCAAAGCTTATAAATGTGTTTCCAGTTGTTGTTCCATTGGGAATAGGGGTTGAGCCTTACTTTAATCATTTGGTTGTAGAAGATGGGGATTTGGGACCATCATATTGTCTTACTACTGGAAAATCTATGCCCAAAGAGAGAGTTATAAATCTCTATGAAAGAGGACTTGCGATAGGAAAATCCTCAAAACAACCTGTAATGATTTCTGAATCTGTGCCAGGTGGAACCACAACTGCTCAGGCTGTAATGGAAGCTTTTGGTATGCAGGTGTCTAATTTAGTAGGGAGCAGTTTATTTAAAGCTCCAAGAGATCTCAGAAGAAAAGTAATTAAAAAAGGACTTTTAAATGCAAATCTCAAGACTGATTTTGACTCTTTTGATGTCGTAGCAGCGGTCGGAGATCCTTTCCAAGCTTTCTCAATGGGTTTATTAATTGGAACTAGGCTAGCAAACCAACCTGTCATATTGTCTGGTGGAAGTCAAATGATGGCTGTCATTTTGCTTGTGTTGGAATTATTAGGTGCAAAGGAAAAAGCTGACTTTATTGAGGATGTTTTTATTGCAACTACTAGCTGGCTTTTAAAAGATAATTCTCTTAATGATTTATTAAATTTAATAAGTAACAAACATAATATCAACTTATTAGGTTTAGCAAGCCCTTTAAATTTTAAATCGTCACTTTACAAAGAATTGCAAGATTATGAAATGGGTCATGTAAAAGAAGGTGTAGGTGCTGGTGGAATATCATTACTTGCTTTCTTAAATGGATTTAAAAATGACGAAATAGTTTCATTGTGTCAAGAAAATCTGGAAATAATGAAGGGTCTAGGTCAAATTTCTTTAGAGAAGGATTGCTGAATGTTTTCAAAATTTAAAACCAGAAGAGAGTTTTTAAATTGTGGTAAGCTTTCTGTTTTGTTTCTCGTAAATTCTTGCAGTAATCTTACTAATAAAGTAAGGATTGCACTGCAAAATTCTTTTTATCCACAATCTTTTAAAGATACTTTTCCAAAAGATTGGAAGCAGGAAAAAATTATTTTTGAAAGAGTCCAGTCACAAAAAAATAGAAATATAATTTTAAATTCTGACTTTACATTAATAAATGATGGATGGATAAGTACTATAAATTTTGCGGAATTTGAAAAAATAAATCAATATCCATTAATCGAAAATTTGGATAAGAGATCGACAAATTTTCTAGCAAGTTTTAATGAAAATAAAAGAAGTAAAATATATCCAATTGGGATAGTCCCTTACACAATTATTATTAAAAATAATAAAGAATTAATAAATTCTGCAAGAATTTCTTGGGACTTCCTTCTATCTAAAAAATTAACTGGAAAAATTATTTTCCCACAAAGTCCGAGAATAATATTGTCAATTGCCAAAAAAATTAATTCATCTAACTCTTTAAAAAAACTAAAAAGCCAAGCAATGTTATTTGATGATAAAAATATGCTCAATTGGTTGATTAATTCCGATGCTTGCGTCGCCATAGTTCCTTATAGTCTCTGCTCAAAATATTTAAAAATAGATCCAAGGCTTTCTTTAGTTTTTCCAAGACAAGGAGTACCTTTGATGTGGCATTTTATCCTTAGTAGATCAAATCTAAATAATGAAATATTAATTAAATGGATTAAATCTTTAGAAAATAAATCAATAGTTGATAAATTAGTAAGTCAAGGTTGGTATCTACCATTCAAAAGTGATTATTTGCAGAGTAAATATAACTCTGAGATATACCCAATATCAGGCCCTTCTAAGAAATGTTGGGATAATAGTTGGTCTTTCCCTGTCCTAACAAATGAACAAAAAATTAATCTTGAAAATTCCTGGAATTAATCTTTAACCCCATAATCTTTTTGTAGGACTATCAATTAATAATTTATGGGTTTGCTTTAATAAATTTGGTATATCTAATTTACTAGGACATTTAGGAACACATTCATTACACTCTTGACAAAATGAGGAATTTTTTTCTTCCCACCAGTGGCTAGCTTTTCCTATTAAATTGTATCTTTCTTTTGAAAATTCCAATTGGCCATAACCAATAGATATATTCCTTAAACGAAGTATTTCTGGAATAGGTATTTCATTTGGGCATGGTAAACAACTTCTGCATTGTTCACATTTTGTCGAGTTTAATCTTTCATTAGCCATTTGCTCAATTTTATTGAAAGCCCTTTTTTCCTGTTTTGTGAGAGTCTTGCTAGAGTTTCTAAGTTTATTCGCTAACTCAAAATCGTTTTTGTTTGTGGCTCCTAAGGATAAAGTTGTAATTCCTTTTGATAATAAAAATCTATATGCCAATTCTAATGGATGAAAAGGTTTAGAGGCTTCTAACAAAATATCACTCGGAGAATATAATCTCCCACCTTTATCGGCAGGAGATATTGCTAAAACTCCCATACCTTTTTTTATAGCTTGCTCTGCCAATGCAATTTTAGATTGATCTAAATAATGTAAATGAAGACTACAAAAATTAAAAACTTCACAGTTAATTGCTTCTTTAATTAGTGAATAACTTCCATGGGAACTAAAACCGACTTGATCAACTAGTTCCTTCTCAAGTATCCAGGATATGAATTTCCTCCCCTCTCCAGCTAAAACCCAATCTAGATGTTGTTTTAAGTTAAGACCATGAATTGCAAGATTATCAATTTTCTCGCGTTTTAAATTTTTAAGAGAATTTTTAAAATTATTTTTTAAAAAGTCAAAGTCACCCTTTGGTAAAACTTTGGTAGTAATCACCCAATTTTTTTCTTTTATATTCTTTTCTATTGATAGTTTTTTAATTGAATTTCCAATTAGCGATTCGGCATCACCATAAGATGGTGCTGTTTCTATGTGGTTAATTCCTACAGAATATGCATCTTTTATGATGCTATACATTTTTTCGAGACTTTCAGTTTCTCGCATTGTCCCTAAAGTGAATAAGCTCACTTTTGCCCCTTTACCAAATGATCTTTTTTTTGAATTAATAATCATCAAAATATTATCAATTTCTTTTTATTTAATCTTTAATTTATTTATAGTTGAAAATGATTGAAAGTAAATTAAAGTAAATACAAAATTTTGCAAAAATATTTTTCTTAAATCTATGTTCACAGGAATAATTCAATCAATTGGAAAACTAAAACTTAAAAAAAATATTTTAGAAATTGAAATTCTAGATAATTTATTTGATATGGCAATCGGTGACAGCATAGCTGTTGATGGAATTTGTTTGACAGTTAAAGAGATTTTTCAAAATAAGTTTACTGTCGAC
Source organism: Prochlorococcus sp. AG-355-M18 (assembly GCA_003280725.1). Lineage (GTDB taxonomy): Bacteria > Cyanobacteriota > Cyanobacteriia > PCC-6307 > Cyanobiaceae > Prochlorococcus_A. Next base: position 14,086 of record QCED01000026.1, on the reverse strand, counting down.
GTTAGTGAGGAAACCTTAAAAAAAACAACTTTAGGGTTAAAGTCTAACCTAAATCAGATTGTTAATTTGGAGCCCGCTCTTAGGGTATCTGACCGTCTAGGAGGGCATATAGTCAGTGGACATGTTGATGGCCTTGGAACTGTTGAGAATATAGAAAAATTAGAGAAATCCTGGCTTTTATCTATAAAGTGGAAAAATAATAATTTTTCTAAATATGTAGTTAATAAAGGCAGTATTTGTGTAAATGGTATAAGTCTTACAATTGCTAAATATGCGCAGAAAGGAGAAATATTTACTATTGCGATAATTCCTCATACTTGGCACAACACAAATCTGAATAAATTAAATGTCGGAGACAGCGTAAACCTTGAAGCAGATGCACTAATTAAATATGTGGAGAAATTACTTTTATTTAATAAAAATAGTAATCAAGATTTATCTTCAAATAATATTTCTTCGGAGTGGCTTAAAGAAAACGGTTGGTAGAGTATATTTTAATTTATTGGAATCAGATAAATTGTTTTTGACTCTTTTTTAAGATCGATTTTAAATTCCTGACCAGGTTCTAGACCTAATTTCTTAGTATAAGCATGACCGATTAATAGATTCCCATTGCCGTGAACTTTGGTTTTGAATTCTGTCTGTCGGCCTCTTGAAGCTCTATTACCATTTTTCCCCTGACGACCATTGCCTATTTTGTAACCCTTAGCTTCAATAAGTGCCTTATAAAAACTTTTTCTTAAGATTCTTCCGCTAGGACCTACGTAACCACAACCTTTTGCTATCTCATCTTCAGATTTTTTACTTAATAATTTTGCTTTTTCAAGAAGTTCTTTTCCTTCTAGCATTATTTGACAAATTTCTAATTATATATTCTTACTAAAAAGAAGAACTGTGGCAATATAAATTAATAAAAAATATATTTAATTTTTTAAATTTAGTTTTTTATAAAAGATACAAGATTATAAATAAAATAACCCATATTCCATCTACAAAATGCCAGTACAATTCAACAGCTTCCAATGGAAACATATTTTGACTAGTTAATCTTCCGCCGTCGATTCTCGATTGCCAAGCAATAATTAAAATCATTAAAGTGCCTAAAGTGACATGTAATCCATGAAAACCAGTAAGAGCATAAAAAGTACTTGCAAATAAATTATCAGTTAATCCAAAAGGTAAATGAAAATATTCAAATAATTGACATATTAAAAAAATAATTCCAAGAAAAGCAGTAATAAATAACCATTTTTGGGAATCAGAGTTTTTATCTTTTAAAAGTGCTTTGCCTGCTTTATGGAAAGTGGCACTACTAACAAGTAACAAAATTGTATTGAGTGTAGGTATTGGTAGTTCTAATTCATAAATAGCACCATCAGGTAATGGATTTACTGCTTTATAAGTTAAATAAGCAGCAAAGAATCCAGCAAAAGTCATTCCATCCGCAATTAGGAAAGTTATAAGACCAAACATTCTGAAGTCTTCATGAGTTTCATTAACTTCAGAATTATTTTTTTGAATTTCTTTTGAGCTATCTAGAGTTGTCATATATGTTTATTTTTGTTCAGAAATTTCTTTACCATAACCATAAGGTTCTTCAACTAATGGAGCTTCTCCTTCCCAATTTTCAACTGGAGGTGGAGAAGATGTTAACCATTCAGGTGTAAGAGAATTCCAAGGGTTATCTCCAGCATCTTTCCCATTTCTCACGCTAAGGAATACATTTATTAAAAAAGGAATTGTACTTATAGCCATCAAAAGAGCCCCAAGGCTACTAATTTGATTAACAAACTGGAATTGAGGATCATATTCTGCAACTCTTCTTGGCATTCCATTTAAACCAAGCCAATGTTGAGGAGCAAAGCACAAGTTAAATCCAATAAAGGTAATGATAAAATGTAAAATTCCTAATTTTTCATTGAGCATTTTTCCAGTTACTTTGGGGAACCAATGATAAATTGAAGAGAAAATAATAAAAACAGTCCCTCCATATACTATGTAATGAAAATGGGCTACAACAAAGTAGGTATCATGTACGTGAATATCGAAAGGTACCTGTGCCAAAGCAACTCCTGTAATACCTCCAAAAACAAAATTAATAATAAATCCGCAAGAAAATAGCATTGCACTATTAATGGAAATTTTACCTCCCCATAATGTCGCAACCCAATTGAAAAATTTTATACCTGTTGGGACAGCAATAAATGCTGTGGCGATAGTAAAGAACAATCTCATCCAAGGAGGGGTTCCACTCGTAAACATGTGATGCGCCCAAACAACTAAACCTAAAACTACTATCCCCATTATTGAAAAAACCATTGTTGTATATCCAAAAAGTGGTTTTCTAGCGTGTACAGGAAGTATTTCACTAACCAAACCAAATGCAGGAAGGACCATAATATATACAGCTGGATGAGAATAAAACCAAAATAAATGCTGATAAACTACGACATTGCCACCTAAAACAGGATTGAAAAAACCTGTATTAGCGATGATATCAAAGCTAAGTAGAATTAAAGTGCCTGCTAAAACAGGAGTTGATAAAACAACTAATAGACTTGTCCCAAGCATTGCCCAACAATACATTGGCAATTGCATAAGTTTTAATCCTGGCCTTCTTAATTTGATAATTGTCGCGATAAAGTTTATTCCACCAAATATCGAACTGCCTCCAAGTAATAGAACGCTAAGAATCCAAATAATTTGTCCCGATTGAGGAGTAGTTATGCTCAAAGGAGGATAAGCAGTCCATCCAGCCTGAGCAGCACCCTCAACAAAATAGCTTGCTACCAGCATCAAACCTGAAGGAGGAATTAACCAAAAAGCTACGGCATTTAATCTTGGGAATGCCATGTCTCTAGCACCTACATAAAATGGAATTAAATAATTTCCAAAAGCACCATTAACTACAGGCACTATCCAAAGGAATATCATTATTGTTCCGTGTAAAGTTAAAACTTGGTTATAAACATCTCTTGGCATAAAATCAGACATTGGACTAGCTAGTTCAATTCTTATAGCGCTCGCTAAGGTTCCTCCAATTAAGTAGAAAAGAAAACCGCAAACCAAGTACTGTATCCCAATTACTTTATGATCAAGGCTAAAACTAAAATATCTAAGCCAGCCTTTAGGTTGAAGGCTTTCATTATTAGTTTTTTGTGGATCAATTGATATTGTCATAAATTTACCTCTGGTTTTTTATTTTTGTTAAACCATTCGTTGTAATCAGATTCTTCTTCAACAATTATGGAAGCTCTCATGCCTCCATGATATGGGCCACATAATTCTGCACAAATTATTGGATATTTTCCTACTTTTGTAGGAGTAAAATTTAGAATAGTCGGTTGTCCAGGAATAATATCCTGTTTAATTCTGAATTCTGGTACCCAAAAAGCATGAATGACATCTTTGGATTCCATTTTCATTGATACTTTTTGATCAACAGGAACGTGTAGTTCTCCGGATATGAAGTTGCCCTTAGGATAATTAAATAGAAATGCAAATTGCATAGCTGAAACTTCAATTGATAAATTATTTATCGCTAATTCATTATCAGAAGTTTGACTTATTCCAGCCCATATTTTTTCAGTGTTAGAACTCATCATTTCGTGGTTATGATTTAGTTCTTTCATCCCCCCCATTCGATCGTAGATGTTGTAGCTATATAAACCTATTAATAAAACAATTATTGAAGGGATTATTGTCCATACAATTTCTAAGCTTAAATTTCCCTCTAAAGCTATACCATCGCCTATCTGATCATTTCTTTTCCTAAACTTAAATAAGCTATAAATAACTGCTATTGTCATTCCTATAAAAATAATTAATCCAATTATGAAAAGAATTTTAAAAAGTTCATCGTAAATTGGTGCATTAATACTTGCTTCCGCTGGGAGAAGATTTACATTAAAACCAATCCAAAAAGATATAGAAAAAACGAGTGAAATGATTAGTATTAAATAAATGTTTTTATTCAACAATTGATCTATAAAAATTTTTATTTATATCCTCAAGATATTCAATTTTTTTAATCCTGCATCCTTTGTTAAAAGAAAAACGTTTAAATTCACAACTTCTTAAGATTTATGAAATAAAAGCCGTATTATTAATAACTTTTTACAGTTAATTGTCAGGGAAAAAAGATTAAATTAGTAAATTATTTTTTAAATTAAACATATTAATTTTTAATTAATGTTTGGTTTTTGAATCTAATTTATTATGCAAAATAATAGGTTCTATCCATTTGATTAATAACCAAATATATAAATCAAAATATCTGACAATTTTTAAAAGGTTGGGGAGTCATAGTGTACTTGCACTTATAGCACTAATCGTAATTGGAGGTGCAACGAGAGTCATGGAGGCGGGACTTGCTTGTCCAGATTGGCCATTATGTTATGGATCTTTTCTGCCTTTTAATCATATGAACCTAAGAGTATTTCTAGAGTGGTTTCATCGTCTAGATGCTTTTCTGGTTGGAATATTAATTCTTTTTAAATTTTCCCTTTCAATTATTTGGAAAAATGAAATTCCAAATTGGTTACCTAAAACTTATTCATTATTACTTTTTCTCGTTATTGTCCAAGGATCATTTGGAGCATTAACAGTAATAAATCTGCTTGATTCGTATATTGTTACGGGCCATCTTTTAATAGCTTTTCTACTTCTCATTACAACAATTTCAATAAATCAAAATTTAGAAAATTACGATATAGAAGAGCCATTAATTTGGTGGAGATTATTATTGTTTGTTCCTTTTACACTTACTCTGATTCAATCTTTTATTGGAGTAAGGCTTTCATCAACCTGGTCAGCACATATTTGCTTATCTTTTAATAAACAATGTTTAATTCTAAATACTCATAAATTATTTTCTTTTCCAATTGCTTTTTCAATTCTATTGATTATTGCAACCGCAATTTATAAGAGAAGTTTGCTTAATGAAAATTGGAAATATCTCTCAGCACTTTTTTTCCTATTATTTTCCCAAATTGCTTTGGGCTTTTTAAGTCTTAAAACAAATTTGAATGAACCTATTTTTATTATCGGTCATCAACTTAACGCCTCTTTATTCATCTCGATATTAACAACATTAATTTTTAGAAATCCTTTTACCAAAAAAGGTCTAAACAACTCCCTAAATCCTCAAATGGTCGGTATCAATTCATGAACAGTAGTAACTTAGAAAACTTGAACTTTAAATCTGCAATTAGGGATGAAGTTGTACCTTCAAGAAAAAGATTAACATTGCCACCTTGGCTTGAAGTGGCCAAACCCAGACTAATACCACTTTTACTCGCAACAACTTTGGGAGGAATGGCCTTAACAGAGGAATGGCCTTTATCTTCTCCGAAACTTATCTGTACTTTAGGTGGAGGAGCTTTGGCAGCAGCAGCAGCTGGAGCTCTTAATTGTTTGTGGGAAATGGAATTAGATAAAAGGATGAAAAGGACTAGCAAAAGAGCTCTGCCAGCAGGTAAATTGTCATCTGAGACAGTATTTTTAGCCGCCGTATCATGTACTTTGGCGGCTTCGATGCTACTAATAAGTGGTGTAAATTATTTAGCTGCGGGACTTACACTTCTTGGTTTATTTAGCTACGTGATTTTATATACCGTTATTTTGAAGCCACGTACAACTAAAAATATTGTTTTCGGAGGAGTTGCTGGTGCGATACCACCATTGGTCGGAGCATCTGCTGCTACAGGACATGTAGGTCTTAGTGGTTGGTGGTTGTTTGGTTTAGTAATGTTATGGACTCCAGCTCATTTTTGGGCACTTGCAATTTTATTAAAGGATGATTATGCATCTGTTGGTATTCCTATGCTCCCTACTGTTAAAGGATCTGTTTTTACCGTAAAAGCTATTTCTCGTTACGGATGGGCAACAGTTGTTATGAGTATTATGGGAGTTTTTGCTTTACCTGAAGGTGGTCTTCTATACGGAATTATGTTGTTGCCTTTTAATGGCAGACTTTTGCAATTAATAAATAAACTAAAGAAATCCCCTCATGATCTTTCAAGAGCAAAGTCTCTTTTTAGGTGGTCTATTCTCTATATGTTTGGTATTTGTCTTTTGTTATTAATTTCCAGAACCCAACTATCTGTTGAGTTTGAGAAGCAATCTATGCAAATATTTTTCTCGTTAGTATCTCTCCTTAGTAATTAAATTAGATGTAAAATGTTTTTTAAGTAATTAGGAAGTTTGATGAATTATATAAAAGTTAAAGAGCTCTCAAAATCATATTCAGATATTGAGGCATTAAAAAATTTATCGATGGAAATTGAAGCTGGCTCATTATTCGGAATACTAGGTCCAAATGGTGCTGGCAAATCAACGCTGATAAAAATACTTGCTACTTTAATTGAGCCTGATAGTGGCGAAGTTTTTATAAATAATATTAATCTGATAAAAAATTCAAGGAAAATTAGAGAATTAATTGGTTATGTTGCTCAGGATATTGCCCTTGATAAAATATTAACTGGACGAGAGCTTTTGGATTTTCAATCAGACCTTTATCACATCAACAAAAACAAAAAATCTGAAAGGATAAAAAAATTAATAGATCAATTAGAAATGAATGATTGGATAGATCGTAAGTGCGGAACTTATTCAGGGGGTATGAAAAGAAGAATAGATCTTGCAGCTGGACTTTTACACTTGCCCCAAGTATTAATATTGGATGAACCCACTGTTGGTTTAGATATTGAAAGTAGAAATATAATTTGGCAACTTTTGAAAGATTTGAGAAATGATGGAATGACTATTATTTTAAGCAGTCACTATCTCGATGAAATAGATAAATTGGCAGATAGATTGGTGATAATTGATGATGGAAGAGTTATAGCTCAAGGTACTCCTGCAGAACTCAAAAATAAATTAGGGGGAGATAGAGTAACTTTGAAAGTTAAAGAATTTAGTAATAAGGAAGAAGCAAAAAATATAAGCCAGATTTTATCTTCAATAGATGGTATTAGTCAGATTATAATTAATGAAGCCCAAGGGTTTTCAATTAATTTTGTAGCAGATAAGGAAAAAGATTTACTTACGAAGCTCAAAGTGGAATTAGCCTTTTCAAAGTTTGAAATTTTTTCTCTTACCCAAAGTCAGCCCAGCTTGGATGATGTATATCTTCAGGCGACTGGGAAAACATTGTTAGATGCCGAAATTTCTATGGCAGGGAAAAGAGATCTTAAAAAAGAATCAAAGCAATCAATGCGATAAAAAACTTTTGGATAACTAACTATAATGAATACTAATTACTGATAATTATGGAATTAAAACAGTATAGTTTATTTTTTTTATATCAAGAAACATTTGCATTAACAAAGAGATTATTTATTCAACTAAAAAGAAGACCATCAACTCTTCTAGCTGGAATATTACAACCCATAATTTGGCTTTTTTTGTTTGGAGCATTATTCTCTAAAGCTCCTGAAGGTTTTTTACCTGGAGTTGATTCCTATGGTAATTTTTTAGGAGCAGGACTTATCGTTTTTACTGCTTTTAGCGGAGCCTTAAACTCGGGTCTTCCTCTAATGTTTGATAGAGAGTTTGGATTTCTTAATAGGTTACTTGTAGCTCCTTTAACCAGTAGATTATCTATAGTTTTATCTTCTTTCTTCTACATAACGATCCTGAGTTTTGTTCAGAGTATTGTAATAATGGTTGTATCATTTATTTTGGGTTATGGATGGCCCGACTTATATGGCTTAGGAATTGTGTTTACAACACTAATTTTATTAGTTCTTTTTGTAACATCAATAAGTTTATGTCTAGCATTTGTTTTGCCCGGACATATTGAATTAATCGCTCTTATATTTGTAGTAAACCTACCTCTTCTTTTTGCAAGCACTGCTTTAGCTCCAATTTCTTTTATGCCAAAATGGCTTGGGTGGTTAGCTTCATTAAATCCATTAACTTTTGCAATTGAACCTATTAGGACTGCTTATACACAAAATATGGACTTAGAATTAGTGGCTTTACATGCCCCATATGGTGATTTAACTTGTAAGAGTTGTATAACAATTTTATTTTCACTAACAATTTTTTCCTTGATTATTATAAGACCTCTGTTAAATAGAAAGTTAAATTAATAAATTTATGCTTTTAAAAAATTATCTAATAGAAGTTTATAAAAAAAGCCTCTTCAGAGAATTATATTTTGTTTAAAGATAATATTGTTCATCAGTGGGTCCAAAGATTTGGGATTGATTCTTTAATTAATTTATTAATCCATATTCCAGTTCACAGAGAAATCAGAGTGAAGAAGACAATCACGAACAAATCTCTTTAATCGATAAAGTAAATGAAGAAGGCAATCAAGAAAAAATAAATTGGGAATCAACTTACTTTCAATATTCTATGAGCAATGAAATAGTTAGCAAAAATCAAGATTCTTATAATATAAAAAATTATACAAAAAACAAAAATCACCCCTTCCTTATATAAAAAATTTACGAAAGTGGATTAATCACGATAAAAAAGCTAGTTAGCTTTTACATCATACCTGGCATACCCATGCCACCCATTCCTGGCATACCCATACCACCCATACCTGGCATACCCATGCCACCCATTCCTGGCATACCCATACCACCCATTCCTGGCATACCCATGCCACCCATTCCTCCCATTGGGTCTCCAGCTGGTCCTCCAGCGGCTGCCGCTTCAGGTTCCGGAATATCAGCAATCGCAACTTCTGTTGTGAGGAGCATTGCAGCAATGGATACTGAATCTTGAAGAGCTAATCTTACTACTTTGGTTGGGTCTAATATTCCTGAAGCCTTTAAATTTTCATATTTTCCTGAATTAGCATTAAAGCCTTTATTAAGTCTCTTAATTTCAGCGATAACTACATCTCCATTAAAACCCGCATTTTTTGCTATTTGTTTAGTAGGTTCCAAAAGCGCTGATTTCAATATATTTATCCCTGTCTTCAAATCATCAGAAGATTTTTGACTTAAATTTAAAAGTTCATCTGATATTTCAATTAAAGTCTGTCCACCTCCAGAAACAACACCTTCTTCGATGGCAGCTTTTGTAGCATTAAGTGAATCTTCTATTCTCAACTTTTTGTACTTCATCTCTGTTTCTGTTGCAGCTCCAACTTTAATAAGAGCTACCCCTCCAGCTAGTTTTGCTATCCTTTCATTGATTTTATCTTGATCATATTCTGATTCAGTTACATCAACTTCTCTTTTTAGTTTTTCTACTCGTGCTTTAACTAAATCTTTAGTGTCTTCGAAAGCAACAATTGTAGTTTTATCCTTTGTGATAGTTATTTTTTTTGCTTTACCTAAATCATTCATGGTTACTTTATCTAGTGTCATCGATTTATCTTCGCTAATTAACTTAGCTCCAGTAAGAATAGCAATATCTTCAAGGGCAGCTTTTCTTCTTTCACCAAATAATGGAGCCCTCACGGATGCTACATTTAACACCCCATTATTCTTATTCAATACCAGAGTAGTTAAAGCCTCTCCTTCGATATCTTCAGCAAGAATTAGAAAAGGTGAGCCTGATTTCTGAATCTCTTCAAGTATTGGAACCAGATCAACTAAAGTTGAAACTTTTTGATCAGTTATTAATATTTTTGGGTTTTCGAGTTCACAAACTTGTCTTTCTTGGTCTGTCACAAAATAAGGAGAACTGTAGCCTCTATCAAAAGACATTCCTTCAGTTATATCTAATTCTGTAACTAATGATTGAGACTCTTCAACAGTTATTACACCATCGGAACTAACAATATCCATGGCCTTTGAAATTATAGATCCAATTTCTTCATCACCTCCAGCACTAACTTTTGCAACTTTTTGGATATCAGAACCGCTTAATGAAATACTTTTGGAACTTAATTTTTCTAAAATAAAAGCTAAGCCTACCTCCATACCTTTTTTTAACTCCATAGGACTGGCACCTGAAGCAATATTTTTTAATCCCTCCTGAACCATCTTCTGTGCCAAAATTGTTGCTGTTGTTGTTCCATCACCAGCACTCTCTTTCGTTTTGGATGCAACTTGTTCAATTAATTTTGCACCTAAATTAGAAATAGGGTTTTCAATCTCAATCTCTTTAGCAACTGTAGACCCATCTCTTACTATATCCGGCGAACCAAATTTTTTCTCAATTACTACGTTTTTTGCCTTTGGCCCAATAGTAACCTTAACTGCATTTGCTACGAAATTTACACCTTTCTCTAGGGCTTCTCTTGATTCATTAGAAAAACTTAACTGTTTTGCCATGTTTTATGTGTCTTTTATCTTATTCTAATCTCCCATAGAATCATTTTTAAGGGATATTTAATTAAGTGGGGAAAGCCGAATTTCTTTTAACGAGACATACAAATTAATTCAAAGGAGAGTATCTTTAGGATATGGATGAATCAAATAATCTTATTTTCACTCTTACTGCAATCCTCGCGATTGCAATGACACTAATATATTTTCCTCTAAGAGTTTTCTTGACATTAACTGCTAGAAGTCGAAGACTAAAACTTTTACAAAAAATTAGAAGGTTAAGGGATGAATTGGGCCAACCTTACGAAAGTAGATAATTAAATACTCATACCACCGTCGATACTAATTGTTTGTCCTGTAATGTAACTACCCGAATTACTTGAAACTAAAAATGCCACTAAGTTTGCAATTTGACTACAACTTCCTAATTTCCCTAAAGGAATAACTTTAAGAATCTCATCAGTATTAAGTTTTTCAGTCATCTCTGTTTCTATAAAACCTGGAGCTATTGCATTTACGTTTATACCTCTTGAAGCGAATTCTTTAGCGCAAGTTTTGGTAAATCCAATAACTCCAGCCTTGGCTGCAGAATAATTTGCTTGGCCGGGGTTACCAATTATTCCAACAACAGATGAAATATTTACTATGCTTCCACTTCTTTTTTTCATCATAAATTTTGATGCATATTTTGTACAAAGAAAAACACCTTTTAAGTTTGTATTTAGTACGTCATCCCATTGTTCCGATTTCATTCTCATCAATAGTCCATCTCTAGTAATGCCAGCATTGTTAATGAGGATATCAATAGAGCCATTAATTTTTATGATTTCTTCAAAAGCTGAACTTACAGAATCTTCGTTTGAAACATCAAATTTTAGTTTATGAGCTTTACCACCCGAATTTTTTATTGAATTGACGACTTCTTCAGCTTTTTCATCGGATGAAGAGTAATTAATAAAAACTTCTGCTCCTAAGTGGCTTAGTTCTAAAGCAATTTCTTTACCAATTCCTCTGCTAGCTCCAGTGATTAAAGCAACTTTGCCTGATAATGAATCTGTTTTGGACATTATGAAATTTTATAATCTTCAATCGTAGTACTATTTGTGTAAAGATATTGCGTTTATTTATAATTGTCTAGAAAAATAAAAAACTTTTATCGTGCACTTTTTAATACCAGCTGCAGGCAGCGGTAGCAGAATGAAAGCTGGGAAAAATAAATTACTCATTGATTTAGAGGGAGAGTCTTTGATTTATTGGACACTTAAATCTGTATTTTCTGCAAGCTCCATAAAATGGGTTGGAATAATCGGGCAACCGAAAGATAAAAATTTATTATTAAATTCGGCAAAAGATTTTGCCCATAAAGTTCATTGGATTAATGGTGGAGACACCAGACAAGAGTCAGTTTTTAATGGTTTAAAAGCTCTGCCCAAAGATGCTGAAAAAGTTTTAATACATGATGGTGCTAGATGTCTCATTAATCCTGAATTGATAGACCAATGTGCTAAGCAATTAGATGAAAATGAAGCTGTCATTTTGGCTACTAAGGTAACTGACACAATAAAGATTGTTGATAAAGAAGGTTTTATTAAAGAAACACCAGATAGAAACTATCTATGGGCAGCTCAAACTCCTCAGGGATTTTTAGTGGATAGATTAAAAAAAGCTCATAAGATGGCAATTGATAAAAACTGGAAAGTCACAGATGATGCATCACTATTCGAAATGCTTAATTGGAAAGTAATGATTATTGAAGGAACTTATTCAAATATAAAAATTACATCCCCTATAGATTTGAAAATAGCAAAACTTTTTGTGAAGAACTCCTAGTTAAAAAGGTTTATCGATACTAAGAATGCCGTTATCACCATTTAAAGTTGCTTCATACCCTAACGGGATGCATGCATTCCCTGATATGTGGCCTATGGGGAGGTCAAAAAGAATAGGATAATCAAATTCTTGGAGTCTTTCAATAATGCAGTTTTTTAGTAAATCTTTCCATTCAAGGTTGCAGGAATTATTAGAAAAACTTCCGAATCCAATACCCGCAATTTCAGTAAGTGTTTTAGTCATCCTGAGGTAAGTCAACATACGATCAATTTTATAAATATCTTCATTAATATCTTCAAAAATTATTATTTTCCCTCTGCAATCTGGAAAGTGATCAGTACCAATTAAAAAAGTAGCAATAGTCAAGTTAGAAACAATAATTTCTCCTTTAGCTTGCCCACCTCTTAAAGGAATGCCTCTTATGTCCTCAACATATCCCTCAAAAAGTAAATTTCTTAATCTCTCAAGACTCCACTCGGGCTCTTTGAAAAGGCTTTTAACCATGGGCCCATGAATAGAACCCATAAATCCTTGAGAATATTTAGATAGTAATAAAGAACATGTATCTGAGAATCCAAGCATTAAACCATGCTGCCAAGAAGGTTCTTTTTCTAATAGTCTTGCTGAACCCCAGCCTCCTTTTGCAAAAATGATTAACTTACTATTCTGTGCTTTTTCCAGTTCCTCAAATCTAGTTAGATCATCACCTGCAAAATAACCAAATTTTTTTGATAGAGAATTATTCTCATTAATTTCCAAGCCCCAGCTTTTTAAGATTTCTATGCCTTTTTGAAAAATTTCTTCTTCATCAATAAAGGAACCTGGAGCTATAATATTAACTAAATCCCCTTTTTTTAATCTGAAAACCATATTTAGAATTTATGAGGCAATAATAATTGCTAATAAAAATACTCCTCCATAAATTGATTGATTTTTGAAGTGATTTCCAATATTTCTTATTGATTGCTTTTCCTCAGGAAATACCTTTAGTATATCTCTCTGCATTAGGATTGAGGTTATAAACCAAATTGGCCAAAAAATAAAATCCATTTGATTAATGAATCCGCATAATGCTAGAAAACTGGAAGTTAAAAAATAACAAATTTGAATAGTTATTCTTGTATTGTTCTGGAGGTTAACAGCGGAACTATTTAATCCAATTTTGATATCATATTTTTTATCTGCTAAAGCATAAATTGTGTCAAAGCCAAAAGTCCAAAAAATGGTAGCTAGCCAGCAAAACAATAAAACAACACTATTCAAATTGCCTTCATTTGCTGCCCAGGGAATTAAGACAGCAAAACCCCAGCATATCGATAAGATTAATTGAGGATATTTAAACCATCTTTTGGCAGAAGGATAAATTAAAATAATAGGTAAAGCTAAAAAAGCAAGTGAAATGCTCAGGAGTTTTCCTGGTTGAGGTAGTGACAAAGTTAAAATGAAACTAAATAAAATTAAGAAGAAAAGAATTGAATAAGCCGTTTTAAGACCTATTTTATTTGCAGCTAGTGGTCTACAGTTTGTCCTAATAACTCTTTGGTCAATATTTCTATCCCAAATATCATTAATCACGCAGCCTAATCCACTTACTAGTATTCCTCCCACGATTATTCTTAACAACATTAAAAATGTTGGATTAGCATCTGGTGTTAAATATAAACTCCATCCCGCAGGAATAAGTAAGATCATTCTTCCAGTCGGCTTATTCCACCTTAATAATTCAAAAAAAGTACTTAATTTAGTTTCTCGATTTTTATTTTGCATATAACCTATTGTATATTTCATAACTTTAAATAATCTTACTAGGATTAAGGGATTTCTATTATTTAATAATTAATCTTGAGTATATTTATTAATGGATTAACGATATCTTCAACTTCTAAAAAGAAATGATGCAGAAACAAGATTTAAGATATTTTCAAGAAAAGCAAACATTAGTAGCTTCGATAGATATTGGAACTAACTCTACACATCTATTGATAGCAGAAATTAATCAAGAATTAAAATCATTTTCA
>QCED01000025.1 GCA_003280725.1 Prochlorococcus sp. AG-355-M18 | reverse complement strand
AGCTTCCATTCTGAAGCTTATCTAGCAATTAATTTTTAATAATGTCAAATTTTAGGTAAAGTACCTAATCACCATTTTTTAAAAAAAATTGAATCTATAAGTTTTTCACACCCTTCCTATAATATTTTTTTATATTCGTTTCTCGCTTCTTCGATAGATTGAACCCTAGATCCTTTCATAACTGGCTTAGTTGATCGCCTCAAAACAAAACCATAAAAGATTAAAATTGTATTAATCATAGAAGAGTTCTTAGAACTATCTTCAAAAGTTCAAATACTTTATCCTCGATATGGCTTTATTGATTAAAGTAAATTTTTCTATAAAAAAAGGGATTTAGCTTCGCCCAATTAAAATTAAAAAGCGGGATAATCCCCATCACCCAGCCTTTTTTAAATCTTAGCACTACATATGGTGTTTGTAAGTATTTAAAATTACCTATTGATGGGGTTGTTTGTTTCTGTTTAATTTGTCATTATAGAAGTCCCCATCACCTAGGCTCGTAAGAGTCTTTTTTTTGCTATTTTTCTTCCTTGGCTTGAGCTCTATTTAATTAGTGTTTAAAGACTTTTTATTTAATTTTTAAATTCGATAATTAATAATTAAAAAAATAATTTTATTCATGCAAACTTACATCGTACACTGGCAATTTCCAGATCAAGAAAGTCATATGCAAGGGGCCGAAGCTTTTGCGAGTTTTGTAGAAGGAGGATGCGAAGGTGATGAATTTGATGGGTTTAAAGTTCTTAATCGAGTAGTAAACCCTGAGGGAGCTAATGGTTGGGCAATAGTTGAATCCTCAAACCATCAGAATATTTGGAAATGGAGTAATATCTGGGTCGATAATTTTGGCGTAGAGATTGAAGTTACACCAGTTTTGACGGATAAAGAATTTCTTTCCGTCCATAAAGAAATTGCAGCAACCTCTCACTAATAGTTAATCTTATGGTTGTTTGAATATTGATTTAAAATAAATGGGTAGTACTTATTTTTTATGAGAAAATTTTCTTCTGAGGAAATTGAAAGTCAATATAATTTAATAAAAATGCTTTTAGCTGAACCTGAAAAATACAGAGATGCCATTAATGCAATAAAGAAGGATATTGCATTTATGCCTTTGGAGCTTAAAAAAAAACTTGAGGAAGAAAATATTATCTTCTGAATAAAACGCAAATAGCATTCTTCATGACCATTAATTTTTAAAAATTAGTAAATTGCCATTCTCGTAAACTAACCGAGAGAGTCTAAATCTCTACGATGGTGAACTGTATTTCCGTTATCTTGTGGAACTTTCTGTTCTCTCATTAAATCTGCAATTGTTGGATAATCTTTTGCATTATCGAGATCTCTTGCATTTTTATCTTGAATTGCGAATGGAGATCTTTTAATATTCATAATTCATTTCCTCAGAATTTTTGTTGGATTCTTATTACAGATCCTGGATTGTCATGAACGAAAGAGTTGAATTCTCTCGCAAGCATTAGGCAATCGTAAGCATCGCGTGCGTAGAAGCCAACTTCATGCGTCTTATTTGATGAATCTTTGTAACTCAACAAATATTTATTACAGGATTTGATAGGTGTTGAAGGCATCTGATTTTTTTCTGTTTCAACTATGTTCTAACTAGACATACGAATAAACCGACTAATAAAAATGTACGGTTTAAGGCACAAACATATACGGATAGAGGACCAACAACTAAATTTAAAATTGAATATAATAAATCGGTAAATTTCTTTAATGAGAGATAATATTTCCGTTACTTTTAGGGATATTTCTTAATATTGGCCCTTTTATCTAAAATAACTTTCTTCTAAGGCTATTGCTTTATAAAAAATGAATTATCTCGCTAAATTAACATGTTCGAGATTATATATATATTTTTCTCCATCATCATCACCATCGTCATCATCATGAAAGGAAGAGATTAATACATAAACTCCACCGAGTCCAAGTAACATTGATAAATAGATAATAGGATCTGTCATACTCTAAGTTTGAAACATTCAAATTAAATTCGAGGTAGCTTTTCAATATCTATATTTTCTTTTAATTATTTAGATGAAAAATTTCTACGATCAAAAAATTGTCTTTTTATTTGAGAAAACTGAAATTAGATCTAAAATGAGGAGAAATTTGCTGTTTTTTTAGTATCTTTTAAAAAATTTAAAAATCAATGTGCGGAAGATTTGAACTTAAAACTAAATTTGAGAAGTTGCCAAAGGTTTTGAAACAAGACTATCCAAGTGGACTTGATTCTAAATATGAGACTCAAAATCTAATAAGACCTAATGATCCTGTGCTTGTAATTAAAAACGAAGGAAGAATTAAAACTATTTTTATGACATGGGGCTTTATTCCCCCTTGGGCGAAAGACCCATTTGATAAAAAGAGACCAAGACCATTTAATGCAAGATCAGAAACCGTAGAAGAAAAAAAATTATTTAGTGGAAGTTGGAAACATAAAAGGTGTTTAATACCTGCTAGTGGTTTTTTTGAAAAAAAATATCGTATTAGGAAGAGGAATTATGAGACTTTTTGGTTAGGAGGAATCTGGAGTAAGTGGTCCTCACCTGAAGGAGCTGAACTAGAGAGTTGTTGCGTTCTAACAACTGAACCGAATGAACTAGTTAAACCTTTGCATCATCGTATGCCTGTTGTTATTCCCAATAGTTACGAAGAGCAATGGACTGAGCAAGTTAAAGATGCTAGTGAATTAAAAGGTTTACTTCCAATTATGATGGGTTGGTCTCCTGAAGGATGGTTAGTAGAAGAATTAACTAAAAAGCCCAATAATCAAATGAGTTTGTTTTAAATGAAACTCTCAATACTACTATTGCTTTATTAATGTCATTATTTTTTCGCGAAATCAATTTCAAAATAAATCAAAGGTGAATTTCACAATATGTCTGTAAGAATAAATAAATATTTAAGTGAAGTCGGTTACTGCTCCAGGAGAGTTGCAGATAAATTAATTGAAGAAGGGAAGGTAACCATTAATGGTAAATTGTCTGAAATGGGTACTAAGGTAGAGGAAGGGGATCAAGTAGAGGTTAAAGGTCAAAGAATAGAAAAATCTAAGAAACAAAAAAACATTTATTTAGCTTTTAATAAACCTATGGGAATTGTCTGCACAACCGACAGAAGAGTAGAATCCGAAAATATTATAGATTTTATTAAATATCCTACAAGGATTTTCCCCATTGGAAGATTGGATAAGCCCAGCGAGGGATTAATCTTTTTAACTAATGATGGAGATATCGTAAATAAAATTCTTAGGGCAAGAAATAATCATGAAAAAGAATACCTTGTAACCGTTAATCGTCCGATTAATCGAGAATTTATACAAAAGATGAGTAATGGTGTTGAAATCCTAAATACCATCACTAAGAATTGTCTAGTAAAACAAGTGGGTCCAAAGAAATTTAGAATCATTCTCACTCAAGGTCTTAACCGACAAATTAGAAGAATGTGTGAGTCTTTAGGTTATAGAGTGGAATTATTAAAGCGTGTAAGAATAATGAATATTAGGTTAGATATCCCAATAGGAAAATATCGTGAATTTACAAAAAAAGAACTCTTAGAATTAAATAAATTACTTGAAAACTCCTCTAAAACATTTGATTAATAAACAATCCCCTTTTTTTAAATAGAGTGAAAGGCGATATGTATACTCCAGAGTTATGTCATGTTATAAACTTCCACCTGAAAAGGATTTAAGACAAATAAGGAACATAGAAGATCCCGCTAGAAAAGTTTTTTAAGATTGTTTTTTAAAGTCTCAACAAGCGTTAAGAACTTGAGACTTATTATTCCAAAATACTAATTAATTAAGTTTGAGTAGACTGTGGAAAGATCGATTTTTGTAAAAGACTGAAGAATTATAATTAATTCGAAAGCTTTAAACTTTTTAAGTGATATAAATAAAGTACTTAAAAAATTAAAGTCATTAGTAACAAATTCTAAGATGAATCTGGGGCGGCAGATATGGAAGTAGAAATTCTAGTAAGAGAACTTTATGGGGTGTGGAAAAATATTGATGAAGATTGCGTCATAGATTGGGAAGTTTAAATGAGTATTTTTTACGTTGTTTTAGTTAAAGATTGTGATTTGAATAGTATTAGTTTTAAAGATTCTTATGAAGAAAATGCTTGCTAATTTCTTTTACTGGTTATTAATGAAGACAGCGAAAAGTTACTATGGCGAATCAATGAGAACAGATGAAGTTCCCTATACTCCTTATTTTTAGAATTTACTGGGCCATAAATAATTAAGGATATGTACTCTATTTGGAAACAAGAATTCTGCTAATTTTGTCGTAGAAAAATAGATAGTTAATAAGGTAAATTGTGGAATTTTTTTCAACTAAAATTTACCTTTTCAAGATTAACTGAAATTATATTTTTTTATTTATTTCTTCTGATAGCATAAATGCTGATCATCAATATTAAAAAAAAATACTTAAGAAAAACTTAATTGAAAGTAGATCTAACATAGAGAGGTAAAACCTTTTTTTTTTATGTCACCTAATAAAAGCTCAGATTTTATTAAATATAGTGTAATTATATCTACAACTTCTATTGTCCTAATTTTAATCTCATTGATACCAGTTTCAAAAAAGGCGATGTATTGGAATCAATGCTTTAAAAAAACGTACCAATGGATTGATAAAAAAGAGATGGAACTTAAGAATTGGGATAAATCTTCAAAAGAAAGTATTGCAGTTGCAGTTTGCAATGGTGCTGTCTTCGAACCTAAACTTAAAGACAAATAATTAAATTGATATTCGATCTAAACTTGTAGGAATAAAAACCCATTTTAATGGGGAAGAGAATTTGTGAATAACTTTCTATGACTTAAATTATCAGTGTCAGGACTTTAGGATTCGAACTTGTGACCTAATGCTCCCAAAGCATCAGTAGAAAAATTCTATAACTGAGAATAATGTTCTTTTCAATGATTTGAAGAGAAAAAAATATGCCTCAGTTATTAATTAAATATTGTGATTTGCGTAAACTACTTCTACATTGTGAAAATATATATTTAAGCGTTTGGTAAAGATGGTTGGCACAATAAAACAATATACCAAATAGCCCCAACGATAGGAATTAAATTTATAAAGATCCATTGCCAACCTTTACCCATATCTCTGACTCTGCGAATACAAATTGAGATACTTGGAATAAATTGCCCGAAAGAGTAAAGAACATAAATAAGACTGAATAATGATAAAAGAGTTTCATTAATTGCCGATGAAATACCAACGAAAATAATCAGTAAAATATAAACTATGATATTTGCTAAATATGCCCACCAATATTCACTTCTAGTACTACGCCCTTTAAAGTCAAAAGCTTTAGTCCAAAAAATTTTGTAGGAGTAAACCATTAGTAAAAATAAGATTTTATTAATTTTACTATATCAATAGATTATGGAACGGTAATCTAGTTATTATTATTGTTCCGAAAGAATCCGCTAAAAAAAGGCAATTATTGAGACTTTCAGCTATATTTATAATTTCTTACAATCTATTCTGGATTAGTCAAGACTAAAAATGATCTCTTTGAGAAGGATTTGAGGAAAATTTAGTTCGAAAATTATGAACTTTCATGATAATGGTTGTAAGATCATAAAAACATTTAAAAAATGGAATTTCTAATAATTGGTTTATTTTTGTTGGCAATTTATTTTATTCCTACATTCATTGCTTTTCAAAGAAGGCATACCTATAAATGGGTAATTTTAGGGATAAATACATTTGCTATTGCCGCTGGAGTACCGTGGCTAGCTGCTTTTATCTGGGCTGTTTGGCCAACAAATAAATCATTAATTGATCCTATTGCAGGTAATGTAACTGGTAAGGGGACAAGAAATTCTGGTGACACTATTGGATCTTTAGAATACGGTCGAGAAAGGGGTTATTCTGAAGAAAAAAATAATTAATTATCTATTTTCAGTTTCTAATTTTCCAAATAGAAGAGCTACAACTATCAAAATAACAAAATCCAGACTATTCAAATGAGCTATTGCCACTTATTTTAGATAGAAATTAATTTATAGAAGTGTGTTTTACCTATTTAGACTTTTTTGTTTTTAAAATGTATGAAATTCAAATTTTTCAAATAAAATGATTGACAAAAAAGAAGACAATATTCGTAGCGAAAGCTATTACCCAGATAGTAATTATTATCTTGATCAGGATGATACTCCAAAAGAGCCTTCATCCTCAAAAGATCAAATATCTAATAGGACTAAATTTGAATGGCCAAATAGCTATTGGTTTATTGCGGAAAGAACTAATGGCAGACTTGCTATGATAGGTTTCATGGCTGTAATTATTAATTACACCTTATTTGGTTGGATAGCATATCCAATCCTTTAAATTAGTAATTCTAATTTTGACAAAAATTGTTTAGATAAATCTGGAAACCACTGGCTTCAATATGCTGCTTTTGTAATAATTGCATTCGCTATTTATTTTGGCTGAAATTTTAAAAGTCACAAAGACTAATTCGAAGGAAATATAAGGGAACGCTTTTTTTGAGGATAATATAATATTAGCTGAGACTTGTTACCATAACTGAGTGGTTAGACAGAATTCGAATCTGCCACCTAAAGCTGCCAAAGCACCCGTCACTCAATTTGCTACAGCAAGTTAAATAGTTTGGCAGACTATAGTTTTTTAGCTAATTTAACAGGGATTTATATACTTCTTAATTTAAATGTAAATGTAAATTAGGAAAAAATATTATGGAAAAGAAATTTAAAAAATATATCTCAAAAATACCTTTGTTTTTAGGTAAATTTGCTCACATTCTTTTACCAAATTATATTTTTCTACCTTGTTTAACGGTAATAAAAAAAATTCCTTACGGGTCAAAATTTGTAATGTGTTTTGATCCAAATTTAATACGTAAATCATATCGATTTAACTTAAAGCCAAGAGAATTTAAATTAAGAACTAGAGATTGGAAATTAATATTAAATATAAGAGATCACATAGGTTTTATTAGTTATCTAAGACAAAAACCATTTGAGATGAGTGTTTATCATATCGTAAATAAATTGCAGGAAAATAAGCGTAATATAGTTATTGACCTTGGAGCTAATGTAGGAACAGCTTCGATTCCAATTTGTGCAATTAAAAACTATGAATTAATTGCAGTTGAGCCTTCAAAAGAGAATGCATCAATACTTCTAAAAAATATATTTCTAAATAATTTAAGGTCAAAAATTTATATATGTGCATTAGGTGAAAAAATAGATAAAAAATATTCGAAACTATATATTAATAAAGGAAATACAGGGGCAAACTCAATCATTAAAGGATGGAATCCTTCTGTCAAATCTCTAGATTCTCAGCAATTTGAATTTGTTGAAATTAAAAGTTTTGATCAAATAATTGATCAGGGAAGAGTGGAAATAGATAATGTTCTTGTAGTTAAAATAGATGTTGAGGGAATGGAAGAATTGGTTTTAAGAGGTTCTTGTAATTTTCTTAAATTAAATACAGCCCCCATTATTTTGGAATATAGAAGGGATATGTTTTTAAATTATCTAGAAAAAGATTTGAACAACATTATAGAATTTCTTGAAAATTATGAATATTCAATATACTCACTTAATGATAATGGAAATCTAGGCAATTTTGATTCAATAAAAAACTATGAAAATATAATTGCTCTGAAAAATGATAGCCCTTTAAACAAAACTATTTTGGTTGATAAGCTCTAGAATCTACAATATGAATTCTTTAAAAATTTATAAATTTATAAATGTATTAATTTTGCGTGAGTTTTAACTTAAGCAATTAAATGAGTGAACCATATATTATTCGAACCTACGACCTAGTGCTCCCAAAGCACTTAACAACCCTAGTAGGGCACTATGTCTACAAGCTATGACTAAATAGTTGCGGGGTATTGCTTAATTTGACATGACTAATTAGAAAATGTTTGACGGCAATTTGACGGCTGGAATTTTAAGCTTAAAGATTTTTATTAAACATATTTGTTTTTTATAAATTAATACCTTTATATTTAAATAAACTATCAAAATTTAGAAAATTGCTTGTCATCTTAATTTGCCTACTTTGGGGAGCAGCCTGTCTAGGTCTAGCATCAAAGAAGAATCGAAATACTGTTAAGTGGTTTTTTCTTGGGGTATTATTTGGCCCTATATCATTGATTATCCTAGCTTTTATGGAGAAACTTTCTTAAGTTTATTTAGATTGATGTAACTGAAAGGAAATTACCAATACGTCTTATTGTGGTATTCACATTCTGACCATTAATCGTACCAGTAATAGTTTGAGCATTACTTCCAAGATCCATAATATTTAGTTGCGCATTACTTCCAAGAATGCTTCCTGTGCAATTATTTACTGCTCCTCCAATTACTACAGGAGCAGTAGAACCGCCATAATCAAATTGAGTTCCTAAGATCGATCCAATATTTTCCATATGACTTGCCATCATGTTGCTATTTGATTGCATTGCAGCCAAATTCATGGCAGTTTGATTTGACTCTCTAGCAATCTGTAATGCAGTCTCATTATTAAGTAAATTCATAGTTAATTCATTACTCCCCTGTACTCCACCATTTTGCAGGTAATTTAGAAAACCAGCTTGATTGGCCATTAGAGTATTAGATTGAGTTGCCATATATTCAGGATAATTTTCAATTCCATAATTTATAAAAGCGGGATTATTATCGATAGGTATATTTCCTGCAAGAGAATTAGTATAAAAAACGTCGGATGAAGCATCAAGGGAATCGCCAGATTTAAATCTATTTGAAAGTCCCCAAGCGATAAGAACTGTTCCTCCAATAACGCCAGATACGATAGCAGCTCTTTCTGTAAATTTTTTCCTGTCGATATGTTTAATGTAAAAATCGATTAATTTTTTACTTAAACCCAATTTTTCTCCAATTTCTCTAGATGAATTTTGAAATTCTTCTTTCATCTTTTCTTTATACTCTCCAGGTAATTTCCACTCATCAGAGTTTTCTTGTTTGTAGCTATTTGGATTCTCAATAACTTTTTTGATTACGTAGAGAGTTTTTGATTTTTTTAATCCATTCCATTTCGATTGCGTCTTTAAAACCGCTCTTTTGCCAATAGATTCTGGCGATAATTGACCATATTCCTTATCGTATCCTCGAGTTAAATCATCATATTCATCAATTAATTTTGTGGCTTTTTCCTCAAGGAGATTTGTCTTTTGTTGAATCAAAATTCTTCGTACAACAAAAGATGTTTCGTATAGATATCTGAAAGTCATATAGGTTTCTTTGTCAAACTTCTCATCCTCAGGGAAATTAACAAAACTTTGTTTATTAACTTGATAAAACATATTGTTATCGTCGATTCCAATTCTTCTAAGATTTTCTAACAACTTATTTATTTCTTGATCTATTTGAGTGGGTTCCTCTAGAACATTTTGACGATAACTACATATGGCTTGTACCGCTTGATCTGTAAGAGACATTAAAAATTTTTTTTTAATATTAAACCGAAATTTATATAAATAAATAAAAATATATCAATCCAGATATTTTTATTACTTATATTTGACGGCGATTTGACGGCTTTCTCTGCCGTCAGATTTTTCAATAAAAAAGCGAGTCTGGGAAACTCGCTACTATAACTTGGTTTTTAAGAGTCGGGGCGACAGGATTCGAACCTGCGACCTAGTGCTCCCAAAGCACTTAACAGCTCTAGTGCAGCACTAGGTTTTCAAGCTATGACTATTTTTTTGCTTAGTTCTGCGTAGTTTGTCCTGACAATTTAAGCAACATTTGTCCATAATCTGTCCATATTTTAAAAAGTAGAAGCCCTATCTCTTTTTATTTATGCGAGTAGTAAGCGTTTCATTTTTTTAAGGTAAACAATTTGGGAAAAGTTGTTTTACGTCTAAAATTACTTTCTGTTGCGTATTATTGAGGGATGATTTCGTCCTGTGCATTTTTTTATGGTAATCAGTGAAAAAAGAAATCATTTCTACTTTCTCCCTATTTTTTAAATAACCCAGTCTATCTGCATGACATATAGAAATCATTGAACCAAAAAAATTAATGGAGCTAAGATCATCAAAATATTGGATTTTGGTCATCTTTATTTCTTCAGCATTAACAGCAGTAGGAAAAGCAATTGCAGCTAATAAAATTATTAAAAATCTTTTTCTCATAAAGAAAGGAGCTTATTACCCCTTATCTTAGATCGACTGTCAATCAAAAAATATAGGGGATAAACACTTTTCTTTTAACTTTTTCCTCTCGTTATTCTGCTTCTTCTTTAACTTCACTTGCGTTTAAGTTCCCCACTTGTACTTCCTCTTCTTTTACTTCAACTACTTTTACCTTTGGCTCTTCCGTTTTAACTGCAACTACTTTTGATGTTATAGATTCAAACTTTCCTTTAATAAAATTTACTATGAGAATTAATATTGGAACATGGGCAAGACCACCCATTATTACTTTAGTTTCTGAATAATACATTTGTAAGTTAATGAAAACTTAAATATTTAAGCATAAATTTAATTTTTAAATTTCTTTTATTAAGCCAATAAAATTAGAAATCATTATTTGATTTGTATTTCAATAATCTTACTATCCTTACTACTTCCACTAATAGCTGCTCTCGCTTTACCTACTGCTAACGACAAATTTTAGGTAAAGTACCTATTTTAAGTTATTTTTTTAAACGATATTATTTTGTGCAAATAACAAGATTAAAACAATGATGAAACTTGCTATCGTTTTATTACCAATTGTCTTTGCAGTTATATGGATGCTGTTCATTGGGTTAAGAATAAATAAAAGAGGTGAAAATAGAAAATTAATTAATTATTAATTGAAAAGCTTACTACTCCCACTACAACAGCTTTGGCAGAATCATCATGACCCAACTCATGCAGCTTATGGTATTGGTGGATTAATAGTATTGTGCATAATTTATAATCGTTTACTCAATAAATATCAGTAACAAGAAACCCCTCCAGAAATTCCAACTACTGAAAGGGTTATTAAATCGACTCGTAACTATATTGAATCAATCTATGTCTTGCAGCAAACGAAGAGTGTGCTGACGAGGTTTGGCCTCAATCAATTTATAGCAAAAAATTTTAAACTCCCGCTGCTTTTCGTTCCGCTTGTCGTTTTTTTAGAATTGAATAAGCTTGTGAAGCCCATTTTCTAGAAATATCAAATTCATTATCTAACTTCGCTTTGAGTAATTTGCCAATTTTAAATACTTCTACGAAGCCTAGATAAATTATTATCAGCACCTTAGTTACGTTTACTGCACCCGCTGCTATCTTTTCGATTCTTTGCTCTTCCATTTGAATTTATTGAAGCTCACTAAAATTAACAGAGGTGAGAAATTATGCAAATGTTTTTTAAATTAAAAATAACTTCTAAAAATACTGGTTTTTTCCTCAAGCTTCTTTCAATAATTCTGCATATTGTTTTCCAACCTTCTTTCAATAATTCTGCATATTCTTTTCTTGCTTTTTTCTTATTTTTTCGTGAGTATACGTATGTAGGCTCTAATTTGCTCTAAATAGCTCTATTACTGGCTTATTTAGGCTAATTTTACTCTAAAAACTGTCACATACGGGTTGACGATTATGGAAATTCCAGACGAAATGTTGAAAGAAATTAGAGAAAGTGGATACGATCAAGAGCTTGTATATAACTACATAAGAGAGCTATTGGATAGCCATAAAGAAATTAAAGAAAATAACAATCTAGAGCTTATAGACAACTACTTATTAGATAAAAGATTTATGAGAGAGCTTGAAGATAGGGATGAATATGATGCTGCTTAAAAATAACAATTAAATATAGATGTTTTCTTCCAACCTTCGCCTAGTAGTTCCTTATATTCTTTTCTTGCAGCCTCAACAGTTTCTACCCTGCTACCTTTGATTACTGGTTTACTTGATCGTTTATAAACGCATCCGTAAGAAATCATCATTGCATCAATGCTTGGACTAGGCTTAGATACATCCTCAAATGGTTCAAAGACTTTAATTCTGGATCTGTCTTTATTTATGAGCGTAAATTTCTCCATAAATTAATAATAGACAAAAAAAAGGGGCGACAGAAAACCCCTTGAAAGTTACACCATAAGTCTGGAAGAACCAAATACCTGACTATCTTCTAAAGTTATGCCAATTATTCTGAACGAAATAACTTTTGCGTGAGTTTTGCGTGAAGCAATAATTTGCGTAAATTAGGTATTAGCTGAGACTTACTGCTATAACTGATCGGGGCGATACGATTTGAACGTACGACCTAATGCTCCCAAAGCACTTAACAGCTCTAGTGCAGCACTGGGTTTTCAAGCTATGACTATTTTTTTACTTAGCTCTGCGTAGTTTGTCCTCACAAATTAAGCGTTATTTGTCGGCAATTTGTCGGCGATTATTAAAAATAGATTGTTTTAAATTAATAAAGTTTTTTAATGCAATACAAATTCAATAAAATCTTTCTATTTTAAATATCGATTAAATCCTAATCTAGAATAAAGAGAAATTAATTCATTATTTTATGCGAAAATATTTATTTCTCCCTTTAATCATTTCCTTTTCAAATATTGCTATTGCTTTTGAGGGAGATGATATGTATCGATATGGAAATACATGGGGAGGGATGTCTTCAAGTTGTATTGGTTTTCATGTACTAGGATTTCCTCAAGAGAAATCAAAAAAGTTGTTCAATTCATATTATAAGAATTCTAAGACATATAAAAATAAAGAAATATACAATACGATAACTAGAAAAATGTATGAGAAAGATCAACCAATGTATGAAAATTGTAGAGAGTTATATCCAGAATAAATTATATTAACTCAGATTTGTCGGCGATTTGTCGACTCAATCTGCCGACATAATTTACCCAATAAAAAAGACAGGCTGGGAAACCTGTCTATGACTTGGATTATTAGAGTCGGGGCGACAGGATTCGAACCTGCGACCTAGTGCTCCCAAAGCACTGGTCGCCCTATTGGCATCACTAGGTTTTTAAGCTATATCTATTTTTTTCTTAGTTATGCTGAGTTTGTCATGATGAATAAAGAAGTATTTGTCCGCAATTTGTCCTCATTAGCATTGAGTAATACACTTTTATTAATCGTCAGTTGTCTTACGGTTAGTTTATGCTTATGTTTTTAAATATTGGTAGTTTATTAATTGAAATGAAAATTTCTAATCTTATTGTTGGAAGCTTTATTGCCTTAAGTTCAATTGCGGCTTTTTCACTTGCTGCTAACGCGGGGTATACTTGCCGAAAAGATTATTTGGGGAGAACAGTTTGTAGTGGATACCAAAATGGAAATAGGATTAATACCACTACAAGAAAAGATTATTTAGGAAGAGATGTAACTACAGGGACTGTAAATGGTCAAAGTTTTAGAGAAACTTGTCGAACAGATTACTTAGGTAGATATGTTTGCAATTAATTGAACTATATATTGAGAACAAAAGAATAAACCATAATAACCTTACATTTGTCCGCTATTTGTTCGTTTTTGTTGCGGACAGAATTTAGCCAATAAAAAAGACAGGCTGGGAAACCTGTCTATGACTTGGATTATTAGAGTCGGGGCGACAGGATTCGAACCTGCGACCTAGTGCTCCCAAAGCACCCAGTACGCAATTTGCGACAGTACCCACAAGAAACAAGTGAGGCTATAGCTTATGAGTTGGTACTACTAGGATTTAGTTGAGTCTCAATATTTCTCCAATATGCAGCAATGTATAGCAAGGGTGTGCAAATAATCGCTAAATAATCGCTAAGTTTTAACCTAGTGCTCTTAGGGCACTAGGTTCTATTCATCTATAGTTGAATCTGTTGAAATCTGATCTAAACTTAGAAGGATAAACCCTCTCAGGTATCAAAAGGATTAAGTAAATAAGTGATTTTTAAACCAACTAAAATAATTCCATTTGCATTATTTTCTTTTTTGCTTTGTTCTCCCATAGATGTTTTTTCGGGCGAAGCAGATGATCTTTATTGGTGGGCTAATGCATATGGTCAACTGGAAATAGTATGTTTTCAATATCAAACAGAAAATATATCTAAAGAAACTGCAGTTAGATTTTATAAATACATTATGGATACTAGGAAAAACAAATTTTATAACAAAACCCACTACGATGGTCTAATTAAACAATTCAAAAATCCAAAAGATAAACTTTATAATTGCAGAGAGTTATATGAAGCCTCTATAAAATAAAATGAATCATTTAAATATACAAGGTATTAATGTTTAAAAAAATAGGTTTAATCTTGTTCTCATCAAGTATTTTTCTGACATCTGTTTTCGCTAGGCCATTGAATAAATTAAATAGAGATGAGGTTTTTTTGTTTGGTTATTTTGCTGGTAGTATTGCCAAAAGCTGTGTTCTATACCAGCAAGGGATATTAAATAAATATGAAACTATAAATTCCCTTAAAGGTACAATAAAATTATTAGATGATAAAGAAAATAACTCTATTAAAAATGATGTAAAAGATTACTCTTTACATGGAATTAAAAGCGGGTGCTCGAATTTAATGATGGATGTATGGTATTGATAAATTAAGAGATAGGTTTAAAGGAGTTGATCACTCTTTTGGCTTACCAAATTAGCGATATAGAAAGCAAGGTTATGCAAGGTATAGCAAATAATCGCTAATTAATCGCTAAGTCTTATTTTTCTTATAGTAGGTAATAAAAAAGCGAGTCTGAGTAACTCGCTAGTATGACTTGGATTTGATTGAGTCGGGGCGACAGGATTCGAACCTGCGACCTAGTGCTCCCAAAGCACCCGCTACGCAAAATGCGACAGCCACCATTAGAAACAAGTGAGGCCATAGCTAGTTAGTTGGCAATAAAAGAAAATTTATGAGTCTTAAAAAGTAGAAAGATATAGCAAGGTTGTGCATAAGTAAGCAAAATCTCGCTCAAATCTCGCTCACAAGCAACCTAGTGCCCTATGAGCACTAGAGCGTAGATTTCTGAAACATATTGATTGACAGTCGATCTAACATAGAGAGGTAAAACCCTTTTTTTTAATGAGTCTTCCTCCAACTGAGCCAATTAAAGAAACATTAAAAAACTTAAAAATGAATTTTCCTCTTATGGAGGACAAAGAATTATTATCTAATTCAAAATATTTACTGGTGCATTGGAGAAGATGGCATACCAGATCAAATTTTTTACAACTTTATTTGTATAAAGAGGAAATGATATCAAGATTACCCAATTTTCCCTTTATAAAAAAAATTCTTTTTAAAAGAAGATTTAATCAAAGTATTAATGAAACAAAGAAATTCTTTCAGAAAAGAAAACTAAAAGAAGCCGATCTAAATAATGAGATTCAAGAAATAATAAAATGACTTCTCCAATAAACCCTAACAATTCTAGAAATCCTAATTTCAAAGATTATTTTATTGCTGCTTTCTTTATTTTTGTATTTATATCACCCTTATTTTTATTATTTTCACCTTTCTATAAATCAGAGGGTGAACTTTCAAGATTTAAAGCTAAAAAAACTGTTCAACGTCAAAAAATCGAAAAAGAAGAATTTATTGTTAGAGAAATAGCAGAGAAGTACAATATAAAAATAAATGATGGTTTATTTGAAAGAAAACATTGGAGAAATATCAGAATAGCCAATGAAGTAATAAAAATTAAATTAGAAGAAACTGATATGACTTATGAAGAATACAAGAATTCAATAAAAGGATTAGAGTTTTACAATTGGCAAAAATATAAGGACTCAGCATTTAAAGAACTAACACGTTTAATTTTTATTAATAGACACGGGTATTACCATGATGCAGTTTGCAATATACGTTATTGCCCTCCTAAATAATGAATTATGACCCAAATGTAGTTTTAAAAATGTTAATTGCTACTGCAATACTTGTAGTTGTGTTAGCTTTAGTTGCTAAATATGCTCCTTATTTATGGGTTTTATCAATACCTTTCATGCTTTGGGTAATTACTCAGTAATGGTGAATATATGAATTTTATATTTGTATTATTGGAAAATAAATGAAACTCTTACTACTACCACTACTAGCAACCCTCGTTTTACCTACTGCTGTAATAGCTGATGATCATAGCTTCGAAAGCTGGAAAGAAAGTTACTTTGAGAATTATCCATTCGAATGCGTAGAAGACGGAGCAACTCCAGAATATACAAGATGTGCCATGGAAGATCTACTTAAAAGTGATTGGGAGTTAAAAAAAGAACTAAATAATGACGAACTTTGGGAACAGTGGAGAAAAGCAAGAGGTAAGGTTTGTTATCACTATCAAAACAAATTCTTTGGGCAAGGAACAGTTAAACCTCTAATGTCAATAGCTTGCCAACAACGTCTAAATAGTGAAGCTGAAAGATATTGTATTACAGGAGAAGATAAGCAATGTGGATAGAATAATATTATGGTTAATTTTGATCTGATGGCAAATTTCATTAAGAATCGCAGACTCAAAGGCAAAGAACTTAGAGCACCCTCGATTATTGCGAAAGCAGGCTAATAAACAATATGTTGATTGTGGAGCTGTAAGAATAAGGTGAGAAGTGGTTCTACAAAGAGCAGTAGAAGGTAAGATTGAAATTGAAAAACTTAGAGTGAATTAGATGGCTGAATTATTTGTGATTATTGTTGTATTTTTTATAGGGCGTTTTTCAGTAAGACAAGATACCTCTAAAAGGATAAGGCTAGATGATGTAGCGAATTGGATGATACAAGCAATTAATGCTTGTGGAGGTAATCATCATGATGTTCGAAATCTATTTGAACGGGATTTAAAAGATTCCGCCTTTATAAATATTGATCAATTAAATAGAGAGAATAGCCAATATCCAGAGGCTCAAGTAAGTAATATTGATTATCAATTTATGAATGATATTAAGAGGGCTTATTTATCAAGTTCAGAAATGTGGCTCAAGGAAGGTGGGATTGCTAGATATATCATTAATGGAGGTCTTGTAAATGATTTTGATGCAAGCAAAAAACATCCGAAAACTTCTAATCCTAAACATCTAATATCTTTTTACAAAAGAGATTCAAAATAATAAAATGACATCTTTTTAGTTGAAAAGCTTACTCGTTAAATAAAGAACTTGTTTATTCCTTTATTTAAAGTCAATTCTTGAGCCCCTTTGATACAGCCTCCAGTTGGATAGCTGATAACCTTTTTCGAAATAGCACCAATACCAATAGCTATTAAACCAATACCTAATATTGCTTTTGATCTTTTACTTGAAAGTAATGATTTCATCGTATTAGTTGTTTTTTTAATGATAGGAATTTTTGGGATTATTTTGTGGATGTCATAATCATCTTGAGCGACATGAGACAGCAAAGTTGTGCAAGGTATAGCAAATCCTCGCTCAAAGCTCGCTCAGTCTCATTAATCTAAAATGTAACCAATAAAAAAGACAGGCTGGGAAACCTGTCTACAACTTGGATTCTAAGAGTCGGGGCGACAGGATTCGAACCTGCGACCTAGTGCTCCCAAAGCACCCGCGCTACCAAGCTGCGCCACGCCCCGCTCATAAGATCTTAGTCCATAACATGCATCTGTTAAAGACCAAATTTTAAAAATATTGATAAAAGAACGATTTTTTAAGGAAAATTTACTAATCCTCGCTAAATTCTCGCTAATGTTTTTCTTCAATTAAGCGGGAAGTTTTATGACACCCGCTTTACTTAAAAAATATTTAAAAATGAAAGGCTTACAACTTGCACCGCTATATTAAATACGATTGACAGTCGATCTAAAATAAGGGGCAATTAGCTCCTTTTTTTTTGCCAAGTCCAAAGTTAAAAAAATTTAAAATAATAAAAAATTTATTAACATTATTATTATCTTTGATCTCAATATCTGTTTTTATCAAGAGTAAATCTTATGGAGCAATGTCTGATAAATATTATCTGAATATAATTAATAACTGGGGAAACAATTCTTTTTGGCTCAAAAAAAGCTTAGGCACAAAAAAAACTCTATGCGCAATGTATAAGATTTCAATTGAGAAGAATAATAAATATAGCGAAAAGTCTAAAGAAAATTTCAACAAATATTGCAAACCGAAAGAAATTATAAATTCAGAAGAAATAATTGAATCAAAAATTTATGAGTGCGATCAATTAATAGATGTGGATTTTATAAGAAATGAAAGACTTTCATCATTACAAAAAAGATTAATTGTTTTTAATGACTGTGTACAAATTTACAAACTATATTCTAAAGATAAAAGGTTTATGAATAGATATTGGCTAGATCATAAAATGTATTATATTTTTGGACTTTCTAGGCAAGAGATAAAAAATGAACATGAAAAAACTGATGCCATTTTCAAAGCATGTAATAAAACATCAGATGCTGAATTATGTCTGTTGAAAGAAAAAGCTTCTGGAGCTTTTAAATATTATGAATAATTTCAAGCTAAAAAGAAAAAGTTTTTAGATTAATGAAACGCTTGCTACTCCCACTAATAGCTGCAATCTGCATAAAGGGTAACTAGAAGTTCGGTTGATATGATATCACCCGAGTTTTTCAAAAATCTCGCTAACGCTCGCTAAACAGGTTGTAATAAATTATGGATTTTCTAGTCTTTGCAATGCTTTTGGCTTGGATATTCGGCAGTTCCCAAAG
>QCED01000024.1 GCA_003280725.1 Prochlorococcus sp. AG-355-M18 | reverse complement strand
AATTATTCAAGACCAGGTATTATTCTTGCTGTAATAGAAAATGAAGGGATAATAATTTCAACTAAAACTGATCCGATTATTTTGTTAGAAGCAAAACTTGAAGGCAAAAACATTTCTAGCAAAAAGCAATTGATACAACAGTTAAAGCTATCAGTAGGTGAATATCTCTCAGATTAAGTTTTAGATTCTCTTTTAGAGAATCCCCAAATGAAGGCAAAAAGAATCAAAAAATAAAAATAATAGTCTGGAAGAATAGATTCTTTAATTAACGTATTTAGTAAAAGTTTAATCCCCACTATTAAAATTGCTACGTAACCGGCTGTTTCTAATCTTGAAAATATATCCAGAAGTTTTAGAAAAATCCCCGATGTAAACCTTAAGGCTAATACTCCAATTACTGCTCCAAATATAATTAATATGTATTGATCACTGATAGCTACTGCAGTAGTGATACTATCTATTGAAAAAGCAAAATCAGTAATTGAAAGAAGCGCTACAACCCTTAAGAATCTAAAATTATTTTTATTATTATCTGTCCCATTTTTAGTGTTTTCTATATCAGAATTTAAAAAAACATTTGAGAAGAATAAATATATTAAATAAAAACCAGCAAAAACTCTAATAAGAATAAACTTTAGAAGAACATTAGATAATATGATCAATATAATTCTAAATAGTAAAGATATTGTTATGCCAATATTTAAGGCTCTTGACCTTAATTCGGAACTGTCGAGGGATTTAGTAAGGGAAGCTAGTGCGACAGCATTATCTGCCGATAATAATAATTCTAGAGCAATTAATATTGGTAAAAGTGTAAAGATTTCGTACCAACTATCTACCTGATCTAGTGTGGGTATAAAAGAATTTATTGCAGCTGAATCCATCAAATATTATTCACAATCAGTATAAAATCTAATATAATGTATCGGATATTTGTAATCAAGATTGATAAATATAAATGAGTTTAAATACCTTAGTTGATTATATTTCGAACTCACAAATTACTTCTGAATTAATAAAAAGAATTTCAAAAAACAATGAATTAAATATTGTTGGTTCAAGTAGATATGCAAAATCAATAATCTTAAATAGCATCGCAAAAAAAGAGGAAAAAAATATATTATTAATTTGTCCTAATGTAGAAATTGCCTACAAATGGATTGGTTATTTTCAAAGTATAAATGATAAAGCAGTTTTATATTATCCTCCAACAGAACATCTACCATACTCATCAATTAATAAATCCAAAGAGATTGAATTTAGTCAGCTTACTGTTTTATCCAAATTAATAAAAAAAGAGAAAAATGAACTTAATATTGTTATATCAACAGAGAGATCACTACAACCTCATCTAATAAATAAAAACTTATTAATTGAAAACAAGTTAGATTTGCAAAAAGGAGTGCAAATCGATATTCAAGAATTAGCAAATAAACTTACTTTGCTTGGTTATACGAAGGATAATGTAACTTCAACAGAGGGGTTCTGGAGTAGGAGAGGGGAAATAATAGATATTTATCCTGTAAATTATGAGTTTCCTATAAGATTAGAATTTTTTGATAATGTAATTGAGAAAATAAGAGAATATGATCCCCATACACAGAAAACATTGGAAAGTATAAATAATATTGAAATAATACAGGCTGGATTTGAATTGCTAATAAAAGATAAGTTAAATAATTTTTCTAAGAACGGTATTTTTAATTCAGAAGATATAAATAAAAATAATCTTGATCGTTATTTAGGAATAATTGAAAAACAACCCTCAAATATAATAGATTTTATTAATAGGGAAACAATTCTTGTAATTGATGAATTAGAAGATTGTACGAAATTTGCAAATAATTGGTATCTAGATGCAGAAAGTAATTTTGATAATTGTGAGTATGAATTAAATGAGAACCTTAAAAATAATGATATTAATTTAGAGGCCAAACCTAATTTACATTTAAAGTTTGACGAAATAATAAATTCATTAGGAAATTTTAATTTGATAAAATTTTATGAATTTGAATCTAAAGTCAATATTGATAATAAGTTTTTGTTAAATGATAAAAGAATAAATTCATACTCTAAAAATATAGGAAAATTATCCAATGATATAAATAAAAATATAAAAAATAATGAAAAAGTATGGATATTATCAGCACAGCCATTGCGAACTAGGACTTTACTTTTTGAGCACGAATGTAATACAAACTTCTTAAACAATCCTAATGATATTGATGAAGCATTTAAGTCAATTAATAATTCAACTCCCCTAATTTTAAAAAATAAGAACAATTACGAAATCGAAGGTTTTTATCTTCCGATATGGAAAGTTGTTCTGATAACAGATAAAGAATTATTTTCACAACAATCTCTTTTTAATAATGTATTCATAAGAAGAAAAAAAAGAAGTGTAAATTCAAATATAAATGTTAATAAGATTAGTCCTGGTGATTTTATAGTGCATAAAAATCATGGAATAGGAAAATTTTTAAAAATAGAAAAAATAAATATAATTGGAGATTCAAGAGATTATTTAGTCATTCAGTATCAGGATGGGAAGATAAGTGTTGCCGCTGATCAACTTGGGAGTATTAACAGATATAGATCAAGTGGAAAAATAAAGCCAAAAATAAATAAATTAGGAGGGACGGAATGGGAAAGAATAAAAGAAAAAAACAAGAAACAAATCAAAAAAGTTGCCGTAGATATTTTAAAACTTTATGCAAAGAGAGAAAAATTAAAGGGTTACATTTACCCAGAAGATGGTCCTTGGCAAAATGAATTAGAGGAATCATTTCCTTATCAACCAACACCAGATCAAATTACTGCAGTTAAAGAAATAAAATATGATATGGAAAGCGATAAGCCAATGGATAGATTGGTTTGTGGAGATGTAGGTTTTGGTAAAACAGAAGTCGCTGTTCGGGCTATTTTTAAGGCTATTACATCAGGCAAGCAGGTAATATTACTAGCACCTACAACAATCTTAGCTCAGCAACATTGGAGAACAATAAATAATAGATTTTCACCTTACCCAATAAAAGTTTCATTACTAAATAGATTCAAAACCGTTAATGAGAGAAAGGAAATCTATGCAGGATTAAAAAATAACAAAATTGATTTAGTAGTAGCTACGCACCAAATTTTAGGAAAAGAAATTGAAATAAAAAATTTAGGACTACTTGTTATTGATGAAGAACAAAGATTTGGAGTAAGGCAAAAGGAGAAAATTAAAAAATTAAAAACCAACATAGACGTTTTAACTCTCTCGGCAACTCCAATCCCAAGAACTCTTTATATGAGTTTATCTGGACTAAGACAAATGAGCTTGCTTAATACTCCTCCCCCATCAAGAAGATCAATTAAAACATATTTATCCGAAATAGATATGGATGTAATAAGAACTGCGATTAATCAAGAACTTGATAGGGGAGGTCAAATATTTTATGTTCTTCCAAGAATTTCTGATATTGATCAAGCTATAAACAAATTAAGAAATATGTTTCCAAGCTTAAAATTTATTGTTGCTCATGGACAAATGAACGAAACAGAGCTTGAAAATTCAATGATTGCTTTTAATAATGGAGAAGTAGATCTGATGATATGCACAACCATAATTGAAAGCGGATTAGACATTCCTAGAGTAAATACAATAATTATTGAAGATTCCCATAAATTTGGTCTTTCACAACTTTACCAACTTAGAGGAAGAGTTGGCAGAAGCGGTGTACAAGCACATGCTTGGTTATTTTATCCAAATATAAATAAAATTAATGACGCTGCAAAACAAAGATTGAAAGCGATAAAAGACTTTTCGGAACTAGGAAGTGGGTACCAACTCGCAATGAAAGATATGGAAATAAGAGGTGTAGGAAGTTTACTAGGAGAAGAACAAAGTGGAAAGGTTAATGCTATTGGATATGATTTATATATAGAAATGCTGCATGAGGCTATATCAGAAATCAGTGGGCAAGAAATACCAGAAGTTAGTGACACACAAATTGATCTCCCAATAAATGCATTTATACCTGCAACTTGGATATTAAACAGGGAAGAGAAGCTTGAGGCTTACAAATCTGCTACTGAATGTTCTAATAATAATGAATTAACTGAACTAGCTATAGATTGGGTAAATAGATATGGAAACTTACCCAAACCTGTTGAGTCCTTAATTTTGATAATGAGACTAAAATTACTGGCCAAGAAATGTGGTTTTAATAAGATTAAACTCAAAAAACCAAACATAGTGATTGAAACCAAATTAAAAAATTCAACTTTTAAAATTCTTAAAAATTCCTTAGCAAGTAGTGTTCAAAATAAATTTAATTTTGAGGAAGGAGAACAATTATCAATCATAACTATTAGGGGTTTGGGAGTGACTGAAATTCAAAATCAAATTGATCAACTAATATTGTGGTTTGGCTCTTTTGAAAGAGAAATAAAGAATTTTGATAAAGAATTTCTTACTAAAAGAGAATAAATTATTAAATAATTATTTAAAATCCGCGAAAGTGTTTGATTTCGGTTAGGTTTATAAAAATTTATTTATTTCATGGGTGAATATATAGATATCGGAATCCAAACCTCGATTTTACCCTTGTCAATTATTCTTTCATCAATCTTACTTGGTGTACTAGCACTATTTGGAGAAGAAACAGAAAATGATGATGATGATTCTGATTCAGGAAGCGGTGGCCTGATGCAACCTATTTAAAATTATTTGTAAATGATTTGTTTTGACTTCCTCTTAGATACCCTCAATAATCTATAAAAAGAACCCATCATTAAAATCAGAGCAGTAAAAGAAGAGACAAAAATAAAAATCACTAGAAATATTTCATAGAGATATGAGAATAGATCAACTATTAGTAAAAAAGTTTTATTGAATGTTTTAGGTAGATTTTGTATCAGTAAATTTTTGTTAGGAATTAAATAATTTATATAAACTAATAAAGCACTCAAAATAAACAAAAAGAAAGATTCAGTAAATAGTCTTTTTTTAGATTTTCTTGTTAATTTTAATTTTTTTTTAAAAATATACTTATCAGACCTCATATTCAAATTTGGGATGTTTAAGTCTGCCATATATCAAAGCTCAAAGAATAAATTAATAATTACTCTAAAAAGAAATTAAACCATGATATCGTGTTTGTAATTAAGATGCTAATGGATCATTATTTTGGATTTATTAGTTCATTTTTTTCTTTTTCTTCAACAGGGTTATAAAAATAAATAAAAGAAGAGGAGAATAGAATTAAAGAACAAATTGCAATAAACGGTGGCATAATGAAATTCAAAAATTTAACTTTGTTAATTACACCAAAGCCTAATTTTTTAGACATACTATAAGGTAAATCAGTTTTTCTAATTCTTACTTTTGTCGATTCATTTAACTGATCAAAACAATTTATGGTGTCTGAAAGCAATGAATTACCAATCTTTAAATTTAATGGCTTCACATTCGGTTTAGAGCTCTTGAGAACAATACTATGTATGTGAAGATTGTCAGCTTTTATATCAATTAATTTAGACTCATATAATGGGATTTCGTTTTTGATTAAAAGATTAGAATAAATATAAAAAGCATTCATAATAGGACCTAAATGCTCAATTTTACCTTCAATAAGTGGTTTATCAATTATGGTTAATTTCCATTGAGAAATTATTGAAATTTGATCTTTATTTTCATTATTTGAATAATCTGGCAATCCTATTATTTCGAGACTCACTGCAGATTGATGAAATGATAATTTATTTTGCATAATATTAAAAATCGAATAAAAATTTTTTCAACTTTTGATTACCCTGATTTGAAATGCAAAGGGATAAAGTAAGCAAATATTTTATGATAATTTCATCAGTTTCAGCTTGATTTAAAAGCTTTTTAACTCTAATACTATCTATGTTAAATCTTTCTTTAATCAACTCGATAAATCTTTTATTAAAATCATTCCAAATAACTGAATTATCTTCATGATCTTCTTTAGATTTTAGTATCTCTCTGATATAAGGGTATAAATATCTAGACATTTCAACCGTGATTTTAATTAAAGCATCGAACTCTTTCTGTTTAATATTGTTATTAACATAAGATTTTCTCAATGGATTATTATTCCTTAATTTCCAAATAGTAATTTTATTTGGAAGAACATCATTTAAATTAAGTTTGCTTGATAAAGCGTAAAGAGATTGTATTCCATTTAAGTCGATAGTTTCTAGAATTAATAATAATAAATCAAGCTTCTCTATAGATTGCCTTGATACCAGATTTCTTTTAGTTAAAACTGTAATTGGC
Source organism: Prochlorococcus sp. AG-355-M18 (assembly GCA_003280725.1). Classification (GTDB taxonomy): domain Bacteria; phylum Cyanobacteriota; class Cyanobacteriia; order PCC-6307; family Cyanobiaceae; genus Prochlorococcus_A. The sequence continues at coordinate 12,491 of QCED01000024.1, read as the reverse complement.
CTTTATTTAAGATATATATTGATTATAACAGAATTATTTATCCATTTTTTGAAATAAAAATGAATATAACTTATCAAGTTCTTCTATAGTTAGCATTCCATAACTCCATAATAATATTGGTAATGGAGTCTTATATTTCATAGATAATTTTATGCCAAGTTCAATAGAAGACTCCTCTAAACCTACTTCATTAAATAAATAAATTATCATTTCTTTAAAAACATAATTATTCATGAGCTTTATTTTATTCTTGTGTAAATGAGAGATTTAGTCATTTGATTAAGGACTAATTTTCTTATAAATGGAAAATTATTTAAAAGTAAAAATGAAAATTTTCTAATTGGAAATAAAAAAAAGTTTCTATTTGCAAAAATTGATATCAATAAGTCAGTTATGAAAATAGTAATAATAATATCTAAAATCCTACTTGAAAAATACTTAAATTTAAATAAGGTCAAATGAGATTTATTAATAGCAATATTTTCATTAAAAAGATCAAAAATAGTATTAACATCTCTCCAGCAACTATTAAGACCCTGACCACCAACAGGATGAAATGTATGAAATGCATCACCTACAAAAACTAATTTTTTAAAATTAAAAACTGGTAGATTTAAGGATAATGAAACAGGAAAAATGTTAAATTCGCCAATTATTTGATCTAACTTAAATTCATCAGGCAAGATAGTTGATAAATTATCTAATAAAAAATTCTTATCTGAATTTAACCTTTCAATAGCCTTTGATGTACTTGAAGTCCAAATTACTTGATATAAGTTTTTTTCTAAAGGTAATAATGCGAGTGGGCCTTCTTTTCTAAAAATTTCATAAGCACGCTTTTCACAATTACCTCTAAGAGAAACCTTAAAAGTTAAACAAGACTGATTATAAGATTTTTTTATATCTACAAAATTAAACAATTTTTTATCAAGTGAGTTTGCTCCTGATGAAAGAAATTGATAATCAAATAATATCTTTTTACGTAACAATCTTTGCGGAGTCATAAAAAAAATATTTTCATAATTATCAATCTCTTGAAAAAATACTTTCGTGAGATCTGAATGTTTAACTACCCAGCCAATATTTTCAGCAGAACTTATATCATCATCTAAATCATTAATTGATAAGTTAGTCATAGCAGAAGTTACGCTATCAGAAATTGAAAGGCTATCAAAGCCAAATAAGTATGGTTCTAATTTTTCCCAAAGTCTGAATTTAGATAGGATTTTTCTTGTTGAATGAGTAATTGCATAAGTTTTGTCTTTATCAACTAATCTATCTTTTGTTAATAAATCAGTTAAAAAAATATTGCAATCAAATTTTGAAAGTACAATTGAAAGTAATAAACCTGTTGGACCCGAGCCAACAATTTTAAAATTGAGTTTATTTTTCATCAGATAATATAAATATCAACTATCTATTCAAATAAATATAGCAAATTTCTTCAAATGCTGGTCTTAATAAATATGGGTACTCACCAACCCATAAGTTAATTTCCGGAAGCCAAGCATCGGTCAAATAAAAATCTCTTTCAAAATTACGGTTATTAGATGTTAATAAACATCTAATATTCGAACCTACTCTAATTTGACTATGCTTATTTTCCATGGGGAAACTTAACTTTTCCAAATAACCATCTTCATCTTCTAATTCAAGTACTAACCAAGTCCTTTTGTTTTCGATAACTTCTAATCGACCTTGCCTATTAGATTGTTCTCTTGAACTTTCAATCTTTTCTGTTTTATAGATATCTGATACATAACCATCAAATATAGAAAAAAATTTATATTTTCTTAATTGCAAATTTTTTCTACTTGATTCAAGAATTGGACCCCAGATGATATACAAAAAGAAAGCTACACATAGCAATAACCAGAAATTATTTGTTTGATCTCCAGTCGAACTAATGATTAATGAGATAAATCCACCAATTGAAGAAACTATTACTCTTTGAAGAATTTTTCTTGGGTTTCCCAAAGTGTACTTAAATTGACTTCCGGTACCTACGGCTGGAATAAGTTTTGAAATTTGATTTGAATTAATTGGAATTAGCATTTTAAAAAATCAATTTTTCAAGTCCGTAAACTAAAATTTCATAATTACCTATTTTTTTAATAGCCTGTAAAACACCCGGCATATATGCTTTCCTATCAATAGTGTCATGCTTAATTGTGTAAGTTTCGCCGGGAGATCCCATAATTACTAACTGATGGGCTAATAATCCTGGCAAGCGTACAGAATGAATATTAATACCAGAATCTCTGACCCCTCCCCGCACACCTTTCAATGACTCGGACTCTTTTACTAAATTCTGATTGAATTTCTTTGGATATTCTTCAATCATTTCTGCAGTTTTTATACACGTCCCACTAGGAGAATCAGCTTTTTGATTATGATGCATTTCTATTAATTCAATGTTGTCATAAAATCTTGCAGCAACAGATGCTGCCTGCTGAAGAAGAACCATCCCTACTGAAAAATTTGGAATTATTGCACACCCAACGGATGCCTTCTGAGCAAATACAGACAAGTCTTTTATTTGCGAAGGGCTTAAACCTGTAGTTCCTACAACTGGTGAAATACCATATGCGATAGCTGATCTGGTATTTTCATATACAGAATCAGGATGAGTAAAATCAACGAGCACAGGCTTGATATTTTCATTTCTGTAATTTTGACTAACAGAACATAAAGTTCCTTCAAAATCATTTGAAACAAAAACATCACAATTTTTAACCTTTAATAATTCAGAAATATTTGAGCCATTGTTCTTTTCGTTTATGTCGATTGCTGCAACAAGTTCACAATCTGTAGAATTCAATACAGTATTCACAACTTCGCTACCCATTCTGCCTAAAGCTCCGGAAACTAGTACTGGTATGGGTTTTTTAGAATTTTCAATCATTTTTTTAAAAAATTGTTTTTTAAAGGTTGTTACACGCTATTTATATTGCACACAATAACGTCTTTTCATTCGTAGGCTGGTAGAAATACTTAAAGAAAATCAATGTTTACGCAGGTCCGCTCAGCAAACCGCAGAGTATCTCCTGTTGAGGATAACAAACACAAAGTTGTAATAAAAGCTGTTTATGTTGTCCTTGAGCCACAATACCAAAATTCCTTAACAGAAGCTGCAAAGTCAATCAACAAGATGAATGGGCCAATAGGTATAGACCTTAGCGGCTATCTTATTGAAGAACTTAGAAATGATAGTAATTTTGCAGATTTTAAAGAAGATATTGCTAATGCAGATATATTTGTTGCTTCTCTAATTTTCATCGAAGATCTTGCTCAAAAAGTAGTTGATGCAGTTTCTCCACATAAAGACAAACTTAAAGCATCAATTATATTTCCCTCTATGCCAGAGGTTATGAGATTAAATAAATTAGGTTCATTTAGTATGGCCCAACTTGGTCAATCTAAAAGTATTATCGGAGATTTAATAAAAAAGAAAAAAGAATCTGATGGAGCAAGCTTTCAAGATTCAATGTTGAAATTATTGAATACCCTCCCATCAATACTTAAATATCTTCCAGTAGAAAAAGCTCAAGATGCTAGAACATTTATTCTAAGTTTTCAGTACTGGTTAGGTGGTACCACTGAGAACTTAAAAAACTTCTTGTTAATGATTTCTGAAAAGTACGCTGTTTCAGAGATCATAAAAGATCAAATAGAAGAATTCAAAATTCAAGACCCTGAAACATTCCCAGATTTAGGAATTTGGCATCCTCTTGCTCCCTGCATGTTTGAAAGTCTTAAAGAATATCAAAATTGGGAAAATAATAGGAAAGATATAAATCCTAAAGATGACAGAACTCCAACAATAGGCTTAGTGCTTCAAAGGAGTCATATCGTTACAGGAGATGATGCACATTACGTTGCTGTTATTCAAGAATTGGAATACAGAGGTGCGAGAGTACTACCTATCTTCTGTGGAGGTCTAGATTTTTCTAAACCAGTTAATGAATTTTATTATGATTCCATAAATAAGGATCAACCTATAGTAGATGGAGTTGTATCTCTAACAGGATTTGCACTAGTTGGTGGCCCAGCAAGACAAGATCACCCTAAAGCTATTGAAGCCCTAAAAAGGTTAAACAGGCCCTATATGGTTGCACTTCCATTAGTCTTCCAAACCACACAAGAATGGGAAGATAGTGATCTAGGTTTACACCCTGTTCAGGTAGCACTTCAGATTGCAATTCCAGAGCTTGATGGTGCTATTGAGCCTATCATCCTCTCAGGTCGTGATGATGCTACAGGTAAGGCGCATACGCTCCAAGATAGAGTTGATGTAATAGCTGAAAGAGCAATAAAATGGTCAACTTTAAGAGTTAAACAAAGAAAGGATAAAAAATTAGCCATCACAGTATTTAGTTTTCCACCAGACAAAGGAAATGTTGGTACGGCAGCATACTTGAATGTTTTTGGTTCAATTTATAGAGTACTTCTTGAAATGAAGTCGAAAGGATATCAAATAGATGAACTTCCAAGCAATTCAAAAGAATTAATGGAAAAAGTAATTAACAACCCTGAAGCGATGGATGGCTCTCCAGAGTTAAATATTGCTCATAAGATGTCAGTAAAAGAATACGAAGAGTTCACACCATATTCACAAAGACTTGAAGAAAATTGGGGTAAACCTCCTGGGAACCTTAATAGTGACGGACAAAATCTTCTCATCTATGGAAAACATTTTGGAAATGTTTTTATAGGAGTTCAACCTACATTCGGTTATGAAGGTGATCCCATGAGATTGCTCTATTCAAGAAGTGCAAGTCCTCATCATGGTTTTGCTGCTTATTACACATATGTAGAAAAAATCTGGGGGGCTGATGCTGTTCTTCATTTTGGAACTCACGGTTCACTTGAATTTATGCCAGGGAAGCAGATGGGCATGAGTGAAACTTGCTATCCGGATTCTCTAATTGGGTCATTGCCTAATTTGTATTACTATGCTGCGAATAATCCATCTGAAGCAACAATTGCGAAAAGAAGAGGATATGCTTCAACTATAAGTTATCTTACTCCTCCAGCGGAAAATGCAGGACTCTACAAAGGACTTAAAGAACTAAGTGAACTCGTTGGTTCTTATCAACAATTAAGAGAAAATAGCAGGGGTATTCAAATTGTTAATGCTATAGTTGAGACTTCTAAACAATGTAACCTTGACAAAGATGTAGAGCTTCCTTCAAAAGACGTAGAAGAACTTTCAATTGATGAAAGAGATTTATTTGTTGGTAATGTCTATAAACAGTTGATGGAAATTGAAAGTAGATTGTTACCTTGCGGTCTTCATACTATTGGTGAAGCTCCAACAGCAGAAGAAGCTGTTGCAACACTTGTAAATATTGCATCGTTAGAGAGAGAACAAGAAGGATTAAGATCTCTTCCTGGATTACTCGCAGAATCCATCGGTCTAACTATTGAACAAATTTATGATGGTAATAATAAAGGTGAACTAAAATTTGTAGAATTAAATGAAAAAATCATAAAGACAGCCAGAGATTCTATTTTTGCGATGGTCAACTCTTTAAGAATTGTTGATGGCAGAGTTTATCTAGAAAAATCACTTCTTTCCAAACTTTTCGATTTACTTAAAGTTTTTGGTCTAAATCTACCTACCCCTTGGCTAAGAGTCTGCAGATTAAATGGATTTAATGAAGTTAATCAGAAGGAATTAAATAAGTTATTTGATTACTTACTTTTCTGTTTGGAACAGGTCTGCGCAGACAAAGAAATGGATAGCCTCATTAAAGCACTAGATGGAAATTATGTTTTACCTGGACCAGGTGGAGATCCAATAAGAAATCCAGGTGTTTTGCCTAGTGGGAAAAATATTCATGCACTCGATCCTCAATCAATCCCAACTACAGCAGCAGTAGCTGCAGCGAAGTCTGTTGTTGACAAATTAATTGAAAGACAAAAAGAAGAGCAAGGTACTTGGCCTGAAACAATAGCTTGTGTTTTATGGGGAACTGATAACATCAAAACTTACGGAGAATCACTGGCACAAATCTTATGGTTTGTTGGCGTAAAACCAAAACCAGATTCTGTTGGAAGAATTAACAAACTAGAATTAATCCCTTTAGAAGAATTAGGTAGGCCAAGAATAGATGTAGTAGTTAACTGTTCAGGAGTATTTAGAGATCTATTTATCAATCAAATGGCATTAATAGATCAGGCAGTCAAATTAGCCGCTGAAGCTGATGAACCATTGGAATCTAATTTTGTAAGGAAACATTCACTAGAACAAGCAGAAAAAGAAGGCACTTCTATCAGAGAAGCTTCAGCGAGAGTATTCTCTAATGCAAGTGGAAGTTACAGTTCAAATGTTAATTTAGCCGTTGAAAATTCAACATGGGAGGAAGAAAATGAATTACAAGAAATGTATTTATCCCGCAAAACATATGCTTTTAATGCCGATAATCCAGGTGAGATGAATCAAAAAAGAGAGGTGTTTGAGTCAGTAATGAAAACAGCAGATGTTACATTTCAAAACCTAGATTCTTCAGAGATTTCATTAACAGATGTAAGTCATTATTTTGATTCGGATCCAACAAAATTGATTAAGACATTAAGAGATGACGGCAAAGAACCAAGTAGCTACATAGCGGATACAACCACTTCTAATGCTCAAGTTAGAACACTTGGAGAAACTATCAGATTAGACTCAAGAACAAAACTCTTAAATCCTAAGTGGTATGAAGGTATGCTCAAATCTGGCTACGAAGGAGTTAGAGAACTTTCTAACAGACTTAATTACACCCTTGGTTGGAGTGCTACAAGTGGTCAGGTAGATAATTTTGTATATGAAGAAACTAATGAAACATTTATAAATGACGAAGAGATGAGGAAAAGATTAATGGATCTTAATCCTAATAGTTTCAGAAGAATTGTTGGAACATTGTTAGAAGTCAATGGTAGGGGATACTGGGAAACTTCAGATGAGAATATAGAACAGTTGAAAGAACTATACCAAGAGGTGGAGGACAAAATCGAAGGAGTTAAAGAATAATAAATTTATTATTTTCTGTAAATCCTATCAGCTACTTTCAGGATTTGATAATTTAGTTTGACGTTGTGAACTCTCACAATGTCAATATTAAATTGAGAACAAAGACAACTTATTGCAAGTGTTCCTATATCCCTTTCTTTTGGATTTTTCTCATTCAAAATTTCTCCTATAAATCTCTTCCTAGATGCACCTATCAAAATTGGTAAATTCCATTTTTTAAATACATCTAAATTTCTCAATATTTCCAAATTATGAATAATATCCTTTGAAAAACCAATTCCAGGATCCACTATTATATTTCTTTCAGATATATTTTTTTCTAAAGCATTCTTTATTAAATTATCAAGCGAGCACTTAACATCACTCAATACATTCTGGTAATTAGAGAGTTGATTCATATTTTGACTATTACCGCGACTATGAGTTATAACAAATGGACAGTTGAATTTTGATACAACATCCAAAATTTTTATATCTCTTCTTCCTCCCGTGACATCATTTATCCAATTAGCACCATTTAAAAGAGCTTCGTAAGCCACTTCAGAATTAAAAGTATCAATAGAAATTAAAACATCTGGAAATTCAGATTTTATTAATTTTAGATACGGGATCAATCGTTTTATTTCTCTACTAGATCCAACTTCTTCAGCCCCAGGTCTCGTACTTTGAGCACCAAGATCAATAACATCAACACCATTGCTCAAGAAATGATTTACTTGATCTAAAACTTTTTTTGAAGAGTTTAATTCCCCACCATCACTAAATGAATCAGGAGTTAAATTAATAACTCCCATAATTGAAGTTTTTTGGCCCCAGCCTTTTGGCCATGGTTTTTTCTTATTGATAATTTGCAATTCTAGCAAAACTATTCGGATCTAATGAAGCACCTCCAACTAGCACCCCATCTATATCACTCATTGACATAATTTCATCAATATTATTAGGTTTAACAGATCCTCCATATTGAATAATTACATCATCAAAACCTATTAATTTCCGAATCAAAGAACATATCTTATTAGCTTCTTCTGCTTCACATGTTTTACCAGTGCCAATAGCCCATATTGGTTCATAGGCAACAATTAAATTAGATGGATCTGTATTTTCTAATCCTTGTTCAACCTGTCTAGTAATAACTCTAACGACTTCTCCTCTCTCTCTTTGTTCTAATGTTTCACCAACACAAACTATTGGAGTAAGTCCACTAGACTGAGCAAAAACAGCTCTTTTATTAATTTGTTTATCACTTTCACTAAAATATTTCCTAGGCTCACTATGACCAACTATTGCATATGAAACTCCATGTTCAATAAGCATCTTTGGAGATATTTCTGCAGTAAATGCTCCTTCATCTTCCCAATGAATATTCTGACTAGAAATTTCTAAATAGTCAAAATCAGAATGATTAGAAAAGGTTGAGATAGCTGTAAAAGGTGGGGCAATAACAATTTTACGATCATCTCTGATACTTTTTATTAAGGGTATAAACTCTTCTAAATAAGATTTAGCCTCGACACATGTCATGTGCATTTTCCAATTACCAGCAATTACAGATGTTCTCAAAATACTATCTCCAAGAAAATCATACTAATATAAACTGAGCTGAATAGGCTAATTATTCAAAAATTAATTCATTTTTTAGAAACATAACTTTATCTCCTTTATTCAATTTTCTTCCTCTTCTGGTTTCAATCAAGCCATTAACTTTGACAGAACCAGACTTAATATGAATTTTTGCCTCACCTCCTGAAGATACTAAATTTTTCCATTTTAAGAATTGATCTAATTTCATTGTTTTATAAACCTAAAGATATTGATAAAGTAGGATAAATAATCAAAATTATAATATCTTGCGATTAATACCTCCTATCAGACCGTATTCAAATAGATTTATAAAGGGCTTATTATGCATGCTTATTTATGTAGCTTGTTGGCCTTTATTAGCATACTTAGCAGGCAACTTAATTCCGGCAATTGGATCTGGTGATCTTTCAAAAGTTTCTAGAATAATAGTTAATTCATTATTAGTATTTTTAATTCAAAAAACTGCTCAATTTGGGCAAGATGTATTTATAGCAAAACCATCCCTAGAAATAAGTGAAGTAATGAGAGGAAATTTGTTTAGGAAAATTCAAAAAATAAATATGAATTCAGTTGAAAAGATTTCAGCAGGAGATATCACATATAGGCTTACTGAAGACGCAGACAGAGTAAGTGAGATTATTTATAAAACTGCTCAGGATACTATCCCATGTACCTTACAGTTATTAGCAGTAATAATTTATATGTTCTATTTAGATTGGACACTCACATCATCAACTTTTGTATTAGCCCCATTGATTATTCTTTCAGTTAATAGTTTTGGAAGAAGAGTTTTAATAGCATCAGAAAAAAGTCAAGAATCAACAAGTGACTTAGCAGGTTTAATCGGTGAATCAATAAATGGAATGTCGACTGTTAGAGCATTTGCTGCTGAAAACTGGATTATAAATAGATTTTATAAACGATTAAGTGCTAATAAAATAGCAAAATATAAAACATTGAAGTTACTAGCTTTTCAGCATCCAGTTGTTGGATTTGTAGAAGCATTTGGAATATTAGCAATTTTAGGTTTAGGAGCAGCAAGAATTAATCTTGGCCTTCTAACAAGTGAAGAATTTAGTAGTTTTTTCGCTGCAATATTGATGCTTATTGATCCCATAAGTCATGTGAGTACAAATTTTAATGACTATAAACAGGCTGAAGCATCTATAAAAAGATTAAAAAACATAAATCTGGAGCCCATCGAAGATGATAATGAAAATTTAATCAGAATATCAAATATAGAAGGAAAAATAAGTTTTAAAAAGGTCAATTTTGAATATAAAAAAGACACTCAAGTTCTCAAAAATATTAATTTAGAAATACAAAAAGGAGAAGTTACAGCTTTTGTTGGAGCCTCAGGGGCTGGGAAAAGTACAATGATGGCATTGATATTGAAATTTATAACTCCAAATAATGGAAATATTTTCATTGATGATAAAAACATAAAATTTTTAAATACAAAAGATATAAGAAACAGTATTGCTTTGGTACAACAACAGCCCTTTTTATTTTCTGGCAAAATTATTGATGTAATAAGAATGGGAAGGAACTTTACAAAAGAAGAAGTAATAGAATCAGCAAAAAAAGCAAATGCTCATCATTTCATTCAAAAGCTTCCTTATAAATATCAAACAAAAATAACTGAAAGAGGATCTAATTTTTCAGGAGGTCAGATCCAGAGGATTGCAATTGCAAGAGCAATACTTAGTAACCCCTCAATTCTTCTCTTAGATGAGGCTACAAGTGCATTAGATGCAGAATCAGAATCAGAAGTTCAAGAAGGGCTTAATAGAGCCATGAAAAATAGAACTGTAATAGTAATTGCTCATAGGTTAGCCACTACTCAAGAGGCCGATAAAATAGTTGTATTCGATAAGGGTGAAATTATTGAGGTTGGTAAACATATTGATTTACTGAATAAAAAAGGGATTTATAAAGAATTATGTGAAAAACAATTGATTAAGAAGTTATGAACGTATCTTATAATTAAATTAATAAATCAATGAGCGAAAACACAAATGATACTAATAATCCTGTTTTGACTTTCGAAGGGAAGAAGTATTTGATAAATGAACTTTCTAATGATATTAAGGAATCTATAAAAGGACTTCAAATAGCTGAAACACAACTTAAAATGCATGAAGACACATTGAAATTGCTTTCAATTAGTAGAAATTCTTTAGCTAATCAATTAAGAGAAAAACTAAAAAATATCGATTAAAGTTTTAATGACTGTGAATTTCTTGTAGAGAATAAGTATCTATTTTATTACTACGTAGAGCTTTGATAGCTTTAATGGCTGCATTTGCGCCAGGGATGGTTGTAAAAGTTGGGATATTGTACTCTATTGCAGCCCGTCTTAAATATGCGTCGTCATGAAGAGCCTGAGATCCTATTGGAGTATTAATTATTAATTGAACAAGTCCCGATCGAATTAAGTCCTCTATATTTGGTCTCCCTTCGTGTACTTTTAACACTTCTTCAACTTTAATACCTAAATCAACTAAATAAGAAGCTGTACCTTTGGTAGCAATTAATTTAAATCCTAAAATCACCAATTCTTTGGCAATTCCCTCCAGATTTTTTTTATCTAAATCGTTAGTAGACAAAAAAGCTACTCCCTCAGAAGGCACACCATTTCCTGCGGCTAATTCTGACTTAGCATAAGCAATCCCGAAATCTTTAGCCAAACCCATTACTTCTCCGGTAGATCTCATTTCCGGACCGAGAAGTGTATCAGATCCAGGAAATCTCTTGAAAGGTAAAACAGCCTCTTTAACTGCCTGAAATTTTGGAGAAAGTTCGCTTGTAAAATCAACATCTTTTAAAGTAAATCCAAGCATTAACTGAGTAGCTAATTTGGCAACAGGCTTACCTATCGCTTTTGAAACAAAGGGGACTGTTCTGGAAGCTCTTGGATTTGCCTCAAGAATAAATATTTTATTTTCTTTATTATTTAAATTTGTCACTGCAAATTGCAAATTAATTAAACCAACAACATTTAATCTTTTTGCTATTAATTTTGTCCAAATTTTTACAGTTTTTAGAGTGGACGTAGAAAGAGAAATAGATGGTAAACAACATGCTGAATCTCCAGAGTGTATTCCTGCAGGTTCAACATGTTCCATTAAACCAGCAATTACTACAGAACCTTCTGAATCACATAAAGCATCGACATCTATCTCAATAGCATTATTCAAATATTGATCAAGAAGAATAGGGTGATCAGGAGATACCTTTACTGCAGCAGAAATATATTTCGTTAATTCGTTCTCATCTTTCACAATTTCCATTGCCCTGCCACCTAAAACATAAGATGGCCTTACAACCAAAGGAAATCCAATATCTTTTGATACTGTTTGTGCTTCACATTGATTACGGGCTATACCGTTTATAGGTTGCCTAATATTTAAATCCTGAAGTATCTTTGTAAATTCCTCTCTATCTTCTGCTAGATCAATTGAGATTGGAGAAGTTCCTAGTATTTTTGATCCAGTTTTGATTCCATCATTAGATTTAAGCCATTCAAATAAAGTTAATGACAATTTTAGAGGCGTTTGTCCTCCAAATTGAACAATCAAACCATAAGGGTTTTCAGCCTCTATTATGTTTAACACATCCTCTAAAGTTACAGGCTCAAAATACAAAATATCGCTAGTATCGTAATCAGTTGAGACAGTCTCAGGGTTACTATTAACCATTATTGTTTTGTAACCATTTGTGGAGGCTTGATATGACGCATGACAACAGCAGTAATCAAATTCTATTCCCTGACCTATTCTGTTTGGACCTCCTCCTAAAATCATAATTTTTTTTGATTCAATATTTTGTGAGATTTCGGTATCAAAATCTTCAGAAGTTAAATTAATAAAAGACTCTTCGTAAGTTG
>QCED01000023.1 GCA_003280725.1 Prochlorococcus sp. AG-355-M18 | reverse complement strand
TTGAAGAGCTATTTTAATAGAATTTTCAAAAAGAGGACTGGTAATACCTCTACTACTTCCCAATAATTTACTAACATCGTATTCTGATGTAGAAAAAGAATTTGGAACAACTTGTTCTATTAATTCCATATTAGCCATTCCCCCTGCTTCAAGTCTCATACATTCCACTGATTCACAGCCAAGAATTACACAAGTGTTATTTTTTTGAACCTCACTAATTTTTGAAATCAGCCTCAATCCAATAACTTGTCCTGAGTGAATACTTGGATTTCCCAAAGATAAGGGATTAATTGATGTAGAAATTATTTCACCATTAATTCTTTCAAACTCTATTTTTGTTGATTCTGTATCCGTTTCAACTCTTAGAAAAGACCAACCAAGTTTATCGCTAATCCATGAAATCAAAAACAACGCTTGAATCATATGATCTCCTGCGATATCAATGTCAATATCAGTAATATGTTCTAAAATTGGTCTCCTCGAAGGCGGATCAAAAATCATTGCTAATGATTCCCTCCAATTTTTCAATCTAACCCAGTTCAAATCATTAATAGCTTTATTCGAATTATTTAATTGATCTAAAACTTTTAAGCATCTTTGAGGCGATCCAAGAGCAGTATCAATTATTAACCTTAGACCATAATCAGTGAAATATTCGAAGATTTCAGGCGACTCATCCAAGCTTCCATTCCACCACAACCATGAAGGTAATTCATCAATAAATAATTCATCAATTATTTTTAATCCTTTATTAGATATTGAGGCCGAGTCCCCCCTAATAACAACTAAATCCCCACAAATAGGTTGCATAGCTGGGGTATCACTTAATGGACAGTAAGCGGATACAAAAGTTTTGATATCTGAATTTTTATTTAATGTTGGAGCTAGAGTTATTAATCTTCTTGGATTCAATGTACTTATCGTTGATTCAAAAAATTGTCCTCTAAAATCTTCAAAGTCTTTATTCGATAAATTTTCCTTCAACAAATTCAATAATTCTTCACTATTAAGTGAAGTATTTATAGGAAGTCCTTGATCTAATATAAATTTTTTAGCAACTTCAATTATCTCTGGACTTAAATTTCCAGTAATTGGTCCATTTACTAATCCTTTTTGAACCAAACATTGTTCTAGCCAAGCAGGCTGCCAAACCATTAATGTGAAAGTATTAGCTCCACTATTATCTTTATCTTCTGAAATCCATAATTTATTAAGGTAATTAGAAATTTCCTGATAAGGCAGCTCTAAAGGGGTTTGTAGTGTAAGTTGAGGTTTCATTTTTAGGGTCTACGCCAGAAAATATTATCTTTTGAAATTAATTGATCTGACTCAGGAGGTCCCCATGTCATAGATTCATAATTATAAATAGGTAACTTCCAAGGAGAATTATCCATCAATTCTATTAATGGCGTGTAAAGTTTCCAGGCGGCCTCTACCTCATCACTTCGCGTAAATAATGTTGGATCAGAAAGCATTGCATCAGCTAATAATCTTACATAACCTTCATCTGAGGGTTCTCCAAATGATTCATCATAAGAAAATTCCATCTCAACAGGTCTTGATTTCATTCCAGAACCGGGAGACTTTACCTCAAATTTGAAAGTAGCGCCTTCATTTGGCTGAATTCTCAGTATAAGTTGATTTGGAGCAGGATTTATTATCGTTGATTCAAATAAATGTACAGGAACGTCTTTAAAAGTCAAGACTATCTCTCCAACTCTTTTAGGTAGTCTTTTGCCTGTTCTCAAATAAAAAGGAACCCCTTGCCAACGCCAGTTATCAACGAAAACTTTTGTCGCAATATAAGTTTCTGTTGTGCTATTACTATTAACTCCATCTTCCTGCCTATATCCTTTGAGTCGATTAGAAATATTTCCTCCCTCTCCATATTGACCTCTTATGCAACAATTCCAAGGTTCATTTTCGTCAGCAAGTTTTGAAGCTTGAAGAACCTTAGCTTTTTCATTTCTTATTGCTTCTGGTTCAAATTTTCCAGGAGGTTCCATTGCAGTAACTGCAAGCATTTGAGTCATATGATTTTGAAGCATATCCCGTAAAGCACCAGAGGTTTCGTAATAACCTGCTCTATCTTCAACACCAACTGTTTCAGATGAAGTAATTTGAACACTTGATATATAATTCCTGTTCCAGATTGGTTCAAAAATAGTGTTAGCAAACCTCAAAACAAGAATATTCTGAACTGTCTCTTTTCCTAAATAATGATCAATCCTATAAATCTGACTTTCTTCAGCGCAACTTTGAACAATCTTATTCAATTTTTTTGCACTTGAATAATCTCTTCCAAAAGGTTTTTCAATTACTAAACGACTTTTCTTAGGGTCATCTAAAAGGCCTGCTCCTTTTAGAGCTTTACATCCACTCGCATAGAAATTCGGAGATACTGATAAATAAAATGTTCTATTCCCATGAGTAGCTTGTGTTTTATCAATTTCATTTAATCTTCTAGAAAGCCTCACGACATGATCACTTTGTTGTAGGTCAACTGGTTCATAGAAAAGATAATTAGAAAATTGTTCCCACTCCCTTTCTTTACCAGATATTTGATTTGATAACTTTACTTTCATCTTTTTTCTAAACTCATTATCAGTCCAAGGTCTTCTCGCACAACCAACTATTCCAAATTCACTAGGAATTCTTCTTTGCAAATAGAGTTCAAATAAGGCTGGTATTAATTTTCTATGAGTAAGGTCTCCACTAGCACCAAAAATTACTAAACATTGTGGAGATATGACTCTTTCCTGCCGTAAACCTAATCTTAAAGGATTACTTAAAGTTGAAGGCATATTTTTAGTATTCTTTATTTAAAATCCTCTTTTTTTCAAATATTAGCTACATATTGTGTCTAAACCAAAAAGTATCTTAAAAATTCTTCTAACTTTAAAGATAAAGATTTAGTAGGTTTCTACGTGCCATCTTCCTGCTTTTTTTAGTTGAGGTCTTAATTCTGACCAGTTCAATCCTTTTTCTTCTGCAGCCTTAGTCATTGCTTCATCTATTCCAGGTTCCATACCCTTTAATCCGCAAAGATATATATGTGTCTTTTCATCTTCAATCATATTGAAAAGTTCATTGGCTGACTCTAAAACTCTGTCTTGAATGTACATTCTTCCACCTTTTGTATTTTGCTGCTCACGACTAATAGCTTTTGTATATTTAAAGTTATCTGGATTCTCTGCGATGTATCTTTGAAGATCTTCTTCGTATAACAAATTAGCTGATTTTGGCGCACCCATAAACAGCCAAGCTTTACCACTGAAATTCCATTTATTTTTTTCTTTTTCAGTTGGTTCGAACATTCTTCTTAAATAAGCCCTCATTGGTGCTATACCAGTTCCAGTGGCTAACATAATAATGTTCGCATCCTCTTCATCAGGGAGAAGCATTTCTTTACCAACAGGACCTGTTATTTTAACTTTATCTCCAGGCTTAATATCACATAAGTAAGTAGAGCAGACACCATTAATGGTTTCACCATCTTTTTCATACTGAAGCTGTCTTACACAAAGAGATACTGTATTTCCATTAAAGTCATCACCGTGTCTAGTACTAGCTATTGAGTACAGTCTTAATTTATGAGGTTTTCCATTAGCATCTTCACCCGCAGGCATGATACCAATACTTTGACCTTCTACATAATTTAAAAATGGATCACTATCTTTAAGGTCGAAAGTTATATGATTAACTCTACCAATTGCTCCTTCTTTGAGAAGACTATAGTTTTCAATAACTGTTCCCTCATATGGTGTTTTAGGACGGTAAATATTGACTGGAACATCTGCATGTTTTTTCTTCACTACTTTTGGAACTTCTGTTTTTGGAGCTTCTGTTTTTGCAGCTTCATTTTTAGGAGCTTCTATTTTTGAAACAGAGACTTTTTTTGGTTCCACAGCTTTTGCCTCAGGTTTTTTTA
Organism: Prochlorococcus sp. AG-355-M18; assembly: GCA_003280725.1. Taxonomy (GTDB): domain Bacteria; phylum Cyanobacteriota; class Cyanobacteriia; order PCC-6307; family Cyanobiaceae; genus Prochlorococcus_A. The sequence continues at coordinate 15,233 of QCED01000023.1, read as the reverse complement.
TTTTTGCTTCTTCAACAAATTTTAAAGCTCTTTTATTAAAAGTTGTGAGTATAAAATAAAAAACAGCTATGACTACTGGTATATGAGCTAATCCGCCTGCGATTACTTTTGCTTGTGAATACATTTTTTAGATTTCTTTTATAAAACATTATCAATTTGTAGTTTAATTTGCAGTTGTTTTACAAAAATGGTTACGTTTTGAGATCGGGATATATAAAAAAAATTATTTTTATTTTTCAGTATTTGTTGTTTTTATCTGTATAGTTACACAGAAATAATTTTTTATTTAATTAAAAAATCATTTATGAATAATTCTCAAGAATCAGTAAATCATTCAATAAAAGATGATTACAAGACAATTGAGCAAACCATGGAAAAGCTTTCTAAAGGAACAAGAAGACTTGCAGCTCAACTAACAACTTCTGCAAGTTTAGATTCTTTGTGGAATGTCTTAACTGATTATGATCGACTAAACCTCTATATACCAAATTTATTATCAAGTAAAAAAATTTATCAAAAAGACAATAATGTCCACCTAAAGCAAGTTGGGGCACAGGATTTTCTTGGCATAAAATTCTCAGCGGAAGTAACTATAGATTTATTTGAAGATAAGGAGATTGGCCTTTTGAAATTTAATTTGATTAAAGGAGATTTCAGAAAATTTGAAGGAAGTTGGAAAATTCAAAATATTAAAAATAGTTCAAAAAATTCATTAATTTATGATCTTACTGTTCAAGGTTGTCAATGGATGCCAATAGGAATGATAGAAAAAAGACTAAAAAAAGATCTTTCTGAAAATTTACTTGCTGTAGATAGGCAAGCAAAATCAGTAAAATTAGTTTAGTTTTTGAATAATAGCCCCAAGGGGATTCGAACCCCTGTCGCCTCCGTGAAAGGGAGGTGTCCTAGGCCTCTAGACGATGGGGCCTGGATAGCATAATAGCTTAATTAAAAACTAAGAGTAAGGCTAGCCTTTCGTCAAGTATTGTTGCTCTTTGTTTTGTCCTTGCCACACAGGAACGGTAAAATGGAAGCATGAGCCTACACCTACTTCAGATACGACCCATATTCTTCCGCCATGGACTTGTACTATTCTCCTGCATACAGACAACCCAATCCCAAATCCTGAAGTCCCCTCAGAAGTCTGTGGGAGCCTTACTCTATCCAGAAAAATTCTTTTTTGCTCGCTCAAAGGGATTCCAGCTCCTTTGTCACAAATTGTTATTTCTACCCATTGATTTGTTTTGTGGATCATTGTAATTTTTATAGATCCAGAATCTTTTGAAAATTTAATAGCATTTTCAATTAAATTTAAAAATACTTGCCTCATTCTTCTTTGATCAGCAAATACAGTTGGCAGATCGGATGGGATATCAGTATCAATTTCAATATTCCTTAACCTCCAGAATTTTTCTAATTCGAGTATTACTTCAGCACTGATATTCCCTAAGTCAATTTTCTGAGGATTAAACAACGCTTCCCATTTAGTAGTTCCAACCTCTAGAAGATCCTGAGATAAGAGTTCTATCTCTTCTAGACGTCTTTTAATAACCTCTTGCAATTTTGAAATATCTATTTGTCCAAGTTTTTGACTTTGAACAGCCAAAGTGGCCGCGGTTAATGGAGTTCTTAATTCATGCGCTACCATTCTTAATAATCTTTCCTGAGATTCTATTCTTTTTGTTAATGTCTCATTTTCTTGTCTTAAAACAAGAAGTTCATCTTCCAGAAGAAATTCTTTTTGAGTTCTTGTAGAATCAATTTTAGATGGTTGCAAATTAATCCCAAGATTTTTTGTTAAGCCTTCCTGTGTCCACCTTGGCAACCATTTCTGCAACTGCGAGAAAATATTGCTTCCAGCAAATATTTGCTTTGGAGAGGGGGAAATCTTTATAAGAGCAGGAACAGCAACTAATCTGTGTAATTCAAGCAATTCGGGCTGTTCTGAAGGATCAGAAATCTGGAGAGATATCTCGAATCCGCAATCATCTGATTCTAAATAAGCTATCAGAGATTTAATATCATTGCTAGAAAGTTGATTTCTAGCTACTACGAGTATTAATTTTAGTTCTTTTTTATCATTCAAGTGAATTCCCCTGAAGTGTTGAAAAGCTGTTAATCCTTATAAACACATTAAGATATTTATTTTTATTCTACAAATAAGCTATGAAATAAATAGGACATATTTATAAATGGTTGCCATTAATCAAAAGAAAAATCTAAATTTTGGCGAAAATAATTTTCCAGAAATTAGTTTAAATAGTAATTTAAAAAGATGGTTTTCGAGAAACATTGGATTGTGGAAATCCAATAGAACATATTTTCTTGATGAGGGACAAAAGACTTATAATTTATGTATGAATTTAAACATACAAGCTCTTAAAAATAAATCTGAATGGGAGTCACACTATAAGTTCACCTGGTATCCAGAAAAAAAATACAATTTCTTTGAGGAAAATCCTCAATATAAACAACAAGGTGAAATGCGCCTATTTATAAAGGGTCACCAACTATTTAGGGAGAATTTTTATTTAAGTAACGAAGCAGGTATTTCAAATATTAAGCAAGTAGATGAACACGAAATGATTTTTGAATCTTCTTATAAAGACTGGTATATAATTGAACATACAAGACTTGTAGATTCGGATAATTATAGATTCAGAGTTATATATTCATGGAACAAAAATAAGCTAAAAATAGTAGAGAATCATCACGAAATAAAAATTATTAAGTAAGTTCTTTTTATCAATTTATAGTAAAAGTAAAAATGTTATCTTGTAGTAAATGTTATTAGTTAATGGTTATTAATTTGTATTCAAAAAGAATTCTTAGATTGTTGGGTATTAGTATTATTATCTCCTTTACCCTATTTGAGATTAATACAATAAATAAACAACTCAAAGCCGAAAAAAATTTAATTGCTGCCTCTGAAAAAGATCTTTTCCTATATCGACAGATGGGGGCATCTTATCTTTGTATAGCATCAAGAGCTGAAGTTGATTTTAATAAAGGTCTTGGCATCGCCAGTGCAACCTTTGCTAATGTAATAATTGGCAAGCATGGTGGGGTTATTAAACAATTAGGAGATAAAAAACTTGACGAAAAAAATCTATATAATGCTGGCACATTTCAGATTGTTGGGAGTGCACTTAATATTTGTCCTGAAAGTATTCCAAAAAATATAAAAAAAGATTATGAAAACAAGTTGAAGGAGTTAGTAAAGAAAAACAAAAAATAATTTTAACCTTATCTAAACATTGAGCTAACAGAACTTTCTTCGTGGATTCTCCAAATAGCTTCTCCTAGCATGTTTGCCACAGAAAGTACTTTTAACTGCGGGAAATCATCTTTAAGAATAACTGGTATGCTATTGGTCACAATAACTTGTTCGAATAAATCCTTAGTACTTAATCTTTCATAAGAAGGAGGAGAAAATACAGCGTGAGAGGCACAAGCAAATATTTTTTTAGCTCCTTCTTTTTTTAATAAATTAGCTCCAGAACAAATTGTGCCTCCTGTGTCTATCATATCGTCTATTAAAATAGCCGTCTTACCTTTGACTTCACCAATAACTGTTAGGCTTTCAGCGATATTATGAGAAGATCTTCTTTTATCAATAATAGCTAAAGGAGCATCTTTCATTAATTTTGCAAATGCTCTTGCTCTTGCTACTCCCCCTACATCAGGTGAGACAACAACAATTTCTTCTAAATTTAAAGTTTCTAAATAATCAATTAATACAGGTGATCCATAAATATGGTCGCATGGAATATCAAAATAACCTTGTATTTGAGCCGAATGTAAATCCATAGCAAGAACTCTATCGACTCCTGACTTCTCAAGTAAATTAGCAGTAAGTTTTGCAGTTATAGACTCTCTACCTGAGGTTTTTCTATCTGCCCTTGCATATCCAAAATAAGGGATTACTGCCGTTATTTGTCTAGCAGATGCCCTCTTGCAAGCATCAACCATAATCATAAGCTCCATTAAACTATCGTTTACAGGAGCGCATGTCGGTTGTATGAGGAATACATCACAACCTCTAATAGATTGCTGGATCTGAACATATAGCTCTCCATCAGCAAATCTTTTAGATATTAAAGGTACATTTTCAATTCCTAAGTATGATGCAATCTCTTCAGCTAGTTTAGGATTTGTTGTTCCACTTACTAGTCTTAATCTACTGTTAGTAAGATTAAAATCCGATTCTTTATTCTGCACTGCCGTGATAAAACTTGTCACGAAATTAGCAATATAAAACTATATACTTATCGTAGTCGTTTATGTGAATTTCGCAAAAGATAATGACTAGATCTTTTCAAAAGTCATATCTCTAAGTAAATTAAAAGAATTAAGTCGAATAAAAATCTAAATTTAAAAATTGATTCCTTCTCAAAGTACTTGGAATTATTTGTCAATTAAGGAAAATTTGTATATCTTTGAATTTAGGGAATTAATATAAATTTAATTGCATAGAATGAAAATATAATTAATAAGATGCCTATACACAAAGTTCTTACAAAAAAATCATTAGGCATACTTATGCATCCCTCATCTATACCAGGGGGAAACATTTGTGGAACTTTTGGTAAAGGTGCTAAAGAGTGGATAAAAAAGCTTCATAATCATGGGATTGAGTACTGGCAATTTTTACCTCTTACGCCTACTGATTCGACAGGGTCTCCATACAGTTCACCATCAAGTTTTGCACTGAATCCATGGTTTCTTGATGTAGAAGATTTAATCGAAAAAGGTTTTATCTACATCTCTAGTAAAGAAGAATTAGGAAAAACAAATGAGGATAAAAATTATTTTGATTTTGATGTTGCAGATGATCTAACAAAAAAATTAGGTCACCTCCTTTTGCAAGGTTGGGGTTCCCAATCTGAAGAGAGAAAACTTGATTTTAATGAATGGATTGGAAAGAATTCTTGGGTTGAAGATTATGCAATATTTGATGTTATCAGGGAGGAATTTAATATGTTGCCTTGGTGGCAATGGCCTAAAGAATTTAAAATAAAAAATAACAAATTTTTAAAATCATGGACTTATACAAAAAGTGAAAAGATACTTATTAAAAAATTAATACAATGGCATTTAGATGAGCAATGGAATGTTATTAAAAAATTTGCAAAATCATATAATGTCAAATTAATTGGAGATCTGCCATTTTATGTTTCTAGGGACAGCGCCGATGTATGGAGTAATAAATCATTATTTTCAGTTTTTAAAAATGGAGAGTTAATCTTTCAAAGTGGGGTGCCTCCTGATTATTTTTCATCAACGGGACAATTATGGGGCACTCCAACTTACTTTTGGTCAAAACACAAGAGTACTAATTTCGATTGGTGGAGAAAAAGATTTAAAAGGCAATTTGAACTGGTTGACTTGTTGAGATTAGATCATTTCAGGGGTTTAGCTGGTTATTGGAGAGTTAATGGAAATTCTAAAACAGCAATTTCTGGTCGATGGATAAATTCTCCAGGAAGAACACTATTAAAAAAACTAAAAGTTGATTTAGGAACCGACTTCCTACCAATAATTGCAGAGGATCTGGGAGTAATAACGCCTGATGTAGAAAAATTAAGGACAAATTTTAAACTTCCAGGAATGAAAATTTTACAGTTTGCTTTTGATGGGAACGAAGATAACCCATATTTACCCAAGAATATTGAAGGAGAAAATTGGGTGGTTTATACAGGTACTCATGATAATTCTACTTCCGTTTCATGGTGGGAATGTTTAGAAATTAACGCCAAAAAACGAATAAAAGATGAATATAAATTCTCTGAAAATCCTTCATGGAGTTTAATAAAAATTGGCATGGATACGAATGCCAATCTCTTTATTGCTCCAATCCAAGATGTTTTATCTCTAGATGACTCAAGCAGATTAAACATACCTGGTACCACACAAAATAACTGGAAATGGAAGTTAAATCGACCTTTAAGAGAAATAGAAGACGATATTAGGAGATTTAGTGAGCTAGGAAATAATTATGGGAGAACTAGATAATAGAGACTTATTAAAGTTTATTTATCATTGATTTTGTTTTCAATATTTTGAATCTCAATAACATTTACATTTGAAATAAAAAATCTCTTTAAGGTAAACACAGTTAAGATTAATATTAAAAAATACAAAAGACTTCCCTGCCATGTATTTATAAGATCAAATTTGTTGACAATAAAATCATTTTTTTCTTTCTTAGAAGTTTCTACTTCTCTAATTGCTAATTTTTCTAATGTATTTTTTTTTAATTCTAAACACTCCTCTAACTTGATTAAAATTGATCTTATAAATGGATACTTTGGTCTAATACTTTTATTATTGTTTTCTATAGAGATAATCGTTTGTTCAGGAATTTTTGAAATACGTGACAATTCTTGAATTGTTATATTCTGTTGGACTCTCGCTTCTTTTACTAACTTTGCGATTTCTCCATACTGATCAACTGTGCCATGATTTACTTCATTATCAATCACAGAATTTTTTTTAAATAAAAAAAGATTTTTAAAAATATTCATTCCATATTTCCAATTTCATTAATTATTTGAATAATTAATTTTAAAAGTAAATATTCTATTTAATTTTAATCATTTAAAAATCTTAAATAAATTTATTAGAAGCAAATATAAAAACTAAACAGGAGAAATAATATTTTGAACAGCACTTTTTGCAATATTTAAAGGGCTAAATGTATCTCTAATTAAACTTAAGAGTTTCTTGACATCGGTTAATTCTAATTTGTCATCTTTTATAAGGCTTAAAAGAAGATTCTTACGAACTTCGGATCCTTTTTTACTAATAAATAATTTTAATCCAGCATTTGCTACTGGTATGAGGTCTGAATTAATATTTTCAGAATCTTTAAATAAAATATTTAGTAAACTTTCAACTTTTTCTATTTGAATTCTACCTTTATTATCGAAAACAACTTCTAAAAGAATTTCTAAAATCTCATCAGAATTATCAGTAAGCAGTTTCTTGGCAATATAAGGATATGCGATTTTTAAAATTTTAAATTCAGGATCTAGTCTTAGTGCCAAACCTTCTTGACTAACAACAGCTCTAATAATCAAAGCAAATCTACTGGGTACTCTAAATGGATAAGAGTACATTAGTTTTGAGAATTTATCAGTTACATTTTTAAGATTAAAATTGCCAACTTCAGCGCTTAGAGATCCTCCTAAAACTTCTTTTAATGGTTCAACTAATTCCTTAAGATCTTGTTCTTTGGTTAAAAAACCTAATTGCTGAAAATCTTTTGCAAGAAGATAATATTCATCATTTATTATATGAACAATAGCCTTAATAAGAGTGAGTCTATCAGAATTTGTAATTGTATCCATCATTCCGAAATCCACATAAGCTAAATTTCCATAATCTGCATTTCCTCCTTTAAGAGCAAACATATTACCAGGGTGTGGGTCAGCATGAAAATATCCATATTCAAATAATTGCTGAAGACCACTAATTACACAAGTTTTTATATAAGAGGACGGTATCAAGTTATTTTCCTCCAATAAAGCCCTATCTCTTAATTTGACTCCATCAATCCAAGAGGTTGTAATAATTCTCTTTGATGAAAACTGCTTCTCAAATTTAGGGATAAAAACATTTGGGTTATCTTTGAATAAATTTGCAAACTTTAAAGCATTTTCCCCCTCTTTCTCATAGTCAATTTCATCAAAAAGTGCCTTGCCGAATTCATCTATTATTTCCCCAATTCCAACACCAATATTTAATGGCAGAAATGGTGACAAAAAAGTTGCTAAAAACCTTAATATCACAACATCTCTTCTTATAAGAAAGTATAAATTTGGCCTTTGTACTTTTACAGCTACATAAGTATTATTTTTTGTTTTTGCTTTATAGACTTGTCCTAAGCTTGCTGATGCAATAGGACTCTCAGGGAACTCATCAAATAATTCATTAGGTGGAGAGCCAAGTTCCTCTTCAATAATTTTTAAAGCAACTTTGTGTTCAAATGCTGGGAGATTATCCTGTAAATTGGTAAGTTCTGTCAGCCAATCTTGTCTAACAAGGTCCGGTCTAGTTGAAAGTGCCTGACCTAATTTTATAAAGCAAGGTCCTAAATCTGTTATGACATCAAAAATATATTTTGAGAGATTTTTTTGTATATTTTTATTTTTACTGTTACCTTGAAAAAGTATTCTTAAAAAAAGAAAAAGAAAAGTTAAAAGGATATATAAAACTCTCGGGATGAAAATCCATGGTCTTAAAATCAACCAAATCAAGTTACCTTTTGCTGAGTATTGCGAATAAGACCTTGTCATTAAAGTTAAAAAATATCAAAGAAAGATTCTTATTAGTTCATTCTATATATGTCAATAATACTTTATGAGCATTTCATCATTTCTAACTAAAAAGTTTTTAAAGTCACTTTTCTTTCCCGCACATAACAGAGGGGCAGCTTTACCCAAGAAATTAGTGCAACTACTAGAGAAACATCCTGGGTATTGGGACTTACCTGAACTACCAGAGATAGGTTCACCTATATCCCAAAGCGGTTTAATTGCCAAAACTCAAAGAGAATTCTCTGAGAAATTTGGAGCAAAAAGATGTTTTTTTGGAGTTAATGGAGCTTCTGGATTAATACAATCAGCGTTAATTGCAATGGCAAAACCTGGCGAGACTATTCTGATTCCAAGAAATGTTCATATAAGCGTTATAAAAATCTGTGCGATGCAGAACATACATCCAATATTCTTTGACCTAGATTCTTCATCAGAAACTGGTCATTACAAACCAATAACAAAAATATGGTTGGAAAATATATTTAAAAAAATTAATTTTAATGAAAAAAAAGTTGCAGGGGTAATTCTTGTAAGTCCCTCTTATCAAGGGTATGCAGGAGATTTAGAACCTTTAATAGATCTTTGTCATCAAAAAAATTTACCTGTTTTAGTTGACGAAGCCCATGGTTCTTATTTCCTCTTTTGTGAAAACCTTAACTTACCAAAATCCGCTTTAGTATCAAACGCTGACTTAGTCGTTCACTCATTGCATAAATCTCTAAATGGTTTAACTCAAACCGCTGCACTTTGGTACAAAGGGAATCTAGTAAATGAAAACAATTTAATCAATAGTATTAATTTATTGCAAACTACTAGTCCAAGTTCCCTACTACTTTCCTCTTGTGAAGAGTCTATTAAAGACTGGCTAAATAAAAAAAGCTTATCAAAATATCAAAAAAGAATTTTGGAGGCAAAAAATATCTACAAAAAATTAATCCAAAAGAATATTCCTCTCATAGAAACCCAAGATCCATTAAAAATAGTATTAAACACCTCTAAGGTTGGAATTGATGGTTTTACTGCTGATAAATTTTTTTATAAAAATGGCCTTATTGCTGAATTACCAGAAATGATGACTCTAACTTTTTGCTTAGGATTTGCGAATCAGAATGATTTTCTGAATTTATTTGAAAAATTGTGGAACAAATTGTTACTAGATACTAAAAAATTAAAAAGTTTAAAAGTACTCCAATCGCCCTTTAAACTTGTTCAAGCACCTGAAATTGAAATTGGAATTGCTTGGAGAAACGAATCTCAAAGTATTCCTTTCTCTGAATCATTAAATAAAATATCAGGAGATATTATTTGCCCCTATCCTCCTGGGATACCTCTACTAGTTCCTGGAGAAAAAATTGACATCGATAGGTTTAATTGGATAAATAATCAAAGTTTGTGCAACAAAGATCTGGTAAATTTTAATATAAGAGTCATACAATCATAGAAATTTAATATGAGATTTAGAAGCGGATTACTTATAGGAATTTTTGGTTTAATTGTTGTTTTATTGGGGGGATGGTTTTTTACTTTAGCAATAGCGTTGCTTACTTATTTAGCGTTATTGGAATTTTTTAGAATGGCAGAATTTAAAGGAATAAAACCAGCTACAAAAACCACATTATTTTCATCTTTCGTTATTATAATCTCTACATATCTTGAATCCATAGGTTTACTTGAGGGTGAAATATCAAATTCAATTTTGCCTATCTGTTCAGTTGGAATATGTACTTGGTTACTATTACAACCAAAACCCGGAACAATTTCAGATATTGCAGCTTCTATTTTTGGATTGTTCTATTTAGGTTTTTTGCCTAGTTACTGGATAAAGTTAAGGGGATTAGAGTCAGTGATAATAAGTTCAAATCAAGGTTGGCTTTCATTTGAAAACTTGTCAAATACCACAGGTCTACATTTAACTTTAACAACTTGTTTTTTAGTAGTAACTAGTGATATTGGTTCGTATTTCATTGGGAGGTCATTTGGTAAAAAATCTCTTTCTCCAATATCTCCTAGCAAAACAATAGAAGGTTTAATTGGAGGAATATCCTGTTCAATTTTTTTAGCAACATTTTTCGCATTTTCACTGAATTGGGAAAATCCATTATTAGTTGGAATTTTATATGGAATTTTAATTTCTCTTATGGCATTAGTTGGAGATTTAATTGAATCAATGATGAAAAGAGATGCAAAAATTAAAGATTCCGGAACTTTTTTACCAGGACATGGAGGAATTCTTGATAGAATTGACAGCTACATTTTTACTCCATCTGTTTTGTATTACGTTTTTATAATTATCAAGTATCTAAATTAATTATAAAATTTTTTATTCCAAAAAATAATCTTGGATAATTTTACTCGATAACGATGGCAAATCTACATGAGGAAGATGACCACAATTTTGCAACCCTACAAAATTTAATTTATCAATTTTTCTTATATTTTTAATCTCTTTTTTTCCCAGAATACGATCATTTTCTCCGCATATTGCTTTAATTGGGATATTTTGTATATATTTATATGTCCCAGCAAACCCTCCACTTTTTGCAAATGACGCAAGAGAATTCCTCCATCCTTGGCAACCTAGATGAATTGAAGCAATTTGCTCTTCCATTTCACCAACACATTCATCTGGAAAAGCAAAAGCTTGACTGCAAAGACTTTTTCTAACCTGAGGCAATCCAAGAAATGAGGCGCCAATTTGGTTAAGAGGAAAAGGGATGCTCTTAGGTTCTCCAAACAATCCCGCAGGAGATAAAAGTATAATCTTATCAATTGAATTTGGGATTTCAGAAGAAAGTTTTAAAGCTACTGAACCACCCATAGAGGCGCCAATAACTTTAAGATTATTTGTTATTTTTAAGGTCTTAAGGAGATCAATTAAATATGAGATTATTTTCGTGGGATTGTATTCATTAGTTGCGCGCCTGGGACTAAAACCAAACCCTAACAAATCAGGAACTATAACTTGGAAATTTCTTTTTAATGATTGATATATTCTTCTAAACTCCAAAAAACTACTATCAAAGCCATGTAAAAGAATTAAAGGTTTTCCTTTACCCCCAATGACTACTGGGAATTTCAAAGAGTTCCAGTTTTCATTAAGTTTTATCCACTTAACATCGTTTGCCAAATATAGGCCCAATGGGTCTAAAAGTGACATTTTGGCACTCTCAAAAAACTCAATATTTAAATTATTAAATTTATCGAAATTGGCTTTAGTAAACAAACTATTATACTTTGATTTTTTGTTGTTCAAAATTTGTAATAACTTCAACTATATCCTGCTTAGAAATTTCAAAAGGTAAGAAATGAATTTCAGATTTCTTTCTACAAGTAAACTCTGCAATTTTATCTAAATTTTGATTCTCAAAAACATTTATTCCCAGCTGTGCAATAGTAGTTGGCAAATTCAATGACTTCATTAGTTTTAACAATTGTTTAATTGATTGATCAGCTAATTTATTATTATTTTTCATTTCTTCAAGTCTTAATTGCAATAATAATCCAACTCCAACAATCTCACCATGAAAGAATTTATTAGGGGTAATTATCTGGGTAATTGCATTATGAATAGCATGTGCTGCCGCTGTTCTACACTTTTCTCCCCCAATACCACCTACTAATCCTGCTGTAAGTCCGCATGCTTCTATAGTATTTTGCCAAGAATTATTATTTTCAAATTGTCCCTCAAAGGCTTTCTCTCCATCTATTAATAATTGATCTCTTAAAACTCTTGATATCTGAATTGCTTGTTGAACAAGGCCATCATCTATTGTTGAACTTGTTATCGAGGATTCGTACCACTTTGCCAAAGCATCTGCTATTCCACTTGCAAGTGTTCTTGATGGAGCTGTTTGAATAAATTTATGATCATATATTAGGACTTTTGGACAAGATCTTAATGCAACGTCCTCTATGAATTGGCCATTTTTTGTATAAATGTTTGATAAGGCAGTCCAACCAGCGCATGTTGAGGCACTCAATGGAATTGTAATACAAGGGATATTGAGACATTCCGCTAAAAACTTACCAGAATCAAGAACTTTACCACCTCCAGCAGCGATAACAGAATCATTATTGTTCTTTAAAATGATGTTCTTAACTCTTGAAATATCTTCATAACAACAATCAAAGTATAAATTAGCAGATTTCACTTCAAGGTTTTGACTTTTTAAATCTCCAAGAATTTTATTTCTGAGATTATACGTACGAATGCTTCTACCTAATATTAATGGACTTTGAGTTAACTTAGAAATTTGAGGTAAAGCTTTTTCCCAAGCATCTTTCCCCCTGAATATGATTTCTGGAGAAATTGACTGCATATTTACTCTAATTTCTAGAAATTGGCACTAGCCAACTCCTGAGGGGATTCTTCAGAGGAAATGTTGATAGTAACTTTTTTATTATCATCTATATCAACTAATGCCTTATCTCCATCTTTTATTCTTCCTGATAAAACCTCTTCAGCCAAACTATCTTCTAGTAATCGCATAACAGCTCTCCTTAAAGGTCTTGCTCCGTAAGAAGGATTATATCCTTCTTCAACAAGTCTTTCTTTGAATGAATCAGTCACGCTCAATTTAATACCTTTATCTTGCAATCTTGCAAAAACCTCTTGCAACATTATTTCAGCAATTTCTTTAACCTCATTTTTAGTTAGTTGTCTGAATACAATTATTTCATCAAGTCTATTTAAGAATTCTGGTCTAAAATATTGTTTTAATTCTTCATTTACTAAAGATTTTATTCTGTTGTATTGGCTATCTTCAACAGAATCACCTGAAAACTCAAATCCTAAACCGCCTCCACCTTTTTCTATGACTTTAGAACCAATGTTAGAAGTCATTATTAGTAAAGTATTTTTAAAATCTACAGTTCTACCCTTGGAATCTGTTAATCTGCCATCCTCAAGTAGTTGCAATAATAAATTAAATACATCTGGATGAGCCTTCTCAACTTCATCGAATAAAACAACCGTATATGGACGTCTTCTGACCGCTTCTGTAAGCTGACCACCTTCATTAAATCCAACATATCCTGGCGGAGAACCTATAAGTTTACTTACTGTATGTCTTTCCATAAATTCTGACATATCTAATCTGATCATTGCTTCTTCACTACCGAAAAAATATGAAGCTAGTGATTTAGTCAATTCAGTTTTTCCTACACCTGTAGGCCCTGAGAAAATAAAGCTAGCTATAGGCCTATTAGGATTTTTGAGTCCAACTCTTGCTCTTCTGATAGCTCTAGAAACAGCCTTTACAGCTTCATCTTGTCCTATTAATCTTTGATGAAGAGTTTCCTCCATATTCAAAAGTTTGACTGATTCGGTTTCTGTTAACTTTTGAACAGGTACACCGGTCCAAGATGCAACAATATGTGCTACGTCCTCTTCACTCACCAAGGGGTTATGTAGAAGTATTGAATCATTTTTTACTGAATTATCAGCAGAATTTGATTCGTTTTCAGCTGTAGATTCTTTTTTATTTTGGAGTACCTCTTTAATTTTTGCGGATAATTCTTTCTCTTTTTCTCTTAATTGGCCAGCCTGATCAAAATTTTGATCTCTTACAGATTCTTCTTTTTGTTTTTGAATTTGTCTGAGTTCTTTATCTATTTCTTTAGCTTCAGGTGGAAGTTTAGAATTTATTAAACGAACCCTACTACCTGCTTCGTCGATGAGGTCTATAGCTTTATCAGGTAAAAATCTATCAGATATGTAGCGATCTCCAAGATGAGCTGCAGCTTCTAAAGCATCATCGGTAATTTTTAGGCGATGATGCTGTTCATAACGTTCTCTAAGCCCCTTCAAGATTTCAATTGTGTCTTCAATAGATGGTTCTCCAACCATTACTGGTTGGAATCTTCTTTCTAGTGCGGCATCTCTTTCAATATGTTTTCTATACTCATCAAGTGTTGTGGCTCCTATACATTGGAGTTCGCCACGTGCTAGTGCTGGCTTTAGAATGTTTGCAGCATCGATAGCCCCCTCAGCAGCTCCAGCACCTATTAAGGTATGAACTTCATCAATAACAAGAATAACGTTACCAGCAGATTTGATTTCTTCCATTATTTTTTTTAGCCTTTCTTCAAATTCACCCCTATATTTTGTTCCAGCAACTAAAAGTCCAATATCGAGAGTTAAAACTCTTTTATCTTCAAGTATGTCGGGAATATCTCCCATCTGTATTCTTTGAGCTAAGCCTTCTGCAATAGCGGTTTTGCCCACACCGGGTTCCCCTATTAAAACAGGATTATTCTTGGTTCTCCTCCCTAATATTTGAACTACACGGTCTATTTCTGCGTGACGACCAACCACTGGATCAAGTTTTGATTCACTTGCAAGCTTTGTTAAATTTGTTCCAAACTCATCGAGAGTTGCAGTTTTTAAATTCCCCTTATTCGAATTAGCACCAGAACCAACTTCAGCTGTTTCACCTAGCATTCTTATAACTTGTGTTCTTACCTTTGTAAGGTCAATACTAAGATTTTCTAGAACTCTTGCAGCTACGCCTTCACCTTCTCTTATTAGTCCCAAAAGAAGATGTTCAGTTCCAATGTAGTTATGACCCAATTGACGAGCTTCCTCGAGGGATAGCTCTAAAACTCTCTTTGCCCTGGGGGTGAAAGGTATTTCTACTGCTACAAAACCTGAACCCCTGCCAATTATCTTTTCTACTTCTATTCTTGAATCTTTTAAATTAACTCCAAGTGATTTAAGGACCTTTGCAGCAACACCAGTTCCTTCTCCAATTAAACCTAATAGGATTTGTTCTGTTCCAACGAAATTGTGACCAAGTCTTCTAGCTTCTTCTTGAGCAAGCATAATGACTTTTATGGCCTTTTCTGTAAATCTTTCAAACATTAGAAGATTAGATTCCTACTAATAACCTACCAGTAATAAGTTAATTTTGT
>QCED01000022.1 GCA_003280725.1 Prochlorococcus sp. AG-355-M18 | reverse complement strand
ATCTACTCTCCCTTTCATAATTGCCAATTCAGAACCAAGCTCATCACTTAGTCTATCTATTGCAGCTCCATTAATTAAGCCTTCACCACCTGCAATTAGA
This sequence comes from Prochlorococcus sp. AG-355-M18, assembly GCA_003280725.1. Taxonomy (GTDB): domain Bacteria; phylum Cyanobacteriota; class Cyanobacteriia; order PCC-6307; family Cyanobiaceae; genus Prochlorococcus_A. The sequence continues at coordinate 21,363 of QCED01000022.1, read as the reverse complement.
TTGTTTAATTCAGCAGCAGCTTCTAAACGAGAAACTGATTTTCCATTAAATTTTGAACTATTTGTAAGATTCTTTAATGAATCGTAAGCCCAATCTCCAGGGAATAAAGTATCTGATTTAAAATTATCTAAAGATATTAAATCGTTAGATTTAGAAAAGTCACTAAGATCAGATGGATTGATCTCAGAAGCGTTTACTGCGAAACCTGATGCCAAAGAAATGATGGCAGGAGCAGCAATTAATTTTTGAAAAAGTTTCATGAACCTCAAACACGTAAAAAATGGATATAAATCCATATATATAAAACCGGAATAAGGTTAAGAAATGAGTAAGGAGTAAAGTCAAAAAGAGAAATTTAAACAGACCTTAAACTTCTCTTAAATTTAAAGGAAAAATTGTTTACAAATTTCAAAATTTTTATCAATAAAAGTAAAAATTATTATAATTTTATTTTTAAATATTTTCAAAACAAAACTAAACAAGCTGTAACCGAGATTTAGTTTAAGAAAGGATTAAAAATTAATTAATTAAAAGATAAAATTTTTTCTTAATATTATTTGTGTATAAATTCGGTGCTATATATATGGAGTCTTTAATTTAATCATGACATCCATGAACATAGCTAAGAAAGCTTTGGTTTTCACTTCTGCAGTAGCCATTGCTGCTGGTACAAGTGTTCCTGGCACAAGTGTTTCTGCTAGAACAAGATTAAGTGGTGCTGGAGCATCATTTCCTGCCAAAATTTACACTCGTTGGTTCAAAGATTTAGCCTCTTCAGGAGGTCCAAGAGTAAACTATCAAGCTGTTGGTTCAGGCTCTGGAAGAAAAGCTTTTATTGATCAGACAGTAAACTTTGGTGCTTCTGATGATCCTATGAAGGATAAAGATATAGCAAAGGTAACAAGAGGATTAGTACAGATTCCTATGGTTGGAGGAACTATTGCTTTTGGTTATAACTATGATTGTGATTTGAAACTTACTCAAGAGCAAGCAGTAAGGGTTGCTATGGGTATGGTTAAAAATTGGAAAGAATTAGGTTGTAAATCAGGTAAGTTAACTTGGGCACATCGTTCTGATGGATCAGGTACAACTAAAGCCTTTACAAACTCTATGGAAGCATTTTCACCAACATGGACTTTAGGAACTGGTAAATCAGTTAAGTGGCCAGCAGGTGTTGGAGCAAAAGGTAATTCTGGTGTTGCAGGTGTTATTCAAAACACTCCAGGCGCAATTGGTTATGTTAACCAGTCTTATATAAAAGGTAATGTGAAAGCTGCTGCACTTCAGAATCTTTCTGGAGAATATGTAAAGCCTACAGTTGAAGCAGGAGCTAAAGCTCTTAATGGTATTACTCTAGATGAAAATCTTGCTGGTAAAAATCCTAACCCAACTGCAAAAGGTGCATACCCTATAGCTTCATTAACATGGATACTTGCTTATGAAGAGGGTAATGGTAGAAACACTAAAGCTATCAAACAAGCCTTTAATACATTGTTAAGTGATGAGTATCAAGATAAAGCTCCATCACTTGGATTTGTCCCCTTAAAAGGAGATATTCTTGAGAAGTCAAGAGCTGCTGTAAAAAGAATCGGTAAATAAACCGTAAGACAATATTTAAAAGGAGGAATTTATTTCCTCCTTTTTTTATGCAAACAAATATTTTATTAAACCTAATATTAAAGAAAAAAGAATGAGTATGTATGTTGGAACTATTTTTAAAAAAGATAATAGTGTGGAGATTAAAACTATAAAAATAGAGCTAATTAAAAAGAATTTTGATGAAAAACTATCTTCAATTAAATTAAAGCCAGAGAAAATAACTGCGCCTGGAATTGTATTGATTACTCCTTCGATAAAGTAATTAATCGATTTAATTCTGTTTTTTATGAAGCCTTTTCCAAAAATAAAAATCAATAAAAAACTTGGTAAAAAAATTGCAAAAGTTGATATAAATGAATACTTTAAAGCTTCATTTATTCCTCCGACCGAATACCCAGCTTTGTATCCAATAAAACTTGTAGTTAATAAGACAGGACCAGGTGTTATCTGGCCAATCATTATCCCATCTATAAATTCATTATTTGTTAACCATCCTTGTGAGACAACATAATCACTCATAAGAGGAATGATTACTAATCCCCCTCCAAAAATAAAAAGTCCCGATTTAAAGAAGAAAAAAAACAGATTAAGGTAATCTACTAAAAACTTTGAGTTTATAGACTCTCTTAAAAAATTAAAAAACTTTGATACATCTAAAAAGACCGAGCTAATCAAAAATGAGGTTGTTGAAAATATAGATAAAGGGACCAAGCTATAAAAAATATTTTTGAATTTCTTTAAAAATATATTTATCAATCCTGCAATACTAAGAATTGTTATGAGTGGAAATTGAATACTATTATATTTAGCAAATATAAGTAGAAATAATATTGAGCTGGAGAATAATATTCGATCAAACTTTAATCTTTTTTTTAATAGAACTAATGAGAATGAAAAAATTATCCCTGCAATAATAGGCGGATTAAAATAAATTAAATCTGTTAAGAATTTTGATCCAGAACCAATTTGCCAAAAAAAACTAAGAGCTAATACTGAAATGAATCCTGGGATAATGAAACTTATACCTGATATCAATCCACCAAGATAACCATTGATTTTAAGACCTATATATATTGCCAATTGAGTAGATATTGGTCCTGGAAGTACTTGACATAATCCAATACCTTTTTCAAAAGATTGATTTGATATCAATTTTTTATTATTTATAAGTTCATCTTCGAATAAGGAAATATGAGCATAGGGTCCTCCAAAACTTAAAATACCAATTTTTAGGAAAATTTTTGCAAGTTCAATTAAGGATATTTTTGCCATTTAAACATTCTAATTTCTAAAAATTAGTTTTTATGGTGTTGATAAGCTTTGTTTGATTGTTGGTAATTTAAGACTCGAAATCCAAGATAATAATATTAGAAGTGATGAAAAATAAAGACAATATTGAAGACCAATACTCGGATTTCTCCCAATCATATATAGTAAGCCAGATAGTAATGTTCCAACTAGTCTTCCAGCAGCATTTGCCATGTAATAGAAGCCAACATTTAAACTGATTTTTTCATTATCAGAGTAGGCCAAAATCATATAAGAATGTGTAGAGGAATTCATTGCAAAAACAAATCCAAAAATAGTAAGTCCTAAAATTATTGCTATCGATGGAGAACTTTCTCTCCATAATGCGACTCCTATCAAAGACGGTATTACCATTAATACGGCACTCCAAAATTGGATAGCTTTACGATCGGGACTTTCTTTCTGGCCCCATATCTTTCTAATTGCTGGAGCCGAAGCCTGAACAATTCCATAACCTATTACCCAGGCCCCAAGAAAAAATCCTATTTTCATGTAGTCCCAACCAAATGCCGTATCTAGGAATACTGGAAGAGCTACAACAAACCAAACATCTCTTGCTCCAAAAAGAAAGAATCTTGCTGCAGAAAGAATATTTATTGCATTTGATTTTGAAAAAAGATCATTAAAAGCTGGTTTGGTTTTCATCTTGCCAATTTCTCCAGGCAAGATTAATGTCAATAAAAAGGCTAAGCAGAGTCCAAAACCCATAATTCCTACAGCATTATTGAATCCAAATAACTTATATAAAAGTCCACCCAAGAAAAAGCCAACTCCCTTAAGAGCATTTTTAGATCCAGTTAAAATAGCAACCCATTTAAAAAGTTGTTTTTGGCCAGTATCATTGCCATCATTTGTCTCTGGGACTACTGTCTTAACAGCACTTTTAGCACTCATTTTGTTTAAATCTTTTGCTATCCCACTGACTGCTTGGGCAACCATAACGTATGCGACACTAAAAATTACTGGCCAATCTTCCTTAACTGGAATAAGCATAAAAAGAGCGATGATTTGCAGGATAGTCCCAATCCATAAAGTAAGCCTTAATCCATATCTTGCTCCTATCCAGCCACCATAAAGATTAGTAATTATTCCAAAAAACTCATAAAAAAGGAAAAGTAAAGCAATGTTTAGAGTTGACCAACCTAGCTCATGAAAGTGACCAACAACTAATAGTCTTAATGCGCCGTCAGTAAGCGTGAACGCCCAATAGTTTGCTGTTACAATACTATATTGTTGAATATTAGATAACTTCATAAAGACATAAATTAAATCTCTTTTTTGATTACATATTCAGTAAGATCTGCAAGTCTGCAGCTGTAACCCCACTCGTTGTCATACCAAGCGTATATCTTTAATAAATTTGAATTAACAACCATCGTTGATAAACTATCAACTATTGAACTTCTAGAGTCATTTACATAATCTGCAGAAACTAAAGGTCTTTCTTCGTAGCCAAGAATTCCTTTTAAATAAGTTTCTGAAGCTTCCTTTAGTGCCATATTTACTTGTTCAGTTGTCACTTCTTTATTTAATTCAAAAACTGCATCTGTTAAAGAACCATTAAGTAGAGGAACTCTTACTGCATGTCCATTTAATTTTCCTTTTAATTCTGGAAAGATCTCAGCGATAGCTTTAGCAGATCCAGTGGTAGTAGGTATTAAACTTTGCATGCATCCTCTTGCTCTCCTTAAATCACTTTTATAAAAATCTACAGGAACTTGAGTGTTCGTGACATCGTGAATAGTTGTAATAGCGCCGTGTTTAATTGAAAAATTTTCATTAATTACCTTTACTATCGGAGCTAAACAATTTGTAGTGCAGGATGCTGCAGTTACTAATTTATGTTTGGAAGGGTCATAAAGACTTTGATTTATGCCATAAACAACATTAAGTGATTCAGCTTCTGCAACAATTCCTTTGACTGGACAAGCTACTATTACTCTTTTCATCCCTAGAGAATCAAAATAGGGATTTAGTTTGTCTGGCTTTTTATTCTTTCCTGTACATTCCAAAATAATATCTACAGAAGATTTTTGCCAAGGAACATCAAGGTAATTTTTAAAAGATGTGTAGGTTAATTTCTTTCCATCAATTATTATTTCTTCTTCTTTAACATTTATATCTTTCCCCCATCTGCCATGGACTGAATCGAATTCTAGTAGGTGCGCAGCGGCATTCGAATCTCCAGCTATCTCATTAATGTGAGTTATTTCTATATCAGCTCTATCCCATAATGCTCTGAAAACTAATCTACCAATTCTTCCAAAACCATTAATTCCAATTTTCATCACTTTTAACTCTCTTATTGAAATTATACATCAAAATATTTTGATGTATAAAGATATTTTTATTAATGAAATCTTTTTTATTTAAGCTATATTTAAATGAATTTAATTACTTTAAAATTGTTAAAAGAGAGTAGCAAAGTAAAAAAAGAAAATATATCTAAGTTGATGGTTTCATTTTCTGATCCTTTTAGGCTAGAAATAATTGACCTAATGATGGATGGAGAAGTTTGTGTTTGCGATATTATAAAATTAACTAATTTATCTCAATCAAGAATTTCATATCACATAAAAATATTGAAGGAAGCTGGTCTTATCTCAGACAGACAAGAAGGTAGATGGGTCTATTACAGTTTAAATAAAGAAGCTCTCTTTTTGATCAAGGAATGGATAACTTCTTTGACAGATTATTCCTCAAATAGAAAACGTTGCTGCGAATAAATTATATTTTAAATTTTTTAGTTCACTTCTGATTCCCTGTCATAAGTCATTCCTGATTGTTCCATCCACTCAGCTTTAGTTTTGCAATTTTGTTTGTGATTAAAGATATGAAAACCTTCAATAATAATCATTATGGATAAAAGCAAAACAGGAATAAAATATACAGGGGAAGATATTACCTCTTTATATTTGATTTGAGCGATGAATTCCCTGTATTTAAACATCCCCTCAATTTCTATTCAATAAATAATATTCACCTATGGTTAAGTAAAGTTAAAGAAAAAATTTTGAAGATGTTAATTTTAAGGATGTTAACTTTTCATGACTTTCATATACCTTTAACCCCTCTTAAAGTCTTTTCCAATATTTAGTAGTAGATTTAAAGAGATATTCTTTTTTTAATGGAAGAGAAATTAACTCTTTTCAAGAATCGTAAAAGATTCGGAATTGAAAAAAATATAGATTTAATCTTTAAAAATACAACCCTAGCCTTGTCTAGTCTTGTAGCAATAGTACTTTTTGGAATTATTTTAGTAGTCTTTTTTCAGTCATTTGAATCATTTTCAAGGTATGGCTTAAATTTTCTAGTAACTTCTGAATGGAATCCAGTAAAAGATGAATATGGAGCTTTTACAGCAATATATGGGACATTAGTTACTTCTCTTCTTTCATTATTGATTACTATCCCTTTAGGTGTTGGAACTGCTATATTTATTACAGAGGATTTTGTTCCGAAATTTTTCAGAGAAATAGTAGGTTCATTTGTTGAATTACTAGCAGCTATACCATCTGTCGTATTGGGATTATGGGCGATATTTGTTATGGAACCTTTCTTTAGAGAGTTTTTTGTTTTTTTACATAAATTCTTTGGTTGGCTTCCTTTATTTAGTTCGGAGCCTGCAGGTCGGAATTCACTTTTAGCGATAATAATTTTAGTGGTAATGCTTTTACCAATAGTGACCTCGATAGCTAGAGATAGTCTGAATCAAGTTCCCAAAAAGCTTAGGAATGCTTCCTATGGAATTGGTGCAAGTAGATGGAAAACTATATTTTCGGTAATTTTGCCTGCGGCATTATCAGGAATTATGGCAGGAGTTCTATTGGCGTTAGGCAGGGCAATGGGTGAAACCATGGCTGTAACGATGATTATTGGAAATTCTAATGCATTTAGTTGGTCACTATTATCTCCTGGATATACCATCTCTTCTATGCTTGCAAACCAGTTTGGTGAAGCCGATGGAAGTCAGGTCTCATCACTTTTTTATGCGGCTTTTGTACTAATGATCCTATCTTTAGTGGTTAATATCTTTGCTCAATGGCTAGTTAAGAAATTTAGTCTCAAATATTAGATGATTATGAATTCTCTTTATTACCAGAAAAAACTATCACGAAATGTAGGAGATAAATTCTTTACTTCTTTATCAGTTTTTTGTGCACTCATTGCAATTCTTCCTTTGATTTTTGTGGTTACATATATTCTTATTAAAGGGGGAGCTCAAATCACACCAGAATTATTTACTTTAGAACCAAATCCTCCTGGAGATGATTTAGATGCGGGAGGAATTAATCCTGCATTAATTGGGACACTAGTAATTACAACTATTGCTTCAATTATTTCCATACCAGTAGGTGTTGGCGGTGGTATATATCTAGCTGAATATTCAAACGGAGGACCTTTTTCAAAATTTATTAGATTCGGAGTTAATGTTTTAGCTGGTGTTCCTTCAATTATTGCCGGTGTATTTATTTATGCCTTAATCGTTTCAACAAAAATTTTATTTGGCAGTATGTACAGTGGTTTAGCAGGAGGTATGGCTCTTTCAATATTGATGTTGCCTACAGTTATAAAAACTACTGATGAAGGTTTAAAGTTAGTACCAAATGAATTAAGGTATGCTTCTCTAGGCATAGGAGCAAGTATGTATACAACAATATTAAAAATAACTTTACCCACAGCATTTAGATCTATTGCTACTGGGGTTGTGCTTGGAATCGCAAGGGCTGCAGGCGAAACAGCACCTTTGATATTTACTGCTTTATTTTCTTACTACTACATAGTAGGTTTTGAAGATTTGTTTTACGAGATGGGCTCATTAGCTGTCTTGATATATAATTTTGCCCTTGAACCTTATGATGCACAGAATAAACTAGCCTGGGCGGCTTCCTTTATTCTTGTGATATCAATACTAACAGTTAATATTTTTTCAAGGATATTGGCCGCTTTTACTGAGAAAACTAAGAGGGTATGAAATGATTAATAACACTAAAAAGTCGCAAAAGAAAAACATTTTATCTCTTGAGGATGTTTCTATTAGTTATGGCACTTTTGAAGCGGTAAAAAATGTTTTTTTAAATTTTAAAGCAGGAGATATAACTTCACTCATTGGCCCTTCTGGTTGTGGTAAATCAACCGTTCTTAGAGCTTTGAATAGAATGAACGATTTAATCCCTAATTGTTCGTTAAAAGGGACAGTCCTCTTTGATGGAACTAATATCTATGACAAAAGAGTAGATCCAGTTGAAGTTAGAAGAAGAATCGGAATGGTTTTTCAACAACCTAATCCTTTTCCAAAATCTATCTACGAAAATATTGCATTCGGAGCAAGAATCAATGGCTTTACTGGTGACATGGATCAATTAGTGGAAAGTTCCTTGAGAAAAGCTGCTGTATGGAGTGAATGTAAGGATAAATTAAATGATAGTGGTTACTCTTTATCTGGTGGACAACAACAGAGATTATGTATTGCTCGAACCATCGCAATTGAGCCTGAAATAATTCTCATGGATGAGCCATGCTCAGCTTTAGATCCAATCTCTACTTTGAAAATAGAAGAGACGATGCACGAACTTAAGAAGAATTACACAATAATAATAGTTACCCATAATATGCAGCAGGCATTAAGAGTTAGTGATATGACTGCTTTCTTTAATGCAGTTGAATACGAAGATGGTGATGGAGGGAAAGTCGGCTATCTTGCCGAATTTAATTCTACAAAGAAAATTTTTAACTCTCCAAAAGAAAAAACTACTCAAGAATACATATCTGGAAAATTTGGTTAATGTTTAATTTTTACTTATATAAAGAAAGATTTTTAGCTTTAAAACGGATAAAGGGTAGACAAACAGTATAAATACCTATATAGTTGTTTCGAATTAGTAAGTTTATCGTTGAAAAACTACCCTTTTCTACCTTTCTTGATTTTTGCAGGTGCTCTCATAACAACTGCGACAATAGGCTTGCCTGTATTTACTTCATAATTTAAGAGTATTTCTATTTCAGGTAATCTTATGGTTTCAATAATTATTAAAGAATTAATTGGAAGTCCACATAAAACCTTAATAAAGGCATATTTATTTGACTTTATAAAAAAAAGAGAGAATATGAATCTGTGTGGGAGTGAAAAATCTGTATTAAAACCATTTTTTAAAGTGGTTAATTTCTAATTTATTTATCATGGATAAAACTAAAGAACAGTTAGAAAAATTAAGAGAAGTTGCAGAAGCATCTCTTACAAAAACGGATGAACTTCAAAAAGTTCTTGCTCAAATCGAAGCTTTAATGTCTAGAGAAGAATCACAAACGTTATCAAAGAAGAAATAATTAATTAGAAAAATAATTTTAGTATTTGTACTTTTAATTACATCTCTACAATTATGTTGTAGTTATAAATTGAGTATGCAGAACCCGTTCCAAAGTTTTCTGTTAGGTCTCGAGGTCTTACCTTCTTTAAGTAAAAGACCTCTTTAATTTGTTTGTTTGAATTATATTTTTATAACCTACTTATTTAGTTGATTACTTTATAGATTTCTTTCAAGCAGACATTTACATCAAAAGATTCAGTATTTACAACCTCTAATCCTGTTTTTTCTGTAACTTTTACAGTTGCATTGCATTCGTCTAATTTAAGGGCCATATAACTTGGCTTTTTATCTTCTATATCTAATTCAATACTGGATTCAGTATCTTCTTTATATTGTTCCATTACGAGCGTAAGGGCTTCTATCTCTACGGAAAAATTCTCATTCGCTTTTGCTTCAAATGGAATTATAAGAAATGGAAATAAAATCAAGGCTATTAATTTTTTCATTTCTATAAAATGTGTTTATTTTTTTTATAACGTGGATTATCTGCTAAAGTAAGGGGCATTAGCTGAATAAATTTTTAATTACCTATTTTTGCTTGTTAAATAGATTTTTAAATAAATTAATCGAAAAAAAAACTAAACGAGACTTTTAAGTATAAATTTGTATAATTAAACGAAAAATTTAATACACTTTTAGAGGATTCTTCCTTAGGGTTTTATTTCGATAATTTCTTCTTCAGAAATAATTGCCCATTTTTTAAATGACTTTTTACAGGGATATCCTCCTGTTAAGTCTCCAAATGCAGGTAAAAATAAGGTATTTTTATTCTTATCCATTGCAAAGCACCTAAATGATAATTTATCTCCATTGCTTTTTAAATAGATTTTTGGATGATAATGTCCACAAATATTCAAGGTTTTATTGTTTTCTAAATTAACTGGCTCATGGCTAAATATAATATTTTTAGATTTTCTATTGTCAAAAATTTTTATATTTTTAATATCACAACCTACATCATGATTTCCGAGAATGAGTTCAATATTAGTTTTTAGTAGCTTAGGAAGATCCTCAACTTTTTTTTGAAGATTTTTATCAATTGAATATTTGCTGTGAAATAAATCTCCTAATATTATTAACTTTTCAGGACTATATTTTTTTACTATTTTTTTTATTCTTGCGAAATTATTTTTATCTGAATTATTAGTAAGAGGTATACCATTTTGTTGAAAATACTCAGCTTTCCCGAGATGAATGTCGCATATTAACAACTCTTTTGTTTCCGGAAGAAATAACCCTCGTGAAGGAAGCATCTCTAACAATGTATCTTCCCAAAAAAATTTAAAAGAACTTTTTTTCATTTAATCACTATATTTTTTTATAAGTTTTTCTACTCTTTTTTCTATTGGCTCATTGCTTAAGGTATTTTTAAGTCTTTCAACTAGTAAAGGGAAAGCAAAAGGAGTTGGAGTTTTTATCTCGTTTAGTAGCATTTTTAAATTTTTTAATCTTTCTAATGATCTAGATATTCTTTTATTTTCTAATTGATATTCTTTAACTTCTTGATGCGATTGTTTTATCAAAAGATGGCCTTCTTCATATTTAGTAAAGACATCGTAGAAAAGACTTGAACTTATTTGAAGTTGGGAAGAAGTTTTTGTTTTGGTTGGATTATTTTGATTTACGAGTCCACTTATTTGGGCAATATTTTTAAATCTACGTTTTGTTAATTCTGAAAAATTAATTGCATTTTCTAGATCTTCTTCTAATTTTTTGTTATTCAAAAAGTAATCAGCTTCTTTTTTTATTATGGAAAAATCATAATCTTCTGCAGTAGTTAAGCTGAATCCAAAATCATTAGCAGTAATACTAAATGTAGATTGTTTTAATTTTGCCAATCTCAAAGCCCACAAAAATGCAATTCCTTCATTTACAAATTTGCCATCAAGTGTAAAAACAAAAAGATTTGATAAATCCTTGGTTTTATATATTTCTATAAGGAATTCATCTCTCTTTGGAATATTTGAAAGAACTTTTTGTTTCTTCAATATTGGACGTAATGAATTGAGTTCAGGATTTAGGCAATCATAATTTTCTAGTTCGTTGCATATATCTATTTCTTTTCTCAAACTCTCACAAAGTAGATCAGAAATCGCCATTTGACCTCCAACCCATGCAGGAATTAGAGAACTTTTTTTTGTTGATTTTTTAACGTATAAAACCATATCTCTTATTCTTACAAATTGAAGCATTTTGCCAGCAAAGTAAAATGTATCCCCGGCATTTAATTTTGAAGCAAAATTCTCCTCTAAATTACCTAAAGATTTACCTTTTATATATTTGACATTCACAAATTTGTCACTTGTAATTGTCCCAATATTGAACTTATGCATTCTTATTAAAGATTTGTCTTTTACAAAATATTTAAAGTTTTCATTATTTTTTTGTGATTCTTCTTTAACTATCTTTTTGTATTTTGGGTATGCTTTAAGACATTTCCCCCCATATTCTAAAAAGTTAAGACACCAATTCCAATCTTGATCTTTTAAGTTTCTATAACTCCAGCAATTTTTAATTCTTTCTTTCTCAATTTTCGGATCAAAGCCATTTCCACATGCCAAACTTATTAGATGTTGTAGAAGCACATCATAAGATAATTCAGGAAGTCTAATTTTCTCAGATATACCACTTTTTATTATTCTTCTCATAGCACTAATCTCTAATAACTCTAAAGAATTAGTAGGCATAAAAATTATTTTTGATTTTCCACCTGGTCTATGAGCACTTCTTCCCGCTCTTTGGATAAGTCTAGCTAAATTCTTTGCACTACCAATTTGAACTATTTGATCTACAGGTTGGAAGTCAACTCCCAAATCTAAGGAGCTGGTGCAGACTACCCATTTTATTAATCCGTCTTTAACCCCTACTTCAACTCTTTTTCTATCTTCTTTATCCAGGGAGCCGTGATGAAGTGCAATTTTGTCTTCCATCTCTGGGAGAAAAAATTTAAGACATTGATACCATCTTTCAGATTGATTTCTCGTATTGGTGAATAATAAGGTGCTTTTATTTTTATCTAGGATTTTTAATAGTGAAGAATGACTTCTAATCCCAAGATGCCCACTCCATGGAAAGGTGGTTTCCTCCTCTGGTAGAACACTTATAATTTCGATCTCTTTTTGAATATTTGTACTTATAATTTTGGGTTTAATAGCGCTCATTCCAACTATTGCTTTTGCAGCTTCTTCAATATTTCCAATAGTTGCAGACATTGCCCAAATTTGTAAGTTTTTTATATTACCTCTTAGCCAACTTAAAGATAACTCGCACTGGTTTCCTCTTTTACTACCCATCAATTCATGCCATTCGTCAATAATTATTGATGACAACTCCTTAAACAGATTATTAGATTCTTTATTAGAAAGTAAAAGAGATAAAGACTCTGGAGTGGTAATAAGAATATTAGGTGGTTTAGCTAGTTGCTTTTTCTTTTCATATGGGGTTGTATCCCCGTTCCTAATTTCAACAGTGATTTCTTTATTAAAATGCAAAGCTGCTAATTGTATGGAATTTTTTAGATCTCTACTTAGTGCTTTTAAAGGGGTTATTAATAATATATTCACACTTTTATTATTTTTGGGGTCTTCTATCTTTGATAGAGGTCCCATTAATGCAGCATAAGTTTTGCCGCATCCAGTAGGAACTTGTATTATTCCACTCTCTCCATTTAAAAATGCTTCCCAAGATTCGATCTGATAAGGTAGTGGCTCCCATCCATTTGTGGAGAAAAACTGTTTAATTTTAGAAATTAAATTATTTTGATTATTATTTTTCGTAATATTTTTCATGATATTTTTTTCATTAGTTCATAAGCATTCTCTAGGCTGTCTGCATCATTGATCTTTTTATCTTTTCTCCATTTTGTTATTCTTGGAAATCGTACTGCTATGCCTGACTTATGACGTTTAGAAATTTGTATTTTCTCAAAAGATATTTCGAATACCATTTCTGGTTTTAACGATCGAACAGGACCAAATTTTTCTATTGTATTTTTTCTTATCCATTTATCTAGCTCTTTAATCTCAATATTCGTTAACCCAGAATATGCACTTGCAAATTTAATTAATTCATTGTCTTTCCATAATGCAAAACTGTAATCTGTATACAGACCAGCTCTTCTACCGCTACCGCCCTTAGCGTAAATTAGAACAGCATCCAGTTGCATAGGATCAACTTTATATTTCCACCAAATACCTTTCTTTCTACCAGAGGAGTAAATAGAAGTCTTTTTCTTAATTATTAATCCTTCAGTATTATTTTCTCGAGATTTTTCTTTATAAGTTAAAGCATCAGGCCAATCTTTAGGAAAGATTAAATCACATATTTTAAAAATATCAGAGATATTATTCTCAGTTTTAATTTGCCATTTTGAAAAATATTTTTCTAACTCAATTCTTCTATTTTCTAATTTAATTTCTCTTATATCTCTCCCATTAATCTCTAAAAGATCATAAGCAATAAAAATAATTGGATATTTTATTTGGATTGATCTAGTAGGAGACTTTCTATTTATTCTTTTTTGAAGTAAAGAAAAATCAAAGGCAATTTGTTCTTTAAAATTCCAAACTAATAATTCCCCATCAAGAACAAAATCATCTTTTATATGTGACATTTTCTCTACTAATTCTGGGAAAGATTCATTTACTAATTCTTGCCCTCTTGTCCATAACGAAACATTGCCTGATCTTTTAATTAATTGCATCCTTATACCGTCGTATTTCCATTCAAATTGAAAATCATTTATTGAATTTTTAAAGATTTTATCTTCAATAGTATTTGCTAGAAGAAATGGAAATGGTTTGGAATTTAACTCTTGAAGATTGATATTCTTGTTAATTAAAAATTCATATGAATCAATTGAAGGTTTAAAATTACCCATCAACCTATGAGAAATAATCTCTTCCTCAATATTAATTAGTTTTGATATTGATTTTGTAATTAATCCGATAGAGACTCCTACTCTATAAGTTCCTGTAAGAATTTTATTAAAAATTAGATGGTTATCTTCAGGTAATGTTTCCCAAAGATTTTTAATTTCTAAATTTTTCTCCTTCTCATTAAGTTTTGATAAATAAGGTATTGTTTCGCTTAGTAATTCATTGAGACTTATATTTGACAATTTCTTTTTTCTAGAATTGGTTTTATTTTTAAGTAATAACGTTATTACCTCAGCAGAATCACCAACTTTTAAATAACATGTATCAATTAACCATTGAGGATATTCATATATTTGAGAAAAAAGATTTTTTAAATATCTTCCACTAATAAATCTCTTATTACTTTTTCCAGTTAGTAAATATATTGCCCATGAATTATCTATTGGATCATTAGATAAAAAATAATTCTTTAAAACTTCAATTTTATTATTTGTACTGTTAATTGAATCTAGATCGCCAAATAATTTTGAAAACTTTTTTAAACTCATATTTATTTACCGAATAAAAGGACATTTATTGATTCCTTTTCAACTAAATATTTACTTAAGGCTTCACTATCTCCATGATGAAAAAATACATTTTTTGCTTCAGACTTTTTTACTACTTCCAGAATTCCATCCCAATCCGCATGATCAGAGATTGCGAATCCTTTATCATATCCTGATCTTTTTCTTAGAGCTCTTATTGACATCCATCCACTCGCGAAAGCTGTTTGAATGTTTTTGAAATTTTTTAAATAAGAACCCTTACTTAAAGATGGCGGTAATAATATTAGACTTCCTTTAAGTTCATCTATCTTTTTTTTATTTTCAATTTTTATAGTATCTTTAATATCAATTCCAAGTTCCCTATAACTATTGTTCATTTTGTGAATACTGCCATGGGAATAAATATTGCCATTAAAATTTGTTTGACCAATTTCGTTTAACAATCTCTGAGCTTTTCCAAGTGAATAACAGAAAAGTAAAGAAGTTTTTTCTGGTGAATTAGTTATCCATTTTGAAATATCATTTGCTATCTTATTTGATTCATCCCACTTAAATATTGGCAAACCAAAAGTACATTCGCTTATTAAATAATCAGTTTTTACTATTTCATATTGTTTGCAAGTCTGATCTTTTTGAAGCTTAAAGTCACCTGAAATTAGCCATTTTTCTTCAGCAAAAATAAACCTAATTTGACTAGATCCAAGGATGTGACCGGATGGATGAAAAGAAATATTAATGCCATTTATCTTAAATTCTTCTCCATATTCAAAAGTTTTAATTTTGATATTATCTCCAACTCTTTCTTTCAGAAGTATCGCAGTTTCCTTAGTAGAAATATATTCTTCACAGCCAAATGTAAAGTGATCAAAATGAGCATGAGTTATTAATGCCTTTTTTACTGGCTTGCTTGGATCAATCCAAATATCAGCAAGTTCACAATAAAGATTTCCATCTTTATATTTAATTAAATATTCTTGTTTGGTTCTCAAAACTACATCTCTTACAATGAAGTTAATTTAGCTAATTATGCCCATGCTTGTTTTGATAAAGCTATGGCTGAAATTGTCAGTAAAGCAATAACTACAAATTTGTTACTCCAATTAATCATGAATGAACTAATTTTGTTGAAAGAAACTCTTTTAGATGGCACAATCTTTTTTTTATTCATAAAGTGATGATTTTCATTATTTTCTAGGTAATTTAAATTTTTGATCTCATTTATTAATTTAGATTCGCAAGTTGAGAGTTTTTCTACTTGATTTAATAATTCAATATCTTCTGGCCTTAATAAAGAATTTAATTGTTTTATTTGTCTTTCGTTTTTTATAAGAAATTCGTTAACTATCTCATCTGTCCCTAACCCCTTCTTTATATTTAAAAGAATATCATCTCTTTCCCAGGATTTTTCAAGAGAATTTAAAATTTTGCTTATGCCCATTTTAAGTATTTTTACTTATGATAAATTATTATTTTTTTCTTCTGTGGCTTATTCCTTTAAGTAATTAAAAAAAATTATTTTTATTTAAGATTTACGAATAAGTCTGTTAGCAAAATATTTTATCTTTACCTTTTCTTCAATTTTTTTAGAACTACTTTTAGTTTTAACTTTATTTAAATTGATCACTTCATCTGAAACATTTTTGCCCGTTTCAAAATAACTTTTAAGTTTTTCTAATTCTTCTTTATTTAATCTTTTTGTTGCACCTTTTGCATTGATTCCAAGTTTCTTGCAGGCTAATAATATTCTATTACTTTCGACATTGAGATCTTTAGCAATAGTGAAAATTGGAGTGTTGATAGACATTATTTTCTTTACTATGGAATTTATTATTAATAATATATTTATAAATTAGAAATTAAATATATTTTTAACTATTATTAATTTCAAAAAAATTTTAGTTAATTAGGCAACTTCATCTTCGAAATCATTTAAATCATTAAACCTTCTCTTCATTGTGGGGTTGTTTTTAGTTAATTTCTTTACGGTTAAATCTTGAGATTTGCTGTCAGCGGATAGAAGATGTTTTTTTGATAGAATTAAAGCCTCCTTTGTTTTTTGTAAGTGGGTAATTGATTTATCAATTTCTGTAATTGCATCATTAAATCTGTCTTGTGCCAGTGAAACATTTTTCCCAACGGCATTTTTGAATTGCTCCAGAGTACTTTCAAAATTAGTTATGTCATAATTCTCGCGTTTCATTAAATCAATTTGTGATTTGTATTTTAAGGTTTCCATAGATGCATTTCTTAGTAGAGAAATAATGGGTAAGAAAAATTGCGGTCTTATGACATACATTTTTGGGAATCTATGAGAAACATCTACTATACCTGCATTATATAGTTCACTTTCTGGTTCTAGAAGGGATACTAGTACTGCATATTCACAAGATTTTTGCCTTCTATCTTTATCTAATTCTTTTAAAAAATCTTCGTTTTTTCTTTTATTAGTTCCATTTAAACTTTCATTCTTCATCTCGAACATTATAGATACTACTTCAGTTTTATTTTCATCAAATTCTCTAAATATATAGTCACCTTTACTTCCAGAAGTGACATCATTATCCTTTTCGAAATATGAGTTTTTAAATGCAGTGGCACGATTAAGATTAAATTGAGTTTCGCAATGGATTTCTAAGGTTTCTCCAACCATCTTGGTAGATAATCTGGATTTCATTTCTCTTAGCTCCTGAATCGTTAGGTCCCTCTCACTAATTTTGCTTTTAAATTTTTCTTCTATTGATTTTTCATTAATTGATTGTTCAAGTCTCATCTTTTCAATAGTATTTGATAATGATGAGTTTTCTTTTTCTAAAGCGGTAACTGCTTCATTGACTTTGTTTTTTAAGGATAATTCTGAAATTAAGGTCTGGCTTTTAATTTCATCCTTTAATTTATTTAATTCATTATTAAGTATATTGATTTTATTGGTTGCTTGATTTTTTAAATGATTAAGTTCATTTTCTTTCTTTTCTTCAGCTACATTTAATTCGTTCTGAAGAGAATGGATCTGAGTCTCTTTAATTCGGTTTTGCTCTATTAACTGTATTTTTAATTCTTTCTTTAAAATTTCTAAAGCTTTCTTATTATCTTCTTCAGCTAGTAGAAGTCTTTCATTTAATTGTTTATTAAACTCTTCATCTTTTATTTGAAGAAGTATTTCTTCAAAGCTGCTGGGATCAATTCTGAATGTTTTGCCGCATGATGGACATTTAATATCTTTCATTTTTAATTACAAAATAAAATTAAAAAAGGATTTAATATTCGAATTATTTAAAAGGAATATTATTCTTGACTAAGAATAAACAATGATTCAGTGATGTGCACTAAAAAATAAATAAATACTCAATTGAATTCATATCAATCCAGATTCTTTGAGAATGTTGATTTTATTTGCTAACTCGATATCTGCAGAAGATAATGAGCGATCTAATTTTTTGTGAGATGAAACTGTGTAACCACTATCATCAACAAATTCATCTTCTCCTTCTTTTAAATGGGGATTCTCATTATGGATATCTTTGTAATTATCCGATTTATACAAATTTGACTTATTAATTTTGATATTGCTGTATCCAAAATTTGCAATCCCTCTAGCGTCTAATGCTTCCTCAACTAATATTCCAACTACTTTAGATCTACTAATAGATTCGCTTTTGGATATTTCATCAATAATTTCAAGTACCCTTTTTCTAGGAAGATATCCTATTCTTTTAACTTTATTTTCCATGAAATTTTATATATGCCGTAATTGTAACATTTCTGTCAAATGTAATTAGATTTTAATTGACAGTATTGTTTGTAAAGTTAAGTATGAAAGAAAGTATAATTTTAAATGACATAAATAAAATTTTATTACTTAATTCCTGAATAGGATAGTTTATATAATTTCTCTATTAACTATTTCAGATTAGGTTAAATTTCTATTTCTATTAAATTTAAAATCATTATGAAAGATAATCTTTATGACAATGCTGACAGCTTTGCAATGTCATTTGACGAGGAATGGAAAAATATCGATTGCGAGGATATAAGATTAAAAATAGACAAAGTATTTGAAAATTTGTCTGGTCATCCTTTTTTAGTATCTAATCCGGAAAATGCAAGAAAAATGGTTGAATTTAGGATATTTTCATTAAAAAAATTTAAATAATTATTTTTATCTTTTATTCAAATTAATTTTTTTAATATTCAATTCTCTAGGTTTACATATTTGGGGAATTAAAAAAACCCTTGGTGTATAAAAATATTGTTATACCTATAATGGGACCTATTCCAAATATAAAAAGAACTAATTTTGCAGAATTTTTTGTTTGACCTAATTCTAGATTTTTATTTGGCCTAGTTTGAATTTTTTTTGAATTTTTTTTGTTTTTCATGAGAGATATATTACTATATTACAACTTTTAAAAAACGCTGGTCCGAGGATAATTTTAAAAATTGACTAATTTAGTCAAATTTATTCAAAAATCATAAAAACACAGTAAGGTATAATGTTATTAATAATAAGCAGATATGAGTGCAACTAAGAGAGAGGAAGTTAGTTCCCACCTAAGATACATACGGTTAGAGCTTAGAGAAATGCATCAAATGCTTATAAAAGACGATTTGTTGCCAGATCTAAATGAAGCAAAGGAGGTGCATGCTCAATTAGATGCTTTATTGAATTTATTATCTGAAAAAAAAGTTAAGAAGATAAACAGCCAATTTGGTAACTTTTGAATTCTTCAAATAAATTATAAAGGATTAGTAGCTGATTCTATTTTTTTGCGGTTATCGTGCATTAGTTCCAATTTATTATAAATATCTTTAATTTGAATTTGTATTAGATCAGTTGAATTTATGTTGCTTAAAGCATCCATCGCTGATAGAAGGCTTTCCTTAGCTTCTATCAAATGTCTACATTCTTTGCTGCCAGCTTCGTATGACATGGTTTATTTAAAATTATAATTATCACAAATATATAAAAATTTGTTCCGTAGTGCTTGATACTCTTATCGAATGAAAGCTTATTTTTGTTATTTAAATTACAGAATAAGTAATCATTTTAAATAAAATTAAAAAAAAACTAATGCAAGAAAAACGCACAGATTATGAGTTCTGTTTAAAGTTAGCTTTAGATAATGCAAAAAAGAGAATCAATTTACTAGATGATTCTGATAAAAAATGCGTTTTAGACGAATATAAGGAATGGATTATTGATGGTTTAAATAAACATTCAGTTCTACTACTAAGAGATGACCCAATTATTTAAATATGATTTAGATACTACTTTAATTCTTTGCATTCGAAGTTGTCTTATATAAAAAATAAAGACTTAAGATAAAAATAAAAATTAGACCAATAGTTAAAAAAGAAAAATTATACATAAATATATCTAAATGAACTTATTAAATATAACAGTTTTCATTATATTTTTTCTTCATTTTATTTATCTTTAAATAGAGAAAATATAAATTCCTTTAAATTATCTTTTTCTAGAAATATTTCTTTTGCTTTATAGCTTTTTAATTTCTTAAAAATTAATTCAACTAAATTATCTGATTTTGTATTCATGATATTTAGTTATTTTTCTAACAAATAAATTTTTTCTTCTCCAATTTTATCAGGCTTAGTTATCTTACATCCCTTTTCTTTTTCCATATCACAATCTTTTGTTGCAGGAACAGATTTCCAGGTACAAATTTTTTCTTGTGCATCTTCTTTTAAGATTATCCATCCATCATCTAAATATTCTGAAATACCATCTTCGCCACATGAAAACTTTATTTCCATTCTTTGCTTTTCTGAATTTGTATTCTCTTTAATGCTTTCTTCTGAATCTAATACAGGATTTTCTTTATTAATTGATGAACTACAGGAACTTAGAAATATTGAAATTAAAAGTATTTGTGAAAATTGTTTTATTCTTTTCATTTTTAATATTTTGATGTTTCCAAGTTAGTTTAAGTATAGTTTAGTTTGATTCTATTATATTTAATAGTGTATCCATTTTGCTCATCAATTTTTTTATATCATCTGGCTGCGGCAATATTAATTCTTCAGTAACTTCTAAATGCATTTTCTTTAAGTTTTGTCTTAAATCTTTTAAATGCATTTTTACTGTTTCTTTTTTTTGTCTTATATCTGTCATAGGATTAAGATTCAAATTTAAATAAACTTAAAATAAAAATTATAGTATTTTGGAGTGGAAATAAATAAAAAATAATTAAAAATTTAATTTTTTAGATTTTTAATCTCATAGATTTCTTCCCCACCATTACAAAAATTTGTAGATAACATTTTTAATTCACTTTTACTCATACCGACTATTTTTTTATTATTAATAAAATAATTTTTTGCAATTGCTTCACAATCTAATTTATTTTTGGCATGTTTAATAACTGGATAAAAATATGTCGATATAGAAATTATAAACAAAAATATTACTAATGATTTTTTATCATTTTTTATAAATTCTTTAGCTTTCTTTTTTGTTTTTAATATTTTTATTAGTAATTTATCTGGTAACCCTAGTTGAACAAATAACAACTCGACCCACCATGGAAGATCTTTATCTTTCTTTTTCTTTAAGTTTTCTGAAGTATTCATTTTTCTAGTTTCATAATTTTGTTTTCTAGCCTCTTCTAAATTAATTTTTTCCTTTTTATTCATATCATTGAATAA
>QCED01000021.1 GCA_003280725.1 Prochlorococcus sp. AG-355-M18 | reverse complement strand
GATGGTTTAATTACAAAGGGTTGCCCTGCTGATTTTGTGATTTTAGATGCACAAAGATGGGCAGATGTTTTTTCGAGTACCTTAAAGAGAAAAGTTTTTATAAAAGGCGATTTATATTGTTAATCGGCTAATTTATATACAAAACAATAAAAATTTAATTGAATGACATCAAATAGTCTTAAATTTATAGACAAATTTAGGGAAGTTAACAACTTAGAGATTATTGAAGGCCAATCTGACATAAAAAGACTTTCAAAAGATTTTTATAACTACTCTCCAATCCTTACTGAAAAACTAGACGAATGCATTGCTGATTTGGTGGTACGACCTAAAGATCATAACGCGGTGAAGAAAGTAGTAGAAATTTGTTGGGAATTTTCTATCCCACTTACTTTAAGGGGTTCAGGTACAGGTAATTATGGACAAGCTGTCCCATTGTTTAAAGGAGTTGTAATGCAGATGAGTCATTTTAATAAGTTAGAAGAATTTGATCCAGATACAGGTTTTGTAAAAGTACAGTCTGGCTGTGTCATGGGAGATTTGAATAAACAATTAGAGAAATATGGGAGAGAATTGAGGTTACTTCCCAGTACTTGGAAAACTGCAACAATTGGAGGTTTTATTGCAGGCGGATCAGGAGGTATTGGGTCAATCAGGTGGGGATTTTTAAGAGATCCAGGAAATCTTATTGGTTTAGAGGCAGTAACGATGAATGAAAAACCTGCATTATTAAAATTTGATGCTAAAGAATCCGAACCTCTAAATCATGCTTATGGGACTAATGGAATAATTACTTCTTTACTACTTGCTACTGATATCAAACGTAAGTGGTATTCAATAGTAATTGACTGTATTGAATTTGAAAAAACAATAGAAATATTAAAAACTCTCACGAGCGCTGCAATTGATCTGAAACTAGGAGCAATACTTGAAAAAGAAATTGCAGATCAAATGCCAAAATGGTTTAAAACTAACTCTAGAAGTCACAAGATATTAATTCAAACTACTCTTGGGGGAGTAAAAACCATCGAGCTGATTTGTAAAAAATTCAAAGTTGAATCTACCCTCCTTGGGGAAGAAGATAAACTCGTTAATGGAATTTCTGAAGTCGTATGGAATCATACAACTCTTCACATGAGGTCTAAGGATAAAAATTGGACGTATTTACAGATGCTTTTGCCTCTTAATGATGAACTAGGATTGATTAATTGTTTGAGAAAAAAATGGGGTAAAAAAGTTCTTTGGCATTTAGAGGCAGTTTCTCAACAAGGATCACCACGATTAGCGGCTTTGCCGGTATTAAGGTGGAATGGGATAGATGAATTAAATGAAATAATGGAAGATTGTAAGAAACTTGGCGCGTTTATTTTTAATCCCCATGTTTTAACTGTCGAAGGCGGAGGCCTAGGAGTGGTTGACGCAGATCAAGTAAAAGCGAAATTGAAATTTGATCCTAAAGGGCTATTAAATCCAGGGAAATTGGAAGGTTGGGAAGTAAAGGAACAATTTAATATTTAACATTTCTGTTTTTTTGCAAATTTAATGAATTCAGCGACTAAAAAAATAGAACCTGTTAGAACAGGATGATTATTTGGCCATTTTTCTAGGGAAATTAAATACTCAAGGGCAAGTTCAAATGTTTTAAATTCAATTGTTTTTTGAAGGTCAATTTCTTTAATATGAGAAAGATCGTTTAATTGCCAACTAGGTTGGTTTGGGACTGGCACAAGTAATAAGTGATCATTTTTCTTTAGAAGTGTTTTTAATATTGCGTCAATATCTTTTTGTCTTTGGACACCTAAAATCCAATAAATACCTTTATCTTCATTCTCCCAATTGCTTCGCTCATGAGAGAGTGCTTTTGCTGCAGGATAATTATGCGCACAATCTACAAGAATTTCTTTGTTCAAATAATTTATTATTTCTAACCTTCCTTTCCAAGATGTCTTTTTAAGACCTTCACATATGTGTTTTTCTTTTATATTAAATCCTAAATTATTCAGCGCTTCAATTGCTCCAACAGCTACTGAAGCATTTTGCTTTTGAAAAATTCCTCTTAATCCAAGCTCATAGCTGTTTGTAATTGAATCTTTCCAGATAATTTCTGCTTCAACTTCTTGAACTTTTTTGGTTATTAAATCTTCAACTTGACTATTTTGTTTGCATGAGATGACAATTGAGTTTTTTTCAATAACTGCTAATTTTTCTTCGGCAATCTTTTGAATCGTATCTCCAAGAAATTCTTTATGGTCTAAGCCAATATTCCCAATAGCAATTATTGGTCTAGATTTATGCGCTGTTGTTGCATCTAATCTTCCCCCTAAGCCAGCTTCAAGAATGAGCAATTCAACTTTTTTATTTTCAAAAAAATTCAGTGCGCAGCAAATGATTTTTTCAAAAGGCGTTAATTCAAATGTTGAAAAATTTTTTTCTATTAACCCATAGATTTTTTCAAAATCAGTTTTGTTGATATTTTTTTTATTAACTCTAATCCTCTCGCATACGTCCAAAAGATGGGGAGATGTCGTTAAACCAAAATTCCTTTTAGCTTCAAAAAGTATACTTTCTAAAAATGCTGCGATTGATCCTTTCCCATTGGTTCCAATAATTTGTATCGCAGGAATACCCTCGCAAGGATTACCAATTTCTTGAAGTGCTTTTTTAATTCTTGATAAATCTAATTTTATATTATCCCTTTCATATTTCGGTGATAATAATTCAAAAAATTTTAAATTTGCATTTTTCAAAATTTAAATTGCTATAACTCTTCAAAAATTGAATTTAGCTTATCCAAAAGAATATTAATTTCTCTTCGAGATATAACTAATGGTGGGACAATTCTTAAGACGTTTCCTCCTGCAGGAACTACTAGTAATCCTTTATCAAAAGCTTTTAATGTAATTTTTTTTGCATCAGCATAATCATCATTGATCACAAGACCTTGTATTAAACCTAACCCTCTTTTTCCGGTAATGATATGAGGAAATTTTTTTGACAATTCTTCAAATCCAGCACTTAATTGTTCCCCTCTTAGATAAACATTATTGATAAGATTTCTTCTATTTATTTCTTCTAATACAGTGAGGGCAGCTTTACAGGCGAAAGGGTTCCCCCCAAAAGTGCTTGCATGATCTCCTGGAGAAAAAATGTTGGCTTTTTCTTTTACTAATAATGCTCCAATTGCATGACCTCCTCCTAATCCTTTAGCAAGGGTGAATCCATCAGGTTCAATTCCTAAATTTTCATAACCCCACATTTTCCCAGTTCGACCTACTCCACTTTGTACCTCATCTAATATGAGAAGAGAATTATATTTATCACATATATCTCTCAGGTTTTTAAAAAATATTTTACTTCCAGGAATTACGCCACCTTCTCCTTGTATTGGTTCAACTAAAACGCCGGAAATTTTTTGATCATCATTTTCACATTCTTCAAATAATTTTTTTACCGAATCAAAATTGTTAAATTTAAAAAATTTAAACCCTTGAATCATTGGTTCGAAACCTTTTTGATATTTTGGCTGTCCAGTAGCACTCAAGGCTGCGAGCGTCCTGCCATGAAAGCTTGATTCTGCTGCAAGAATAATGGATTCTTTACCTTTATTTGTTGTATTACCATATTTTTTAATTAATTTAATTGCTGATTCATTTGCTTCAGCACCACTGTTGCAGAAGAAGACTCTTTCGGCACAACTCATATTCGTCAAAGTTCTGCTTAATTGTTCTTGCTCTTCAATGTTGTAGAGATTGGAAATGTGCTGAATCTTTTTTAGTTGAGTTGAAAGCCTTCTTCTCAAAACTCTATCGCTATGTCCAAGACTACAAGTTGCTATACCAGCGACTGCATCAAGATACTTTTTACCTTTTTTGTCCCATAACCAACAACCTTTCCCTTTTTTGAAAGATATATTGAATCGACTATAGGTATTCATCAAAGTGGGAGCGGTCGGACTTGAACCGACATACCCGAAGGTGCCGCATTTTGAGTGCGGTGCGTCTACCAATTCCACCACGCTCCCAAGGTTTCTGAAAAAATGAACTTTTTTATTATAACAAAAATCATTTTGTTGACTATTATTTTGGTCAAGGAAAAGATATCAAGATAACGATTATTAATAGTTAATCCTTCCGATAAAAACATAGAATTATTTTTATTGAATTTGCTGACAATAAATAAGATTAAAATATATTATTTTACATAAATGATACAATTATGTAGCAAATTCTCAATTAAAAACCTATTTTTAAGTAGATAGCTTCATACTCAGTAATATTATGTTATAATTAAAGAAAAAACAAAATGACAAAAATTAAAGCAAAAAAATTATCTTTACAATTTGTTCCCTACCTTTTCATTGTAGTCACTATTTTGACAGCATTTGGATCTAATAACGGAACATGGGCATGAATGGTCTCAAAGTTAGTGGTTTAAATAAAATTTGGTCTAGTCGTTTTTTAGTTTTATTTCTTATATTTTTAGGCTGTATTTCACTCATCAACATTGCTTACGTTTAATAATTTACTAACATTCACGCTCTTTACAATTTAAGCTACTCTATATCGAGGAATATCTGCAGGGTCTGAACTAGTTTTGAATTCCTTATTTGTCATAGTTTTTTTGTTAAATTCTCTGGTTATTTTTATACCCAATTTTTTTAATTTTGATTCGAAATTTTCATAACCTCTATCCAAATGCTCTAAACCATAAATTTTACTAGTTCCTTCAGCTACAATCCCAGCAATTATTAATGCAGCTGAAGACCTCAAATCAGATCCAACTAGATCCATCCCCTTAAATTTTTTAACACCTTTGATAAACGCTATATTTTTATTTAATTTTATATTTGCCCCCATTTTGTTAAGTAAATGAACATGGTTCATTCTGTTTTCGAAAATTGTTTCAGTTATCTTTGATTCACCATTTGCGATTGCCATTAAAGTTGTAAATGGTGCTTGCAAATCAGTTGGAAATCCTGGGAAAGGAGCTGTTTCAATATCTACCCCTTTGATCTTTTTACCCTTGATTGTAATTGAATTACCCTTAATCGTAATTATACTCCCACTCTCTTGAAGCTTATTCGTGACAGCTTCAAGATGATTAGGAATTACAGGAGAAATTGTTATCGAAGAGGAAGTCGCAGCAGCAGCAATTAAAAAAGTGCCAGCTTCTATTCGATCTGGAATTACCTTATGAGTACAACCGCATAGCTTATTAACACCATCAATAATTATTTTTTCTTTGCCAGAGTCGTAAATTTTTGCCCCCATTTTATTTAGCATTTGGCATAAATCCTGAATTTCAGGTTCTCTTGCAGCATTCTCAATCGTAGTTCTTCCCTCCGCTAATGATGCGGCCATTATTAGAGTTTCAGTAGCTCCTACGCTTGGGCACTTTAATTTGATATGAGTACCATGCAGTTTCTTAGTCTCGTTCCTTACTCTTGCTTTGACAATTCCTTCTTCAATAATAATTTCCGCTCCTAAGGCTTGAAGTCCATTTATGTGCTCATCTATAGGCCTTGAACCAATATTGCATCCTCCAGGTAAAGGGACTTTAGCCTCTCCATATTTACTTAATAATGCACCTATACAAAAGAAACTAGCTCTTAATCCATTAACAAGTTCATATGGAAGATCTTTAATAGAAATATTTTTTGGATCTATCTCTAAACGGTTGTCTTTTTGTATTAATCTAATACCTAAACTCTTTAGGATATTCCCCATTTTTTCTATATCGGTGAGACGAGGAACATTCTCAAGAATTACCCTTTCATTTGTTAGCAATGATGAGGCCAATAAAACTAAGGCAGAATTCTTGGCGCCACTTATTTCAACTTTTCCATGTAAGTTACCTTGGCCAAAAATCTTTAAATTTTGAGATTTAAGATATGACTTCTTTTTGCTTACGCAAATCATTAAGGGTTAATTTATTAAATTCATCATGACAAAGGAAAACTTGTAAGTCCACCCCATGTAACGTCATGAATATTAATTAAAAATGAAAATATATTTTTTTATTTCTTGGGAAATAAAAATTTAATAAATAATTGATCAAAATATTTATGTAATTAAAATATAGTTGATAACGAATTTTTCAAATTAATCATAGAAAATAATTTTTTAAAAATAACTAGTAAAAACAATAATCTAGTTAAAAGATTTAGATCATTTAAAAGAGGATCATCTCCAAAAGATCAAGACTTTTTTTGCATAGAGGGTACACATCTAATTGAAGAATTGCTTAAG
Source organism: Prochlorococcus sp. AG-355-M18 (assembly GCA_003280725.1). Lineage (GTDB taxonomy): Bacteria > Cyanobacteriota > Cyanobacteriia > PCC-6307 > Cyanobiaceae > Prochlorococcus_A. Next base: position 15,333 of record QCED01000021.1, on the reverse strand, counting down.
TCTGGGAAAAATCCCTCTAAGATTTTAGTTACCGAAAAATGGCTAAGAAAAAATCAAAAACTAAGCAAAAAACTTCATCAGTCATTAATAAATATTGTCTCAGAGGAAGTCTTGGCATCTGCGATTTCAACAATTAATCCAGATGGGATAGCAGCCTTAGTAGAGATTTCAGAAATACCTAATTATCAATTTAATAGAAAAGATGATTTTGTTCTTGTTCTCGATAGGATTCAAGATCCTGGGAATATGGGTAATCTTTTTAGAACTGCTTTAGCTGCTGGTGTTGATGCAATTTTTTTAGCTGGAGGTGCGCACCCATTAGGCCAGAAGGTATTAAGGGCATCCTCTGGTGCAGTTTTTCATCTGCCATTTTTAAGATTTGATGGAAATGAAGAAGAAATATTAAATTCTTTACTCAATTCTTTGTCTGAATTATCAAATGTAGGATTTAAGATATTTTCTACTAGTAGCCATAATAAAAGTTCAAAAAAACCGTCAAAACCATACTGGGAAGTCGATTGGTCTAGATGTACCGCATTAATTTTAGGTAATGAAGGTCGAGGCATTCATGAAAAAATTCAAGAAGCTTTTAATGAAACAATTACAATTCCGCATAGTGAGCTTGTAGAATCATTGAATGTGGCTTGTGTTGCAGTTCCGTTATTACTAGAACGAAAAAGAGTCGCATACACCTCTAAAAAATTAATAAAAAGTGACTGATTCAAGTTTTGATTTTGATTTAATTGTAATAGGAGCAGGATATGGAGGTTTTGATGCCGCTAAACATGCTGCTGCTAAGGGACTGAAAGTCGCAATAGTAGAATCTTCTGATATGGGGGGGACTTGTGTTAACAAGGGTTGTGTTCCATCTAAAGCTCTTTTGGCTGCAAGTGGAAAAGTTAGAGAAATCGCTGACTATGAACATTTAGCTAAATTTGGTATTCATGCTTCTCCAGTAAGGTTCGAGAGATCAAAAATTGCAGATCATGCAAATAATTTAGTTTTAAATGTTAGAGAAAATTTAACAAAAACTCTTAAAAGGAGTGGAGTTGAAATTATTTTGGGCATTGGCAGAATTGAAGGAAATCAAAAAGTAGGTGTAAGAGATAAAAACGGAATTGATAAAATTTTCACATGTAAGAATATTGTTATAGCAACTGGTTCTTCTCCTTTTGTGCCCCGTGGAATAACTTTGGATAATAGGACTGTATTTACTAGTGATGATGCGGTTAAACTTGAGTGGCTTCCAAGATGGATAGCAATTATTGGAAGCGGATATATTGGACTAGAATTTGCTGATGTTTATACAGCTCTTGGTTGTGAAGTTACTATGATCGAGGCTTTGGCAAATATTATGCCAACATTTGATCCAGACATCACTAAAATTGCTAAGAAAAACCTTATTCAATCGAGAGATATAGACACAAAATCAAATGTCTTTGCAACAAAAATAACACCTGGATGTCCTGTAAAAATAGAACTGACAGATGCAAAATCTAAGCAAGTTGTAGAAACTTTAGAAGTTGATGCTGTACTTGTTGCAACTGGTAGAAGTCCTAATAGTAATAACTTAAATCTTGATTCGGTTGGTATCGAGACAGTAAAAGGGTTCATTCCTATAGATGATCAAATGAGAGTTAAGAATGGTGATGAAATAATACCTAACATTTGGGCTGTTGGAGATGTAACAGGCAAACTAATGCTTGCACATACAGCTGCAGCGCAGGGTACAATTGCTGTTGATAATATTTGCGGTGGTAATGTCGAAATTAATTATAAAAGTATCCCTGCAGCAACCTTTACTCACCCTGAGATAAGTTCAGTTGGTCTTTCTGAAGCTGAAGCTAAAGAGATATCTGCTAAAGAAAATTTTACTTTGGGAGTTGTTAAAAGTTTCTTTAAAGCTAATTCAAAAGCATTGGCTGAATTGGAGAGTGACGGATTGCTAAAGTTGATTTTCAATAAAGATAATGGGAAAGTATTAGGTGCTCATATTTTTGGGTTACATGCAGCTGATTTAATTCAAGAAATTTCGAACGCTATTTCAAGGAACCAAGATGTAATTGAATTATCTAAAGAAGTTCATACTCATCCCACTCTTAGTGAAGTAGTTGAGGTCGCATATAAACAAGCGGCTTCTCAAATAAAATAATATCTAAAAATAATGGAGATAAGACGCAGACCACCAAATCCAACAGTAAGGGTAGAAAATTTAGAATATGCTGTACCTCATAGAGAAGCACAAGCAAAAAATATTCTAGAGGAAATTGTATGGCACAAGGACATTGAAATTAAGAATTATAAAAAAATAGTCTCTTTAGAAGATCTCATCAAAAAGATTGAAAACCTTCCTGCTCCCAAAGATTTTTATAAAAATATCTTGGAGTCAAAAATAAAACCAGGATTAATTGCTGAAATAAAAAAAGCTAGTCCGAGTAAAGGAGTTATTAGAAAAGATTTTAACCCTGAAGACATAGCAATTTGTTATGAAGGATTAGGTGCATCATGTATCTCAGTCCTTACCGATAAAAGGTTTTTTCAAGGTAGTTATGAAATACTCGAAACTGTAAGGAAATCAACTAATCTCCCTCTACTCTGCAAAGATTTTATTATTTCTGCTTATCAGATTTTTAAAGCAAGGGTATCTGGTGCTGATGCAATATTATTAATCGCTGCGATCTTAAGTGATGACGATTTAATTTATTTAAAGAAAATAGCTGATAATTTAAAGATGAGTGTTCTTGTTGAAGTCCATAACTCTAATGAATTAGAGAGGATTCTAAAGTTAAAATCTTTTAATTTGATTGGAATAAATAATAGGGACTTAAAGACTTTTAAAACGGATTTAAAAATATCAATAGAATTGATGCATACATATGCAGATATATTTTTAAAACAAAATATTATTCCCATAAGTGAATCTGGAATTAATTGTGCCGAAGATTTAGAATCGCTTAGATCTATTGGAATCAAGGGAGTATTAATTGGTGAAACTTTTATGAGAGAAACTGATATTGAACAATCGTTCAAGAAATTATTTAACTCAATTTAAAATTGTCTTCAAATCGTGCTATAAAATTGAATAAACAGAGTTGTACTGAATATATATGCAGGCTGTAATTTTAACAGGTATAGTTGCAGGATTAGTACATGTAGTTAGTGGCGCTGATCATCTCATTGCAATGGCACCAGCAGCGATTAATAATCCCCAAAAAGCTCTTAAAAATAGTTTTTCATGGGGCTTGGGACATTCTTCAGGAGTCCTCTTGTTAGCTTTTCTAGCGATTTTTATTAAGGATATTACGCCATTAAACAAATTTTCTAATATTGCCGAATTCCTAGTTGGAATTTCCCTTCTAATTGTTGGAGTATTTGCTATAAAAAATTCTTTTCAATTAAGTATCCATTCGCATTCCCATAAGCATGAGAATGGAATCGCCCATCGTCACTTTCACTTTCATGTTAAGGAACAAAAAAATAATAATAAGCACTCACATGCTTTGACTGGTTTAGGGTTGCTACACGGTATAGCTGGAGGTTCACATTTTCTTGCAGTTCTTCCTGCTTTAGCACTACCTTTAACAAGCGCTTGCTTATATTTGATTTCATATTTGATTGGTTCACTTATAAGTATGAATCTTTTTACTTTTTTAATATCTTTTACCACCTTTAAAGCAAGTCAAAAACTTATTAAAAGATTAATAGCTGTAGCAGGAGGGCTTTCCTTCTCTTTGGGATTATTTTGGATTCAAAGAAGTGCTTCTGTTTTTTTGAATTAAAAAATTTTTTAATTTAGGAACAATTAATTTAGAGGTGACAATCCCAATTATTTTTTCATTATTGATTAATCCAAATTTATTACTATCTTCGCTAAATTTAATATTGTCGCCAATAACCTCAACATTATTTTGATTTACTGAATTTATCCTTTTTATTAAGTTTTTATTTTTAAGTGGATGATTAAAAATAACTATTTGTCGATTTTTAAGGATTGATTTATTTTTTTTATATTTTTTAAAAAATACAATATCCCCTTCTTTTAGGTAAGGTAACATCGATTCACCACTAATAATTGCGGTTTTTCTTAAACCTAAAAAAAATAAAATAAAATCAAAAAAACTTTTGAAAATAACTCTGATTAACTAGCTTTTACAAAAGCGTCTGATCTTCCTTTTGAAGCCCAGAAAATATTATGAATCTTTTCTACATAACTCATGAGTTCTTCAGCTTGAGCTAAGTCAATATTAACTTTGCATGCACTGCATAATTTGGCCGCCTTCCAAATGGTTTCATGTAAGTCTGGATAAGTTTCTAGGTGAACTGGTTTAAAGTAATCTGTCCACAAAATTAGAATTTCTTTCTTTGTTTCTTTTGCTTGCTCTTCTTTAACTGCAACATATCTAGAAAATGTATTACTGTATGTAGCCCACTCTGATGAATCAGTGCTAGAAGGAGCTTCTAATGCAATAAGTTTTTTTGTCATTGATAAGACTGCTTCAGCTGCAACTCTCGTAGATGCTGGGTCGTAAACACCACAAGGACCGTCACAGTGAGCATGGACTGTCATTGGGAATTTTTTATCTAGAAAAGAATTGATGAATTTACTTAACATTTCAAATATTTGGTGTTGTATATATATTACTTGGAGATTAACTAAATTGAAAAGTCTTAGATATTTTTCTTACTTAATTTAATTGACTTTTAATAATTCAACTTCAAATATTAAAGTCGCATTAGCAGGTATTACATTTCCAGCTCCTCTTGATCCGTATCCAAGTTCAGGAGGTATTGTTAATTTTCTTTTGCCTCCAACTTTCATGCCTGCTACACCTTCGTCCCAACCTTTTATTACTCGTCCAGCGCCCAAGGGAAAGCTGAATGGAGCTCTTCCGATACTGGTATCAAATTGTGTCCCGTCTTCTAGAGTTCCTGTATAATTCACATAAACTGTTTTCCCAGCAATAGCTTCATCTCCTTCCCCGTTTACGATATCTGCAATAATTAGACCACTTTCTGTAGTCCTTGAATTGCGGTCTGATGGAGTTTCTTCTGCCATAGCGAAAAGTTTAGGATTTGGATCTGATGGGTCTAGTTCAAATAAATTATTATTTGAGACATTTGATGATTTTGCAACAGGTGTTTTTTGAATTGACTGAGTTTCTGATTCAGTAGCATTAACAACTTGTGGTGAATTAAATTGACTGAAAAGAGTTAATGAAACACAAAAAACAAAAACTGCAAAACTAATAAAGACTTCTTTCACTTAAATTTTGAAAGTTACTAAAACTTAGTTTACCGAATGAAGGTACAATAAATGGGTGATTATAAATTTAATTTCGTAATTTTAGATTGTTAATCCCAACTCAAATAAAAAGTCTAAGACAAAATTTTTACCCTTGTTTAGGAGGGATTTTAGGAGGAATTTCAGTTTCAACTCATTTTTGGCTGATTTTTATGCCGATATCTTTATTTATTTTGTGGGCAGGAAGTGAGAGGAAAATAGCAAATTTTTGGTGGGGTTTTTTCTTCGTTTTGATAAGTCATTCATGGTTATATGATCTTCATCCATTGACATGGCTTGGATTTTCATGGCTTACAAGTTTAATAATTGCCATTTCAATATTATTATTTTGTGCTTTTTTGGGTGGGATATTAGTTTATTTATGGGGATTGTTAGTTGAAATTATTCTCTGGAAAGAGGATGTTTTTAAAATGAAAATATTTCCTTTAACAATAAAAGTATTTTTTTTATCTTTGACTTGGGGGATTGGTGAGCTGATACTTTCTCAAACACCTTTTTTTTGGATAGGTTTAGGAGAGAGTCTTATCCCAGGTGATATTTATCTTGCTGGTTTAGCAAGATGGATTGGTGCAAGTGGTTTATGCGTATTACAAATATTGATTGGATTTTGGATTTTTTATAGTCAAGGTAGATTGGAAAGAAAACTTCACTTTAAAAAAATATTTCTTTTAGGACTTTTGGTTATTATTTTCTTACATTTATTTGGAGGTTTAACAACTCCAATAAAAAGAAATTATGAATATCCAGTAGCTATTTGGCAAACTAATATACCAACAAGAGAAAAATTAAAAATAACTGATGAGTTTATTAAAGAAAAGCTATCTATAGCTCAAAAATATGCTTTATCAAACAAAGCGAAACTTCTTGTTGCTCCTGAAGGAACTCTATCTAATAATTTTTATTTATCTAAAGGCATTAAGGTTAATACCTTGGCAGGAGGTTTCAGAAATTTAAATAATGAGTTAAGAAGTTCTTTACTCGGACTTCAAATTGGAGATAAATCTTTTTCCTCATTTATAGATAAAAATAGACTTGTTCCATTAGGTGAAAAAATGCCTAGATTTCTAAATAGTTTTTCAAGAGGATTATCTGCCGTAGGAGGAATTCAGCCAGGTTCTGGTTCAAGATTTTTTGATCCTAAATTTGCACCCCCACTAGCAGTAGCTATATGTTATGAAATTAGTGATGGACTAAAAATAAGAAAGGCTGTTAATAGCGGTGCCAAACTAATAATAACTGCAGCAAATTTAGATCCATATCCAGCTAAGCTTTATAATCAATTCCTAGCTTTGGCTAGATTAAGAAGTATTGAAAATAAGAAAAATAATTTACTGGTATCAAATACCGGCCCCTCAGGCTTAATTCAGGATGATGGAAAAATTATTCAAATGCTAGATTTAAATATTGAGCAAAATGATATAGTGTTCCCTAATTTTTCATCCGAAAAGACTTTCTATACAAAATTTGGAGATAAACCTATTTTGTTTTTGTTGATATTTTTTATGGGATTAAATATCTTTTGGAAAATTAATTAATTAATCCACCACCTAATAAAATTTCTCCTTTATAAAATACTGCAGCTTGGCCAGGTGTTACCGAACTTTGACTATCTTCAAAAATTAATTTAAATGTTTTAGTAGGATTATCTTTATTTTTCAAAGGGATTAAAGTTCCTTTTACTGGAATACTCCTATATCTGATTTGTGCTTCTACTTTTATCTCTTGATTAGGTTCTTCGATTGAAACCCAGTTAACCTCACTAATTATTGCTTCTTTATTAAATAGATCACTTTTATCTGCTACATAAACTACGTTTTTTTCCCTGTCTAAACATTTGACATATAATGGTTCCGGCCAAGCAATGCCCAACCCTTTTCTCTGACCTACCGTAAAGTGCTGAATTCCATTGTGCTTCCCAAGGACTTTCCCATTTACATGCACAATTTCTCCTTCTTTGGGTTCTATGTGTTTGTCGATAAATATCTGCATTGATCCATAATGCTCAACTAAACATAAATCTTGACTTTCTGGTTTTTGGGCAGTTCTAAGGCCTAATCTGAGAGCTTCCCTTCTGGTTTCTTCTTTTTTCATTTCACCAAGAGGAAATTCTAATCTGCTTAGTACTTCTTGAGAAAGAGAATAAAGAAAATAACTTTGGTCTTTGTTTTCGTCAGCACCTCTGAGAAGAAGAAAGTCTTTAAATACGAGGCTCTTGCAATCAAGTTTTTCAGCATAAGATGATTTTTTTATCCTTGCGTAATGTCCGGTCGCAATATGAGTAAAGTCTTTTTTGCTTATTGCGTAATTAAGCATCTCTTCAAACTTCACATTCTTGTTGCACATTGAACATGGAAGTGGAGTGAATCCTTTCTCATAGCTTTCAGTAGTTTTTTTAATTACCTCTTTTTCGAAAATTTCTCTTGAGTCTATTATTTTATGATCAATTCCCAAATCTTCACAAAGGCCAGCAGCATCTACTAATCCTTCAGAACAACAGGAGCCTTGTCCTTTCATTAGCCAAAGAGTTATTCCCTCAACATTCCAGCCTCTTTCTACAAGAAGAGCAGCAGAAAGGGAACTATCTACGCCACCAGAAAGACCTACAATAATATTTTTCTTCTTTTTCGTTTTATTATTAGAAGAAAAAAAGTTCTCTATATTTTTTTCCTTTTGTGTCTTTAACATGGAAGTTTAAATTTTGAACAGTACTTCAATTGCTTTGTACCAATTATGAACGAAATTGTATGGCCAACAATTGACTCTAAGCATTTAATTGTTGATTCGAAGCAAATGTTGATATTAGAGAAAGAGATGTTTTCTGATGGAATGCCTCAAGAAGCATTGATGGAAAAAGCTGGTATCCAAATTAGTAGATGGCTCTTGAAAAGGAAACCTCTTCTAAAGTCTGGAATAACAGTTTTTATAGGTCCTGGGCATAATGGTGGGGATGGTGCAGTAGTAGCTAGAGAGCTTTTTTTGAAAGGTTTTTTAGTAAAGGTATGGTGCCCATTCCCGATAAAAAAAACATTAACAAATAACCACCTTAATTATCTTACATCTATTGGTGTCACAAAATTAGTAGAGCCCCCTGATGCAAATGGAAAAGAACTTTGGATTGATGCGGTTTTTGGTAATAATCAAACAAGAAAAGTTGATAATAAATTAATTAAACTTTTTAATCAAAAATTTCTTAACAAATATAGCAAGGTAATAAGTATTGATATTCCAACAGGATTATGTCCTGATAAAGGAGAGCCTTTCTTAGATAATGCAGTAAAGGCAGACTATACCTTGGTAATTGGTCTTAATAAGATTGGGTTGACGCAAGATTCTGCTTTACCTTTTATTGGAGAATTGCACCACATTGATGTTGGGGTGTCTATTAATAAACTGTCCAAAGTTGATAAAAAGATTTTTAAGGTTACTTACAAAGATTTAAAAAATATTAATTTACCTTCTTTACCAAAAAATTCCAACAAATATAAAAGAGGTAGAACATTATTAATAGCTGGAAGTGAAAAATATCCTGGTGCTGCATACTTAGCCTTAAAAGGCGCGATATCAAGTGGAGCAGGCTATATCTCGGCTGTCCTGCCTGAGTTAGTTGCTGAATCTATTTGGAAAGTTGCTCCAGAAATAGTTTTAAAGGATACTATGCAATCTAATCAAAATGGAAATGCATCTTTATTCAGTGCATTTAAAAATATTGATTTAAGTGCATTTGATTCAGTAGCTGTCGGCCCAGGAATAGGAATTGATAATGATGATTGGCAAAAATCAAAAGACTATCTAATGGATTATGGAGGGTTATTGATCTTGGATGCAGATGCACTTAATAGAATTTCGGAATCTAAGTTAGGGTCAAATTTCTTTTTAGAGAGAAAATTTAAAACATGGATTACACCACATAGCAAAGAATTTCGAAGGTTATTTCCTAATATCAAGTCTGCTACGAATATAGGGCTAGCTCTTGATGCAGCAAAAGAATTTAACATTAGTATTTTATTTAAGGGAGCTAACAGCATAGTTGCTGATAGTAAAAAAGTTTGGCAACTTTTCGGAACTGATTCTCAGACAGCTCGAGCTGGACTAGGTGATCTTTTATCTGGATTTATTGCTGGCAGTTCTGCGATTGATTTAACCTTTTGTAAAAATATAACGACAGATTTTTTTGCTAAATACGTACTTTTGCATTCATTTGCTGCATCAAAGTGCAAAAAAGGTTCAAATGCTTCTGCAATTGGTGACGAATTGTCGAAATTAATGAGAAATATAAAAATGAGACAAATATCTTGAAAGAAACAATTTAAGAGAGTTATTTATAGTTTTAAACACATATATTCACAAATATTACATCAAATCTGAAGCGCGCATTAAATATTTGGCTATTTCTTAAAAAATATAGGAGAGTTTTAATACCTTATTAGGTCAAAAAATGGTTTCATCAATTCCAACTCAAACAGAACCTCGAAAAAGAAGAGGAAATGATCCAATAAGTTGGTATTTGCAGAATATCGGTAGAGTTCCTTTGTTAACTCCTGCTGAAGAAATTGAATTGGGTAATCAAGTTCAAAAAATGATGCTTCTTACGGAAGATGGCCAGTTGAATGAAAAAATTAAAGAATTCACAACGCAGCAAAAAAGAACAATAAAAATTGGCAGAAGAGCTAAAGACAGAATGATGAAAGCTAATTTAAGATTAGTTGTCAGTGTTGCAAAAAAATATCAAGGGAAAGGACTAGAACTTCTTGATTTAGTTCAAGAAGGTTCTCTAGGTTTGGAGAGAGCCGTTGAAAAATTTGATCCTACTCGAGGATATAAGTTTTCTACTTATGCTTTTTGGTGGATTCGACAAAGTATGACGAGAGCAATTGCTTGTCAATCACGTACGATTCGCTTACCTGTTCATTTAAGCGAAAGATTAGCATCTATAAGAAAAGTTAGTAGGGAGTTGGCACATAAATTAGGTGCCATGCCAAGTAGAATTGAAATTGCAGAAGCAATGGATATTGATGTGGAAGAATTAGATTCTGTTTTACGACAAGCTTTATCAACAAGTAGTTTAGATGCTCCAGTTAATGGTGATGATGGTAGGAGCTTTTTAGGTGATTTAATTGCAGATAGTAATAATGAAGAACCTTTAGATCAAGTTGAACAGAAAATGCATCAAGAGCAACTTGGTAAGTGGTTGAGTCATCTAAGCGAGCAAGAGCAACATGTTCTCAAATTAAGGTTTGGTTTAGATGGAAATGAAAGACATACTCTTGCTGAAATAGGAAGATTATTAGAAGTTTCTAGGGAAAGAGTTAGACAGGTTGAACTTAAGGCATTAAGAAAATTAAGAAATTTAACGAGAAAATTACCTAGTGGAATTTAATTTAATCTTCGGCCCAAATATATTTAGTTAATTCTTGTGAAGGAGGTTCAGGAGCTTCTAAAGCATTTTTAACGGCTTCAGTTATTTCTCTATCTATTTTCTTTTCAATAGTTTTTAACTCATCCTCCGTTGCAAATTTACCATCAATAATTTCTTTGGCTAATTTCTTAATAGGATCCCTTTTGCTCCAAAACTCCTTCTCTTTCTCAGATCTTAATTCATCTGGATCTGCAAGAGAATGACCTCTGTATCTATAAGTCAAGCATTCTAAAAGAGTTGGCCCTTCCCCAGCTCTGGCGCGCTCAATAGCTCTTTGAGCTGCTCCTCTTACTGCTAATACATCCATCCCATCAACTTCCTCGCCATGCATTCCAAAAGCAGAAGCTTTTCTCCAGATTTCAGGATTACTTGTTGCTCTATCGTGAGCCATACCAATAGCCCATTTATTATTCTCAACGACAAAGATTATGGGTAACTTCCATAATTGGGCCATATTTAAACATTCAAAGAACTGCCCATTGTTGCAAGTTCCATCTCCAAAGAATGCTGCAGTTACTGAATCACTACTATTATTTCCAGTAACTTCCTTTTTATATTTGCTTGAAAAAGCAGCCCCTAAAGCGACTGGGATGCCTTCCCCAATAAAAGCGTATCCCCCGAGTAAGTGATGCTCCTTTGAAAATAAGTGCATAGACCCCCCTCTGCCTTTACTGCAACCTGTAGCCTTACCAAAAAGCTCACTCATTACTTCAAAGGAGGGAACACCTGCACTTAGTGCATGAACATGATCGCGATAGGTACTGCAAAACCAATCATGTTTCTTTTTCATAGCACCAATTACTCCAGTGCTTATAGCTTCTTGGCCGTTATATAAATGAACGAAACCAAACATCTTGCCCCTATAGTACATTTCTGCACACTTATCTTCGAATCTACGACCAAGTGTCATATCTTCAAATAAAAATAATCCGGTTTCTCGATCTAGTTCGGCTTTTTTTATATCTTGAAGATTTGAGATTCTCTCTACATGTGTTTCCAAGAAAATACCTTAATGAAGTTTTGATTTGTTAACATTCTAAGCTGTGAAGGTCGATTTTCATGATTTTTTTTAATAACTCTGCAAGACCCTGTGAAAAAAAATTTTAACTTGATAAGATTTGTCTAAGAATTTTACATTGGAATATTTGTTTGGAACTTCCATTAGACCATTTTCGTTTAATTGGCGTAAGCCCCTCTGCATCATCTGAGGAAATATTAAGAGCATTTCAATTAAGGCTCGATAAAACGCCTGATGAAGGATTTACTTATGAAGTTTTAACAGAAAGATCTGAGTTACTTCGTCTCACTGCTGATTTACTCACAGACCCAGAAAGTAGGAGAGAGTACGAAAATTTGTTACTTAATGGAGCATCTGGATTAGACTTTTCCTCAAATAAAGAAGTAGCAGGTTTAATACTTCTTTGGGAATCTGGTTCCCCAAAAGAAGCTTTTGAAATGACAAAAAAAGCTTTGCAGCCTCCACAAACGCCTGCTTTAGGAAGTAGTAGAGAAGCTGACCTCACTCTATTGGCTGCTTTAACAGCCAGAGACTCTGCAATTCAAGAGCAACAGCTTAGATCCTATTCAAATGCTGCAGACTTTTTACATGATGGAATACAACTTCTTCAAAGAATGGGAAAACTTGCCGAAAGAAGGAAAGAACTTGAAGAAGACTTGTTTTCTCTGTTGCCTTACAGAATTTTAGATCTACTTAGCAGGGATTTAAACGATCAAGAGTCGCATAAAAAAGGTTTAAGTATGTTGGAAAATTTCATAATTAAAAGAGGCGGTTTGGAAGGTAATAATAGATCTGAATATGGAGATTATTTAAATCAAAAAGAATTCGAAGCTTTTTTTCAGCAAATAAAGCCATTTTTGACAGTTCAAGAACAGATAGATTTATTTATTGAATTGCAAAAAAGAGGATCAACAGAGGCAGGATTTTTAGCTTTTATATCATTGACAGCAATAGGGTTTTCAAGAAGAAAGCCAGAAAAATTATTTGAAGCGAGGAGAATTTTAAAGAAATTAAATTTATCAGGCTTAGATTCAATGCCACTTTTAGGATGCCTAGACCTACTTTTAGCAGATATTGATCAGGCCTCTGCAAGATTCTCTAGCAGTTCTGATGAAAAATTAAGAGATTGGCTTGATAGTTATGCTGGGAGTAAGTTAGAAGCGATATGTATTTTCTGCAAAAATTGGTTAGAGAATGATGTTTTAGTTGGTTTTAGAGATATTGAATCTAAAGATGTGGATTTAGACTCTTGGTTTGAAGATAGGGAAATTCAAGAATTTATAGAAAAACTAGAAAAGAAATCTAATAAAACAACAATTAAATTAAATCTTCAAAATCAGCTTCTTAAACAAGAATCTTCGATAAAAATAACTGAAGATTTTGATAATAAATTAGACAATGATGATGAAAGGAGATTACCTTGGCCAGGTGGCATAAAACAAAAATTTGAAAATTTTGATATCCAAGAAAACAAATTCAATGAGGAAATCTTTAAGAACAAAATAATTGATTTTTACAGGTTTCTTATTGAAAAAATCGCTGAATTAAAGTTTAGTTTCGGAGAGTTATTGAAGGATAAAAAGATTATTAGTACTTCACCTTATTTTATTTATCTATACGCTTTTTTGATCTTATTTATATTTGGTATTGGGATAGGTTTTTTAAAAAATAATTTTAAAAAATCATTTCAGGATGAAGCTTTTGCAGATAAATCTTTAGTAGCTGCAGATAAAGATCAAAACGATGATGAGAAAGATATTATTCAAGGAATTCAAAAAAAACCCTCAAATGAAATTAACTCTAAATATGTTAAACCTACTGTCGAGGATTCATTTAAAGGAAAAAAAATTACTAAGGCCTCCCCTTCTTTAGAAGAGATAAGAAATTTAATTAATGTATGGCTTTCAAGTAAAAGTGATTTTCTTGCTGGAAAGAGTGAAATTAACCTTTCTAATATTGTAAGTAGTGGTTTGATTGATAGAACAATCGAAGAAAGACAAAATGATATCAAAAAAGGGATTTATAAAGAAATTAATTCCCAAATTATGAAGATAGATTTTGCATCTCAAACATCCTCTAGGATAGTGGTTTTAGTTGAACTAAATTATTTAGAAAGAATCATTAAGAATTCTGGAGAATTTGTTAACGAAACATCATTAACTCCACTTAAAGTTAAATATATTTTAGGTTTTTCTAATAAATCATGGAAATTGGTTGATTTTGTAAGTGGCTTATAAATATAGACTGCGAGATCATCTATAATATTTAAAATTACTTTGTAATAATGTTCGATGAACTTTCATCACGCTTTGAAGACGCAGTAAAAGGTTTACGAGGCGAAGCAAAAATTAGTGAAAATAATATAAATGATGCCCTTAATAGGGTTAAAAGAGCGCTGCTTGATGCAGATGTTAGTTTATCCGTAGTAAAAGAGTTTATCTCAGATGTTAAAGATAAAGCTATAGGAGAAGAGGTGGTTAGGGGTGTCAACCCAGGTCAAAAATTTATAGAAGTTGTAAACAAAGAATTGATCAACATTATGGGGAATGAAAATTCTCCATTAAATGAAAATAAAAATAGTCCTACCGTTATTTTAATGGCGGGGCTGCAAGGAGCTGGTAAAACAACTGCAACCGGAAAATTAGGTCTTTATCTTAAGGAAAAAGATAAAAAAGTTCTTTTAGTAGCTGCTGATATTTATCGACCAGCTGCTGTAGAACAACTTAAAACATTAGGAAGTCAGTATGACTTAGAAGTTTTTTCAGCGAAAGAAAAAAATAGCAAACCAGAGGAAATAACAAGAATTGCTTTGAATTATGCGAGTGAAAATAATTTTAATTCGATCATTATCGATACTGCAGGAAGATTACAGATTGATGACTCAATGATGAGTGAAATGGTTCGGATTAAAGAAGTTTCTAATCCCGATGAAGTTTTGCTAGTTGTTGATTCTATGATTGGGCAAGAAGCAGCTGACTTGACAAAGTCATTTCATGAAAAAGTTGGGATTACAGGCGCGATACTAACTAAGTTGGATGGAGATTCAAGAGGAGGGGCCGCTTTATCAATAAGAAAAATAAGTGGAAAACCTATCAAATTTATCGGTGTAGGTGAAAAGATAGAAGCACTGCAACCATTCCATCCAGAGAGAATGGCCAGTAGAATCTTAGGGATGGGTGATGTCTTGACGCTTGTTGAAAAAGCCCAAAAAGAAGTTGAGCTTGCTGATGCAGAAGCGATGCAAAAGAAACTTCAAGAAGCAACATTTGATTTTAATGATTTTGTTAAGCAAATGAGGTTAATTAAAAGGATGGGATCACTTGGTGGATTGATAAAGTTGATTCCGGGAATGAATAAAATCGATGAAGGGATGATAAAAAATGGGGAAGATCAACTCAAGAAAATAGAATCTATGATCTCATCAATGACTCTTGAGGAGAAACAAAAACCTGAGGTTCTTGCTGCTCAGCCTTCAAGAAGACAAAGAATCGCTCAGGGAAGTGGATATGAAGCTAAAGATGTAGATAAAGTATTAGCTGATTTTCAAAGAATGAGAGGTTTTATGAAACAAATGTCTACTGGAGGAATGCCAGGAAT
>QCED01000020.1 GCA_003280725.1 Prochlorococcus sp. AG-355-M18 | reverse complement strand
ATACCTTATTTCTATCTTTTGTTTCTTCTAACTGGGAAATACAAATTGGAGATACAAGTTTCGCTGGCTTAGATAAATGCTTTAGAGGATGATCAGATAAATAAAAGCCTAATAGCTGTTTTTCTAACTTTAATTTCTCAATAAGTGTATAATCCTCAACCTTAGCTAATTGTGAATCTGAAAAAGCAACATTAGAAAATTCTTCTTTAGAATCAAATAGATTTCCTTGACCAGATAATCTATCACGATTTCTTGAAGATGCCCACTCAATAACATTTTCGAGATCTGACAATAATTGAGCTCTATTATTGTCAGTTGAAAACTCGTCTAATGCTCCACAATGAATTAGAGATTCAAGACTTCTTTTATTAAGAACATTAGAAGCCAAACGATCACACAAATCAGAAAGTGACTTAAATATTCCAAAATTATTTCGGTTTTCAATTATATTTCTTATTGCAGAATCTCCTAAATTCTTAATTGCAGATAACCCGAATAAAATCTGATTATTTTTAATAGTGAAATCAACACCAGAATAATTAATGCTTGGTGAAATAACTTCAATTCCCATGGAATAACAATTAGAAATATATCTTTGCATCTTGTCGCTAGAGCCAGAATTTACGCTTAAAAGGGCTGCCATGTAAGCAACTGGAAAATGGGCTTTTAAAAATGCAGTTTGATAAGTTACAGCACCATAAGCAGTTGAGTGACTTTTGTTAAAACAATATTCTGCAAATAAAACCATCTGATCAAAAAGATCATTTGCTAATTTTTCATTTACACCTTTCTTCATAGAACCTTCTACAAAAATATTCCTATGCTTTACCATCTCAGAAACTTTCTTTTTTCCCATTGCTCTTCTAAGTAAATCAGCATCACCTAAAGAATAGCCAGCTAGGTCTTGAGCAATTTTCATGATTTGTTCTTGGTAAACCATAATTCCATAGGTTTCAGTAAGAATTGACTTAATAAAAGGATGAGGGAAATCAATCTTTTCATTACCATTTTTTCGATTTATGAATTTAGGAATGAGACCCGCATCAAGAGGACCAGGTCTATAAAGAGCCAGTATGGAGGAAATATCCTCTAGAGAGTTAGGTTTGAAATCCTTAACGACCTGTTTCATACCTGAAGATTCAAGTTGAAAAATACCTTCAAGATCTCCTCTCCCAATAAGCTCAAAAGTTTTAACATCATTTTGCGGTAACTCATCAATATTTATCTTCTTTCCAGTAGATTGATTAACGAGAGAAACTGTCTTTTCAATCATAGTAAGATTTTTTAGACCCAAGAAATCCATTTTCAATAACCCAAGTGATTCAATATCATCCATAGAATATTGAGTTATTATTTGTCCTTCATTATTCCTTTGAAGAGGTACAAGTTCGTCGAGAGGATCTGAGGCTATAACAACTCCAGCAGCATGAACTCCATATGTTTTATTAGTTCCTTCAATTCTCAAAGCCAAATCAACCCATTTTTTCACCCTATCATCATTAACATATTTGTTCCTAAATTCTTGGCTAGGAGAATTATTATCAATCATTTCATTTAGCTTATAGGGTTTCCCTCTTACAACCGGTATTAACTTAGCCAATTTATCCGCCTCTCCGTAGGGTATATCTAGAACCCTTGCAACATCTTTTAAAACCGCTTTAGAGGTCATTTTATTGAAAGTAATTATTTGCGCAACTTTATCTTCTCCATAACGATTCGTCACATAATCAATAACTTCATTTCTCCTATCAATACAAAAGTCGGTATCAATATCTGGCATAGACTTTCTCGCTGGATTTAAAAATCTCTCAAATAACAATCCATGCTCGACAGGATCTATATTTGTGATTTGAAGCGCATAAGCTACTAGTGAGCCTGCTGCAGAACCTCTACCTGGTCCTACTGGGATAGAGTTATCTCTGGCAAATTTGATGTAGTCCCAAACAACCAAAAAATAATCTGGGAAGCCCATATCTTTTATAATTTTTAATTCAGAAGATAGTCTTTTTTTATAGTTCTCATCAACTTCTGCAAGATCATTTTTTTTAAGTCTTTTTAAAAGACCTTCGTTGGATAATTGTGTTAGGAAAGAAAATGAATCTGTATCTGCATTAAGAGGAAATTTGGGCATTCTATAATCACCAAACAAATCAAATGCTTCAACTTTTTGAGAAATTTCTACTGTATTGTTCACTGCCTCAAGAATTGATTCATCATCGATATGATCTTTAAAAAGTTCAAGCATTTCATTTTCACTTTTAATATATTCTGTACCGGTATATCTCAATCTTTTTTCATCACTTATTAGTTTTCCTGTTAATACACAAAGCAAAGCGTCATGAGCCTCAACATCCATGCTTGATAAGTAGTGGGCGTCGTTAGTGGCAATTACTTTTATTTGGTGCTTCTTACCAATTTTTATTAATTCAACGTTAACAATTCTATCCTCAATAGAGCCGTGATCTTGTATTTCTAGATAAAAGTCATCTGCAAATAATTTTTTGTACCAAAGAGCTATCTCCTCTGCTACTTCTAATCTACCTTTTAAGATAGCCTGAGGTATCTCTCCTCCAAGACAAGCTGTAGAAACTATCAGACCGTCACTATATTTGTTTAAAAGAGATTTATCAATACATGGTCTAGAAAAAATGCCTCGACCTCTCATCCCATTTAGGTGACTAATTGTTGTCAACTTCACTAGATTCTTATAACCAGTATAATTTTTTGCTAACACCACCAAATGATATCTTTTTTCTTTTTTGGGTTGAGGATCATCAATAGAACCATTAATCACGTACATTTCATTACCAATAATTGGCTTTATACCTTTCTCTTTACACTTCTTGACCAAATCAAGAACACCATACATAACTCCATGATCAGTAAGAGCTATCGATTCCATTCCAAGATCACAAGCTCTGTCTACAATATTTGAAATTTGACTAGCACCATCAAGTAAGCTGTAATCACTATGATTATGAAGCGGAACGAAAGCCATATTCAAATAATTTATATATATAAGATAGAGAAGATTTCAAAAAGATCTATACTTTGTGATTACAAATTAATTATTAATACTAAATTTAAAATAAAGGTCTGTTCTTAATTACCTGAGCATCAATTTCAAAGATATTTGCGGCATTCAATATCCTATCTTCTTCTAGTACATTGCCTATTAATTGCATTCCAATAGGTAATCCTTTGGTATCAAAACCACAAGGTATACTGATTGCTGGGAGGCCTGCTAAATTAGCAGGAACAGTTAATAGATCAGACAAATACATTGAAAGTGGATCATTGACAAAATCTCCCTTCAAAAAAGCAGTTGTGGGGCAAGTTGGAGTTAATAAAACATCTACTTTCTTAAAAGCATTATCAAAATCTTTTCTAATAAGTGTCCTAACTTTTTGTGCTTTCTTGTAATAAGCATCACTGTATCCAGCTGACAAAGCATAAGTACCTATCAAAATTCTTCTTTGTACCTCATCTCCAAAACCTTCAGCTCTACTTTTTGAAGTCATATCTATAAGATTTGAACCTTCATTCGATCTGTAGCCATATTTAACTCCATCATATCTAGCTAAATTTGCGGAAGCTTCAGATGGTGCAATGACATAGTATGTCGCAATTCCATCGTTAAATCTGGGACATTCAACTTCGATAATTTCAGCCCCTAAAGCTTGGAATCTACCAACTCCAGAAAGAACAGAATCCTTAACTTCTGGATTAAGCCCAGGATGTTCAAAACAATCATTAATGATTCCAATTTTTAAACCCTTTATTGATTTATTTAAGTCAGTCAAATAATTTGGCACTGGTTTATCAAGACATGTTGAGTCAAAGGGGTCTTTACCAGATATTGAATAAAGAATTTCAGCCGCATCTGAGACGGTATTTGTAATTGGGCCAATTTGATCAAGAGAACTAGCAAATGCTACAAGTCCCCATCTGCTAACTCTGCCATATGTAGGTTTAAGACCTACGACGCCACAAAAAGAAGCTGGTTGCCTTATTGATCCTCCTGTATCTGAACCTATTGCCGCTGCACAAAATCCAGCGGCGACTGAAGCAGCACTACCGCCTGAACTGCCTCCTGGCACTCTATTAATATCCCAAGGATTTGAAGTAACACCAAATACAGAAGTTTCTGTTGAACTACCCATTGCAAATTCGTCTAAATTTGTTTTTCCTAAACAAATTGCCCCTGAAGTCAATAATTTACTAGAAGCAGTGGATTCATAAGGCGCAACAAAGCTTTGGAGCATTTTACTTGCACAAGTTGTTGCAACTCCTTTGGTGCAAATATTATCCTTTATTGCAATTGGCATCCCCGCGAGAGGAGGCAGTTTTTCTTTATTTTTAATTAATTTATCTATGTACTCTGCTTGCGCGATAGCCTTATCTTTTGTAGTGCAAATATATGAGTTAATTTCAGGATCTTTATGATCGATTTTGGCAAAGATATCTTTAACTAATTCCTTGACAGAAACATTATTGCTGGTAATTTCTTTTCTTAAAGAATTAAAATTCATTTCTTAATATATTTCTTAAAATCAAAGTTATCAAACAGTTAATGGTTCTTCTTTTTTGCAGCGTACTATACTGTGTTTAATATTTTTAGAACCCTCATCTGAAAGATCTTTAATAAAAGAAGACATATTTTCTTTTAAACTACGTTTAGTTAAAAATGGGCCGAACCAGTAGGTAATACTAGGTTGATCTGTTTCAATTTTAGCCCACCAGGCTAAACCCAGTTTGTTTCCAAAGTTTCTAATCAATTTTTTTTGCCTGTTTGGGCCAGCAATTCTTGTTAAATTCTATACAATTTTGTAGTGAAAATTCAATAAATTTTTATTAATTATATAAATGTATTGAAACAACAACATTTTATTGGTCTTTAAAAAAAGTAATTATTAATAATTTAAATTATTTACCTGTTAAGTGAAATAGAGATATAGCGGCCGCCACAGAGGCATTTAAACTTGAAGTCTTACCTTTAAGAAGAATACTTAATATATAATCGCATTTCTTTTGAGTAAGCAAAGAAATACCTTTATCTTCAGAGCCAACTACAACTACCAAAGGTGCTTTTTCTTGAAAATTTGAGATAGATGTTTGACCATCTCCAGATAAGCCAACAACAAGAAAACCATTTTTCTTAAGTTCCTCAAGTGCTCTATTTAAGTTGACAACTCTACTCACATGAAGGTGTTCTAAGGCTCCTGCAGCCACCTTGGCGACTGTTCCAGTCAATCCTGCAGACCTTCTCTGAGGAATAATTACACCCTTGCAATCAAATGCTTCCGCTGATCTTATTATCGCGCCCACATTATGGGGATCAGTTATACCGTCTAATGCGACTATTATAGGATTTGGACAATTGTGTTTAGAAAAATTGATTAATTGTTCTAGGGATATTGTTTTAGAGCATGCTAACTGCAATACGACACCTTGATGTGAAGCACCATATGTCAATTGCGAAAGCCTGTTCCAAGAAACTTCTTCAATAAGAACCCCTTTAGATTTAAGGTCCTTAAGCAAAATATAGAATTTGTCTGAAGAAAAAATTTCCGAAGTACACCAAATCCTATTAATAGCTCTATCACTACTGAGTGTCTCATAAACTGAATGTTTACCCCATATCCAATCATCAAGATTTTTTTTATTAGTAAACTCTTGAGGCATATCAGAATTTTTATTAAGAAATTCTGTATTTGATTTAATTCTTGGATTTCTTCTTTTTAAAGAGGAAAAAGTATTATTTTCATAATTTTTTTTAAAATTTTTATCTTTATTATTTTTAGCGATATTGTTCAAAGATCTATCATTTTTTTCTGAACGATTTGGATTTTTTGAGTAATGACCAAACTCTGAATTTTTTTTGTAATCTTTATTATTTTTACCGCGAAATTTATTTGAGGAGTTTTTCATAAATTCAATTCATTTTTAATTCTAAATATTCAAAAAGTGTTGATAATCTTTGAGGGTCTTTTAAAAATAGCCAGCCAATAAGAGTTTCAAAACCAGTTGCTCTAGAGTAAATGGTAGGGTCTGAAGTTTTTGGGTATCTCTTTGTTTTATTTCTAGCACGCCTAATTAGATCCATTTCATTTGAATTTAATAAATGTTCAATTTGACTTAATGATTTTGACTGAGATATTGCTTTTACTTCGTTTACTACAGATAAATGGAGGTCTTTAGATTTTAAAGGGAAATGAACATGTCTTAGTCTTTGGTGGAGCTCCCATACTGAATCTCCAAGCCAAGCAAGTTGAATAACACCTATATCCTCGGGAGATCCATATGGAACCAAGTTTTGAATCCAATAATTCAATTCTTTAAATAATTTAATGCATCTTCAAGGCTTGACTTCAAGTTAAGAAAATCCCCTAAACGAACAAGTTTAATTGTTTGAGCCACTCTCGAATTACCAACGATAGAGAACCCAAGTTTCAACTTTTTGCATTCTTTTGCAGTTTGAACAAGTGCTCCTAGACCCGAGGAATCTAAAAAATCTATTTTTGTAAGATCAATAACGAATGGAAGGTCATTTTTTAAATTATTAGTAACAAAAGTTTTAAATTGTTTTTCTGAGAAAGCATCAAGTTGGCCTTTAAAAGTAAAAACCATAATGTTTGCTTTAACCTCAAGGTTTCCTCTTAAAGAAACGGTTAACTTCTGGAAATCTTCTATGATCTTAGTACCTCCAAAAAATTAATATATCAAATGTAATTATCAAATCAAATGAAAACAATATGTCAACATCTTTCTAACATTAGAGAAACAAATTTTTTAAATAAATAATCTGAATCATGTGGGCCAGGTCCTGCCTCTGGATGATATTGAACACTAAATATAGGCTTATTATAAACCTCTAGGCCAGCTACAGTATTATCGTTAAGGTTATAATGGGTAATTCTAACTATGTCCTTTGAGAGAGAATTGGGATCAATAGCAAAACCATGATTCTGACTAGTTATCTCAATTTTATTATTTTCTCCACAAGGATGATTTAATCCACGATGTCCAAAAGGTAATTTATAAGTTGAACCTCCTAATGCTAATCCAAATATTTGGTGACCAAGGCAAATACCAAACATAGGTATTTCACCATATTCTATAAGTGATTTTGCTAAGTCTATACCTTCAGAAACAGAAGAAGGATCGCCTGGACCATTTGAGAAAAATATACCATCAGGCTTATTAGACAGAACGTCATTTAGAGAACATCGAGAAGGTAAAACTAAAACTTCACAACCATGGGAGACAAGCCTATTTAGAATTGAATTTTTAATTCCAAAATCAATTGCTACTATTTTTAACTTTTTAGAAGATTCATCATATCTTTTTCTTAAATCAAAAATTGTTTGCGTATGACTTTTCCATAAATATTTTTGCTTTGTTGAAACAACTTTTGATAAATTAAGTCCTTCCATCTTAGGAGTATCACAAATTATCTTTAAACAACTTTCATCAGTTTTATCTAGAGAGGTAATAACTCCATTCATCGCGCCACTAGATCTTAAAATTTTAACAAGAGCTCTTGTATCAATTCCATATAGACCTATGATATTTTTCTCAACTAACCATTGATTAAAATTCTTTTTAGATCTCCAATTGCTGCTATTAGATGAAAAATTTCTAACAATTATACCTTTAACATTAATATTAGATTCTGAATCTTCAAAATTAATACCAGTATTTCCAATCTCTGGATAAGTGAATGTTAATATTTGTCCATAATAACTTGGGTCAGTAATAACCTCCTGATAGCCAGTCATTCCCGTATTAAAAACTATTTCACCAACGGCTGTACCAGAAGCACCAAAAAAGAATCCTGGAAATACTATTCCATTACTTAAAACTAATTTCGCGTTTTTTTTATATGGATTAATCATCAATATGAAATTAATTAATTTGTCTGTAAATAATTTTTTAAAAGTAAAAACTTTTTCCAAGGATCTCCTTGATTTATCGAAAATAAAGCTTTTTTAAATCCTTCATTTAAATCATCCTCAATGCCTGCGGCCCAAAGCACTAAAGCAGAGTTCAAGGCAACCACATCAATATGAGGTTTTTGTCCAGAACCATTTAAGACAGACTTTAATATTTCCTCGTTAGACTCAGAATCAGAAACCACAAGCTTTTCGTTAGGTATATTTTCTTGATTAAAGTCTGAAATATTTATTTCTGAAAACCGTAATTGACCATTATCAACAAATACTAATTTATTTTCTCCTTGAAGTGAAGCTTCATCAAGACCACCAGACCCATGAACGACTATTGCTCTATTCATACCCATTTTTAAAAGCGCGCTTCCCATAGGTTTTAAAAGATCCTCAGAAGCAACACCCAAAACCTGTGCATTGGGTCTTAAAGGATTTACCAAGGGTCCAAGTTGATTAAATACTGTCCTAATCCCAAGGGTTTTTCTTAATGGAGCAAGTTTTATTAAAGATTTATGCCAAATAGGTGCGAACAAAAAAGTTATTCCAATTTCATTTGCGGCTTTGATTACTTTTTCTAATGAACAATTTAAATTCAAACCAAGATTCAACAAAACATCAGCAGAGCCAACTTTTCCACTGGCACTTTTATTTCCGTGTTTTGCAATTTTTACCCCACAAGATGCAGCTACAAATGCAACTGCAGTTGAAATATTGAATGTATTAGCTCCATCACCACCTGTTCCACAAGTATCTACCAAATACAAATTTGGTCTTGCTACTGGCAATTCGCAAACATTTAATAGTTCCTCAGCCATAGAACTTAATTCGACACCTGTAGAACTCTTTGCTCTCAAAGCACTCAAAAAAGCTCCTGTTTCAACATCTGAAATTTCGTCATTAAGCCATCTTTTCATTAAAGATCTAGAAGTTAATCCATCAAGATCCCTTCCCTCTAACAAATTATTTAGGATTTCAGCGTTTGATAGGTAAGAAGACATTTATTTATGGAAGAAAAATTATGAAGATAAAATTCAATTTGAGGTATCAAAACCTGAGCCAACTAAATCTTTATTTGTATTAGAAGGCCTGAAGTTTTTTGACCAAATATTTTTTGTCTTTAAAAAAAGTTCATTTTTAGTGATCTTCCAAAAATTTAAAGTTTTTTCAATATCGTTTTTAATTTCAATTTCTCCTGGGAAATTGGTATAACGATTTATTAATCTAGCTAAATTTATATAGTCAAGATCTTCAGGTGTTTTTTTAGTGATAAGGGAATCTATAATGTTTTTGTCTGTTTCATGTAATGGATGAGTTTGTTCGTTACCCATAAATAAATACTGAATCATTTATAAAATTAGCTCACATATTCAAAAATGAAACATTATCTTAATCATATCGGCAAAATAAAATGAAAAATTTAAAGATAAAAATTATATCTAAATATCTAAGACCTTACAAAAAAGAATTCTTATATGGAGCCTTAGCTCTCTTATTGGTAAATATACTAAGTGTTGTAATACCCTTGGAAGTTAAAAATATAATTGACCAATTACAAAATGGGTTTTCTTCGGATTTTGTTATTTCTAAATCATTATGGTTAATATTTTTAGCAACTTGTATGGGTTTAATAAGATTATTTTCAAGACAGATTGTCTTCGGCATAGGTAGAAAAGTAGAAGTAAATCTTCGTCAAAAACTTTTTGACCATTTACTTGTTCAAGATCCAGAATGGATTCAAAAAAAAGGTAGTGGAGACATTATTAGTAGAGCTACAAGTGATGTTGAAAACATAAGAAGACTTTTAGGTTTTACAGTTTTAAGCTTGTGCAACATTGTCTTAGCATATTCATTCACTATTCCTTCAATGTTTTCGATTAATAAAACATTAACAATATCAGCTTTAATGATATTTCCATTAATCCTTGGAATTGTGAGTCTATTTGGGGGCAGAATGGTTAAACAAAGAAAAGCTCAACAAGAATCATTATCAAAACTAAGTGATCTAATACAAGAAGATCTATCTGGTATAAGCGCCATAAAAATTTATGCCCAAGAGAACGCTGAGAAAAAAGAATTTAACATTTATAATAATGACTATCAAGAATCAGCAATAAAACTTGCAAGAACAGCGAGTACCCTATTCCCTTTGCTACAAGGTATTTCCTCAATTTCATTATTAATACTATTATCATTAGGAACTTTTCAATTAGAGAGTGGATTTATTTCAATAGGTGGTTTAGTAGCTTTAATTCTGTACGTAGAAAGACTGGTCTTCCCAACAGCTCTATTAGGTTTTACCTTAAATACTTTTCAACTTGGTCAAGTGAGTTTAGATCGTGTAGAAGAAATCTTTCAGAACAACCCAAATATTGTAGACAGAGCAGAAACTAAATTTTTGAAAAGAAAGGTTAAAGGATTCTTAGAAGCAAAAAATTTAACAATAAAGTATCCAGGAGCAAACTTTAATTCACTAAATAGTCTCAATTTTAAAATTTATCCTGGAGAACTTATTGCCATAGTTGGCCCAGTAGGTTGTGGCAAAACAACGCTAGCAAAGTCTCTAGGACGGACTATTGAAATTCCAGACAATCAATTATTTTTAGATGAAATTGATGTAAAAACATTAAAATTAAGCGATCTTAGAAAAAATATTTCAATAGTACCTCAAGAAGCATTCTTATTTACTTCTACAATCTCTGAAAACTTAAGTTTTGGTGAACCCAAAGCCTCTAAATTTTTAGTTAAAGAAAGCGCTACAAAAGCTGGATTAATTGATGATATCAATAGTTTTCCACAAAAGTTTAAAACTATTGTTGGTGAAAGAGGTATTACATTAAGTGGTGGACAAAGGCAAAGAACTGCACTAGGAAGAGCACTACTTGTTAATTCTCCTATTGTTGTTCTTGATGATGCTTTAGCAAGCGTAGATAATAAAACAGCAGCAAGAATAATAGATGAAATGAGAGAAAGAAGTAATAAAACAATCATAATGATTAGTCACCAACTTTCTGTTGCAGCTAGTTGTGATAGGGTTTTAGTAATGGATAAAGGAGAAATAGTACAAGAAGGGGCTCATAAAGATTTAGTAAAAGTGAATGGGCTATATAAAAAACTTTGGGAAAGAGAACTAGCTACTAGAATTGTTAATAGCTAAATGTAATTCTTCTACTTATGATAAATAGATTTAAATTATGTTTAAATTCCTAAAAAACATTATGAATAATGAGAAGGTAAATTTAACTAACGATGCTTATTCATTACATAGAATATTAAAAACAGATATCAAAAAAGATCTTGATGAAGAAGAAGATGAAATAATTTTTGGATGTGGTTGTTTCTGGGGAGCTGAAAAATGCTTTTGGAAGCTTCCTGGAGTTGTCACAACATCTGTAGGTTATGCTGGAGGAAATAAAAATAATCCAACTTATTATGAAGTATGTTCCGGCTTAACTGGTCATTCAGAAGTTGTAAGAATTATATGGGATAAAAGGGAAATAGATGTAAGTGATTTATTAAAAATGTTTTGGGAATGTCATGACCCTACTCAAAAAAACAGACAAGGAAATGATATGGGAACACAGTATAGATCAGCAATATATTACAAAAATGAAAATAATATTAAAACCATATTAGCCAGTAAGAAACAATATCAAACGGAACTAAGCAAAAATAATCTTGGCTTAATAGAAACGGAAATAAAGATGATTGATTCATATTTTTATGCGGAACAATATCATCAACAATACCTCGCATCAGCTGGGAGCAGGCAGTATTGTTCAGCTTCACCTACAAAAGTTAAATTAGGAGTTTTTTCTGGAAGCAACTATAAATTAGAAGACCATATATGGGAAAACTTTAATTGGGAAGTTGACAAATGTGTATTGAGATCTGATAACAATCCTATAAAGAATAACATTTAAATCAATCTAATCTTTATAGTAAAGTCACGGGGCGTAGCGCAGTTTGGTAGCGCACCACTTTGGGGTAGTGGGGGTCGTGGGTTCAAATCCCGCCGTTCCGATCACTTATTATCATCATTTATAAGGGATTTATATAATTTATACGAGCTTATTCCAACTGCTATAAAAGTAAAAGCTGAAAAAAATGTTAAAACTAATATGGTAAGATTTGAAACTTCAACTTCACCTAGCTGGAAAGATATAAAAATGTTCATTTGACTAAATTTTTTTACATTAACATAATTGTAAAAAAGTTTTTTCTAAACGAATTATAAATATAGAAGAATTACTACTCCAAAAAGAACCCGATAAATAATAAATAATTTCAAGCCATTTGAAGAAAAATACTTTAACAATAAATCAATAGCAAATAATGAAGAGAGAAATGCTGTAGTAAGACCAGCAATTAGAGGAAAAAAACTTAATGAGAACAATTCATAAAAAGAAGAAATAAATTCCACAATAGCAGCAATAGAAATAGCAGGCATGCCTAAAAGAAAGGAAAATTTTGCCGCATCAGTTCTTTCCCAACCTAATACTAAAGCAGTAGAAATAGTAACGCCAGATCTTGAGAAACCAGGAATAATTGCAAATGCTTGAGAAAGACCTATCAAAAAACTATCTGAATAATTATGATTTTTTAAATTTATAGAACGTTTTTCAGATCTATCTGCAATGTACATAAATATAGCCATTAGAAAAGAAACTAGTGCTATTAATAAATTTGAACGAAGAACCTCATCAAAAAAGTAAGGAAAAAATAATTTGACAGACCCTCCCATCAAAATAATTGGTATGGTACCTATAAAAATGGACCACATTAACCTACTGTGTAAAATATAGTCAAAAATTTTTTTTGAAGATTTACTTTTTAATTTAAAAATATTATCTCTGAAATACCAAGCTAAAGCAAAAACACTTCCAAGTTGAATAACTGCAGACAATGAGGGGCCAGGATCATCTATACCAAAAAAAAGAGAGATGATTTTCAAATGAGCAGTACTACTTATAGGAATAAATTCTGTTAATCCTTGAATTAGGCCATAAATAATAAATTCTAAATATTCCAAAAACTTTCAAAATTCTTAACTAATTAATAGCAATTTAGAAAATACAATTTACATTTAATAAGAAAAAGATAATATAAATAAATGAAAAAAAAATCTTTTCTAATACTATCATTACTTTTTTCCGTATTCTTTTTTTCTGATTCTGTAAGGGCTAGTTATTGGTTAATAATTGGAACTTATAGACAAGGTCCAGGAGGCAGGCCAATAGTAAGTGGTATAACCAGTCCTACCTTACATTCCATCCCAATGAAAGACTTGGATACATGTAATAAGGCAGGCGTACAAATTACAAACGAAATATATAAACCTGTTTGGCAATTTGATAGTAAATGGACTTGTATTTTTAGCGGTAATAAAAATTAAAATTACCTTTTAACGTCGTGGGCACAACCATCACCATTATAATTTTCGCTTTCGTAAAAATCATTTTTTGTACCGAAGTAAACCGTTAATAAGGTAAAAGGTAGACTTAATAAAAATAAAATAGTCGTTAAATCCATAATAAAAAAGCTAAATTAATAAGGTTATAAAAAATAAAAATAACCAATTGCTAATTAAACTCAACTTCAATAATCTGTAGGACCTTTAATACCAAGATAAAAGAAAGCTCCCAAACCTACTAAAAGTAAAACTCCAGCAATAGCTGCAGAAGGTACAAACCCCCCTATTGCAAAGGAAGAAAAATAATACATCTATTGAAACTAAAACTAGTTAGATAATATCAATAAAATATAAGTATTTGTAAAAAATTTTGACTCGAAGACAATTAAATAATTTTAGTACTAAGCAACTAATGTGGAATCTTCATTATCAGATGAAATTCTTATTCTTTCCTCCAACTTAGGGCCGTATAATTCATTTCCCCAGATTTCTACTCTAGAATCTTTTGGAGCCATAAAAGTAAGAATGTCAGTTGGAAATAAAACTCTTTCCAAAAAAAAATTTGATGGGCCAATACACCTCAAGACAACCATTCTGCCACCTTCATTTTTGTAAGAAAACTCAATCATCCCTATGGAGCAAATTAAAGACAATTAAACACTATTTAGAGCCACAAAAAATGTATAAAAAATTACTGAAAAAAAATTTTTTCAGTCCATCTTCAAATTTAATCTAACCTCAACTAAATTTCTTTCTTGATTTATTAATAAAGACGCATATGAATTAATAAGATCAAAACTTTTATGAGGAATAGAAACATTGAGCATTCTCAAGAAATTATTTAATTTTTCATCCTGGAGGGCTTTTCCTTTCTGCAAAAACATTTCTTTTTCTTGATTTGACTTCCATACATTCATATATTCAAACTTTAATGGCTTCAAGTGCCAGATCTTGTCTACTAAACTCCAAACATCTAAATATTCGTTTAAGTTGTTTTGAATTTTTAATCTATAAGAAGATTCAAGTTGACTCAACTTTCCAAAATTAGAGATTTGATCATCAGCATAAGAAACAAAAGGTTCAATTCCTAAAAACCAACCCTCAAGAATAAGCATATCAGGATTATCAAATCTCCAATGAGATCTATCTCCTAAGCCATTTCTTAAAGATTTGTCAAAAACAGGTACACTCAATTCTCCATTGATTTTCCAATTTAATAATTTTTCATACATTAATTTTACTGAGTGACTACCAGGGAAGCCTCTTGAGACATTCCAAGGGTTATTTTGAATAGCTAATTTCATTTCCTCTGAGGGTAGATAAAAATCATCAATTGAAATAACGGCAATTTTGAAATTTAATTTTAACGATATAGCCTCAAGCCATTTTCCTAATGTAGTTTTACCTGTGCCAGGGAGTGCTGATATCCCAATTATTTTTCGTTCAGAAAAATTATTATGAAATTTATAAGCCTGAGATAAAAGAGGTAAAGCTAAACCCCAAATCCAATCATCATTTACCTTATTACTCCAAAATTCTTCAATTGATAGAATTTTTTTTTGATTATTCCAAAAGCTAAACCAATCATCCAAGGAATTCCAGCCAATATCAATGATTAATTTCTCAAATTTATCAATTGGAAAATTAATATCTAAATCTTTCACGTTTCTAAATTAATTCTAGCTTCTTTAATAATTTAGTGATTTCATTTTTCCAACCATGTCCATTTGGCTCAGAAGCCACAATAAATTCTTTATCTTTTAATTGATTGAGTAAATTCATGTTAGGTCCGTCTATATTAGGGATAACGATCCTAATATCTGAGTTTAAAAGCAAAGGCAAATCATTAGGAGAATCACCCAACCCTATGATTTGAATGTTTTGAATATCTGAATATTTTTTAAGAGCATTTATTGCTTTTCCTTTATTAGAGTTTACCGATAATAAATGACTCATTCTATTTCCTTTGAAAATCTCTACTTTGAACTTCTTACAACATTTATCAATTCTTTCCTTCAAAAAACTTGGCGGATTTAAAAAAGGCATACTCCAATGTCTATCTCGCATTAAAGTTAATGAATTCCCCTCTAATCCTGTTAACTCCGTTGCATCTTGATCAGAAAGATTATTAAGAGGGATAAGTTTATAGTTAATTTCTTGAGAAATGTTTTTTAAGATATCTTCAAGAGTTTCATATTTTTCCCCAAGAATAATTTTTCCATTAACCTTTTCAAGAGATTCACCGTATATTGCAGCTCCATTTTCTACTATGTATGGATCAGTGAGGTTAAGTTCATTTCTAATAACTTTAACTTCAGCAGCGGTTTTGCTTGTACAAAGAATTACGGGTATAGATAGTTTTTGTAGTTTTTTTATAGTTTCTTTAGCAGGTGATAAATCATATGAGTGATCCATTAAAGTACCATCTACATCACTTACTACCCAAATAGAATAATTCTCTATCATTTTTATAAAGCACTAAGCCAAATCACTTGAAAAGGATCAAGACTAATATTTTTGCAATTGTACTTAGTGGATGTTAAAAAATCTTTGGTATTAAAATCATTATCAATTATTTTTGGTAGATCATTATCATTCAATTGATAATTAATTTTATTTTCAGTCATATTATGAATTGCAAATAAAGACTCAGGACCTTTACTTCTTTTGATTACAACAATATCACTTCTACCATTAGACAAACATTTCATTTCCGAGCAAGGGTGAAATTGCTTTAATTCTGATCTGACATCCATAGCATTACGAAGATATTTTAAGTTTTTATTAGCATAAGATTCAGGATTATTTAAAACGGCCAAAAGATTTTCTGATTTAAACTTTTCTCTATTTAGATCTCTTCTTTGACCTGTCATAGAAAAACTTTTGATATCATTTTCTGAAGCAAGTAATGCTGGTAAATAAAAGGCAGGGACCCCTTTCAGAGCCATTACTAATAATTGACTCAAAATAAATCTCTCATATTGAAATCTTTTAGCATCTCTACTGGAGTCTTCCATTGCACTCCACCAACTAATATTCAATTCATAAGGTTTATCATCACCATTTGATAAGCGTCTATGACTTACTAATCCGCCTCTTTTCTCACAATTAATTAATAAATCTTTTATTCTCTGCTCGTTCATTAAACCCTCAAGAGCTCTTAGTCCAACACCATCATGCGATGATGTGAAATTAAAAAGAGTAGTATCATCAGGTAATTCTGGCCAATCAAAAATCCATGAGTTTAGAATATCTGCCCTTGAAGTAATAATTGCTTCTAGGAGAATAGGAGGTAATGGGAAATTGTATGCCATATGGGCTTCATCATCAGGAATCAGATAAGATAGATTTTCCTTCTGAGGGACATTAGTTTCAGTTATTAAGACACCATCGTCAATAAGATTATTTAAAAGAACTCTTAAGAGTTTCACAATTGAATGTGCTTTTGGTAAATGCAAGCAAGTTGTCCCTGATTCCTTCCAAATAAAACCTACAGCATCAAGCCTAAACCATTTAATTCCATTAACTAAATAAGTAATAATTAAATTTAAGAACTCAAGAGTCATCTTTGGATTATGCCAATTCAAATCTATTTGATCTGGACCAAAAGTTGTCCAAACTTGTTTAGGACCATCTTCAGTATTTATTTGAGAAAACAAGGAGGAACTTCGTGGCCTAACTACATTTGACCAGTCTAGATTTTGTTTCGGTAAAAAAACATTTGATATGCCCGGTTCTTGGGATTTAATAAATTGTTGAACCCATGGGTGAGATGATGAGACATGGTTAAGTACTAAATCAGCCATCAAATCATGATTTTTAGAAATACTTTTGAGATCATTCCAACCACCAAATTTTTCTTCTAAGGAATCATAACTTGAGACTGCAAAACCTCCATCACTAGTAGATTTCAAAAAAGGAAGAATATGTACAACTTTAGAAAGACTGCCAAAATGTTTACTCAACAACTTACTTAGAGTTATTAATGTTGCCTCGCCACTTTTATAAATACTATCAGCATAAGTTATCAAAACCGAATGAGATTCATTCCACCTTTCCTTATCTCTTATTTCTTCATAAGCAGATTTCTCTGAGAAATCATCTAAAATCTGTAATAATTGGTTTGAAATAAAATTAATTTCTTCTGTAGTATTATTTGAATAAATTGTTTTTAACAATTTATCAATTTTTAATCTATTTAATTTTTTCTTTGAATCAATTTGCTTCACTTTGAAAAAATCAACGAAGTATTAATACTATTCTGCACATCAATTAGAAAATGGACTTTCAACAAGGGTTAATCACAACAATACATGAATATGGAGTTACAAGAAATTTACTTAAAGAATTAAACAAAAGTCTAAAAAAAAGATCAACTAGCATTTTAATACCTTGCTTATATGAAGAATTTGAGCGTCCAGCATTAAAAGATATAAGAGAAGTTTTAAAAAACCTTACAGGATTAAATGAATTAGTTATTGCTCTCTCTGCAAAAACTGTTGAGCAAGTTAAAGCAGCAAAATCATTTTTTGACTCAATGCCATTTCCAGTTCACGTTCAATGGACTAATTCTCCCTCTGTAATAGAACTATTAAAAAGCCAAGAAAAAAATGGGTTAGAACTTTTAGGAACTCCAGGTAAAGGATGGGCTGTTTGGCAAGGAATAGGAGTTGCCACCAGAAAATCAGAAGTTGTTGCTCTTTTTGATGCTGATATAAGAACTTTTAGTCCTTTATATCCTTCAAGAATGATCCTTCCACTTCTAGATGAATCATATGGAATATCTTATGTAAAAGCTTTTTACAGTAGATTATCTCTAGAAACTAATCAATTGCAAGGAAGAGCAACAAGATTATTTGTGGGTCCCTTATTGGCTAGTCTTGAGCAGTTAGTAGGGAAGGGTCCCTTTTTACAATATCTTCAATCATTTAGATATCCATTAGCAGGTGAGTTTGCATTCACTAAAGACCTTGCTATGAATTTACGAATTCCTTGTGACTGGGGTTTAGAGATAGGTTTATTATCAGAGGTTTATAGAAACGTAAGAACCTCTAAAATAGCCCAAGTTGATCTAGGATTGTTTGATCATAAACATAAGAATATTGGTGATTCATCTAAAGAAGGATTGCAAAAAATGTGCACAGAAATACTTTCAAGTGTTTTAAGAGGTCTCATGGAACATCAAGCAGAGACGTTAACAAGTACTCAACTAGCAACCTTAGAAGTTCTTTACAAAAGAGTTGGGGAAGATCGGGTAAAACAATTTGGATTAGATTCAGCAGTTAATCAACTTCCATACGATAGGCATGAAGAAGAGCTTTCAGTACAAAAATTTGCGAAACTATTGAGACCGGCTACAGAAGATTACTTGGCTTGCCCTACTACACAGCAGCTACCAAGTTGGTCAAGAGTTCTATCTTGTGAGAACAAACTGCAAGAAGATCTGGCAATTGCCGGGTCACAAGATATAAAGACAACTGAAAAAGAATTAATTAAAAACTTTTAAAGTAAAAAGTACCTTTGAGCCATTGGGACTTCATCGAGAGGTTCACAAGTAAGAAGTTCTCCATCAGAAAAAACTTCATAAGTTTGAGGGTTAACTGAAATATTTGGTAGTTTACTATTAAGTTTTAAGTGAGATTTATTGATATTTCTGGTATTTTCTACAGCAATACATTTCTTTTGTAAGCCTAATTTATTTGGAATATTTTGATCAATTGAATTTTTACTTAAAAAGGTAAAAGAACTTTTAATTAGAGATTGCCCAAAACTTGCAAACATAGGCCTACCATGAACAGGACCTGGAGTAGGAATTGAAGCATTTGCATCACCCATTTGGGACCAAACTATAGATCCTCCTTTAACAACTAATTCAGGCTTTACTGCAAAAAAGGATGGTTTCCACAATACCAAATCCGCAATTTTACCCTTTTCTATAGAACCAACATGTTTATCAATACCATGAGCTATTGCAGGATTAATTGTGACTTTAGAAATATATCTCTTTACTCTGTAATTATCGTTTCTATCAGAATCCTGCAATAGCGGCCCCCTTTGGACTTTCATTTTATGAGCGGTTTGAAAAGTTCTTGTAATAACTTCCCCAACTCTTCCCATAGCTTGAGAATCACTAGCAATAATTGAAAAGGCACCTATATCATGCAAGATATCCTCAGCTGCAATAGTCTCTCTTCTGATCCTTGATTCAGCAAATGCAATATCTTCTGGGATTTTAGAATCTAAATGATGACAAACCATTAACATGTCAAGATGTTCTTCTAAAGTGTTCCTTGTATAGGGTCTTGTAGGATTAGTACTACTAGGAAGAACATTTTTTTCACCACAGATTTTAATAATGTCTGGCGCATGACCTCCACCTGCTCCTTCAGTATGAAAAGTATGAATAGTTCTTCCTGCAATAGCGTTGATGGTATCTTCAACAAAGCCTGCTTCATTCAAAGTATCAGTATGAATACATACTTGGACGTCAAACTTATCTGCAACAATAAGACAAGAATTTATTGTTGAGGGAGTCGTCCCCCAATCCTCATGAAGCTTCAATCCACATGCACCAGCTTCAATCTGATCAACAAGATTGCTCTCGTTTGTTGAGTTTCCTTTGCCAAAAAAACCTAAATTCATAGGAAATGCTTCTGCAGATTGAAGCATTCGTGAAATATGAAAAGAACCAGGAGTACAAGTAGTGGCATTTGTGCCAGTTGCAGGCCCAGTTCCTCCCCCCAACATGGTTGTAATTCCGGAGGCTAATGCTGTCTCAATTTGCTGGGGACAGATAAAGTGAATGTGGGTATCTATTGATCCTGCAGTAAGAATATGGCCTTCTCCAGCTATTACTTCTGTTGATGCACCAATAACAATATCGACATTATCCTGGATATCAGGATTACCTGCCTTACCAATTTCAAAAATCATTCCATCTTTTATACCCACATCAGCCTTAATTATTCCCCACCAATCTAATATCAAAGCATTAGTTATTACGGTATCTACAGCTCCATCAGCTCTTCTTACTTGAGACTGTCCCATCCCATCTCGAATAACTTTACCTCCACCGAATTTAACTTCATCTCCGTATGTAGTTAAATCCTTTTCTACTTCTATAAAAAGTTTGGTATCAGCAAGCCTTACTCTATCTCCAGTCGTAGGTCCGTAAGTTTGCGCATAAGTATTTCTGTCAATTTTATAGGACATAATTTTAAGTATCTAAAGAACCGTTAACCAATGAATTAAAACCATGTGCAATTCTTAAACCTGAATATGGAACTAGTTTGACATCAGTTGTATCTCCAGGTTCAAATCTAATTGCTGTTCCTGCAGGAATGTCAAGACGCATACCAAGTGTTAATTTTCGATCAAAAATTAAGGCATTATTGGCTTCAAAAAAATGATAATGAGACCCAATTTGTACAGGCCTATCTCCAGAATTAGAAACTTTTAATGTTATAACTTCCTTACCAAGATTTAATTCGATTTCACCTTGTTCAGGAATTATTTCGCCAGGAATTAAATTACTCATAATTAATTAATCGGATTGTGAATAGTAACTAACTTTGTCCCATCGGGGAAAACTGCTTCTATTTGTACTTCATCAACCATTTCTGGAATGCCCTCCATAACTTGTGATTTTGAAAGCCAAGTAGTTCCCTCAGACATTAATTGGCTTACACTTTTTCCATCTCGAGCTCCTTCAAGAACTTGAAAACTCAAAAAAGCAATTGTTTCAGGATAATTAAGCTTAAGACCTCGACTAAGCCTTCTTTCAGCTAAGAGCGCAGCAGAAAAAATTAATAATTTATCCTTTTCTTGAGGTGAAAGATGCATAATAAAAAACTAATCTATAAATTCTTAAAAAATGTTCTAACTGAACATAATTAATAATTCATAGGATCTTGTAAAGGCCATACACCTTGATATTTTGGCTCACAAAATCCACAAACAGACCTAATTTGTTTCCAAATACAAAAAAAACATTTCCTAGCATCTTGAGAAGAACTCCCTAGGAATCTTACAGAGATACCATTTTCAAGAATTCCAATAGATAAATTATTATCAGTTTCATTGAAAATCTTTTTTATATTTCCCACAAGATTATTTATTTTTGACTTTGAAAAATCTTTTTCGCAAATCCAAATTAAGGATCCAAAAACAGGCATGTTATCCATACCTGACTTGGCCACATAACTTGACTTAGATAATTCAATTTGATCAACATATTCCCAATCATCATATAAATCATTATTTCTCATAATTTCTAATTTAGACTTAAAAATACCACTCTCAATAGACTCTCCAGAGGAAGATCTTCCAAGTCTCACTAAATCAGTAAATAAAAAACTTGAAGTTTCTGAAATAAAAACTTTAAACTTTTGATCATATAAACCATTTGCAAAGATAATAGTTTCTTGCGGGAGAAATTCCAAATGAGAATTATCAAGAATCTTTATGAGAATTTTTTGCTTTGAAAAAATTCCTTTTGGATTAATTTTAGATATCCCAACTGATCCATATACTTTCTGAGCTGAAGAAGTAGTCAACAATACCTTAGAGTTTTGTTCAATATTTACCTCCAACTCAAGTAAATCCCCTCCAACCAATCCTCCTGCAGTATGAAGAACAGGTAAAATGCATCTGCCCTCTTGATCATGTGTCGACTTTAATAACTTGTAAGGAGAAGTTGATTTGGATTTAAAAATTGTTTTATTAACATTTCCTAAACTTGCTTTATTATTAAAAAAATTTAAGAAACAATTACCTTCCCAAGAAGTTTTAATCATAAATTGTTTTCTTTAATTACTAAATTAAAGTAACCAAAAATTTTGATTATGAGAATGAATAAACAAATAGTTGTAACTGATTGGATTAAAGAAAAACCTCAATTAGGTTCATTTTTAAAACTTACCCTAAGTTCAGATGAAAGAAGAATCTTAAGAGGTAAAAGATTAACTGATTGTGATCAAGAAATAATCTTACAATTACCTAGAGAGGGCAAATTAAATGATGGAGATATTCTTTCAACTAATGTGTTTAATTTTTATGTAGAGATAATTGCCAAAACAGAAAATTTAATTGAAATAACTTCAAATTCTAAAATT
>QCED01000019.1 GCA_003280725.1 Prochlorococcus sp. AG-355-M18 | reverse complement strand
TTATCAGAACTTTCAATAGTTGCTAGCCTGTGAGCTATCACTAATGCTGTTCTTTTTGACAGAATTCTTTCAAGATCTTTCTGCAAAGTAGCTTCTGTAGAGGGATCCATAAATGCTGTCGCTTCGTCCATTATTAAAACAACAGGATTTCTTATCGCTACTCGAGCTACTGAAAGAAGTTGTCTCTCGCCAGAAGAAAGATTTCCCCCTCTCTCTCTTAGAAAAGTGTTCAAGCCTTCTGGTAGTTTTTTTAACAAATTATCTAATCCTAATTCTTTACAAAGATTTTCTAATTCAAGATTGTCTATACTTGAGTTTAATTTCAAATTATCTGCAACATTTCCACTAAAAATAAATGTATCTTGCAAAACCACTCCCAACATATTTCTAAGATTTGCGATAGGAATATCTTTTATATCTATATCATCTATCAGAATTTGTCCTGATTGAGGTTCGTAAAGTCTACACAATAATCTAATTATGGTTGTCTTTCCTGAACCAGTTGGCCCTACAAAAGCCACATGCTCTCCTGGATTAATAATAAAAGATAAATTCTTTATGATTTGTTCCCCTTTTTTATAAGAGAAATTAACATTCTTGAACTCAATTTTACCTTTAAATTGCTTATTTAAATTTTGAACATTTTCTGAAAAATTCTTTGCGGAAATAGAGTCCTTAATCTCAATTTCTTCATCCAATAATTCATTTATTCTTTCTACAGCTGTTAAACCTCCTTGAATCTGAGTAAATCTTTCTGCAAGTTGCCTTAAGGGTTCAAAAAGTCTTTGTGAATACAAAATAAAAGTTGTTAATGTTCCTAAACCAATATTTCCAGAGGTAACAAGATATCCCCCAACTGCCAAAACCAAGGAGACTGCTGCAAGAGAAATCCACTCTATGAATGCTGAAATGCTACTGTCATAAAATATTGTTCCATTTACTGCTTTTTTGTAAGCAAATCCAGTTTTAGAAAATTTCTTACTATTGAAAGCCTCTCTTCTGAACATCTGAACGACTTCTAAACCTTGAAGATTCTCCTGAAAATCAGAGTTCAGTTGCGACAATTCTTCCCTTACTTGATAATTGGCCTTTCTATAACGTTTTTGAAGCCAAATAATGAAATATGAAACTGGAATCTGAGTTAATAGTAATAATATGGCAAGCCCTCTATCAATTGAAAGCATTGTCAAAGAAATTACTATTAAACTGACAAAGTCAGCAATCACTCCAACTGCCCCACTACCAAAAACCTCGGCTAAAGCATCAACATCATTGGTTAATCTCGTTAATAATTTCCCAACAGGCATTTTGTCGTGATATTTGAGAGATAAAGATATTGAATGATCAAAAAGTTCTCTTCTTATCCTTGCTGTCAAACGTTGACCCACTGCTTGGATGTTATAAGTTTGGTATCCTTGCAAAACCAACCTAAAAAGAACAGTTATAAATAAAGTAAAGATTATGGCATTTATTGACTGCCCAAAGAAAGTTTTACTTAGCCAGACATTTGTACTTTCGTTTTTAAGAATAGTAATTGCTTGACCTACTAATAGTGGTTGAATAGCTCCAGAGAAGGACACGGGTAGCAAAACTATTAAGA
Source organism: Prochlorococcus sp. AG-355-M18 (assembly GCA_003280725.1). Classification (GTDB taxonomy): domain Bacteria; phylum Cyanobacteriota; class Cyanobacteriia; order PCC-6307; family Cyanobiaceae; genus Prochlorococcus_A. The sequence goes on along the minus strand of QCED01000019.1, from coordinate 21,138 downwards.
TTAAATAGATTGTTTTTTTATCTTTAGTTAAATATTTACCTAACTTTTTAATTCTTCTAAAATCATTAAAAAACATTTAGCTAATCTTCTATAGAGCATTAGTCGATTCTATTGATAAAATCGTATCTCTGAGGTGATTATCATCTAACCTCATAGATAAAGGATTCCCAATTAGTCTTGCAGTCGAGTAGAAAAGATCGTCTATTTTGATTAAACCATTCTCTTTAAGAGTCTTTCCAGTCGCAACCAAGTCAACTATTGCTTCCGCCATACCTGTAATAGGACCAAGCTCGACTGATCCTGTCAAATGGACTATTTCTACAGGTATATTTAGTTCATCAAAATAGGATCTTGCTGTTTTTGTAAATTTACTTGCTACTTTACAATTCACCGGCAGATCAGTTGGTTTTAAAAGGGGGATTACTAGTCGAAGAGGGAACACACAGTGAATTGAGGTTGAAAAAGGGTTTATATTTTCAGCTCTCTGAGCTTCAACAAAAAGGATTTGCCAATTTTTAATGATTTTTAGAAACCAAGGTTCATTAACAAGAAAATCGAACAATATATCAAGGGATGAACTTATAGATATATATGGTTTAGATTCTTATGAATTCATACAAAAAAATAAAGAAGAAATTTTTGTATGTAGTAAAAATAAAGGATTAGATCTAATAGAACTTGATCAACTTTTGCAAACTGTTGGTTGGAGCAGAAGACCTATCAGGAGAGTTAAAAGAGCTTTAGATTTTAGTATTTTGGTGGTTGGGTTATGGCGTCATGATGAAAAATTTCCTAGGTTAGTAGGATTTGCAAGATGCACTGGCGATGGAATTCTAGAAGCAACAGTATGGGATGTAGCTGTTAATCCTGTCTATCAAGGACTAGGATTGGGGAAAGAATTAATGAAATATATTCTAAAAGAATTAAAAAGTATTGGTATTTCAAAAGTTACTCTTTTTGCTGATGCGGAAGTGGTTTCATTTTACAAAAGACAGGGTTGGATATTGGAACCAAGAGGTTCTAAATGCGCTTTTTGGTATGCAAATTAATTATTTTTTGTAGTAGTCAGAATATATAGATTTTGTCGATTCGCCTTTCAACCACCTTCTTCGAAAGTTCCAGTTCCTGAATGCTTGAAAAAAAATATTCGTTCTTTCCCATTTCCTTGAACTTGTAAAAATAGGTAAATTTATTTGCTTTAAATCTTTTTTATTGTTTAATCTTCTTAAAAAATCTATGTCCTCCATTATAGGAATCTTTCTAAAACCATTATTCTTCAGATAAATTGATCTATGAATTATTAAACCTTGGTCTCCATATGGCTGTTTAAAATATTTGCTTCTAAAATTAACAAGAATCTCGAGGACTCTGTAAATTATCTTTTTGTCATTAATTTTAAATTTAAAAAAGTAAATAAAATTTTTGTCTCCTTTTAATATTGATTTTATTTTTATAAACCAATCATGAGTTAATCTAGTATCAGCATGTAAAAAAATGAGCCACTCTCCTTTTGAATTTTTGGCACCCATATCTAATTGTAAACCTCGATTTCTTTCTTTAGCTTTATATACTTTTGCCCCATAAATATATGCCACATCAATGGTTTTATCTTCACTCCCACAGTCAACAATAATAATCTCTCCATCTTCGTGAAAAGTCGACAAGTCTGAAAGCAATAATGCCAAATTATTGGCTTCATTAATAGTTGGAATAATAATTGAAAATTTAGACATATTAATTTTTTCTTTTTTCAATATCAATTATTGTATCTAAATCAATTTTTTTGCTTAAAAACTTATATTTCAATTTTGTAGAGGAAAAATTATTGATTGTACTTTGAAGAACATTTTCTTTACTCCATTTAATATTCAAAAAAGGTAAATTTAGATGTTTTGATATTACTTTTTCTGATAAGCCAATAAGCCAATAACCTCCATCATTAGATGGCCCTAAAATAAGATCATTTTGTTGTAGTTCTTTTATAGTATTGATTAAATCTAAATGGCATAAATCTGGTAGGTCAGTACCAATAAAAATAATATTCTTTATTTTATTTTGAGTACAAAATTTTTTGTTGATAATTATCTGCCTCTTCATTTTTTCTCCCAAACAGCCTTTCCCCTGTAGATTAAATTTTTTAATGCCTAATTCTCTAGACCATCTTCTACAATTTTTTTTCCCTAAACCAGATATAGCTAAACAAATATCTATTAATTTGATTTTTTGGAGAGATTTGGCGACTGAAATAGTGTGGTTAGTCATCACACTTTGTACCTTCGCAGAATTAGTTTTCCCTATATCTCTAGCTAATCTTGTTTTGCATCTTCCATATCCGTGCCATTTGGCCATGATAATAAGTAATGCTTTATCCAATAATTCAGCGAGATTTATAATAATTATACGTCTATGAAAAAATATAAAATTAATTTTTATAGACTTTAGATGATATTTTGTTAAGTAATTTTTAAATTTGTCGTGATCTTGTGATTTGATAATGGCCAATTATTAAATTCCAACTAGATTAATAATCTAGTTAATAAAATTTTGCAAGCTATTAATCCTATTTGGGCGGAAGTTCAACAATCACTCCAAAAAACTTTAAGTAAGCCTTCATTTGAGACGTGGATAAGGCCTGCTAAATTTAATTGTTTTGAGGATGGATTATTGACCTTAATTGCTCCAAATACATTTTCTAGTGATTGGTTAAGAAAGAATTATTGTGAAACTATCGAAAAAGCTGCAAAAGAAGTTTGTGGCCATGATGTAAAAGTTGTTTTTAAATCTGAAACAAATATTTGTAGCGATCTAACAAATAAAGATAACTTCAATGAACAAAACATAAATAAAAAAACAAAATCACTTTCTACTAATAGCCAAAACAATTATTCAAAAAATCGATCCAAAAATCCTAACGGTTTAAATCTACGCTACGTCTTTAAAAGATTTGTGGTAGGTCCAAATAGTAGATTGGCTCATGCAGCAGCTTTAGCAGTAGCTGAATCTCCAGGAAGAGAATTCAATCCACTATTTATTTGTGGAGGGGTAGGACTTGGCAAAACTCATTTAATGCAAGCAATAGGCCATTATAGAGTTGAAATAGATCCAGAAGCAAAAGTCAAATATGTCTCTACAGAGACTTTTACTAACGATGTAATTAGTGGTATCAGGAGAGATGGAATGACAGCTATTAGAGATAAATATAGAAAAGTAGACTTGATTTTAATAGACGACATACAGTTCTTAGAAGGTAAAGAGTATACTCAGGAAGAATTTTTTCATACTTTTAACGCGCTTCATGAATCAGGAAGTCAAATAGTTATTGCAAGTGACAGACCTCCAAATCAATTGTCGGGCATTCAAGAGAGATTGATTTCTAGGTTTTCAATGGGTATGACTGCAGATATTCAACCACCTGACCTTGAGACTAGGACGGCTATTCTCCAAAAAAAGGCAGAACAAGAGAGGATGAGTCTTCCAAGAGATCTAATTCAATTTATAGCTGGAAGATTTACTTCTAATATTCGAGAATTGGAAGGAGCATTTACTAGAGCTGTTGCATTTGCATCAATTACAGGCTTGCCAATGACAGTACAATCAATTGCTCCAATGCTTGATCCGAATAGTGTTGGAGTAGTTGTAACTCCAAAACAAGTTATTAACAAAGTTTCAGATTTCTTTAAAGTTTCTACTGATGAATTGATTAGTTCAAGTAGGAGAAAACCAGTAAGTCAAGCTAGACAAATAGGTATGTATCTTATGCGACATGGAACGGATCTAAGTCTGCCAAGAATTGGAGATGAATTTGGGGGCAAAGACCATACAACAGTTATGTATGCTATTGAACAAGTTGAAAAAAAATTGTCTATTGATCCTAATATTGCTAGTCAAGTTCAAAAAATAAGAGATTTACTTCAAATAGATTCACGAAAAAATTTATAGTTTTACTGTTAACTAGAAATAAAATTTCTAGGATCTTGATCATATCTATGCCTGTAAGGTATCTTATCTATTTCATTGATATCACAAAGTGATTCAATTTTATTTAATGATTGCCTTAATAATCTTGCTGAAATAATTGGCATATCTCTTGGAACTGAGATTCTATTTTTTAAGTATCTTAGAGAGATTCCTGAAAGTTTTTTAGGGATTAATACTTCACCTGTGATCATATGGGTCAAAGCTGATCTCAATGATTCTTCAAAGGATTCTTTATTGTAAGGATTTACTTTTAGTAAATTGTTTTTATGCTTTATAACTCTTTTAAGAGCAATCTTTGCGAAATATTTTGAATCACAATTTTTATTTAATTCATAATTCCCAAGACCCTCCCCAGTATCTATTAGCTTAGAAAAAATAATCTGTTGATCATTGCTTTCTTTATAACATCCTCCCATTTGTGGTGGTAAATCATGAGAGTGAGTATGAAAATCTCCTTGAGTACCTCTATAAGCACTTTTCCCTTCAAAAAGGGTAAGCCAGTTATCTATATGACGGTAATTAGATCTTAAATTAAACCCTTTATAATAAATTAGTGATGCATTCATTCTCTCCATATAGGGAATAAAAATTATATCTCCAACTCCAGGTTCTATATCACCTATATTAGATACTGATGGATCAATAAACCCTGATTTTGATCTACTTAAGATTTCATCGAGTTTAGAAATAGATTCTTTAAATCTTTTTTTTCTAAAGGAGTTATCTATAAAATTAAAGCTTTCTCGGCAGAGCCAATTACACCAGGATCTGAAAATTTCTCTTTCTAATTCTCGAATTTTGATAAGGTGACTTGATGTTATAAAAGATCCAAGTGATCCAAATTCATTTTCTAAAAAAGCTATAATATCGTCACTTTCAGTTACAACTTGCCCTTTAAATTCAATTGCAGGTAATTTCCCCGATCTGACTTTTTCAAGGAACCAACTTTCTTTTTGACCGTAGCAAAACATATTTACTTTTTTGACTCTGTAAGGAATTCTCTTAAATTCAAGCCATAACCATATCTTCTGACAGTAAGGACACCAAGAATGTCTATCCCTGTAGAGGGTAACTAATACATCATTTTCACTATTCCCAAATAATCTTAAATTTGCGTAGGAATTATTAGTACCATGCACTCTATCAAGATCTTCAACTTCAAATTTATTAAAATCATCCCATTTCAAAATGCCATTCATTATTTGAATTAAAACTATAAACATACGTTATAATAATTGATTAAAAAAAGTCTTGGAATTTGAATTTGATTTAACTGTTGTTGGCGCTGGATCTGGAGGACTCGCGGCGGCTAAACGTGCGGCTAGTTATGGAGCAAAAGTCGCAATCATAGAAGTAAATCAAATAGGAGGAACTTGTGTGATAAGGGGATGTGTTCCTAAAAAATTGATGGTTTATGCAGCTAAAAGTAAAAAAAATATGGATTCTTCTGAAGGATATGGATTAATAAATAAAGGTATTAATTTTGAATCAAATATTTTATTGAAGAATGTTAGAGAGGAGGTTTCTAGATTAAGTAATTTACATAGAAATTCTTTAAAAAAACTTAATGTAACTGTCTTTGAGGGCTTAGGAAGATTTACAACTCAAAATGAATTAGAAATTATTTGTCCAAAAACTGATGAAATTAAAAATAAAATAAGTTCAAAAAAAATTCTTATTTCAGTTGGAGGTAAACCAAAGAAACTAAATATTCCTGGGATAAATTTGGCATGGACTAGTGATGATATTTTTAAATTAGAAAAGTTTCCCAAATCATTATTAATAGTAGGAGGAGGATATATTGCTTGTGAATTTGCTTCAATTTTCAGGAATTTAGGTACTGAAGTAACTCAATTAATTAGAGGTCAACATTTACTTAATGGTTTTGATGAGGATCTTTCTTCTTGCTTAGAGGAATCACCTACTTTTAATGACATAAACATAATCTCCAATACACAATTAAAGTCTATCAACAGAGTAAATGGAAATCTGGAATCCACCTTAGACTCGGGTGACAAACTCTTAACTAATAATATCCTTATTGCTACAGGTAGAGAACCAAATCTTTTGCCTTTAAATTTAGATTTTTTAAATCTAAAGATGGATGGCCAATATTTAGATGTTGACGAACTTAATCAAACAAGCAACGCAAATATTTTTGCAGTTGGCGATATTATAAATAAACCAAACTTAACTCCAGTAGCAATAGAACAAGGCAGGGTTTTTTCGGATAATTTTTTTAATGACCAAAAAAGAAAAGTCAATTATGAAAATATCCCAAAGGCCGTTTTTACTATTCCTGAAATTTCAACAGTTGGCTTAAGTGAGAAAAGAGCTAAAGAGATTTATTCTGAAAAAAATATTACAATATTCAAATGCAAATTTACCCCAATGTCTAATACCTTTAAAAAGAATAAATCAAAATGTATGTTGAAGATTGTAGTTCACAAGCTAACTGATAAAGTCCTGGGATGTCATATGTTTGGAGAAACATCATCTGAGATTATTCAAATGGTATCAATTTCATTAAATGCAGGGATAACTAAAAAAGACTTTGATATTACTATGGCTTTGCACCCAACCATCTCAGAAGAATTTGTGACTATGTATGGATAAAATTATAAATTAGAAAATTTTAATTTTTCTTGAACAATCAGAAAGACTATAAGTAACGCAAAGTAAATAAATAATCCTATCCTTAATTCAGGAAGGAAGTTAAATTCATTCAGGAAAAGTATCTTATCTAGAATGTAGAAAATATAAAGATTGAGCAAAATAAATCCTTCAATTCTGGAGATTTTCCCTTTGCTCCAGAAAATTGGTAAGCATGCAAAGGTGGTTAAAACCATAAAAGGTAAGTCAACTTTTATTAGACTTTGTTCAATTACTAAACCTTTAAATCCTGAAAATATACTGCAACTTCCAAGGATTAGAAGTTGATTGAGCAAATTGCTTCCTATTACATTACCAATCGCAAGATCTGTTTTACCTTTAAATGCAGCAATTATGGAAGTTACTAATTCGGGTAAAGATGTCCCTGTGGCGACGATAGTTAAACCAATAACAATTTCATTTACACCCAAAAGAGTAGCAAGGGTTTGAGAACCATTTACTAAAATATTTGAACCAAAGCTTAAAAGAAATATTCCCAATATTAACTTTAGTAAAATATTAAGCTTACCTTTATAGTTATCTTTTAATTCTTCTATCTCTGGTTCAGCATCTTTTGTCTCCTCTCCTTTCTCATTGATGGTATTTATTTCCCATATTGTATTTAAGATTAAACAAAATATTAGAAATACCCCTGCTTGCAATGTTAATAAGCCTGTTGATGACATAGCCCAAACTGCACAAGAAATTGCCATTAAAAGAGGCACATCTCTTCTTACTATTCTGCTTTTTACCTTAAGAGGTGTTATCAATGAGCTTATACCCAAAACAACGAGAACATTAAAAATATTGCTTCCAATTACATTACTTGCTGCAAGCGAATCACTGCCTTTTAAAATTGAACTTAAACTTACCAACAACTCAGGAGAGCTTGTTCCAAGAGAAACAACTGTTAGACCAATTACTATTTGAGGTATTCCTAAAATTAAAGATAAAAATATGGCTCCTTGAACAAAGAACTCTCCTCCTGCAAAAAGTAGAACTACGCCTAATATTATTTCTATTATTGGAAATAAATAATCAATCATATTTAGGCTTTTGTTTAGATAATAAAAATTTTCATAATTGGTTAATAACTATCCTCGAATATCTATAATTTATTGTCAATTTAAATTTGCTGTTAAAATTGATTAAATAGAAAAAATTTTGAAGACTTTAACCATAATAAAACCTGATGATTGGCATTTACATTTAAGAGAGGGTCTTGTATTAAAAAATATCATTCATTTTACTTCAGAATATTTTGGAAGAGCCATTGTCATGCCAAATACTAAAAGTCCCATAACATCAATCAATAGTGCTATTTCTTATAAGAAATCTATTGTTGAAGCGTTACCAGAAAGTTCTAAGTTTGAACCACTAATGACAATTTATCTTACAGATGACACTGACAAAGAGGAACTAATAAATGGTTTTAAAAATAATGTCTTTTTCGCAGCAAAATTATATCCTGCTAATGCCACAACAAATTCCATTCATGGAGTTAGGAAAATTGAAAATCTATATAAGATCTTTGAATTAATGCAAGATTCTGGAATGCCGCTTTTAATTCACGGGGAAGTGACTGATTCTGAAGTAGATGTATTCGATAGAGAAGAGGTTTTTATAGATAAAGAACTGTCTAAAATAACTAAAAGATTTCCAAAATTAAAAATTGTTTTAGAACATATAACTACCTCTTATGCAGTGAATTTTGTTCAAGAAAATAATATTGGAGCTACAATCACTCCACATCATTTGCATATAAATAGAAATGCAATGTTTTTTGGAGGCTTAAATAGTGATTTTTACTGCTTACCAGTTGCTAAGAGGGAAAATAATAGACTCGCTTTAAGGAAAGCTGCAACAAGTGGCAAAAAATGTTTTTTCTTGGGAACTGACTCTGCTCCACATCTTAGGAAGTGGAAGGCTTTTTGTGGATGTGCAGGTATTTTTAATTCGCCAGTGGCATTAGAAAGCTATTTAGCGGTATTCGAAGAGGAGGATGCTCTAGATAATTTTGAAAAGTTTGCAAGTTTGAATGGCCCTAATTTTTATAATGTGCCCCCAAATAAAGAAAAATTAAAATTAGTGGCTATACCTAATAAAATTAAAGAATTTATAGATGTTGTTGAAGAAAAAAATATTGTCGGACAAATAAAACCATTTCATGCAGGTGAAACTTTACAATGGCAAGTAGAAGGTATAGTAAATTAACAAATTAAAGTTAATATGATCATGCATTAAAAGAATAAATTTTCCAATCTTTCTTGGTTCAATGAGTTACTTTTGGTACCACAAAAATGTGAAAATTCCTTTTGGAAGTATGAAGTAGTTGTTATACACGATGCTCTTAAAACTCAACAGAGTTTATTGTAGAAAGTTAATGCGATTAGCAGAAAAGCTAGTTGCTTCCTTTTTTCAAGTGTACGAAAATGCACGAAAATATCTGCAAAGCATTTTAACTATAAATTTGATAAGGAGATCATACGATTTTGACCATAAATAGATAAAAGATTTAGTGACAAAATTAATGAAAAAATCTTTTAAAAGGGATTTATTAGTTCTTGTTATAATAAATGAGTAAAACTCATTCCAGAGATGGTTTTTTATAATATCATTTTGATGAAACTTTTTAACTGAACAAAGCCTATTGAGATACTATTAAATCAAACAACTATCTTTTTTTATTAAATAATTTTTTAATTTTTACCTGAATTTATGGAAGTTAAAGTTGTATCTCCTAAGGTTTCTAATTTTTTACAAGTAAAATTAGATAAGAATATTGTTGATTATTTGTGGCGAGTTATTGCTATTGCAAAGAATAATAAACAAAGTCATAAGAAAGAATTGGCTGGCAATATTTCTACAAGTCTTTTATTAGAGGACTTAGATTCTTTTTTTTATAAATCTGTATGTATTCCTTTAGTTAAATTTTATAGGGATAATAATCCTTTGAATAAGGGAGCAGACCCAGATGTATCAAATGCAATTACTGGGACAAAAACAAAATTATTACTAAATAAATTTTGGGTTAATTATCAATATCAGACAGAATTTAATCCTCTTCATCATCATACTGGTGTTTACTCTTTTGTTATTTGGATGAAAATCCCTTACTCTTGGGATGAGCAAATTAAATTACCTCAATTTAGGGATATAAAAGAACAAGATATCAAAGCAGGTAATTTCGAATTCGAATTTACTGACGTACTTGGACATGTTATGACTAGTGGGTTTCAATTGTCACCAAAACTCGAGGGATTTATGGTCTTTTTCCCCGCTAGGTTAAGACATTGTGTGTATCCATTTTATGAAATAGAAGAACCTAGAATTTCAATATCTGGAAATTTATCCTATTTTCACGGTTGAGATAAAAATAAGTACCAAAAAATTAAATATTTATCAAATCTTCTTTTCGCTTAATTATTTCATATTTAATAATTATTATGAGATAGCTCTAAGCTCATTTTAAGAATTATAAATTTTTAAAACCTTAGTTTTCCTGAATTATTCTGCTTTCTAAATGGGATATATAACTGCTAATCCAGGATATATCAATATTGGTAAGCCAAGAGTAAAGCATGATGCAATAAAAAATACTAATCTCCAGATAAGAGCATTTCCTCTATTTGATTTTTCAAGCCCTTTGCAAACTCCTAAAAACCAGGCACCTATTTTTAGCTCTATTGATATTAGCCATGCTTTATTTATATAAAATTTATATTTAATAATTTATCAGCTAATAAATTATTTACCGCTTAATATTTGCATTATTCCAATTAAATTAATGAGCATATATCTAGCGACTATTTAATAAAAGATTTTATTCATTTAAATTAAAATAAGATCTCAGGAAAATTAAATTTTTAATTTACCAGCTTGTTTATTGAATCACTAAAAGTGTAAATATTGGGATAATTTTTGGATAATTGGGGTACTTTCAGCTACGATTGAATTGCGCAAATTCCTTTTGGGAGTGTGGCGGAATTGGTAGACGCGCCGGACTTAAAATCCGTCGAGCGATTTAGCTCGTGGGGGTTCAAGTCCCCCCACTCCCATTATCTAATTATTTATTTTTAGTTCTGACGATAACTTCCAATAATTGTTATGTTTTAACTAAACAACCATAAAATCAAAATGGAAAATATCTTCAATAATTTATTCGTTACTTTGATTGCTTATATTGGAGTTTTTTCTATATATTTATTTATTATTCCATTATTACTTTTTTACTGGATGAATAATAGGTGGAATGTTATGGGCAAATTTGAAAGATTAGGAGTTTATGGACTTGTATTTCTTTTCTTTCCAGGTTTAATTTTATTTTCTCCATTTTTAAATTTAAGATTAAATGGAAGTGGTAAAGGGTAAATAATTGACTAAAGGTAAAGTTATACAAATAGGTATAGTTGTCACATTAGTAGGATTTATTAGTAATAAATTTTTACCGCATATCGGTATTGATAACTTTACTGCAAGTACTATTTCAAGTTTGATCTTAATATTGATAGTTATTACCTGGGTAACATCTTATGTTTATAGAGTTGTAAATGGGGAAATGACCTTTATGGAACAGAGGAAGCGTTATAGAAAAGAGTATGAAAAAGTTGTTAGTGATAGACTAGAAACCAAGTTTAATGCCTTGCCAAAGGAAGAGCAGGAAAAACTAATGAAGGATTTAGAAAATAATACATAAATTTTTATAAATAAATCTAAAATTCATGAAAAATAACGAAATGGAAAATACTAAAAATGAATCTATATCAAATTTAGATAAGAAGTTTTATGAGTTGAAAAAAAATAAAAAAATAGCTCTGATGCCTTTCATAATGGCTGGGGATCCCAATATTGAAATAACCTCTGAGATCTTATTAAAATTACAAGAGAATGGGGCTGACCTTATTGAATTAGGCATCCCTTACAGTGATCCACTTGCAGACGGACCTATTATTCAATTTTCTGCTTCTCGAGCTCTAAAGTCTGGTACCACTCCGAGAAAAGTAATTACACTCATTGATTCTTTAAAAAGTAAATTAAAGATTCCCATCATACTTTTTACCTATTTAAATCCTTTATTATGTTTTGGCTTTGAACAGTTTTGTGAGTTGGCATCTAATGCTGGAGTTTCTGGATTAATAATTCCTGATCTTCCTTTAGAGGAAGCTTATAAATTTTCTAAAATAGTTAGAACCTATTCGATGGACTTGATTTTATTAGTTGCTCCAACAACTCCTCTTGAAAGAATGAAAAAAATATCTAACTATACAAAAGGGTTTACTTATTTAGTAAGTGTTACAGGTGTAACTGGTGAGAGAAGCAAAATGGAAAATAGAGTAGAAAATCTTATTGCTAAATTAAAAGAAATAAATTCTAATCCAGTTGCTGTTGGGTTTGGAATATCAACTCCTGAACATGTTAATAAAGTCCGTCAATGGGGAGCAGACGGAGTAATTATTGGTAGCGCATTTGTAAAACGAATTTCTAATTCATGTGAAGAAGATGTTGTTAAGCATGTGGGTAATTTTTGTAAAGAAATGCGATTGGCTGCCGATCAAAAAAAATAAGTAAAAAAGAAGATATTAAAAAAATTGAATAATTGAGGTTTTTAAATCAAGTTTCAAATTTATTTTTGTTATTTTTTGGATTCTTCAGTAGGTAGTAATCTTATTTGTTTTTTCCCAAGCTTAATTTTGAATTCATCACCTGCTTTTAAATCTAGAAGTGCTGTATATGCTTTCCCAATCAAAAGATTTCCATTTCCCTGAACAGTAGCTATATAACTTAATTTTCTTCCTCCTTTCCCAATACCTGCAACTCCAGATTCACCAAGATTAACACCTTTTGCTTCTAATAGTGCTTCATAAAATGCGGTGAAATTTAAGCGTTCCCCACCATCTTTTTTAGTGGAAACATACCCACAAGCTCGAACTAGGTCAGACTTGCTAACTTCACCAAGTTCTTTGACTTTTGCAAGAAGATCGCTACCAGTGAGCATAATTAGTTAAAAGAAAGTTCTTGTTAATTAAGATAGCAATTTGTATGTAATAAATGCAATTATTTAGTTTATATTTATTCTATTAGTTATCTTTAAAAATGGAAAAGTTTGTAGTATTTGGAGAGTACTGTGAAGATGCAATAATGAAAAGGGAACCATTTCGGGAACAGCATCTTAATAGACTTAAAATTTTAAAAGATCGTAATATTTTAGTTACTTTAGGACCAACAAAATGTACTAAATATTTGTTTGGAATTTTTAATGCAAAAGATGAAAATCAAATAAGAGATTTAATTGAGGAAGATATATATTGGGAAAAAGGTATATGGGTTAAATATAATGTTTATCCCTGGATTAAGGCTTTCTAAATATGATTTTTAAATATATTTCAGTAATTTAAATTATTAATTAAGAAATTTATTTAAAGGAAATATATAAAAATATTTTTCTTCAATAATTTATTATTGTGTATATTTAGGGAATAATGCAATATTTTTTCTTAAAAGTTCTTTTTGAAATGGAATATATATATATTCTTTGAAATCTTTTTGTTTTTGTGAGAATTGCTTTATATCAAAATATTGTTTTCTAAAAATATTTATTTACTAGTATCTTGATTTATCTTGTTTACTAATGAGTCAATATCTAATTGATTATATGGTTGTGTATGGTTGTCCTCTCGATAATCATTTTTGATATCGTTCAACCATTTTTGTTCAATCTTTATAAGTTTTCTGGCAACGTTGAACATACCTCCTTTTTTATATAATTCCTTAATTTTCATAATAATCTCAGATGTTCTACTCGATTTAATATTTAATTCATTTGCTAGGTCTTTTTGGGTAAATCCATGCGATTTTAACCAATCTTTAATGAAGGAGATGAGTTCTTTTTCTTCTTGTATAGATAATTTACTCATTCAATAAAAAGGAAATAGCTTATTAAGCTTTTTCTCTGCTCTTGCTCTTATTGAAGGAGTCATATATTTGCTCCATATACTGAGTACTGCTGTGAGGGCTACAAAATCATCACTAAAACCAACTAAAGGCATAAAGTCAGGGAAAAGATCAAATGGCATAATTAAATATGCTAGCGCAGCCATTAATGAAACTCTTACTTGTGCTGGAGTGTAAGGATCTAAAGCCATCTCCAAAACTTCTAAGGCAGGCTTGGCAATTGTTCTTCCTGCTTTAATGAGAATCTTGATAATGATATTTTCATCAAATGTTGAACTCTCTAAAACTTCAGCATCATAGATTTTTTCTTGGGTTTTGTAATTCTCTTTCATCCTTATAAATGAAATTTAAATATTTTTAATGGAATTTTTAGCTAATAGTATCAACTAATCCATTCTGTATTCCTGCTTTTCTAAGTTTTCTTAAAGCACGTTGAACAACTTGTCGGCAATATTCCCTGCTACAACTCATATGTCTTGCAACTTCAGCTAAAGTTCTCCATTCATTTGAGCCATCTAAACCAAATCTTAGGCTTACTATCTTTCTCTCTTTCTCAGTTAAATTTGCTTTATCTAATAACTTCCAAGCCGAGGCTGTCCTTTCGGCTAATTCGGCTAATTCCATTGGGGGAGTCTGATCACTTGGAAGAATATCAACTAACTCGGAAGGATCTGATTTTGATTTAACAGTGCCTTGGAGACTAACAGTGATGCTTCTCAATTCACAAGAAAGGAGTTCGTCAATTTCCTCTTTAGTTATTTTCATTTCTTCAGCTAGCTCATCGGTACTTGGAGGAATACCCTTAAGTTGCATAAGCTTTGATTTTGCTGATCTTAGTTTTGTAAGTTTTTCATTAATGTTAACAGGAATCCTTATCGTTCTACTTTGAGTTGACAATGCTCTATTTAAACCTTGCCTAATCCACCAATAAGCATAGGTAGAAAATCTATGTCCTCTAGACGGATCATATTTTTCTACAGCCCTTGTAAGACCTAATGTCCCCTCCTGAATTAGGTCAAGTAATTCCAACCCCTTCCCTTGGTATCTCTTGGCTAGGTTGACAACTAGTCTTAGGTTGGCCGTTATCATCTCGTTTTTTGCTTTTTCACCAATTTTTATCTTTTTTCTTTCAGCTTCGGAATATTCACAAGCAGGGCCTTTACCTCCTGCTTCTTGACATCTATTAACAAGTAAAACCATCTCTTGGACTTTTCTGCCCATTGTGAGTTCTCTTTCGGGAGTCAAAAGTTGATGACGACCTATTTCTCCAAGAAAATCGCTTAATGAACTCACGATTTACCTCATTGTTAATATATTTAACTTATAGTCAATTCAGTAATAAGCCACACATGTAATAATTAATTAATAATTAATTAATAATTATTAATTAGTTAACTAACAATTTTTTCAAATTTTTATGTAAAAATTTATAATTTATAAATTTTTATTATTTGATTTTTTTCTTCTTGATTCTAAAACAGCAAGTACATCTCTCCACTCAACGTCTTTATGCATAAGGGCTACTTGCAGATGATAAATTAAATCAGCAGCTTCATTTGAGATTGAATTTTTATCATTATCTTTGCAAGCCATTATAAATTCTGCAGATTCCTCTCCTATTTTTTTTAAAATAGTATTACTACCTTTTGTTAACAAATGATTTGTGTAACTTTTTTCTGATGGATTTATTGATCTTTCGTTAATTGTATTGAATAATTCAGAGCAAATATTTGAAAAGGGAGTTGTTTTTTTCTCTTTTTTATCACTTTGATTAATTTGGATTTCGTTGAAAAAACAACTTTTTTCCCCAGTATGACATGCCCCTGAACCATTTTGTTCAATCAAAAGGATTAGTGCATCATTATCGCAGTCGAATCTTATCTCCTTAAGTATTTGGGTACTTCCACTCGTAGCTCCTTTTCTCCAGATTTCGGATCTAGATCTACTCCAGTAATGAACGTTTTGGGTTTCAAGTGTCATTGTCAATGATTCTTTATTCATCCAAGCAAGCATAAGAATCGATCCGTCAAGCCAATCTTGTGCTATTGCGGGGATTAAACCATAATTATCAAAACGTAGATCTTCTATTGAAAAATTAGTTGAATAAGTCATTATGTTTGTTATGTTAAATCCTATTGATTGTGTCTTATCAAAAATTATCCTAACAGTTAATTGATGTATCTTCATTCTCTAAAATTTTCATGCAGTAAAAGTTACGCGGATTTCCCCTGTTCACATAGACAATGGCGTCATAAAGGCCACTGCAGATTTGTGCATGGATATTCAAGATCATTCACTTTTTGGTTTACTGCAAAAAAATTAGACCTAAATGGTTTTGTTGTGGATTTTTCAGGTCTAAAGCCCCTTGAAAATAAACTAAAGCAGCAATTTGACCATACTTTTTTGATAAATAAAGATGACCCTTTGTTGAATTATTGGAAAAAATTACATGACTTAGATGCTTTAGATCTGAGAGTTATGGATAATGTGGGAATGGAGTTCACTTCTGAATTGATTTGGAGATGGGCTAATGAATACTTGCAGGACAAGGATAAGGGCAGAACATGTTGTTGGAAAACAGAATCAAAAGAAAATAAATCTAATAAAGCAAGTTATGAGGAAATTCCTGATTGGTTCAAATCCTAGATTAAAGTGGTTAAATTTCAAGACATATATAATTTTTTAATTAAGATCTTTAATCAACATTTATCTCTCCATTAATCATGTAAATATTAATCTCGTCTTTATTGAGGTAATGATTATTCAATATATTATTTGAAATTTTTGTCTCAATTTGCTTTTGAATAATTCTTTTTAAAGGCCTTGCACCATAGGCATGATCGAAACTATTTTCGACAAGTTGGTTAATTACCTCCTCTGTAATTTTGAATTTTAAGTTTTTTTTGTTAAGTCTTTTTTCTAAATTTTGAAGCTGGATTTTTGCAATTTCTTTTATATCATTTAATTCTAAATTATTAAAAATAACTATTTCATCAAGTCGATTTAAGAACTCGGGCTTGAAAAATTTTTTTAGTTCATTATCCACAACTTTTTTAATTTCATTTGTATCTTCTTTTCTAACTGATAAATCATTTATTGATTGACTTCCTAAATTACTTGTGAGAACAATAATAGAATTTTTGAAATTAATCGTACGACCCTGGCCATCAGTAATGATTCCATCATCAAGAACCTGTAAGAGAATATCTAAGATATCTTTATGAGCTTTCTCTATTTCATCAAGTAGTATCAATGAATAAGGATTTTTGCGTACAGCTTCAGTTAGTTGACCACCTGATTCAAAACCTAAATATCCTGGAGGCGCACCTATTATCTTGCTTACTGAATGCTTTTCCATATATTCAGACATATCCAGTCTTGTAATTGAGGAATTTGAATCAAATATAATTTTGGCTGTTACTTTACTCAGCTCTGTTTTTCCAACTCCAGTTGGGCCTAAGAAGAGGAAACTGGCTAGTGGCTTGCTTGGATCATTTAGACCAGTCCTTGATCTCTTAATGGAATCTGCAACAGACCTAATTGCACTATCTTGACCAATAATTTTTTCTTTAAGGATTGACTCGAGGCTCAAAAGTTTATCTTTTTCAGACTGGTTTAAGTTCTGTACTGGAATAGAAGTCCATTTTGAGACAACTTCTGCAATATCATCAAAAGTAACCTCTTGCCTTAAAAGACTCGTCTCTCCGTTTTTGTGAGAATTAACTAGACAATCACTTTTTTCTTTCAATTTTTTTTGTAAAGAATTTAAAGTTCCAAATTCTAATTCTGCTGCTTTGTTGAGGTCAAAACTCCTTTTGGCTTGATCTATTTGCAATTGAACAGATTCAATTTCTTCTTTTATGGTGCTAATCTCATCAATTTCATCTTTTTCTTTTTTCCATTTAGTACCTAATTCTGACTGTTTATCTTTAAGGGATATAAGTTCATTATTGATTTTTTTTAATCTTTCTACAGAAAAATCGTCCGTTTCTCTTTTTAAAGATAATTTTTCCATCTCAAACTGTAGAACTTTTCGATCAATTTCATCAATTTCTTCAGGTTTGGAAGTTATGACCATATTTAATCTTGAGGCTGCTTCATCGATTAGATCTATTGCTTTGTCAGGGAGAAATCTATCGTTGATATATCTTTCGCTAAGGGTTGCAGCAGCAACTAAAGCATTATCAGAAATTCTCACACTATGATGAACTTCGTATCTTTCTCTCAATCCTCTTAATATTGATACAGTATCATCTATAGAAGGAGCATCAATTTTTATTTTCTGAAATCTTCGTTCTAGAGCAGGATCTTTTTCTATATTTTGTTTATGTTCATTTATAGTTGTAGCCCCAATACATCTAAGTTCTCCTCTTGCAAGCATTGGTTTTAAGAGGTTGCTTGCATCTAAAGAACCTCCGCTAGCACCAGCTCCAACAACTGTATGAATTTCATCAATAAAAAGAATTATCTTACCGTCTGACTCCTTAACTTTCTTTAGGACATTTTTTATTCTTTCTTCAAATTCTCCACGATATTTTGCCCCAGCTATAAGCGAACCCATATCTAATGAAATTAGTTGCCTATCTTGTAGAGCAGAAGGTACATCGCCATTAATAATTCTTTGAGCCAGCCCTTCAACAATGGCCGTTTTACCAACTCCAGGTTCTCCAATAAGAACAGGATTATTTTTTGTTCTTCTACTCAATATTTGAATTGTTCTTCTGATTTCTTCATCCCTACCAATAACAGGATCTAAAATCCCATCTAGTGCAGATTGAGTTAGATCAATACCATATTTTTCCAAAGACTCATCAGAAGTATCAAACTCATTTTTTACTGCTGGATCTGACTTCATTTTCTTTATAATTTCAAGAAATTCTGGAATCCCTTTTTGATTTAAAATTTGAAATCCATATTTATCATCATAAGTGAAACCATAAACTAAGTGTTCTGTTGATATCACTACATCATTTAAATTATTTTTCATATCATTCGCTTTCAAAAATATTTTGTGAAGAGAATCACCAATAAATAAATTATCTTGTTTATTTTTCATTTTTGGCTTCAAATTTAACGAAGAAATTATTTCTTTCTCAATCTCTTTGATATTTACATTATTTTTTTTTAAGATTACCCTTGTGAGGTTGTCTTGTTTTATAAGAGCTAAAAATAAATTATCAGAGTCTACGTTTTGTTGATAATTTTTATAAGCAATTTCTTTAGCCAAAATAAAACAGTTCCAAGCAAAATTTGAGAATTCGCTTGGAACTATTTTCATTAATCAAAATTTGGGTATGACCGTAATAAATATTATGTCAAAAAGAGTTTTTAACTATTTAGAAGATTTATTCAACAATAACTTTACCTACCATTCCAGCACCTCTGTGTGGCTCACAATAGTAATCATAAGTTCCAGCAGTATCAAATGTTTCTTCCCAAGACTCTCCTGGAGCAAAAGCTAGGTCTGCATGACTTAGTTCCTCATGGCCATCAAAAACAGCATTATGAGGGGCAAGTTTATTATTGACGAATTTAACTGTATCACCAGCACTAATGGTTACTGTACTTGGTTCAAATGCAAGCATTCCAGCATCTGTACCAAGTTTTACTTCAACAGTCTTAGCTGAAACTGATGAAATTCCTAAACCTAGAGTTAAAACTATTGCGAATAACCCTGCAAAGATTGAACGTAACATAATTAAAATTTACTTATCTTTATATATTACAAGGCTTTGGGAACCTATCCGTGAGAATTTTAATTGTTATTACAGCTTGGTAACTTAGATAACCTTAAAATATCATTCAATGACTTGGCATAACTTTTAAGTTTGAAAGTCTCAGGATTAGTGATGGGGACATGATTAAAGTCATATTTTTTGATACTGAAGCTATCCCAAGGGGTGGTTTGTATAGGAAGAATTCTTAATAATATTTTTAGAATTTTCTTTGTAAGGGGAATCGCAAAAAATCTCCTCATATTATTTCTTTTTAAAAGTGTAATAATGGCCTGATCAATAGAAATAAATTTTTGACCGAGCACAAATTTTCTAAAGCCTTTGTATTGCTCTTTTTTATAATTTTTAATTAGAAACCCGCATATTTGAGCTATATCATTTGCGTGTATAAAGTGAAATTTAGAGTCTAGTTTTAAAAATCTTGCTAACCAAAGCCATTTCCCAATTTCTCTCAATCCACTTGTTAAATAACTCACAGGATACTTACTTTTCTTACCAAGATTTCCTCCGAAAACCAAAGTAGGGAAAATAGCGAATGTTTTTTCTGCAAATGAGCTTTCTCTAAGTCTCTGGAAACATTCATATTTTGTTTGAATGTACTCTGTTCCATAAATCAATGATTCCCTCATTAATTCTGTTTGGGTATCAAGAATACTAGCTGTTGAAAAATAAATAATCTTTTCTAACTTTTCAATATCAAGCATTTCTAGTAATTCTTCAAAAGCTTTAATATTTACTTCATAGGCTCTTTTTGGATCTCCCCAAGCTGTAGCAGTATGTATTAGGTAATTAATTTGACTAATTTCCTTTTTATATCTATTTGATTCTCTGATATCGCAAACTAATAAATTGACTTTTTTATTTTTCTGAATAGAAATTGGCAACTTATTTTTATCTCTTACCATGAGATAAAGCTTGAATTTTGTGTTTTTCAAAAACCAATCAACTAAATATTGGCCAACACATCCATTAGCGCCTGTTATTAATAAGTTTTTATATCCCAAGACTTTGACTAGTAAGTGAGTTTTTTCCCATGTTCAAAAAATGTTTGAGCATTTTCTTCTGGAGTCCCAGGTAAAATCCCATGACCCAAATTAAGAATATATTTCCTGTCTTTAATTTTATTAAAAGTATTATCTATCCTTTCTTTTATTGATTCTTTGTTTCCGAATAAAATGCCAGGGTCAACATTACCTTGAATTCCAATCCCCCTGGGAATTCTTTTACAAGCCTCTTCAATATCTACTGTCCAGTCTAATGAAATTATATCTACTCCAGTTTTTGCCATTCTTTCTAAAACACCAGCACTTCCTGAAATGTAAAGAATTACTGGTGTTTCAGGGTACTCCGCTTTTACAATTTCAACAACTTTTTTTTGATACGGCCCAGCAAAGATATCATAATCTTGTGGACTTAGCTGGCCCGCCCATGAATCGAAAATTTGTACTACTTGCGCTCCAGATTTTATTTGATATTTAAGATATTCACCAATAGATTTTGCAAAATGATCAAGAAGTTTATGAAGTAAAGCTGGTTCATTAAAAGCCATTGATTTTATTAAAGAATAATTTTTACTGCTTTTGCCTTCAACTACATATGCAGCAAGGGTCCAAGGTGCGCCAACAAAACCTAAAACTGTTGCCTCATTATTCACATCTTTTTTTAGTGAAGTAAGAACTTGCCCAACAAAACTTAAACTCTCACTTGGATTTAATTCTTTTAAATTTTCTACCTGGTTAAGAGTTCTTATCGGGTCCTCAATAATTGGACCTTTACTTTCTATTATTTCAAAATTTATGCCCATCCCCGGAAGAGGTGTGAG
>QCED01000018.1 GCA_003280725.1 Prochlorococcus sp. AG-355-M18 | reverse complement strand
TTATATATAAAAACAAAAAAAATACACTTTCATTCAAAAATACTTTTGGTGCTGCCAAGATAAGTTTGGAAGGGATCGAGAAAATTAATAAAAAAATTAACGATAAAGTAAAAGTTGAATTGCTAAATTATCAAAAAAATAAATTAGAGACCCAATTAAAAACAGGAGATTATAAAGTTACCCTTTTTGGGGCGGGTTCCTCAGGAAAAACTTCCATAGCAAGATCTTTATTGAAAAATATTGTCGGACAAACTTCAGCAAAAATAGGTACAACAAAAAAAATTAATAGTTATAAAATTCGTATCCCAATCTTAAAAAGAAACATTAATATAGTTGATACTCCGGGTTTATTCGAACCATCAAAATTAGGAGAAGAAAGAGAAAAAGCTACAATTATACAAGCATCAAATTCTGACTTAGTTCTTTTTGTGTTAGATCAGGACATAAATAAATACGAAAACTATTTGATTAAAGAATTATTAAAATTAAGGAAGAAAATAATCATAGTTCTAAATAAATGTGATTTGAGGTCTAGAGATGAAAATAACCTCATCAGAGAAAATATAATTACTATAACTTACGCTAGAAAAAATAACATTTCAGTTGTTCAAACAATTGCTGTACCTCAACAATCTCCCTCTGTTAAAACAGATGCTATAAATTTAGTACCAGAGGTAGGAAGTTTATTTAGAGAAATAATAGAAACGCTCGATAATAATGGTGAAGAGTTACTGGCGGATAATATTCTTTTTCGCTCAAATAAGTTAGGTATTAAAAGTAAAAATTTCGTGCAAGAACAAAGATATTTAATGTCAAACAAAGTAATTAATAAATATATGTGGATAACAGGAGGAGTAATACTAGTTAATCCACTACCTGCTGTTGATTTCCTTACTACTACCTCCGTAAACCTTCAAATGATAATGGAATTATCAAAAATATATGAAATAAAGCTTTCAAAAAAAGATGCAAAAGATTTAGCGACTTCATTGCTAAGCGCATTGGCTAAACAAGGAATACTAAAAGGAGGTCTCGCCATTCTTTCTCCTGCTTTAGCTACAAGCTTGACTAAAATAATATTATCTAAATCTATACAATCAGTTACGGCAGGCTGGTTAATAAGAATAGTAGGACTAAGTTTGATTGAATATTTTAAAAATGGTCAAGATTGGGGTGATGGAGGAATTCAAGAAGTAGTAGATAAGATCTATAGAATAAGTAAGAGAGAAGACATTCTAAACAACTTCATAAAAGAAGCTATTTCAAAAATTGAAATGAAAAAATATTTTAATTCAAATAAAAGATTGCCTCCATTTACTACGTAAAATTTGATAATTGATCATTTAGATAAGTTCTGAAATCAAATATAGTTATTAAGAGTAAATAAGCAATACAAATAGCTATAGATATAAACCCTGTAACTACTGCAATAATTTTTGGTCTACCCATATTTATTATTTAAACATTTAAAAGTCTCAAAAGTTCTTCAATATGAGATTCTTTTGTATTGTAATTTCCCATTACAACCCGCAAAAAATATTTACCTTTAAATTTTGGTCTTGAAAGCATAAAATTATGGTTAATTAGTTCATTAACTTTATTCTCAGTCCATTCATCAGAGTCTTGTGGTTCAAGTTTCTTTGGTAAGAACGAGACAATATGAAGAGGACCTGAATATATATCAAATTTATTTTTACTAATATTTTTTATAAAAAAATCTTTTCTTTTAATTGATGATTTTAATATATTTTCAATTCCACTCAGACCTAAAAAACGTAACCCAAGCCATAGTTTGATAACCTCTGCAGGTCTAGAACCTTGTATACCTATTTCTCCCCTATTTATAATATTTTCTTTTGATGATATATATGGTAGTCCAGTATTAAATGTATTTTCTAATGTACTCATATTTGAAACCAATAACAAAGATGATGTCTTTGTAATGCCTATGATTTTTTGTGGATTTATCGTTATCGAATTAGCTTGATTAATATTTTTTAGACCTTCTATTGGAATAGAACTAATAGCAAAAATCCCTCCAATTGAACCATCAATATGTAACCATATGTTTCTTTGTTTACAGATTTCACTTATTTCATTAATAGGATCAATTGCTCCTCTTACAGTTGTCCCAAGGGTGGCAACAATAGCAAATATTTTTTTATTTTCTGTTGAACATTGATCTAAAGACTTTATAAGATCGTTTATATTCATTCGACCTTGATTATCAGTTTTAATCTTAACAAGATTCATAGTGTCAAGACCCATTACTCTCATACATTTAACGAATGAAGAATGAGCATCTTCACTAACAAGTAATACAGAATTAGGATTTGTACCTAATCCAGCATTATTTCTAGCTGCTATAAGTGCATTCAGATTACTTAATGTACCTCCGCTAGCAGCTATACCTCCTGAGAAATCATTAAACCCTATTTTCTTAGCGAACCATTTGCATAATGATTCCTCGAGCAAAGTTACACTTGGTGATAACTCGTAAGCAAGAAGATTATTATTTAAACCAGCAGCAATTAAATCTCCTAAAATAGAGAAAATTAAAGGTGGGGGATCAAGGTGAGCTAGTGAGCCAGGATGAACGGGATTAAATGAATTATTCAAAAGAGATTCTATCTCTGAAAACAAATCTTCTTCAGAGTTACCAACTTCCGCTGGCATAATACACTTGAAACTCTCATCAAAAGGTAAAGGACCATTTTTATCAGCTTTAGAGAACCAGTCACAAAGAGTTTGACTTGCTCTATTCAGAAGAGTAATCAATTTGTCATTAGTCCCTAAATATGAGGGGAAATATATATCTTTATTATTAATTAAATCTTCAGCCATCAGATAAAATATCTATTAATAATTCTATTCTCAATATTGGTAAATGAGATATTTTTTTGAAAATGAAAATAGTAATGAAGATCAACAAAGAAAAACAAATAATTCAAAATACACTTTGTGGATGAATTCGATATTAAGAAGATCCAAAGTAATTGGAAAAATTGAGCTACCAATCTGTTCAATAATTTTAGATGAAAGAGGAAGATGTATCGGGAGAGGGGTAAACAGGAGAAATATAAATAAAGACCCATTGGGTCATGCTGAGATAATGGCACTTAGGCAGGCAGCTCTAATAAAAAATGATTGGAGATTTAATGAATGTACTATTATCACAAATTTAGAACCTTGTACTATGTGTTCCTCTGCTCTTATTCAAGCGCGGATGGGTAAAGTTATTTTCGGAGCTTACGATAAGAAAAGAGGTGGATTGGGTGGCTCAATTGACCTATCAAAACATGAAAGTGCTCATCACAAAATGGAAATAATTGGAGGTATCCTAGAAGATGAATGTAGTCAAATTTTACAGATTTGGTTCAAAAAGTTGAGGACTCAAAAATAGAAAATTTCTTTAGCTCAGTATCAAATAGATTTAATAATCTGTCAACATTCTCCTCACATGAATTAAAACCCATTAACCCAACACGCCACACCTTACCGGATAATTCTCCAAGTCCATTTCCTATTTCAATTCCAAAGTTTCTTAAGAGATGATTTCTAAAACCATCTCCATCAACTGCTGGAGGTATTTTAACTGTTGTTAAAGTAGGCAATCTATAATCCTCTGATACATGCAGTTCCATGCCAAGACTTTCTAAGCCATTCCAAAGTTTCTTTGCATTAGTATTGTGTCTATTCCAAACATTTTCTAAACCCTCATTCGCAATTAATCGTAAACCTTCACGAATAGCAAAATTCATATTTACTGGAGCAGTATGATGGTAAACACGATCAGAACCCCAATATTTATTTAATAAAGATAAATCCAAATACCAGTTTGGTACTTTTGTTTTTCTTGAACTAAGTTTATCCTCAGCTCTTTTATTCATTGTAAAAGGGCTTAATCCTGGGGGACAACTTAATCCCTTTTGACTACAGCTGTACGCTAGATCAATTTTCCATTCGTCTATCATTAATTCTAAAGCGCCAAGAGAAGTAACTGCATCAACTAAAAACAAGCAATTATTTTTTCTACATATATCCCCAATACCATCAAGAGGTTGTAAAACACCACTTGATGTTTCAGCATGGACGATAGCAAAAATAGCTGGTTTTTTAGTCTCTATTTCATACTTAATCTCCTCATAAGTAAAAGCCTCACCCCATGATTTTTCAATAACGGAAACTTGAGCTTTATATCTAGTCGCCATATCAAGTAATCTATCTCCAAAATATCCTTTTTTAGCAATAAGAATTTTTTCGCCTTCTTCAATAAAATTAGCTATTGATGCTTCCATCGCTGCACTGCCAGTGCCACTCATTGGGAGTGTAAGACGATTATTGCACTGCCAGGTATACCTTAAAAGTTGCTGTACGTCAGACATCAATGAGATATATGCTTCATCTAAATGACCAATAGGATTCAAAGAAAGAGCACTTAATACTTCTGGATGTGCATTTGAAGGTCCAGGTCCTAATAAAAGTCTAGAGGGAACATAAGTCTTTGAAAAATGACATAAATTCTCTTCATCTAAAGCCGAAATAAGTTTTGCTTCTGTCAAAGCATTACATCCAATTACTTTTAAATTAAACTAATATCGCCACATAAGCGATATTTATTTAAAGAAATTCATTCAATTTAAATATTTAGGTAAACAATTATTAAACTTATGACTTGAAACACTAAAAGAAGACATCAAGTCTTAAAAAAAGTTACCGTTGATACATAACAAGAATCATCAAGTTATTAATTTCATATAAGGTATTACAAAATTATGTCTAAATCTCCTCAAGATGTTTTAAGTCAAATTAAAGACGAAGGAATTGAACTCATCGATTTAAAATTCACTGACATTCATGGTAAGTGGCAACATTTAACTCTTACATCAGACATGATAGAGGAGGATTCTTTTACAGAAGGTCTAGCATTTGATGGCTCATCAATAAGAGGTTGGAAAGCAATTAATGCGTCCGATATGTCAATGGTGCCCGACGCAAGTACAGCATGGATAGATCCTTTTTATAAACATAAAACTCTAAGTATGATTTGCTCTATTCAAGAGCCAAGAAGCGGAGAACCTTATGATAGGTGTCCAAGAGCTTTAGCTCAAAAGGCATTAAAATATCTAGACTCGACTGGTATTGCAGATACTGCATTTTTTGGACCAGAACCAGAATTCTTTTTATTCGATGATGTTAGATATGATTCTAAAGAGGGAGGTTGTTTTTATAGTGTAGATACTATTGAAGCGCCATGGAATACAGGGAGAATAGAAGAGGGGGGAAACTTAGGATACAAAATACAATATAAAGAAGGATATTTTCCAGTAGCTCCAAATGATACTGCCCAAGATATCAGATCTGAGATGCTTCTTCTTATGGGTGAATTAGGTATACCCACAGAAAAACATCACCACGAAGTTGCTGGTGCCGGTCAACACGAGCTTGGAATGAAATTTGACTCGTTAATAAATGCTGCTGATAACGTTATGACTTATAAATACGTTGTCAGAAATGTTGCAAAAAAATATGGAAAAACAGCAACATTCATGCCCAAGCCTGTTTTTAACGACAACGGAACAGGAATGCATGTTCACCAGAGTTTATGGAAGAGTGGACAGCCACTATTTTTTGGTGAAGGAGCATATGCAAATTTATCTCAAACAGCAAGATGGTACATAGGAGGTATACTTAAGCATGCACCATCATTCTTAGCATTTACCAACCCAACTACAAATAGTTATAAACGATTGGTTCCTGGATTCGAAGCACCTGTAAATCTAGTTTATTCTGAGGGTAATAGATCAGCTGCAGTAAGAATACCTTTAACAGGTCCAAGCCCTAAAGCTAAAAGATTAGAATTCAGATCTGGTGACGCACTTGCAAATCCATACTTAGCATTTTCTGTAATGATGCTTGCAGGTATTGATGGAATTAAAAATCAAATTGATCCTGGTGATGGAGTAGATGTAGATTTATTTGAACTTCCAGCTGATGAACTAGCAAAAATTGATACAGTCCCTTCATCTCTAAATGACTCACTTAATGCGCTAAAAGCAGATAAGGATTATCTATTAGCTGGCGGAGTATTTACTGAAGATTTTATCGACAACTTTATCGATATCAAATACGAAGAGGTACAACAACTAAGACAAAGGCCTCATCCACATGAATTCTTTATGTATTACGATGCATAATTAAAAGAACACATTAGTTTAAATTAATCAATTTGAGAAATATCACAAAATATTCTCAAATTGATTTTTTTTTTGTTGGAATATAGATATATAAATTAAAAAATGGCTAGGGAATCTATTTCTAAAATTGCATATAAAACGCTACAACAAAGTAAAAGCATTGCAGGTTTTGCTCACAAGCAAATCAGTTCAAGATTAATGAATTTTATTCTTCCCGATGCGAAGCTTGAAAATTTTGATATAAATAAGGATCTTCTAATACAAATCCAAAATTCAATGGATATTTTAAGAGAAGAAGATTGGAATGATGCAGAAAAAAATATATATCCAAAAAAATTATTGTTTGATGAGCCATGGCTTAGATATCTAACTCAATATCCCAAAATTTGGCTCGATATGCCCAATACATGGGATAGACGAAGAAAACAAAACTTTGATGATCTTCCAAAATCAATTATTAAAGATAATTATCCTCAGTATTATTTAAGAAATTTTCATCATCAAACAGATGGTTATTTATCAGATTTTTCAGCCAGCATTTATGACCTACAAGTAGAGATACTCTTCAACGGAAGTGCTGACTCTATGAGGAGAAGAATTATTAAGCCAATAAAAGAAGGACTTGAAATTTTTAGCGATAGAAAAAAAAGTTCTATTAAAATACTTGATGTAGCAACAGGATCAGGAAGAACATTAAAACAATTAAGAGCCGCATTTCCAAAAGAAAAAATTACAGGAATTGACCTATCTGATTCATACTTAAAAGAGGCAAGTAGATATATTTCAGATTTAGATGGAGATTTAATTCAGTTAATAAAAGGTAATGCAGAAGAATTACCTTTTGAAAGTGATAGTCTTCAATGCATTTCTTGTGTTTACTTATTTCATGAATTACCTAGAACAATTAGAGCTAAAGTATTAAATGAATTTTTTAGAGTACTTGAACCTGGGGGGATATTGGTATTAGCTGATTCAATTCAAATAAGTGATTCACCTGATTTTATATCAATAATGGAAAGCTTCTATAAATCATTTCATGAGCCTTTTTATTGTGATTACATAAAAGAGGATTTAGATTCTAAAATAAAAGAAGTAGGGTTTAAAGATGTAAAATCAAATTCATTTTTTATGACCAAAGTATGGTCTGCTGTAAAGTAAACAAAAACTTCTATGAACTATTGGGATAAAGATGCTATTCAGCTTGTTCAAAGTCTAAATGACAAATTAAAAATTGATCATTCTAAATGGCATAAAGATAAAGGAAATAAATATAAACGATCTGCAGAACTAATTTCGGCGGGTTTATGCCATTTAATTATTTCTTGTAATGAGAAGGAAACTATTGAATATATAGAAGAAAGTATTAAATGGTTAAAAGAAATTAATGTAGATCAACCTTGCCCTAGTAAAAATCACCTTTTTAAAGCCAACTGAAGCCTATTACCTTTACTACTCCATCTAATATCATCAAAACATTCATTAATAATGTAAAGTCCTCTGCCATTTACACTACTTATTTTTTTTGGTAATTTGTAGTGTCTTTTTCTTATTTCTAAACCGTTACCTTGATCTTGAATTTGCCAAACACACCAATTAGGAGTAATTATTCTTCTTACTCTAATATTTTTTTTAGGATCTAATTTATTTCCATGTTTTACTGCGTTAACTAGAGCTTCATGTAAACCAAGTTTTATGAGATAGATTGATTGAGTATTTTTAATAGGTTCTAATAATTGATCAACAAATTCATTTAACTGTAAAGATGACTCAAATTCGTAGTTTGACCAATTAATCTTTGGTTTTTTAAAAAATTTTTTTAAAATATTTTTGCCCCGAAATAAGGACATAATAATATTTTGATACTGTTTTAATCTTAACTTATTAAATACCTCAATTTAAAGAATATTATCATGTCTCTTTGCAATAGCAGGATGTCGTAGGATGGAGTCCATAAGTCTCACTCCTCTTAGTTGATTTATTAAAGGCATATGTCCATCAGGAGCATCCAATGACCAGCAAAAAGATCCTGGATATCTAGTCCATAATCCCTCTTTTTTCCAACCTATTTTCGGCCACATGGATTCATATTTTTTTCCTACTGATTTTAATATCTTTGCCTGAATTGAGAATCCAAATCTACCAGTAGAATAAATAGTCCATAATCTATCTATTGTTTCTAGATCTTTACCTGACATATCCTTAACTTCACTGTAAAAAACATATCCACGTTTTTCAGCTAATTTTCCTGCTAATTTTCGTAAATAAGAACTTGTTAATCTATCTGCCTCTTCAAATTTTTGTTCAACCAACATCAATTGCATATCTTCATAATTAATATCAATATCTGAATATGTATTAAACCAATTATTGAATTTAGAGTTCTCAAAGAATTCAGGCTTAAATTTTTTTAAAACTTGCAATATCCAACCAGCAGCCCAGTCATCTCCATCATTATCAAAGATATCAAACAGTGAAGGGCCGAGATTAAAAATATTTTCGACTTCAGATTCTATTTGAGATAATGAATTTATTCTTTTTCTTTGATTGGAATCTACAAATTTTTTTATCAGATCTAATGTAGCATTACTATAGTTATCTTGTTCTTTGTTATTCATTTTAAAAAATTAATCTAAAAAATAAAAACTATCCATGTATTTCAAAAGCAAAGAACTAGAGAAATTTAGAAGTTTAAAAGGACCACTTATAGATGTTAGAAGCCCGAGTGAATATTATAAAGGACATATGCCTAATTCTATTAACATTCCATTATTTGATAATGATGAGAGATCAATAATTGGGACAATATACAAAAATGATGGTAGAAAAAAAGCTGTAATAAAGGGATTAAAATTTTTTGAAAAAAAATTAGAATTTCTTCTTGATAATTTGTTTATGAATATTGACTCATATAAAACAACTCCAAAAAGTAAAAATAATGAATTATTAATCAGAATATATTGCTCAAGAGGAGGAATGCGCTCACAAAGTATTGCTTGGTTACTAGAAAAATATAAATTAAATTCAATAACACTTAAGGGAGGATACAAAAGTTACAGGAGATGGGTATTAGATTGTTTCTCAAAAAAATGGAATATTTTAATTATTGGTGGGAAAACAGGCTCTGGAAAAACAAGGTTATTGTCATTACTAGAGAAGTATAAATATCAAACTATAGATCTTGAAGGATTTGCTTGTCATAGAGGGAGCACATTTGGCGGTTTAGGAATGAAAGAACAGCCTTCTAACGAACAATTTGAAAATAAAATAGCAGAAAAATTATATTCCTTTAAAACCATTAATAATATTTATGTAGAAGCAGAAAGTGCTAATATCGGAAAATGCAAAATACCTCATGAATTTTTTAATCAGATGAAAAAATCAAGGAGGATTGAGATATTGAGGAGCGAATCAAACAGATTAGAAGAGTTAATAAATACTTATAGTGGATTTAAAAAAGAGGAACTTAAAGATTCCGTACAAAGGATTAGAAAAAGATTAGGTCCTCAAAGAACAAAAATAGCACTAGAGTCTATTGATAATGAAGAATGGGATTTAGTATGCAGATCAGTTTTGGATTATTATGATAAATGTTATGAATATGAAAAAGTTGGTAAAGAAAATATAACGTTATTAAATTTAACTGATAAAAATTATGATGAAAAGATCGTAGAGTTAATAAATAATGTCTCATAAAATATTTGCAAACGAAAGTAAAAAATATTTCTTAAAATAAAATATTAATAACGAAACATTATGACAGCAAATAAAACTGCAAAAATACAATTTTATGAAGGAACTGATGAACCTGTAGTCCCAGAGATAAGACTCACCAGGAGTAAAGATGGTACAACTGGCCAAGCATTATTTCTTTTTGAGAAACCTCAGGCATTATCTTCTATTACAGATGGTGAAATCTCAGGTATGCGTATGATTGATGCTGAAGGTGAAATATTAACTAGAGAAGTTAAGGTTAAGTTTGTTGATGGAGAACCCATATTTTTAGAAGCAGTTTATATTTGGAAAAACACTACAGACTTTGATAGATTTATGAGATTTGCAAATAGTTATGCCAAATCAAATGGATTAGGATATTCTGAGAAGAAGTAAAAAAATTATCTAAATTGAATAGTCCATTATATTTCAAGTTAGCTGTAATTTTAATCACATCTTTAATAATTTGGACTTTAAGGGATTTTTTACTTCTAATAATTTGTTCTTTAGTTATTTCTAATATTGTATGTAATTTATGTAATCAAATACAAAAAGGGTTAAAAATTCCCAGACCCCTATCCTTATTTTTTGTACTGACGGTTATATCGGTAATAGTATTTACTATTTTTATTCTTGTCTTGCCTCCGTTTATAAAAGAATTCAATGAAATTCTAGTTGATATTCCAAATGGCTTATCTAAGATAAATATTCTAATTAATACAAATCTGAATAAATTGAATAACATATTTTATGGTGAAGAATCAGAAAATGTTATAGAAATATTTAATCTTATAAATAATGTAGTTGTCATTCCAGATGCTGCAACTATCGCTAAAGCAATCCAAGAAAGTTTTAAAAACTTAATTAATTTAGCGGGTAATCTTGGCTCAGGACTTTTAAAACTGATCTTCGTATTAGTAGTAAGTTTGATGATTTCTATTGAACCAAAACAATATAAAGAAAATATGCTTCTTCTTATACCAAAAAATTATCGCAATAAATTTAGAAATATACTAGATAAATGCAATATTGCATTAGCAAATTGGACCTTTTCAATGGTCATAAGCTCATTATCGGTAGGTATTTTATCATTAATTACTTTATCGATATTAGATGTCAAATATGTTGTCTCTAATGCTTTAATAGCAATGGTTTTAAATATAATTCCAAATATAGGTCCAGTTATTAGTGGTATTTTTCCTATTTCAATTGCACTACTTGATAATTTCTGGAAACCACTAGCCGTTTTAGGAGCATATGTAATCATTCAAAATATTGAAAGCTATATAATAATGCCATCTATAATGAAGAAAAAAGCAAATTTACTTCCTGGATTAACCCTAATATCACAATTTGGATTCACCTTCATTTTTGGTCCATTAGGATTAATATTATCCCTACCTCTTGCTGTAGTGATCCAAGTTTTAATAAAAGAATCAATCAATGATATTTAAAAATTATTAATTTAATTTTTTATACAAATATGGGTAGGAGAAAAGTATAAAGAAACCCAAAGGATTTTTTGCAAAAGCAAAGTACAAGGAATTAAAAGTAAAGTGGTCAAATAATATTCTTAACTCAGTAGAAAGATCTATTAAAACTAAAGAAAGTAAAATTATTAAATAGTAATTCAATTTCATAAAGTTATATAGAAAAAAAAGGTTATTCTTTAAGCAAAAAAGATGGAGCCAACAAAATACTTGAATAACTTCCAACAATAATTCCTAATGATAAGGACAAAGAAAACCAAAATAATGAGTAAGATCCAAACAGCATTATGCTTAATAAAGGGATTAGGGTAGTAATACTAGTAAACGTTGTTCTCCTAATTGATTCATTAACTGACAATTGAATAGTTTCGTTAAAGCCTTCCTTCCTCGATCTTAAATTCTCACGAATTCTATCAAATATAACAACAGTATCATTTACAGAATAACCTGCAATAGTTAACAAGGACACCGCAAATAAACTATTTACCTCGACAGATAATAATATCCCTAGCCAGGAGAAGATACCGAAAACAATTATTAAATCATGGAATAAAGCTAATAATGCAAATAATGCATATTTTCTATCAAATCTTATAGTTATATATATAGAAATCGCCAATAAAGAAACTAACAAAGAAGTAACACAATTAGTAAGTAATCTTTTACCCAGCTTTGGTCCTATTAATCTTGAATCTTTACTCTCATAATTTAGAGGCCCAATAATGTTCTCAAGATTAGTAATAAGATTATTTGATTCTTCGATACTCAAATAAGGTGATCTTATTGAAATTAATTTATTATCATTTTGAAATTGTAATTTAATATTATTTAAAAAAGTTTTATTATTTGAGATCCTTCTTAAATTTTCTAAAACTGAATCTGGAGAAACATCAGAACATCCCCCTTTACAAACTCTTTCTATTCTTAATTCATTTCCCCCAACAAAATCCATTCCTAGATTAATAGGTTTCTTATAAGAAGTATTAAAAGTTGAATATAAAATTCCTAGAAGACTCAACAAAATAAGAAAACCTGAAAAACCAATTATCTTTCTTTTATTCTTTATTAGTTCAATATTAAATAATTTCATGGAGATATTGGGGATAAAATTTAATTGGAAAAATTGTTTTTAGGTAGGTAAAGATTTTTTTGTCTTAAAGATTGATATGTTGTAAAAAATCTCAAAATAGTTTTGGAACAATTTAATGATGTAAACAAACTTGTTAAGACACCAATACCTAATGTTGCAGCAAATCCCTTAACAAAATTCGTTCCTAATAAAAACAATACAAAACAACTCAGAAGAGTTGTAATGTGGCCATCAACTATGGATGAGTTAGCTCTTTGAAAACCGCTATCAATTGATCTTGTAAGAGAATTGCCATTATATAATTCTTCTCTAATTCTCTCAAATATTAAAATATTTGCATCAACTGCCATTCCAATACTAAGAATAAGGCCAGAAATCCCGGGTAAAGTTAAAGTTATAGGAATTAAAGAATAAAGGGCCAAGTTAAAGAAACCATAAAGTACCAGAGATAGAACTGAAACAAAACCTAAAATTCTATAATTGAAAATCATAAATATACCAACAAAAACTAATCCACTAATAGCTGCATAAAGACTTTTGAAAATATTTTTGGATCCAAGCAGAGCACCTATCGTATTAGTTTCTACTATTTCAATCGGTAAGGGCAATGAACCACCTTTAAGTTGAACTTCTAATTCCCTCGCTTTTTCAGCACTAAAATTACCACTTATTGTTGCTGATCCACCTGTAATTCCAGTATTTGCAAACTGACTACCAACACTAGCTTCACTTATAGATTCCCCATCAAGAATGATAGCCAATAATTGATCAGTTCCAGCAATCGACTTTGTTATTTCCGCAAATTTATCTCCTCCTGAATTACTAAAAGTTAATAAAACTTCCCAATTACTATTTGTTTGCTCTTGTCTCCTTCCCGCGTTAATAAGATCTTTACCAGATAAATCAGTTTTTAAAAATAAATTTGTAATTTCATTGTCAATATATTTTTTAATTTCAATTAACTTTCCATATAAATCTTGGCTTGTAGATGAGAAATTTAATTCTTGCTCTATCTCTTTGAGATTAGCCTGAATAGTTTTATAGAAATTATTTTCATATTGATTTTTTTCTAAAGAGGTATATTGTTCAAGTAATTCTTTAATATTGAATCTCTGAAGTTGCAAACTTTTTAATTCTTTAGATGTTCCTATTTTTTGGATCCTAAATTCTAATAAAGCAGTCTTACCTAAAACTCTCGAAGCAACTAATGGATTTTGTTCACCTGGTAATTCTAAAATCAATTGATCTCCACCTAGGGTTTGCAAATTAGACTCAGAAACTCCTAAATTGTTAACGCGCTTATCTATAACCGAATTAACTGCCTCAAGTTCATCCCTGGTTACCTTACCTTCCTCTTTAATAATTTGTAGTGTAAGTTGAGATCCCCCTTTTAAATCCAATCCCAACTGTAGGGGATAATTTATTAATAGATAAACAGATAAAGTAAGTAGAAATATAATAAAAAAAAGCCAACCTTGCCTTCTTTTCATTGCTTATATACTCCCACTAATTAATTCTTCAACTTTTTCAACTATTTGATGAGGTTGGATTATTGTCAAATTCTCAAGATTTCCATTATACGGAGTCGGAATATCTTGACTAGATAATCTAATTGGTCGGGCATCAAGATCATCAAAACACTCTTCTGTTATCAAGGCAATTAATTCTGCTCCAATACCTCCAGTCTTCATACATTCCTCAACAATAATTACTTTATTTGTTTTTCTTATTGATTTTGAGATTGTTTCCATATCAAATGGTTTTAAACTTATTAAATCTATTAACTCAACATCTATTCCTTTTTTTTCTAATTCTTCAACAGCTTTAAGGCAGTGATGTCTCATTCTTGAATAAGTCAATAAAGTAATATCATTCCCTTCTTTTACAACGTCAGCCTGATCTAAAGCGCAAGTATAATCACCCTCAGGTAATTCTTCAGACAAATTGTATAGAAGAACATGTTCGAAAAATAGAACCGGATTATCATCTCTTATAGCTGCTTTCATTAAACCTTTAGCATTTGTGGGTGTACTACATGCAACAATCTTTATGCCAGGAACTGCATGAAAATATGCTTCAAGTCTTTGACTATGCTCAGCACCAAGTTGACGACCAACTCCTCCTGGTCCTCGAACTACTGCTGGTATTTTATAATTTCCGCCACTTGTATATCTAAGCATACCCATATTGTTTGATATCTGATTAAAGGCTAAAAGCAAAAAACCCATATTCATTCCTTCTACTATTGGTCTCAAGCCAGTCATTGCTGCACCCACAGCCATACCCGTAAAACTATTCTCTGCAATTGGAGTATCTAAGACTCTTAACTCTCCATATTTTTCATATAAATCCTTAGTTACCTTATAAGATCCTCCATATTGACCAACATCTTCCCCCATTACGCAAACATTTACATCATTTGCCATTTCTTCATCAATTGCCTCTTTTAAAGCATTAAATAATAATGTTCCAGCCACAATTAATTACCTAATTAATCACATATATAATCCTACCACTTTGAATAATTCAACCTCCTTCAGCGAAGGTTATGAGTAGTAATATTGATAAAATCATTCCAGGCGACAGCAAAAGAACTAGAAGGCCTAAGTCATGTAAAGACATTCAAAGAAAGTGTTTTCTTAATAATATTGGCAATTCAACTTTTCTTCACAATAAAACTGCGAATAAATACAATAAAAAGTCCTATACCTATAAAAGCAAAAGAGAAAGTTAGCAAAAAAGATAATCCAATTATTAAGGTATTAATACTAGAGGAAATATTTTGGACTATTTCAGAAGAATTAGATGGTTTATGTATTGAAAAATAAATTGCAATTTTATTACTTAAAAAATAAAAAAATATAAATAATAAAAAACTTGTTAATGATCCAACAATAAAGTTTAAAGGTCCTTTTTCGTTAATATTTTTTTCAATATTCTCATTACTATTATCAGCCACAATAGATTTTATATAAAAAATTTAAATGAATGTTATTCCCTTTTCAAGGAAAGTGCAAACCCATGAATCATAGCCTTTATCTTTAAATAATTTAGAATTTGCAGTTAATTCTTTTTTAGCAGTTTCTATATCTTTAAATAGTGCAAAGCATGTAGGACCTGATCCACTCATTGAAAATGTGAGACAATTATCTAATTTAGAAAGTAAATATAATGCCTGCTTTACAGAATCATTTCCATTTTCAACAACTAATTGCAAATCATTTTTAATAAATAAATGTTTATTATCAAAATTTAAGTTATTTAAACCATTATCTCTTAAATTTTTTCTTATGTTCTCAATCATTTCTCTATCAGTAAGATATTGACTACAAAATCTATTACTATATTCTTTATAAGTTTCAGCTGTAGATACTGATATATTTGGATTTTTTAAAAGAATTACTCCATATTCAAAGTTTGAATCTAATTTCTCCAAAATTTCTCCTCTTCCAAAACATAATTGAATACCACCATTTATAAAAAAGGGAATATCAGATCCTAAAGTTGATGCTAATGAACATAATGTTTCTTGATTTAAGTTCAAATCCCATAACTTATTAAGACCAATTAATGTTGCTGCTGCATTACTTGATCCACCAGCTAATCCTGCGCCAATTGGAATATTTTTTCTTAAAAATATATTCGCACCATAATCTATATTTGATTTATTCCTTAATAGATTTGCCGATTTAACAATTAAGTTATCATCAGATAAGCTTAAATCATTACAATCTGACTCAAGTTTAATTAAACCTTCATTATTAATTTCAAATTCTAAATAATCAGAAAGATCGATATTTTGCATAATCATTGCTAACTCATGAAACCCATCCTCTCTTTTTCCAATAACTTCAAGGTGCAAATTTATTTTGGCAGGAGATTTTATATTAATATTGGTTTTAGCTAAATCTTGCATATACTTAAATTTTTATTTTTTAATTTTAATACAATTTTCTGCAAGCTTAATCCATTGTTCAATTGAAATATCTTGTGGTCTTAAATTAAAACAAACTTTTGAAGATTCAGATAATTCATTTATCTCTTCATTTGAAAGTATTGAATTAAGAGTATTTCTAAGCATTTTTCTTCTTGAATTAAATGAAATCCGAAGAAGTTTATCTATATATTTTTCTAGACTAATATCTAGTCTTAAATCATTTTTAATTGGTTCGAAAACTACTAAAGAAGAAAAAACTTTTGGAGGCGGGCTAAATGATGAAGGGGGCACATCACATATTCTTTTTATTTTTGATAGAAGTTGCATTCTTACACTAAGCGCACCAGCATTGGGACTTCCTTCTTTTGACAAAATCCTATCTACAACGTCTTTCTGCATTAAAAATATTATTTTTTCGTAATTATAATTTCTTATAATGCCCAATCGACCTATGAAAATATCCAAAATTGGGCCAGTTATATTGTAAGGAATATTTGCAATCACTTTTGTAATCCTCTTATTGATCGAATCTAAATTTACAGAGAGAATATCTCCCTGCTGCAGTGAAAACTTATCATTATTATTGAATTTATCATTTAATAAATTTATTAAATCTTTATCTAATTCAATTGCATGTAATTTTTTAATTTCTGAATCTAATAACTTAGATGTTAAAGCTCCCTTACCAGGACCAATTTCTAAAATAAAGTCATTTTCATTAAGAACAGCAATTTCCTTAATTTTTTCTAATATTTTATTATTTACCAACCAGTGTTGTCCAAATCTTTTTTTTTGATGATAGTTTTTAGAATTCATCTAAAAGATAAATAATATGTTTAAATTAAATATGAATTTATTTAATACTTTATATCATGAGCTTATCAAAAAAAAATTTAGATAAACTCAATAAATTTAAAAAAAATAAAAATTTAAATAACGAAAGTAACAATATAAATAATTACAAAAATTTAACTAATAATGATAATTTAATCACCAATCCACTTAATTCAGAAGATCCCAATAAAATTTTTTATTCGTTAATTGATAATTCAGAATCTTTAGAAGAGACCTCTAACGTTAATAATTCACTAAGAAAAAGTGAGAGTAATCAAATTAATATGAATTCTAAAAAAGATAATTTTTCCAAGAAATTATCAACCGAAGAGGAACTATATGATGAATTTAATTATCTTCTTGATGAATAATTAGTTTTAATATTTACTTATGCTTCAGAGTAATAGATTAGCAATTTATGCTATCGGCAAAATAAAGAAACATTGGATTAGAGATGGAATTAATCAATACAAAAAAAGATTGCCTGAACTTATCATTAATGAGTTAAAGACTTTTAATTTAAATAATCTTAGATCCAATAACAATATTATTATCTGCTTAAGTGAAGAAGGGAAACAGTTTAATTCTGTTGAACTATGTTCCTTACTCTTGAATTTTAAAAATAAAAAAATTAATTTCTTAATCGGTGATACTGATGGAGTTAGTTCAGATATAAAAGAAAAATCAGATCTTGTACTAAGCCTGTCTCCCTTAACTTTTCCTCATGAATTAGCTAGATTAATCCTAATCGAGCAAATCTATAGAGCTATTTCTATATCTAACAACTCCCCTTACCATCGTTCTTAAAAAGATTAGATTCAATCTAAAATTAATCTATAAAAGTTTAATAACTAACTATTTTTTGATTTCTTGCTATATAGTACGTATATACTATTAATTTAAATCTTGGATTCTTTTGATTCGACTACTAAAAAGTTAAAAATCCCTTTATCAACTGATTCGGTATCTGCAGGATTTCCTTCTCCTGCAGATGACTATACAGAAGAAAATATTGATTTAAACGAACATTTAATATCTAATCCGTTTAGCACTTTTTTTCTTAGAGTTAAAGGTGACTCAATGATAAATGCAGGAATTAAAGATAAAGATTTAATAATAGTAGATAAGAGCTTAACAGCCAGGCCAGGGAATATCATCATTGCAATGATAGACGGAGAATTTACAATAAAAAGATTATCTATAAAAAATAATGAATTATATTTGAAAGCAGAAAATCATAATTATCCTGATTTTAGATTTAAAAACCATATTGATGTACAGATATGGGGGGTTGTTATTTATTCAATACATAGCTATTTATGAGAATTTCAAGTGTTGATGCTATAGCTCTTATAGATGCTAATAATTTTTACGCTTCATGTGAGCAAAATATTAATCCTAATTTGAGAAATAAACCAGTAGTAATTTTATCTAATAATGACGGATGTATCATTGCAAGAAGTCCTGAAGCGCGGGCTTTAAAAATTAAAATGGGAACTCCTTATTTTAAGGTAAAAGAAAGATTAAATAAATTAGATGTAGCAGTCTTAAGCTCAAACTACTTGCTTTACGGCGATATGAGCAGAAGACTCATGAATTTACTAAAAAACTACTGTGAACAGATAGAAATTTATTCTATTGACGAAGCATTTGTCTCAATTT
This sequence comes from Prochlorococcus sp. AG-355-M18, assembly GCA_003280725.1. GTDB lineage: Bacteria > Cyanobacteriota > Cyanobacteriia > PCC-6307 > Cyanobiaceae > Prochlorococcus_A. The sequence goes on along the minus strand of QCED01000018.1, from coordinate 5,780 downwards.
CTAGACCTAATGATAAAAATCTATATCCTTGGGCAAGGAGTATAAGATCATTAATATATCAGAATTTAGGGATTACCATCACAGTAGGAATAGGAGAAAATAAAGTAAGAGCGAAAATTGCCAATAAATTAGCTAAAAATATTGATTATTCAGCTGGAATATTTGATTTAGCTAGAACCAGAAATGAGAATAATTATTTGAAAAGAATTAGTGTAGATGAGATATGGGGAGTTGGAAAACAAACTTCTAATTGGTTACAAAGTAAAGGTATTAAAAATGCGAGAGAAGTAAGAGATATGGAAGAAAACGAAATTATTAAGAAATTAGGCATCGTAGGGAAAAGATTACAATTAGAATTGAAAGGTCATAAATGTCTGCCCATAGAAAAAAATAAAAAGTCAAAAAAGGAAATTCAGGTAAGCAGGAGTTTCGGTACTTCTGTCACAAAATTAGAAGACCTAACTCAAGCACTTGCAACTCACGCAATAAAAGCCTCTGAAAAAATGAGGAGTCAGAATTTGCAATCATCTGACATTAGAGTATTTGCCAGAACCAGTAAGTATGCAAGTCAAAATTATCAGACAAGTGCACATAGAAAACTTACAAATGCAACAGACGACACAAATATTATTTTAAAAATAGTAGTTGAATTATCTAAAGAAATTTATAATCCCGAATATAAATTCTCAAAAGCTGGTGTTTTAATGCAGGATTTAACTAGTAGCGAATATTTACAGCAATCAGTTATTAATTTCAAATCTCAGAAAGACCTAAAAAAATCAACAAATCTTATGAGAACGATTGATTTATTAAATAAAAGATTTAATAAAAATGCAATTACATGGGCTATTACAAAAAAGCCACAAAGTTGGACGATGAATAAGAATTTTTTAAGTCGATCATCTACGACCGATATCAATCGAATACCAACTATAGTAAAGTAAAAAAATAAAATGGAATTTATTATATTTTTAAGCAAATTAGATAAAGAGATTCTTGACTTGTTGAAAAGAGCAAATTACGTAGTTGAAGAAAATAAGGTTGAGTGCCTCTTGAACAAAAACATTAAAGGACTACATAATTTTGAAGAGAATAAAATAATAATATGCACTGAAAACGCAAAAAAGAAAACAAATTATAGAAATATAAAGCAACAACAAAATAAAGATAACTTCAAAACAGAAAGGGCAATAAGGAAGGCATTAAGACATGAGGCAACTCATGCCATACAAAAATGTAATAATAATAAAACGATAGGAGAAATAAAAAAATTAGAAAGTAAATTGCATAAAAGTAAGAGGAAAGCGCTAGAGTTCTCTACATCAAATTTTTCTGGTACTTATGAAAAAGAAGTAGAAGCATATGTTCTTGAAGATAAACCCAAAAAGGTAAAAAACCTACTTAAAAAATACTGTCTATAAATATTAAGTAAACTACTAACTAGCGATAAAATTACCGCAGCGTTGTTTGTCTAAAAAATTTATGTGTTGTCTTTCTAAATAATATAATTCTTGAAATTTAATCGCATCTGAGTTTAAATCCTTAAAAAGATCGTCTATCTCTTGATTAGTATCGGAGGAACCTGAAGAGGCATTATCAATTAGGATAGATATACAATTTTCTAAAGTTTTTAGTCTTTGAGATCCCCAAGATTCGATTAAATGTCTACATCTTTTTAGAGAATTATATCTCTCAAGAAGTGATAAAGTACCAAGTAAATTGTTTTTAGGATTACTTAACATAGTTAAAAACAATTCATTTGGATTAACAAAAATATTAATTTTATTTGATATTTCGGAATTATTTAGAGCTAAATAGTCAGGAAGAAGTGATATTAAATTAATATCAGAAAAATCTTTTTTAAGAATTTGACTATCAGATTTTTTTAATTCATCTAAATAATTTAAACCCAAGTTATTTTGTTCAATTTTTGAAATAACATCCCACAAATTTTGAATATAGTCAGTATTAAAACCATTAATATCTCTTTTGAGAAATTCATCTCGAATAAAGAGCCTAAAATTAGGACAATGAATATAAAAAATAATAATTTCAGATTCATTTTTCTCGCGCCGAGAAATTTCATTTGGTTGCTCAAATTTCTTAGCTCTACCGTGCCAACGAAATCCTTTAACTTGATTTCTTAAATCTTGTTCGAACTGTATTGCTAACCTTGCTTGCCCCTTACTAAGTCTTTCCGATACTTTTTGTAAATAATGCGTTCTAGTTGATGATTTTGGCAATTTACTCAACAACTTTACCAATGCTGATATAACACTCTGAAAGATTTCAGACTTGGTTAAATCTTTATTATTAAAAATTTGATCAATTTCCCAATCAATCCAAAAGGATGAACATTCAATTAAATTAAAATAATCTTCAGGTGTATGACTACTCAAATATTCGTCTGGATCTTTATAGCCACTAAGTTGAAGTATTTTAAGATTAATTTGATCATTAAGAGATAGACTTTCGACTTCTTTTATAACTCTTTTAGTAGCATATATTCCTGCATTATCAGAGTCAAAATTCAAGATTATATTTTTATTATCTGTAAATCTGCATAATTGAGAAATTTGATACTTATTTAATGCGGTACCAAGAGAAGCTACAGAATTGGTAATACCTTTTGAATGAAGTGAAATCACATCGAAATAACCTTCTACAATTATAGCCATATCCTTTTTTCTTATATTGTTAGATGCTTTCTCGAATGCAAACAACATTTTTCCCTTTTCGAATATCTCAGATTCAGGAGAATTAAGATATTTTGGTTCCTGTCCATCAAGGGACCTGCCACCAAAAGCAACTACACGTCCCTGCGTATCATGTATTGGAACAATAAGTCTATTTCTAAAACGATCATAAATTTTGTTAGAATTATCTTTAGAAATTGCAAGTCCTGAAGCTAAAATAAGATTGATAGGAAATTTTTCTACCTTTGAAAGATAGTTAAATAAATCATTCCATGAATTTGGAGCGAAACCTAATTCAAAGTTATCAATAATTTTGTTATTTAAGTTTCTCTTAGATATTAAATATTTCATAGCATCAACACCCAATGAATTATTTAATTGAGACTTAAACCAATTTTTAGTAACTCTTAGTATTTTATAAAGTTCCTCCTTTCTAGATAGTTGTTTTTTATATGCTTCTAATTGAGGGCCTTCTAAATTTTCAACATTAATATTATTTTTCTTTGCCAGAGAAAGTACAACCTCCGAAAAATTTGCTCGAGTAAATTCCATTAAAAATTTAATAGAATTCCCTCCAGCACCACAAGAAAAACAATAATAAAATTGTTTAGTTGGAGATACTGTCATAGATGGCTTTGTATCATCATGAAAAGGACAAATACCAACAAATTCTTTTCCTTTTTTCTTAAGGACAATATGATCAGATATGACGTCAACGATATCGGCCTTTTCTTTAACTTCCTGAATAGTTCTTGGATGTATAGAATGAACCATTGAGTTCTCTATCAAATTTAAAAAGTGATTTATTTGTTATAGTTCAAAATCAAAAAAGAATCTACTTAAATTATTAAAAAACTATTTTAAATTGTGAATTTCACAAAACTAGAAAAAAAAATATACTCATTGAAAAGATTTAATTTAATATTTGCTGCATTCTTTTTTAGTTTGATGACTTTATGCGTAAAAAATATTGATAAAAGGATACCTATTTATGAACTAGTTTTATTTAGGTCATTACTGAGTTTAATGATTACGGTATTTATAATTAAAGTTAAAAATATAAATCAATGGGGAAATAATAAACCATTACTTATTCTAAGAGGTGCTTTAGGGACTTCTGCTTTACTTTGCATATTTTGCGCGATAAGGAATATGCCTCTTAGTATATCTACTGTCATTCAGTACACATATCCTATTTTTATCTCTATATTTGCAGGAATACTTATAAACGAGAAAATAACTAGAAATTTATTTTTTGCTTTAATTATTGGATGGTTAGGAATATTAGTAATATTAAATCCAACTCAATTATCAAATATAAATGTTGAAATTGAAAATATATGGATTTCAATAGCTTTTCTAGGTTCAATCTTCACTGCACTGGCTTACATTACAGTAAAAAAACTTGCATTTACTGAAGATATATATGTAATAATTCAATATTTCCCACTTGTATCTTTAATAACTCTTTTACCATTTGTTCTAATTAACTGGGTAACCCCAAATTTGAATGAATTAGTTTGGATTATTGGGATTGGCTTATTTACACAACTAGGGCAAACATTTTTAACTATCGGATTAAAACATTTACCGGCTTCTCAGGCTTCTTCAATAAACTATTTACAAGTTTTGTTTGGTTCAATTTGGGGGGTGTTATTTTTTAGTGAAATAATAAACCTTAATTTCATAATAGGCTCATTATTAGTTTTATTAGGAACTATTATATCTAGTACCAAAATAATCAAAAAGACTTAGAATATAAAAAGAATAAAAAATACTGTGAAATTTTTCATTTTAGCTTTTTTGTTTTGTTTTTCTCCTATTCATCAAGTTAAAGCGACAACTCCTAAGTTAGTAACTTGTACAAGAACTGAATATAGAGAAGAATATATTCCAGGAACCAGATCTAATCCAGGTTACGTAAAAAGTTATGAAGTTGATGTGGTAATTCCCTGTGAAGGTAGTAATCAAGCTGAAAAAATAGATGATAATGATTGTAGAGATGGATCTGTTATTGGAGGAATTCTTGGCGCTGGAATAGCACTTTCCTCTTCCAGAGGAAAAGATAGATTTTGGGCAGTTCCTGCTGGAGGTACAGCTGGAGCACTAATTGGATGTCAGGTGGATGGTGGTTAATTGATTAGCTGGATAACTGGAGATTTAGTTGAATCATGGCAAGCAAATCAAAAATTTTTTGTTTTAATAAATTGTCAAGGATTAGGATATGAAATTCAAATATTAGAGTCATTTTTTTTTAAATTAAAAAAAAATCAGATTTCTGACAAAAAAATTACTTTATGGATAAAACATTTAAAGAAAGAAGATTCAGATTTATTATTTGGATTCACATCGAAGGATCAAAAAAATTTCTTTATTGAAATATTAAATATTAGAGGTATTGGTTCTCAAATTGGTATGGGCATTTTAAATAAATTTTCAATTAGCCAAGTTATCGAAGCAATTAATACACAAAACAAAAAATTAATTTGTACCGTTCCAGGTTTAGGACAAAAAATGACAGATCGGTTAATTTTAGAATTAAAAAATAAATTTAAAAATGAAATGCGCATTCATGAAGAAAAACATAAAGATACATTTATAAATAAGAATACTGAAGTCAACAAAATGATAGATGACCTTCAATTAGCCCTAAAGTCCTTAAATTATAAGAAAAAAGAAATAAATAGTATATTGCCAATTATTATTAAAGAAACAGAGGTCCTTACTAAAAAAGAAACAAATATATCATTTGAAAATTTATTGAAGTTTGCGATGAATTATTTAGATAAAGATAGTAGTAATATTGCCTTATAACATAGTAATATATATAAATGGATAATAAATTTTATGTCTTTAGATACAGCAGAAAAACAGAAACTTATTGAAACTCATCAAGTTCATGCAACTGATACCGGCTCGGTAGAAGTACAAGTTGCGATGCTATCAAAAAGAATTTCGAAATTAAGTGACCACCTACAAGGTAACATTCATGATTTCTCCTCGAGGCAAGGTTTATTAAAGATGATTGGAAAGAGAAAAAGGTTACTATCTTATATAAAAGAAAGAAATGTTCAAAAATATCAA
>QCED01000017.1 GCA_003280725.1 Prochlorococcus sp. AG-355-M18 | reverse complement strand
ACCAGTATTAGAACCCTATTAAGAGATGAGCTTCGGTAACAATCCAATCTTTGATCAATCAAAAGACATCCTTCCAAGTCAAAATGCCAAAATTGAAGTTATCGGCGTTGGGGGTGGTGGAAGTAATGCTGTAAACAGAATGATTGATAGTGAGCTCGAAGGAGTCTCATTCAGAGTTCTCAATACCGATGCGCAAGCCTTACTTCAGTCCTCTGCAGAGCGAAGAATACAATTAGGTCAAAATTTAACAAGGGGGCTTGGAGCAGGAGGTAATCCTAGTATTGGTCAAAAGGCTGCAGAAGAATCTAGAGACGAGCTTCAACAATCTCTAGAAGGTTCCGACTTAGTTTTCATAGCAGCAGGCATGGGTGGAGGCACTGGCACAGGAGCCGCTCCAGTCGTTGCTGAAGTAGCCAAACAAAGTGGGGCATTAACAATTGGTATTGTTACTAAACCTTTTTCTTTCGAAGGAAAGAGGAGAATGCGTCAGGCTGAAGAAGGTATTGCAAGATTGGCAGAAAATGTTGATACTCTCATTGTCATACCTAACGATAGGTTGAAAGAAGTTTCTGCAGGTGCCTCTATTCAGGAAGCGTTCAGGAATGCGGATGATGTTTTAAGAATGGGAGTTAAAGGTATAAGTGAAGTAATTACCCGCCCAGGCGAGGTAAATCTTGACTTTGCTGATGTGAGATCAGTGATGACTGAGGCTGGAACAGCGCTTCTTGGTATGGGCATTGGATCTGGTCGATCTAGAGCTATAGAGGCAGCTCAAGCTGCAATTAATAGTCCATTGCTAGAAGCTGGAAGGATTGATGGAGCAAAAGGTTGTCTTGTAAATATCACAGGAGGCATAGATTTGACACTTGACGATGTGAACTCAGTTGGAGAAGTAATTAGCGCAGTCGTAGATCAGGACGCAAACATTATAGTTGGTCAAGCGGTAAATGAAGAAATGGAAGGTGAGATACAAGTTACTGTCATTGCAACAGGTTTTGATACAAACCAACCATTGAAGCAACAAAGAATCAAAAGCAGATTATCTAATCAATCTTTTTATAATGTTTCCGATAATAAAGACGCAGGAGCTAATATACCAGAGTTTTTAAGATTAAGGCAAAATAAAAAAAATATAGATTAATAGGTAAAATACAGAGTGACTCGGTTATCTCGCCTGCCTCAAGCATCCCTTGTGGCTGCTACCTTCCGGTCCTGACCAGGTTTAGGCGTTAAAGCCGCGAAAGGCCGAGTCAGTGGTATATTAGCAATTCTTGATTAAAAAAGATACATAAATACTTATGTTACCTTCAGATTTGGTTAAGTATAAACAAAAATCTCAAAAAATTATTGCATTAACTGCATGGGACTCCATATCAGGATCCATCGCAGAACAAGCTAATGTGGATCTCGTCTTGGTGGGAGATTCCCTCGCAATGGTATGTTTAGGCTTCAAATCTACTTTGCCATTAACTTTAGAAAACATTGTGTACCATACCAATGCAGTTTCGAGAGGGTTTAAAAAGAAAATTGAAGAACAACCTCTGATAGTTTCAGATATGCCTTTTCTGACTTACCAATGTGGAGAGGATAAAGCTGTGGAGTATGCAGGGAAATTAATTCAAAGCACTTATGCAAAAGCTGTAAAAGTAGAAGGAGCTGAACCAGAAATACAAAAAGTTATTTCTAGATTAATAAGGATGGGAATCCCTGTTATGGGTCATATAGGGCTTACACCACAAAGCTATTTAAATCTAGGGTTAAAGAAACAGGGGGAAAGCCTGGAAAGCAGAGAAAAAATCAAGAGGGAGGCTTCTATTCTTGAACAATTAGGATGTTTTTCAATAGTTCTTGAACATATTCCTGAGTTACTTGCCAGGGAAATACAAAATAACTTAAAAATTCCTACGATAGGAATTGGTGCTGGTAAATATTGCGATGGGCAAGTAAGAGTTACTGCAGATTTGTTAGGTCTTAATGATGATCAACCACCATTTTGCCAGCCTATTATTCAAGGCAAGAAATTATTAAAAGATAAATTAAAAGAATGGGTAGCCTCTGAGAGACTCAACTAACGTTATCCCACCATTTAAACATAGAAATAAGAATTTGATTACTTAGCTCCATTCCTTTTGGATCACTTAAAAAGAATCTATTTCCCTGTCTGACTAATAGTCCGCTTTCAAGGAATCTCTCCCATTCTTCAAGCAATTTACTTAAGTTACTTTCAAATTTTTCGTTTTCCCAGTTTTGTTCTTTCAGCACTTTATAGATATCTATACCCTCTTTAAGTCTCAATCCCAACATTATTTTTTCATCAAGTTCCTCATAAACAAAATCACTATTAACAAGAGATGAATCCAAATTAAATTTGTATTGGCTAGTTACCCATTTTTTGTATTCTTTACTAACTCTAGGTCTTGTTAACTTTTCTCCCCAAGGTGAACTAGTAGAACCTTGACCAAAACTCCACCAACCTAAACCACTCCAATAGACTCTATTATGTCTAGATTGATGCCTTGGGAGAGAATAGTTTGAAATTTCATACCTTGAGTAACCTGACTCTTTTAATATTGAATTAGTTGATTCACTATTTCTAAAAGCATCTTCATCACTTGGAAGTTTCAATTTTCCTAAATTAACTAATTTTTTAAAAACGGTTCCATTTTCAATATTTAAATCGTATATGGATACATGTGGTGGAGAAAACTTTATTGCTTTTTTTAAGTCATATTGCCATTCTTTAAATCCACTTAGTGGCAAGTTTTGAATTAAATCTAAGCTCCAGCTTTTGATTAACCCAGAATCATATACTCTCTTCAACCATAAACAAGATTTTTCTGCATCTTCCCCTATATGCCTCCTTCCCGACTTTGAAAGTATCTGATTATTGAAACTTTGTACTCCAAGACTAAATCTATTTACCCCAGCATTTATGAATCCATAAAGATCATCTTGATTAAAACTAGCAGGGTCAACCTCCATAGTAATTTCAGCGCCGTAGTCTATTCCATAATTTTCTTTAAAAAGATCAATTAACTCTTTAATTTGTTTTGGATCCAAAATTGATGGTGTACCACCACCTACATAAATTGTCGAAAGAGGTGATTTATGCTCAATTGATAATATTTCTTTGTATAAAAAGTGCAAATATTCGTGAACAGTTTTGCTTCCATAACCTTTTAAAGTTTCAACTTTGTTTCCTAATGGAATAACAGCAAAGTCACAATAAAAACACCTTCTATGACAAAAAGGGATGTGTACATAAGCACTTCTTGGAAACTTATTCATAATCTAGATACATTTTTAAGCTCCAAAAAAGAATTAAGGATCGAAAAAAATAAAATCCTTATTTACTCAATTAATAAATCCTAGTAGATTATAGATATGACAGATATCCTAGTATTAATTTTATTTGTATTGTCTGGGGCTGCTTCAGGATGGCTTGGGGTTGATTTATTGCCAGTAGACATACTTAAACAGGTATCTAATGTAGAAGGTTTTAGAATTGTTTTAGCGATTATAGGTTTTTTTATAGGATTAGCAGCTGGTTTTGTATTTCTTCAACTTAGAAAGACTTTTCTTGATCAAATAAGGACCATGCCAACTGACTTACTTATTAGTAGGTCAGTTGGTTTAATTTTAGGATTGCTTGTTGCGAATCTCCTTCTTGCTCCAATATTATTAATTCCCTTCCCTAGAGAAGTTTTTTTTGCAAAACCCTTAGCTGCTATATTAAGTAACATTTTCTTTGGTGCACTTGGTTATAAGTTGGCGGATACCCATGGAAGGACATTATTGAGATTATTCAATCCAAATAATACCGATGCATATTTAGTTAATGAAGGAATACTCCCTGCTGCAAGTCCAAAAATTCTAGATACTAGTGTAATTATTGATGGCAGAATAAATGGCCTATTAAGTTGCGGCTTGTTGGAAGGGCAATTAATTGTTGCTCAAAGTGTAATTGATGAGTTACAAACCTTAGCGGACTCAAGTAGTAATGAAAAAAGGTCAAAAGGTAGAAGAGGCCTTAAATTATTAAAAGAATTAAGAGATTTGTACGGGAGAAGGCTTGTAATAAACCCAACCAAATATGAAGGTAATGGGGTAGATGAAAAACTCTTGAAAATTACTGAGGATATGACAGGGACTTTAATTACGGCGGATTATAATCTCTCTCAGATTGCTGAAGTTAAAGAGTTAAAAGTCATGAATTTGAGTGATTTAGTAATTGCTTTAAGACCAGAAGTACAACCAGGAGAATCACTTAATATAAAAATTGTAAGAGAGGGTAAAGAAAAAATGCAAGGTATTGGATATTTAGATGATGGGACAATGGTTGTTATTGATGAGGCAAAGAATTTTGTAGGAAGCAGATTAGATATTGTAATCACAGGAGCTCTGCAAACACCTACTGGAAGAATGGTCTTCGGAAAACTAATAAATAATCCTGAGTCAAACAAATCTTTCAAATCACCAGCGACACAGGGGTAAATCTAGCTAGAATCAAATCAATTATAATTTTGTGATACAAATGACTGTATCTGCTCCTTATTACGGCGAAAACACCGTTATGAGGACCCCACCCCCAGATCTCCCCTCTCTTTTACTGAAAGAGAGAATCGTCTATCTTGGTTTACCATTATTTTCAGATGATGATGCCAAAAGACAATTAGGAATGGATGTTACTGAGCTAATAATTGCTCAACTTCTTTATCTAGAGTTTGAGGATCCAGAAAAACCAATCTTTTTTTACATAAATTCAACAGGGACAAGTTGGTACACTGGTGATGCAGTTGGTTTCGAAACAGAAGCATTCGCTATCTGCGACACAATAAGCTACATTAAACCTCCTGTACACACAATCTGTATCGGTCAAGCAATGGGGACTGCAGCAGTGATATTGTCATCTGGAACGAAGGGACAACGCGCGGCTCTTCCGCATGCATCTATTGTTCTTCATCAACCTATTAGCGGAGCAAGAGGTCAAGCAACCGATATCCAAATAAGAGCTGAGGAAGTTTTAAAAAATAAAAAATCAATGCTTGAAATTTTATCTCGTAATACTGGAAAAACGATTGAAGAACTCTCGAAAGACTCAGACAGGATGAGTTATCTCAACCCTCAAGAAGCACTAAATTATGGAGTTATAGATAGAATACTTACAAGTCAAAAAGATTTACCAAAGAACATTTAACTCTCACAAACAACTTTAAAATCATGCCAATAGGAACTCCAAGCGTGCCTTACAGACTTCCAGGAAGTCAATACGAAAGATGGGTTGACATATATACAAGACTAGGTGTTGAGAGAATTCTTTTTCTTGGACAAGAAGTTAATGATGGTATTGCTAATAGCCTTGTTGCACAGATGCTTTATCTTGATTCTGATGACAATTCTAAGCCTATCTATCTATATATAAATAGCCCAGGAGGATCAGTAACTGCTGGTTTAGCTATATACGACACTATCAAATATGTAAAAAGCGATGTCGTAACTATATGCGTAGGCCTCGCAGCTTCCATGGGCGCGTTCCTATTAGCTGCTGGGACAAAAGGCAAGAGAGTTGCTTTACCCCATAGCAGAATTATGATTCATCAACCTCTTGGAGGGACATCTCAACGTCAAGCAAGTGATATTGAAATAGAGGCTAAGGAAATCTTAAGAATTAAAGATATGTTAAACATGTCTATGGCAGATATGACAGGTCAATCATTTGAGAAAATTGAAAAAGATACTGATAGAGATTATTTTTTAAGCGCAGAAGAAGCAAAAAACTACGGTCTTATTGACAGAGTAATCACACATCCAAGCGAAGCAAATCAGTCTTGAATTTCTTAAATAAATATTTTAATTTTCATTTTTAAATTAATAATTAATTGGTTTATTTACACGTTTAATGTCTAAAATACTAATTATCAAATGTAAAGATGCTACAACTAATGACCAAACTCTTTTACGACACAAATGCAGATCTAAGCCTTTTAAATAATAAGACAATAGCAATAATTGGATATGGTTCACAAGGGCATGCACATGCCCTAAACCTTAAAGATAGTGGAATGGATGTGATTGTAGGATTGTATGAAGGAAGTAAGTCTGCAAGCAAAGCTATTAGCGATGGCTTACAAGTCTTTAGTGTTTCTGAAGCGTGCGAGAAATCAGACTGGATTATGATTCTCCTCCCAGATGAGTTTCAGAAAGATGTTTACCTTAAAGAAATAGAACCAAACTTAAAAGAAGGAAAAATATTAAGTTTTGCTCATGGCTTTAATATAAGGTTCGGACTTATCAAACCTCCTAGTTTTGTGGATGTTGTAATGATTGCACCAAAAGGACCTGGACACACTGTTCGTTGGGAATATCAAAATGGTCAAGGCGTTCCTGCATTATTCGCAGTTGAGCAGGATTATTCTGGAAGTGCAAGATCATTGGCGATGGCTTACGCTAAAGGGATTGGTGGAACGAGAGCTGGCATACTTGAAACAAATTTCAAAGAAGAAACAGAAACTGATTTATTTGGAGAACAAGCGGTTTTATGCGGAGGATTATCAGAACTTGTCAAGTCAGGCTTCGAAACCCTTGTAGAGGCAGGATATCAACCAGAACTTGCATACTTTGAATGCCTACATGAAGTTAAACTTATTGTGGATCTAATGGTAAAGGGGGGGTTATCTCAGATGAGAGATTCTATTTCAAATACTGCAGAATATGGAGATTATGTAAGTGGCAAAAGACTTATTAATAGTGAAACAAAGAAAGAAATGCAGAAAATACTAAAAGATATTCAAGATGGAACCTTTGCAAAGAATTTTGTAGAAGAATGCGATAAAAATAAACCCTTAATGACAAAATTAAGAGAAGAAAATTCAAAACATGAAATTGAGAAAGTAGGCAAAGGTCTGCGCTCCATGTTCAGTTGGCTGAAATAAATTTATTTTTAATATTTATTGGATCAATTGGTTTTGATTTGTTGATCGGTGATCCAAGATTTTTAATCCACCCGGTTCAGATAATTGGTTTTTACATAAAAAGAATATCTGATTACCTCATAAATAACTTTGGAGAAAATAAAAAGTTTTTATTTTGGGGAGGTTGCATTGTGGCTATATCCACTATTGGATTTAGTTTTAGTTTAGGAAAATTGATAGAACTCAGTTATGGGCATTCAATAAATAATTTTTTTAGTGGATTGTTAATTTTTTTTGGACTTTCAAGTTGTATTGCGACTAAGGGACTTATTTCAAGTGTGAAAGAGATTGCAAAGCTAACAGAATGCGTGGAAATTAATGATCACAACAAGAGAATAATTAAAGATAAGGTTCAAAGGATCGTAAGTAGAGATGTAAGTTCATCTTCAATAGAACATCTTGTTAGATCAAGTACCGAAAGTCTTACAGAAAATTCAGTTGATGGAATATTTGGGCCATTATTTTGGATTTTTCTTGGAATAATTTTGATGAAATTTTCAATTTTTTTACCAGGTCCTTTGTCACTTGGTTTTTCTTATAAAGCAATAAGTACTTTAGATTCAATGATAGGTTACAAACATAATTGTTTTAGATATTTAGGTTTTTTCAGTGCAAAAATCGAAGATATTTTTACATTTATTCCTTCAAGATTAGTTTTAATCACGTTACCTCTGGTTAGTTCCAAAGTTAATCAGTATATACCAATCATAAAAAAAAGTTACATTGATGGTAAAAAATATGATTCACCTAATGCTGGGATTTCAGAGGCTATATTTGCTTATATTACTGGTATTAAATTGGGAGGAAAAAGTAGATATCAAAATGAAATTATTGAAAAACCAATAATTAATGAAGCTGGAGATAATTGTACCGGAGAGAAAATTAAATTAATTTGTCAATTAATTCTGAGATTAGAATTTTTATGGATGATAATTTTTATCTTAATTTTTTTTATAATTTCGATTTTGATTTAATAATAAATTAGTTTAAAAATTATTAATATAAATAAAAAAGAATCTATGCAAGAAAAAGAATCTCCAATGGAAAGCCAAAATGATGATTTTAATAATAGATCATCAACTGACAATGAATACTCAAAGTGGGTAGACAATCAGGGGGATGAAGTAAAGAATGTTTTTGGATTTAATAGCAGCGCTGAGCTTGTAAATGGTAGAGCAGCTATGATTGGATTCTTAATGCTTATTTTAACCGAGTTGGTTTTTAGCGGCAGACCTGTAACTTCCTCAATTTTTGGTATCAATTAGAAATGGAAGAAAAAAAATCTAATCCAATAAAAGTTTTCCTTTACATATCTGTATGGGTAATAATTTGGGGAACAATAGGCTCTTTCATAGATTATCCTCTTTATAAAAATAAAATTTACTTAGAAGGAAGCATATTTCAGTATCTTACTTTCACAATTACTGGAATAATTTCCATAATATGTGCAAAGTTTTTTTATAAAAAATTTGAGTTATAAAAATTTGTACCTAAACTTCTTAATAATTTTAGCTGGTTCTTCATTGTCATTTGACTCATAAAGTATCCACTTATGAGTTTCAGTGTCATGATCACAGCCATAATTTCCAGATAAGTTACCATAGCTTGAAAGATATGAGTGACAATACTGATCTGCCTCAAAAGCAGAGTCATAACCCGCAAAAAAATATATCAAAAATAGCAAAATTACTAGCAAAAGAAATACTTGAAAAACTAAATTAACTACCTTCATAAGAAGTTCTAAAATTTAAATATATCACTTTAAATAATTTTTCGATTTAAAAATAATTAACGACCAACATTAAAAACAAAGTCATGAAATTCTTGATTATTCAAATACAAGATAACTAACAAAATTAAAATTAAATTTAAGCCTATTACAATTGATCCAAAAATATTTATTTGTTGTTTACCTGGCAAAGTGTAAGTAAATTTCTTGCCTTTAAGAAAAGCAGCTAAGCCTTTTTTTTCTTTTTTGGATTCTTTTATTTCAGTATTTTTCTTAACTTCATTTTCAGAGAAACCTTTTACCATCACAAATTAAATAACAAATTTATAATATGTCAAAAAAATAAATTTTTTTAATAATTAACAATTTTTAATCACATACGAGGTCATAAATGAAATTCTCTCCTTTGAGACATTTTTTAAAAAATAAGCTTCAATAATTTCCGACTGTAACCCCAATAAACTAGATTGACATTTAAATCTATTTTGATCAAATATTAATAATTGGAATTTTTCTATTTCAAAAACCAACTCTTTACATACTTGGTCTTGAGAATCTTTAATACAAACATTAGCTTTTTTTAAAATATTAAATTTTGTTGGTATCGTTTGTGCAATAACATAATTAGACAACAATAAAAATTTCAGGAATAAAATAGTCAAACATTTCATTACTTTTGAAGACTTCAAAATTTGAGATAACTTGTTAAGAGTTTTTTCGTTGAGCTAATAGCATTTTATTGCAATTAAAAAAAAAAGATGCTCTAAAAGAGCATCTAAGTATTAAAGGAAGAATTATATTAAAAAATTAACCGCCTTGAACTCTATCCTTAAAAAGTTTGCCTGCTGAAAATGTTGGAACTGTTTTTGCAGGTATGGCAATTTTTTCCCCTGTTTTTGGGTTTAATCCCTGCCTTGCAGAACGATCTCTTGGCTCAAAAGAACCAAATCCAAGTATGGAGACTTTTTTCTTATCAACTACTGCATCAACAATAGTTTCAATAAGAGTATCAACTACTGAGGATACAACAGTTTTTGTTTCTCCAGTTTGAGCGGATACTTTGTTTACTAAATCAGCTTTGTTCATTGAATTGAAAGTTAAGTAGAGATCTAAAAGACAAGAATTTAAAATCAAGCCCAAAAACCTCGAACTTGCACATCATATGGAGCAAATACGAATACGGCAACCGAAAATGCCGGCGGCGCAAAGCTTTATACAAATTTTAGAGACATTTTTAGCTAAATTATTTAATCTTATAAAGGCACATTTATCTAATATTAAAAAAAACATCTTTATGAAGAAGATAGGCAAAAGCATTGGTAATACTTGATTTAGCCTTAAAAAATTGAACTTCATATATCAAAGAAAAAAGTGTCAATGGGAAATGAAGTTAAGAATTTGAACCATTTATTATGTTTTATTAATTTTCAGATATATTTCCTTCTCATCACATGAAAAAGCATAATTTGTATTTTGAAATCAAGAAAAATCTGGTTTTCTCATTATTAAAATTTCTCTCTAAATCGTTTTATCCACTGACCAGATGGATGGATAAATTGTAATTAAGAAAGAAAATTTATACTCTCCAAGACCTAATAAAGTTGATTAGTGAAACGTTAAATATGAGTTTTTTTTTAATTTTGCATCTATTATTCAAATATCAATGACTTTAATAAAGTATCTCATATTTAATTAATCAATCATTAAGAGAAAGTGACTTATATAAGTAAAGGTAAGCCGTTTCCTTTAGGAAGTACTCTTACTTCACAAGGGGTTAATTTTTCCCTAATAGCCACAAATGCAGAATATGTAGAAATCTTATTGTTTGAGAAGGAGGACTCTATTTCGCCAAAAAGTATATTAAAACTAGATCAGAGTCATAATACGGGTCCCTACTGGCATGCGGAAATAAAAAATCTTAATGAAGGTTGTATTTATGCTTTTAGAGTAAAACAAAAAAATAATGAAATTAATAATAACTATGAAAAAAAAGTATTACTTGATCCATGTTCAAGGGGTATTACTGGATGGGGAAGTTATAGAAGAGAAAATGCATTAAAAGTGCAAGAAAATAATAATTCTTGTCTTAAAAGCGTTGTTTGCAATAGAAAATTATTTAATTTTAAGGATTATCCAAGACCGAAACATTCTTGGGAAGAAACAATTATTTATGAACTCCATATCAAAGCTTTCACTGAATCAACTGATACAAATGAAAGTTGTTTTAAGAAATTTTTAAAAAAAATTCCCTATCTCAAAGAACTGGGTATTACAACAATTGAGTTGCTTCCAATTTTTTGTTTTGATCCAACTGATGCCCCAAATGGTCTAAAAAATTTTTGGGGTTATAGTCCAATCAATTGGTTTACTCCGCATTTTGAATATTTTTCGAATGAATCTGCAGAAAATAATAGGGAGGAATTTAGAAGATTAGTTGAGGAATGTCATAAAGCAGGCATTGAAGTCATCTTAGATGTTGTATACAATCACACTTCTGAGGGAGATTCTCATGGACCTGCAATATCATGGAAAGGTATAGATGAAAGTCTTTATTACTTTATTGGAAAAGATAAAAACTATCAGGACGTTTCTGGCTGTGGTAATACTATTGCAGCAAACAGAGGATTAGTTAGAAAACTAATAATTGAGTCATTAAAATGTTGGGCGAGTGAATTAGGAGTGGATGGTTTTAGATTTGATTTAGGCATTGCCTTATCAAGAGGAGAAAATCTATCGCCACTTGATAATCCTCCAATTTTTGAAGATATAGAATGTGAACCTGAACTCATTGATATCAAATTTATTAGTGAACCATGGGATTGTGGTGGTTTGTACAAGTTAGGTAATTTCCCAGCAAAGAATACTTTTACATGGAATGGTCATTTTAGAGATGACTTGCGGAGATTTTGGAAGGGAGATAAAGATACTGCTTGGAATATGAGCGATAAAATAAAAGGTAGTCCATCTATTTATCATGAAGATAATATTTTCCCAAAATCAATAAATTTTATTACTTCACATGATGGGTTCACCCTAAAAGATTTAGTAACATTCAACAGGAAACACAATTTTGCCAATAAAGAAAAAAATAAAGATGGTGAAAATCATAATAATTCCTGGAATCATGGGGTTGAGGGTCCAACAACAAACCTTTTAATAAATGATTTAAGAAAAAGACAACAAAAAAATCTTATTCTTAGTTTGCTTATTTCTAAGGGGGTTCCAATGATACTTATGGGTGATGAAATAGGAAGGTCACAAGGAGGTAATAATAATTCTTGGTGTCAAAATAATTTATTGGGTTGGATGAATTGGGATCATGCTCAACAAGATTCGGAATTACTAGAGTACTTTAAATATGTTATAAAAATCCGAAAAAAACTTATAAAAATATTTAATCCATCATTCTGCACTAACAATCAAAACCATGAGAATTTTCCAAGATATCATTGGCATGGAACAAAGTTAGATAGCCCCGATTGGAGTAGTTGGTCTCACACAGTTGTCTTTAGCATAAACAAAGGCAAAACTAATCCACTGATCTGGATAGGTTTAAATGCATATTCAAAAAGTATCGATTTCACTTTGCCAAAATGTAAATATAATTGGTTAAAAGTTGTTGATACCAGCATGTCCGAAATTTTTGAGCCCTTAGCTGTTAATCAACAATCTGTTTCAATAAAGAGTAGAAGCTCTTTATTAATCATTTCAGAAGAGGTATTTTAGGAAAAAATAATATATTCTAAAAGCGGGCGGCGGGAATCGAACCCGCATCTTCAGCTTGGAAGGCTGAGGTTTTACCACTAAACCACGCCCGCACTAAGTAATAGAATTACCATTGCAATAATACATTATCAAACAATCAACAAAGTAAAAAGATTGGAAAATTCACACTCGAAAAAAAATATTACTAGTTCAACAACAAGGTTAATGATCTCTTATGGGCTGGGTGATGCAGGAACGGGTTTAGTAGCGACGCAATTTGGTTTTTTTCTGTTCAAATTTTTTATTTCATCTGGTTTACCTGTTATTATTGCAGGCTCATTATTGATGTTAATTAAAATATGGGATGCAATAAATGATCCGTTAATTGGATGGTTAAGTGATCGGACCAAGTCAAGATGGGGTCCTAGAATTCCTTGGATGGTAGCAGCATCAGTTCCTCTTGGTTTTTCTCTAGCTGCGATATGGTGGACACCACCAGGTTCAGTGCTAAACAAAACTATTTACTATGCCATAATTTCTATAGTCGTAATGACTGCCTATACAAGTATTAATTTGCCTTTTGCGGCTCTTTCAACTGAAATCTCTAAAAAAACAGCAATAAGAACAAGATTAAACGCTTCTAGATTTACTGGCTCAATAATTGCTGGATTAACTGGTTTGATAATTGCTGGAGTTGTTTTAGGTTCTGAAGGGTCAGCAAATAATGAATATTTTTTAATGGGCAAAATAAGTGGCTGTATTGCAGTCGCAACAACATTAATCTCCTGTTGGGGATTGGCTCCATTTGCAAAAAAAGCCAGAAGACCTTCAGGGAAAGTAGAAGCAGTAAAACTTCAATTCAAAAGAATCTTCAGAAACAAAAAATTTCTTAAAGTTATTACGCTTTATATTCTGCTCTGGTGTGCCTTACAATTAATGCAAACGGTAGCTTTAATCTATGTAGAAGATGTACTGAGGGTGCCACCAGATATTGCAAAATGGATTCCAATACCTTTCCAAATTAGTGCATTAATAGGTTTACAACTATGGACCAGAGTATCAAATAAATTAGATAGAATTTCAGCTTTGAATTATGGGGCTATTATGTGGATTATTTCGTGTACTGCAGCTTTATTTTTACCTTCATTATCAAAAGTTTCAGAAGTTGGGGATAGTCTATTTCTTAATGCCGGTAACATAATTTTATTTATTCTTTTAATTTTCATAATTTGTCTTATTGGAATTGGAGCTTCAACTGCTTTTCTTATCCCTTGGTCACTACTTCCTGATGCTATAGACGAAGATCCAGAGAAACCAGCCGGACTATACACTGCTTGGATGGTACTTATTCAAAAGATTGGCATCGCATTGAGTGTTCAATTGTTAGGATTTTTGTTGTATCTATCTGGATATCAATCATGCTTTGTTGATAAAGAAAATTTTTATATTATTGAACAATGTACCTCGGCACAATTAACTATTAGATTATGTATTGGTTTTATACCGCCAGTATTGGTAATATTTGGTCTTTTAATAATGAGGAAATGGGATCGAAAACTAATTACGAACTAAAATAGAGATATGAATTTCCCAAAGTTTTTTAAAAGACTTCAAAATAGCTTAATTATTGGCGGGCAAGCAATTAATTTTATCTTTAGAGGTAAAATTTCCAAAAATGATCTATTTGACCAACTAATGGAGTCAGGTCCTGGAAGTTTGTTAATTGTATTAATTACAGGAATTGCCGCTGGTACAGTCTTCAATATTCAAGTTGCATCACAACTTACAAGTATGGGGGTTTCAAGTGAAATAGGAGGTTTATTAGCAGTAGGAATGGCAAGAGAAATGGCACCTCTTCTAACTGCTACTTTAATGACAGGGAAAGTTGCTACCGCTTATGCTGCTCAACTTGGAACTATGAAAGTTACAGAACAAATTGAGGCTATAACAATGTTAAGAACAGATCCAGTCCAATACTTGGTAGTTCCAAGGTTGCTGTCAATGGTAATAATGTCTCCAGTACAATGTCTTCTATTTTTATCTGTAGCTTTATGGAGTGGACAAATTTGGAGCACAATTTTTTATAGAGTTCCTCCCATAGTTTTTTGGACATCGGTAAGATCTGGCAGCGTGAGTCTAACAAGTGCAGACTTGACTTCAATGTTGATAAAATCTGTAGTATTTGGATTACTTATTGCAATTATTGCTTGTGGATATGGACTTACCACTAAAGGTGGTCCCAAAGAAGTGGGAACAAGTACAACAGGAGCAGTTGTAATGACTCTCGTTATTGTATCTTTAGTGGATGTACTACTAACACAAATTCTATTTGGATAATTCTATGTTCAATACTAAATCAAAAACAGAAGAACCAGTAATAATATCACCATCATTCCAATTACCAATTATTCTAATAGTCTTAAGTTTTATGCTTCTATTATTGAATATTGGTTCTTTACCAACAATAGTCTTTGCCTCTTTCAGCTTTTTTTTATTGCTTCAGTCATTTACCTTAAGAATAAAAATTACAAGTGATGATTTTATAGTTTTACAATTAGGTAAAGAAATTAGAACTTTTCCTTTCAATAACTGGATATCTTGGAAATTCTTTTTCCCTATAATCCCAGGTATTTTTTATTTTAGAGAAAAGTCTAGCCCTCATTTATTACCAATATTATTTAATCCAAAGCAATTAAAAGATGAACTTTTAAAAAAAGTTGAATCCTTGGAAATTAAAAATTCCTAAATTTAATGTTTGCTTATTCATCAAAATTATTTAAATGAAAAATACAGAAATTTCAAACAAAAATCCTGATAAAGAATTAATACTGGAGGAATCAATTTCAAATGATAAAACCAAAGAAATTAGTAAGAAAAATACAACGCAAAATAAAAAAGCAGATTCAAAAAGCGATAAATCAAACAAATCTTTTGATGAAATTTCTAATGAAATTTTCAGCGATCTCGTTTCTAAAAAAGTCTCCTTAGTTAAAAAAATAAAAGAGTTAGAAGCCAAAAAAATTGAGTTAGAAAAGGATATTGAGTCAAATTTCAAAGGACAGTCAGATAATATTGCTAAAAGAGTTAAAGGGTTTCAAGAGTATTTAACTGGAGCTTTGCAGAATCTTTCACAAAACGTAGATAAGCTTGAATTGGTCTCTCAACCAATAATAGTTAAGCCATCTCCTCTTGATGAAAAGAAGCAAATTAATAGTACAGATAAAGTGGTTAATGTTCCCGCTCTTTCTGAAACATTTAAACCTGATGAACAAATTATAAAAAGTTGCTTTTCAACTTTCACAGAACAACCTGATTTTTATGCTGAACCTTGGAAATTAAGACGCAGTCTTGATTCATCAGATATAGAGATTATGGATGATTGGTTCTTTAACATGGGAGGGAGAGGTTCACTTGAAAGTAGAGGATCTCGACAAAAAAATGCCTTATTATCAGCAGGTTTAATATCTATTCTTGGCGAATTATATGGAGATCAGTTTCAGACTCTTATTTTAGCTTCGCAGCCTGAAAGATTAGGAGAGTGGAGAAGAATTCTTCAAGATGCACTTGGTCTCACGAGAGATGATTTTGGACCTAATAGCGGGATTGTTCTTTTTGAAAGACCTGAAGGTGTCATCGAAAGAGCTGATAGATTAGAAGCTAATGAAGAATTACCATTCATTATTATTGATGCTGCGGAAACATCCGTTGAAATTCCAATACTTCAATTCCCACTATGGATTGCATTTGCTGGCTCAGATAATGAAATTTACGATGATCTTGAACTAAACTAATATGTATGAATTTTTTATAATCTTTTTAAGTTATCTTTTAGGATCTCTTCCTACAGGTTTTTTAATTGGGAAATATCTCAAAAATATAGATCTAAGAACAATAGGGTCTGGATCCACAGGTGCCACAAATGTTTTAAGAAATGTTGGGAAATGGCCGGCACTTTTTGTTTTTTTAATTGATGTTGGGAAGGGTCTTATTGCAGTAAAAATTGCACAACACTACACAGATCAAGGATTAATAGAAGTAATAGCAGGCATATCTGCAATCACAGGACATATATGGCCAATATGGCTTAGAGGGAGAGGAGGGAAAGCTGTTGCGACTGGATTAGGCATGTTTTTAGCTCTTTCTTGGAAAGTTGGACTAGCATCTCTTGGGATTTTTTTAATAGTATTAGCAAAATCTAAAATTGTATCTTTATCAAGTATTTCAGCTGCAATCTTACTTCCAGTTTTTATGTTTTTTTACCTCGGTAATTTTATAAATTCGTACTTTTTTATAAGTTTAATTGTGGCAGTATTAGTTATCTGGAAACATAGAACAAATATAAAAAGATTGCTTAAAGGAGAAGAATCCAAAATTAACCAGAATTAATAGAGTTAAAAATTTCTATGAGAGCTTTATTAGGATCTTTAGCTTTGGATATTGATCTACCAATAACCAATTTAGAAGCACCATTATCTATAGCTTCCTGGGGAGTCATAATTCTATTTTGATCATCTTTATTTTCAATCATTAACCTGATACCTGGTGTAATTAGTTCAAAATTATCCTTATAAATTGTTCTCAACATTTTTGCCTCCCAAGGGGAACACACACATCCATCTAATCCAGCATCAAAAGACAGCTTTGCAAGTCTCAATACATTTTCCTCAATTGAATTATTTCTATCAAGATCATTTTGAAAATCTTTAAGAGAAAAACTTGTTAAAACAGTTATTCCTACAACAATTGGAGGTTTTACACTGACTGATGTAGCTCCTTCTAAAGATGCTTTTTTCGAATCCTTAAGAGCTTTTAGACCTGCTGAAGCATGAATAGAAATTATATCAACCCCTAATTTTGAAACTTGGAAACATGCTGCACTCATGGTATTCGGAATATCATGAAATTTTAGATCTAAAAAAATTTTTTTATTTAAACTTTTTAATCTTTCAATAACTCTTGGACCTTCCCTTACAAAAAGCTCTAAACCAACTTTTACCCACTTGATACTAGGGCATTTTTCCAGAAGTAATTTTGCTTGAATTAGATCTAGTCCATCAATTGCCAATATTATTTTATCTTCTGAATTAAATCTGTTATCCATCAATTTTCAGTTTTCAAACCTCTTAATAATTTTTTTCCCAATTTGCAAAATTTTTCCTTCTAAATCATTTTTTGAATCAAAAACTAAATCAGGATTTATTACTTTCTGACTATCAATTTTTACGCCCCCACCTTGAATGGATCTTTTGGATTCGCTGCTAGATTTGAAAAGTTTTAAAGCACTTAGCAAGTAAAAAAACTTAACTGGAAAAACTATTCCTTTTAAAGAAATCTCTGGAATTTCTCCAACTTTTTCTTTGTGTCCAAGAAATAATTTTTCGCAGTTGGATTGCGCTTTTAATGCTTCTTCTACGCCGTGGAATAAAGTAGTAACTTCAAAAGCCATTCTTCTCTGCAACTCACGAGGATTTGCGTTCTCAATAATAATTAAATCTAATTCAGTAAGCAATTCAAAATAGGAAGGAACTATATCATCGGGTACTTTTTCTAATTTTGAATACATTGAAAGAGGATCATCAGTCAAACCGACGGTGTTAAATTCAGATTTACTCATCTTTTTAATTCCATCTAAACCTGTCAAAATTGGCAACAAAACTCCAAATTGAGGATCTTGTTTAAAATATCTTTGAAGATCTCTTCCTATTGCTATATTAAATTTCTGATCTGTACCTCCAAGCTCAATATCTGATTGAACAACTACCGAATCATAACCTTGTAATAGTGGATATAAGAATTCGTGCAAAGCAATAGGAACTTGTGAATTGTACCTTTTATTAAATTCCTCCTTAGCTAGCATTTGACTAACCGTTGCACTCCCCATTAATTCGATTATCGAACTAAGATTTAATCCTTTTAACCATTCACTGTTGTATCTAATTTCTATTCTATCTTTTGAGTCAAAATCTAAAATAGATTCATTAGCTGGCTTACCCATTCCTAGTTGGGTTAAGTATGTTTTTGCATTATCCTTAACTTGTTTTTCCGATAACTGCACTCTTGTTTTATTTTTTCCGGTTGGGTCTCCAATTTGAGCAGTAAAGTCCCCAATAATCAAAACTGCAATATGTCCATTGTCTTGGAATGCCCTAAGTTTTCTAAACAATATGCTGTGCCCAATATGAATATCTGTTCCAGTTGGATCTATTCCAAGTTTAACTCTTAATTTTTTATTGTTTTTTTTCGCATCATCTATTATTTCTTCAAAAGTTTGATCTATTCCCTTTAATGGAAAGAACTCTGCTAATCCTCTTGACAGCCATGATGGCAATATTAAGTTATCTGACATGAAGCGTTAACCGTTAAATTTAAGAAGTTTTATCAAGTTCATCCTTCATTCTTATTAAGGTTTTATTCATCTGATCGAACATTTGATCAGGAGTAATCCCAAATTGACTTAACTGTGTCTTTAATTGTTCTACTGTCATTTTTGCTTGAAAGTCTTCAGACAATTCAAATCTCTTCATAAAAACCTTATAACGATCCATAAGTGATTCCATTTTTTTTATAAACATTTTTTTCCCTTCTCTATCAAATTTTCCATAATCAGAACCAAGTTTCATTAATTCTTGGTAATCTGTAAAAAGCTTCTTAGCTTCTTCTTGAACGATGTCAGACTCAAAAAATCCCATTTCTATTTTTTTACTTCGCAAGATTAAGGCTCAATTACAAGATAACAAGAATCTTTTAAATTGATTAGAACATTAATAAATTTTAGTTTATAGATAATTCTTTGATTTATATTTTTTCAGAATTAAATTTAATAGACATGTCTCATTAATATTGGAAAAATTCAACGGTAATAATATTTCAAACCAAAATAGACAATTTGAATTATTTGGTTCAAATGTAAATACATCAATTAATTTTCAACACTCAAATAATTTAAAAATCAATAGCGAAATCATAAATGAATGGAGAAATAGAATCCATAATCACCAATTCAAAATTTCAAAAGATACTCACAATAACAATTTGCACCAAACAAGTCTCCCTATAAATATAACGTCCGATGAAAGAAAAATTGATCCGTTTTCCCTGCAGCCATTATCATTGAACTTTTGGAGAACTAATAAATATATACACAATGGTCCAGCAATGTATTTTGTAATCGACTCGATGGAGAGTTCTAAAATAATCCTTTATATAGGAGAAACAAATTCAGCAAATAAAAGATGGAAGGGAGAACATGATTGTAAAAATTACCTCATGAACTATAAAGAAGCCCTAGCTTATAACAACCTCTCAAGTCACCAAGATATTCGTTTCTTCTTAGATGTACCTAAAGAAATAAAATTAAGACGTAAATTAGAACAGCAACTGATATATTTATGGTTACCACCTTTTAATAAAGAAACTCGAGATAGGTGGGCAACTACTTTCACAAACAACTAAAAGTTAATTAAATCCATTTTACAAATGCAATTTTCCACATTCCAAAAAAATCTAGATAACTGGCAAGGCACTTCATTAATTTTTGGAGTTTTAGAGGAAGAAATTGCAATCCAACTTGAAAATATAAAATTTGTTGTTGACCCAAAACTATTACTAAAAAAAATTACTCAAAAAAAATTCAAAGGAGAAAAAGGGGAAACTTTAAGCTTTGAATTTTTAGATCAAAAATTAGAAACTTTAATCATAGTTGGTCTTGGTAAATCAAAAGACCTAAAAAAAAGTGATATAGAAAACTCCATAGGAAATCTAATTAGAAAAACTGTTGATAAAGATGAAAAAATCAGCATCTTGCTACCTTGGGAACTACTAAATTCACGACTAGAAATAAATCAATTAGCAGAGTCAGCTAGATTATCTGCTTACAAGGACAATAGATTCAATAAGAAAAAAGATGAAAACAAAGTTCTTAAAGAAATAGAGTTTCTGAATTTAAAAAAAATTGAAAATATTAGCTTTGATGAAACAGAAAAAATATGTGAAGGTGTAGAACTAGCCAGAAGACTTGTAGCCGCACCTCCAAATAGTCTTACACCCCTAGAAATGTCTAAGCAAGCATCTAAAATAGCTAAAGATCATGGGTTGGAAGTAAAAATTTTAGATGCAAAAGAATGTGAAGATTTAGGAATGGGTGCATATTTAGCGGTAGCAAAAGGTTCAGATCTAGATCCTAAATTTATTCATCTTATTTTGAAGTCAGATGGTCCTATAAAAGAAAAGATTGCGCTTGTTGGGAAGGGTTTAACCTTTGACTCTGGAGGCTACAACCTAAAAGTAGGAGCCTCTCAAATCGAAATGATGAAATATGATATGGGCGGAAGCGCTGCAGTTTTAGGAGCAGCAAAAGCACTCGGATCAATAAAGCCAAAGGGGCTAGAAATTCATTTTATTGTTGCAGCTTGCGAAAACATGATAAATGGATCTGCAGTACATCCTGGAGATGTAGTTAAAGCGTCTAATGGCAAGACAATCGAAATAAATAACACAGATGCAGAGGGTAGACTCACATTAGCTGATGCTTTAACTTACGCATCCAGTTTAAAACCTGATTCAATAATAGATCTCGCCACTTTAACAGGAGCTATTGTTGTTGCACTAGGGAATGATATAGCTGGATTCTGGAGCAATAATAATGATCTAGCAAATGATCTAAAAGCTGCATCAGCCCAAGCTGGAGAAGAATTATGGCAAATGCCTTTACAAAAATCTTATAAAGAAGGGTTAAAGTCTCATATAGCTGATATGAAAAATACAGGTCCTAGAGCAGGTGGTTCAATAACTGCTGCTTTGTTTTTAGAGGAATTCTTTGATAAAGAAATAAAATGGGCTCATATTGATATTGCTGGAACTTGTTGGACTGATAAGAATAAGGGAATTAATCCATCAGGTGCAACTGGTTTTGGAGTTAAAACTCTTGTTCAATGGATTAAAAATAAATAACTATATTCAAAATCATTCAATCCAAAGATTTGTTGATCTAGCGTTATCCCCCCATAATTTATCCAACCTCTGATCTCTCCCACATGAGAATCTATAGAACTTATATTTCAATTCATTTCTCTCAGCAAAATCCTGATGATATTCTTCAGCTAGCCAAAATTGACCTTTTGATTTTAGTTCTACAAATATTTTTTCTAGTGGCACTCGCAACTCATTAGAGGCGGAAACAATTGCATTTTTTGCATCACTTTTCTCAGTTTCATCTTTGAAAAAGATCACTGGCCTATAAGAATCTCCACGATCACAAAATTGACCCTTGCCGTCCAGAGGATCAATATTTCTGAAATAGAGCCTAAGTATCTCGGGTAAAGTTAACAATTTGGAATCATAGTTAACCAAAACCACTTCCTGATGTCCCTCATGATTTTCGTATGTAGGATTTTGTAAATCTCCACCTGAATAGCCACTTTGTACAAAATTTACGCCCTTTAATGACTCTAAATCGTGTTCTAAACACCAAAAACAACCTCCTGCAAGAATCAATTCTTCTGCAACAGTATTTATAGGGTTGATAAATATTAAAAATGCAATAATTAAAGGTAAAAAAAATTTCATCATTTCATTATAAAGTTTAAATAATAGAATTAATAATTTCTTTAGCTGCTCTATCAACTACTCCTTCCTCTCCTAATTCTTCTTTTAAAAGAGTATAACCTTTTTTTATTTTTGCTTTTTCTGATTTCAGATCGAGAAGCCTACAAGCTTTATAAAAAATTTTATTTTCATTGAAATTTTTCTGGACAAATTCAGGTATTATAAATTTTTTAACTAAAAGATTTACAGGAGAAATAAACCTTACTTTAAAATTGAGAATTCTTTTAGCAATAAAAGCTGTTACTCTACTTACTCTATATCCAATAATTTGTGGTATGCCATATAAAGCCAATTCCATATTAACTGTGCCTGATTTGCATAAAGCTAGTTTTGTTAATGAATAAATGTAAGGCATCAATATAGATTCATCTCTTTTAAAAACAATCTTGCCTTTAATTTTATATTTTTCTAAACCTTCTTTAAATTTCTCATCAAAAACCCTCCTACAAGATGGGATATAAACAACAAGGTTTGGATATCTTAATTGTAACTTTTTTGCAGTTTTCAAGAAGGTGGGCAATATATACTTCAGTTCTTGCGGTCTTGATGCGGGCATTAAAAGTAAGATATGCTGATTGTCTCTAAGTTTTAGAATTGCTCTAGCATCTTTCTTAGAAGGTAGTTTTTTCGTCAAATCAAGCATTGGATGTCCAACCCAAAAAACATTTCCACCCCTCCTTTTATAAAAGTTTGCCTCCTGCTTAAAAATCGCAAAAATTTTATCTGAAAAATTAATTAAGTTTGTAGTGCTATTATTACCGACTCTCCACGCCCATTCTTGAGGAGCTATGTAGTAGTAAATTGGAATATTATTTCTTGATCTTTTTAATTTAGTACCAATATTAATATTGGGCCCCATATAGTCAATCAAAATTAAACAATCTGGAGGATATTTTTTTAGTAATTTGTAAAATCTTCTTTGAATTCTTATTGTTGGAAGAATAAGAGGTAAAGCCTCCCAAATTCCTATTGCGCTAATAGATGTAGTATCTTTAAGAATTTGTACACCCTCTTTCTTCATCCTTTCACCACCCAATCCACAAATTTCTAAATTTAACGAATTTTTTTTCGCTTCTTCAAATAATGCTTTTGATAATAAACTCCCATGTAAGTCTCCAGAGACTTCTCCGGTACTTATAAATATCTTTTTATTCATTAATTCACAAAAGGCATTGGACCACGTCTATTTTTTGATATTGAATCTTTTAAAAAATCACATAATTTTTTTGAAGAAAAATCTAATTTCCCTTTAATTGCCATTTCCAGTGCGTCAGAAAATACAAAATCAGACTTAAAAAGTAAATTCCAGGTACTCTGCAAAAGTTTTAAATCAAAATCCTTATTCCCCATCAAATCACTTCTTTTAATTCCAATCCTATTTAAACCTCTCAATCTGCCTGGATGTCCTTCGGCCAAACAAAAAGGTGGGACATCTCTATCCACTCTTGTCATTCCTCCGATCATAGCTAAATATCCTATATGTACAAATTGATGTACACCTAAACAGCCACCAATAATAGCTTTATCCTCAACCTTCACATGGCCTGCAACTTGAACACTATTTGATAAAACAATCCTATCTCCAAGTTCACAATTATGACCTATGTGCGAATAAGCCATTAACAAATTATTATTACCAATAATAGTTTTTTCTCCTTCATCAGTTGCCTTATTAATCGTTACACATTCTCTAAACGTGTTATTATCTCCAATAATTACTTCAGTATCAGCCCCTCTATATTTAAGATCTTGGGGATCTAGACC
The DNA here is from genome assembly GCA_003280725.1 of Prochlorococcus sp. AG-355-M18. Taxonomy (GTDB): domain Bacteria; phylum Cyanobacteriota; class Cyanobacteriia; order PCC-6307; family Cyanobiaceae; genus Prochlorococcus_A. Next base: position 12,185 of record QCED01000017.1, on the reverse strand, counting down.
TATAAAAACATTTGGAAAAACTTTATTGTTTCTCCCAATTTGAGTTCTCCCTGTAATAACAGCATTTTGTCCGATTTCTGTGCCTTTCCCAATATTCACATTAGGACCGACAATAGCTCCTTGAGAGATAATAACACCCTCAGATAATTCAGCGCTTGGATCAACAAAAGCATTTGTGTGCACTTTTGCTCCACTAAAGCTTGACTTGAATTCAGTAGTATCTTTATTCAACATATCTCTATTCAACTAATGAAAACATTAATTCTCCAGCACAAACTAATTTCCCATCAACATGCGCTTCACCTTTAACCTTGCCAAATCTTTTTCTTTTAATGCTTAATAATTCACAAGTAATTATCAATTGATCTCCAGGTACTACAGGTTTTCTGAATTTGACGTTATTTATTCCTGCAAAGACAAAAAGTCCTTTAGGGAGATCGGGCATTTGCGTCACTATTATTCCTCCAACTTGTGCCATTGATTCCACAATAAGAACGCCTGGCATTAAAGGCCTGTCAGGAAAGTGTCCTTGAAATTGAGGCTCATTTATAGTTACATTTTTTACTGCAATAGCACGCTCCCCAGGAATATGCTCTATTACTTTATCCACAAGTGCAAAAGGATATCTATGAGGTAACAACCCTAGTATGTTCTCAGAGGAGAGTTGATTATTTTCATGTGATAATTTATTTTCCAAAACAATTAAGAGATAAAGTTAATTTTTTAGGGATGAGGCCAACAAAGCATTTAAAGAATGAGATCCTTTATAAACTAACATTTGGGCCTTAGGTAACCCTACCAAAGCCAAGTCCCCAATTAGGTCTAAAATTTTATGTCTTATTGGTTCATTATCAAATCTTAATGGTGGATTAACCCATCCTTCGCCATCACAAACGAGCGCATTCTCTAAACTTCCTCCTTTTATTAATCCAAGTTCACTTAATTCTTGAAATTGATCCTTAAAGCCAAATGTTCTTGCCGGAGCAATCATTTCGACAAAACTTTGTGGATTTAAATCAATCACAAAAGTTTGAGTTCCAATCGCTTTATAAGGAAAACTTATGGTGGATATAATCGTAGTTTTTTCAGAGGGGGTTGCTACAACAATTGAGTCTTCTTTCTCCAAAATTATTGATTTATTAATCTCTCTAAAAAAGTGATCTGGTTTAGGTGCCTTTTTCATTCCTACTTCTTCAAAAGCTCTAACCCACTGAATGGCCGATCCATCTAAAAGTGGAATTTCTTTACCATCGACCTCAATATGAATAAAACTTAACCCACATCCAGCCATTGAAGATAATAAATGTTCAATGGTATATAAATTTCTACCTCCTAATTTAATCGCGGTACAAAGCATAGTACTTCCTATTAAATCTTGAGTTAGCTTAAAAATCTCGTTAGGCTTATCCCTAAAAGAAACGTAGTATCCCTCTTTTTCGTAAGGAGAAATTGTAACTCTTGTTTTTTCTCCACTATGCAGGCCTACACCCTCTTTGGAGATAACACCAGCTAAGGTGTAACAAAAATCATAATTAGTAGGCCAAGAAAACACTTAAAACTTCCATCCAACCCCAAGTGTATATCTCCAATCACCGCTAAAGTCTTTACTTGCAACATCTAATCTTAATGGACCAATTGGTGTTTTTACTCCAACTCCTCCTCCAAGCGAATAACCAGACCCTGATTTCTGCAATAATTTACCAGGTTTTCCTGGGACATCTTTTTGGGAACCTAAATCGCTTCCTGCATCAACGAATAAAGCTCCTGATATCATTTTCCAAACAGGAAATCTATACTCTACTGTACCTTCAATAAAGCTCTTACTTACCGCTAAATCACAAGATCCCCAACCTCTCACTGATGATGTTCCTCCCATACAAAATGCTTCATAAGGAGGTAAGTCCCCTAAAATAGTTCCAGCTTTGAATTGCACTCCAATAGCTTGGGGACAATCCTCACTATTATCATTACTAGATCTACATGCTTTGGTTAGATTAATAAATTTAGTTGGTATAAAAAATGAATATGAGGCTCTCATTCTATTAAAAGTTGGAGAATTTTGTCCCATTGAAAAAAATTGTTCAGTGCCAAAGCTTAATTTATTTCCTGAAGTTGGGTTTACAGCATTATTTAAATTATTTCTAGATGTACTTGCAATAACGCTTACTAATGTATTTTCTTCTGGGCATGTCCCATCATTTGGAGTAAATCCAATACAGATAATATCGCTTATATTACCTGTAGTTGGAGTCATATCACCATAAGGTTTTTTATTCCCATCACCATCAATCATCTTTACTTTTTTAAAATTCATCCCCGCGAGAACTCTCCATTTAGCGACCTTAAATGGATCTCCACCATTAAGGGGCCTTGAGAAAGCAAATCCGCCTCCAGTTTTTTCTAAGACTATTGAAGAAAAACTATCAGAAGATGAAGTATTTTTATCATCTACAGCGTACAATCTGCCATTATTTTCACTCTTAAATTCTTGTGGATAGTCTCTACTCAGAAAAACATTTGTTCGAAAAGATGTTTTATATTTATCTCCCTTAATCCATGGATCAGACAAAGAAAAATTATAGGTAGTTGAATATTCTCCAAAGTTCAGGTTGATATTTGTAGACCATGCTCTGCCAAGTGCATTAGTTTCTTGCAAACCAATCGTAGCAAAAATGCCTGAGCTATTACTATAACCAAGCCCCCCTGTTAATGATCCTGTTCTTTGCTCACTTAAATCTAAAAATATTATGACTTGGCCTGGGTTTGAATTATCAGTACCAAGAGATACCTTAACATCATCAAACAATGCTGTGGCATAGATTCTACTGATATCAGCCTCTAAAATTTTTCTATTAAATATGGTGCCAGGTTTAGTTTTTAAATGTCTTTTAACGACCCATTCTTTAGTTTTTCCTTTTCTAGGTTTCCCATCGATAATAGGTTCACCATCAGATCCTGGGAATCTTAACTTTACATCAGATATAATTCCTTCAGAAACATTTAATGTTACTATCCCGTTTTCAGAAATTCTTTCTGGCCCATTAATTCTTGCTAAAGAATAACCTTCACTTTCATAACGCTTTTTTATTATTTCGATCTTATTTTGTAATTCATTTAGGTTTAAAGTTGTGCCATAAAAATTACTAAAAATATCATCTACGTATTCATTTGAGATTACAGAGTTTATTGGATTTATTTCAACTTTCTTCAAAATTGGATTAGGTATTACATTTACAATTAGCCTTACTCCTAATGGCCCATCTTGAGAATTTATTCTAACTCCGGAAAACCAACCACTAGCATATATTGCATTTAAGTCTTGATTTAAAATTTGATTATCCACAATACTTCCTGGCTTTATACTCATAGAATCATATGCAGCTAATTCAAGTTTTCTGCCTTCAGGATGATTTTCCCATCCTTCGATAATTATTTCTGAGATAAGAACACTTTCTTGATTAGTGTTTTTTGTATTTTCTGCAATAAATACATTTTTCTCTTGTTTAGTATTAAATCCTTCATATAAAACATTGTTAATATTTTTTATTTCTATGTTTGTTATTGATTGCTCATGGTCATCAAAAAAATGCTTAGCAGCAAGTTCTGAATTATTTAATGTCAAAATCAAGGGAGCACAAGCAATATTGGTGAAACCCTTAGTAAGTTTTAAAAAATGTTTTTGCATAGTATTTTTTATTATGATAGTTGGAGCATTTTTAATTGAGTTAAATGAAATCGTTTATTCGTCGGTTAATTTCACTGTAAGCTTCAATTAACCCTCCTGAATCATTTCTAAATACGTCTTTGTCAAGGCTTACAATTGTATCATTATTCTGATTAAGATCCCACAATCTGCAATTATCAGGACTTATTTCATCACCAAGAAGTATATTTTTTTTTAGATCGTAACCAAACTCTAACTTAAAATCCACAAGTTGAAGCTTAATACTTTTAAAAAAGCTTTTAAGTATTTCATTAATTTTTAGCGTTAAATCTACTATGAAATCTAAATCTTTAGATCTTAGTATGTTCATTAATTCAATTCTATCTTTTGTAATTAAGGGATCATTAAGTTCATCATTTTTTAGATAAAGATCAATTAATGGTTTTTCTAGGACAGTTCTTGGCTTTAAAGTCGTTTGTTTACACAAAGAACCATAAGCAATATTTCTAAGGACAATTTCTAAGGGAATTACTTTAATTTTACGGGCAATAATTGTATTTTCATTTTCAAGCTCGAGAAAATGAGTTGGAATATTATTATTTATAAGAAGTTCAAAAAGTTTGGCACTTATTAGACAATTAAGTTTTCCTTTACCTTTAAATTTAGCTTTTTTCAAAGCATTAAAAGCTGTTGCATCATCTTTAAATTCAATTATTACTTTATCTGCATCTTCATGAGAAAATACTTTCTTTGCTTTTCCTTCATAAATCAATTTATATTTATTATTCATTAAATTTAGAACCTCATTTGATTACTAAAAGTACTATTTGTAATTAACATATTTATTAGAGATCAACTTTTAAAATAGTTTATTTCATTTTAACTAATAATTCATCGAAACCTAATAACCTTAAAACATCAAATTTATGAGCATTAATTCAACAAGTTCTAAAAGGTTCAATAGAGTTGAAAATATTTTAATAATTGGAAATGGTGGCAGAGAGAATTCTTTGGCTTGGGCTATTCAAAAAAATGAACTAGTCAAAAAAGTTTTTTTGATTCCTGGTAATGCTGGATCAGAAAGAATAAACAAATGTGAAAGAATAAAAATTGATATAAATAATAAAAATAAATTAGTTGAAAAACTTGAGTTTTTAAATGTAGATTTAGTTGTAATAGGACCAGAAATACCTTTAGCAAACGGATTAGCCGATTATCTTCGCAAAAAAGACTTTAAAGTATTTGGCCCCGGTAAAGATGGTGCAAAATTGGAATATAGCAAATCTTGGGCAAAGGAATTTATGCAAAAAGCAAATATTCCTACTGCAAACTTTTGGAAAGTCAATTCTTTAGAAGAAGCTAAAAAAATTATCCATTCATCATCGATGCCACTTGTAGTAAAAGTGGATGGGTTAGCTTCAGGTAAAGGTGTTTTTATTCCCGATTCAAAAGATGAATGTCTTAAGGCCGCAGAATCAATCTTCAATGGAAAGTTTGGCAAATCTGGAAATTTAGTTGTTTTAGAAGAAAAAATTTATGGTCCAGAAGTTTCAGTTTTTGCATTATGCGATGGGAAAAAATATATATTGCTTCCAACTGCACAAGATCACAAACGACTCAAGGAGAAAGATAAAGGTCCAAACACAGGGGGAATGGGGGCTTATTCTCCTGCTCCACTCATAACAAAAGAATACCTTAATAGAATCGTTCAAGAGATAGTTGAACCGACAATAAATCAACTTAACAGTCAAAATATTGATTATAAAGGGGTTATTTATTTTGGATTGATGATCACAAATTCAGGACCCAAAGTTATAGAATATAATTGCAGATTCGGTGATCCTGAATGCCAAACAATTATGCCTTTGATGGATCAAAATTTTGTATTTCTTTTAGAAAAATGCTCAATGGGAAATTTGACTGGAGATGAAAAAATTGATACTTCTGATAAACTTAGTGGATGTGTTATCGCGACCTCTAAGGGTTATCCTTATGAATACAAAACTGGCTTACCTATAAAAATAGGAAACATTGACTCAAATGATTGCCAAATTTTCGACTCAGGGACTTCTTTAAGTGAAAATGGAGAATTATTAACTGACGGGGGAAGAGTCTTAAGTATTGTTTGTCAAGATGACGATTTTGATAAGGTTTTTGATAAGGCATACAAAAATTTAAAAGAAATAAATTTTAATGGTATTTACTTTAGAAACGATATTGGCCATCAAGTGAGAAAAAACTTTTCAAAAAATAATTAGAATTATGGTAGATACCAATAACCAAAAAAGTAAAGACTATAACGTATTAAATAATGAAGACATTAATAATAACTTATGGATAAATAGGCTTTTTTCTTGGTGGAGTGGATTTAGTTTAAGAACAAAATTGTTAGCAATAGCAACTCTTGTTGTAAGTCTTCTTATGACGGGAATTACTTTTTTTGCATTAAATAGTATTCAAAGAGATGCAGGTATGAATGATACCAGATATGCTAGAGATCTAGGGTTATTACTGTCAGGTAATGTCACAGAATTAGTTGCAAATAACCAAAAAAAAGAGATTTCAAATGTAGCTGAAAAGTTCTGGAGATCCAGTAGAAATCTTCGTTACATATTTTTTACTGATGCTGAAGACATCGTTCAACTTGGAATACCGATTAGTGCCACACCAACAAGTTCAAATAGTCAGTTTCAGCTTACTAGAAAATTAAAACTACCCTCAGAATTAAAGAAAAGACCACAATTCCCTTTAGTTAGGCAGCATGCCACGCCACAAGGACAAGTAACAGATGTATTTGTTCCAATGCTGTGGAAAGGTAAATATCTTGGAACTTTGGCTTTAGGAGTTACACCTAATAAAAAAGCTTTAGCAAGTGCTGCACTAACGAGAGAAGTGACCATCGCAGTTTTTATCTCTATTTGGGTTTTAGTTATTCTTGGAGCTGTATTCAATGCACTTACTATTACTAGACCTGTAAGGGAGTTAGTAAGAGGTGTTAGGGAAATTTCAAAAGGAAACTTTAAATCCAGAATTTCCCTCCCTATGACAGGAGATCTAGGCGAACTTTTGAATGGATTCAACCGCATGGCTACTCAGTTAGAAAATTATGATGAGGCAAATATTGAAGAACTTAAAGCCGCTCAAATAAAGCAGCAATCATTAATAGCTACTATGGCTGATGGTGCAATATTATTAGATTCCGAGGGAAAGATTGTACTTACTAATCCAACAGCAAAAAGATTATTCCGTTGGGAGGGAAGATTCTTAGAAGGAAAATATTTTTTAAATGAAATCCCTGAAATTTTTTCTAATGACTTACATACAAATATAGAATCTCTTTTAAACAGAGAAAAAGAAAAGGATGATTTGAGATTCAGCTTAGGAGAACCGGCTAGAACTTTAAGAATTGTCTTACAATCGGTATTAGATACAAACAAAGTTGAATTAAAAGGGATTGCCGTAACAATTCAAGATCTAACAAGAGAAGTAGAATTAAATGCAGCACAAAATAGATTTATTAGTAATGTTTCTCATGAATTAAGGACACCGCTTTTTAACATCAAAAGTTACGTAGAGACCCTACATGATTTAAAAGATCAGCTCTCTAATGAAGAACAACTTGAATTTCTGGGTATTGCAAATTCAGAGACTGACCGGCTAACAAGACTTGTAAATGATGTATTAGATTTATCAAGACTAGAGTCAGGGAAAATAATTCAACTTGAGGAAATGGATATAAAACCTGCAATAGAGCAGACCCTTAGGAATTACAGACTCAACGCTACAGAAAAAAACGTTTCATTATCACATGATATAGAAGTAACCATACCTGCAATTCTTGGAAATTTTGATTTACTTTTACAAGTTTTTGATAATCTTCTGGGTAATGGATTGAAATTCAGTCCAAGAAACAGCAATCTCATGATAAGAGCTTACACTTGGCCAGATTCCTGTCCTGCATTTCCTCCAACTAAAAACAATGATGGAGCACCCCAATGCGAGTTAGTTTCACCATTACCAAAAGTGAGAATTGAAATAGCTGATACAGGTTCAGGAATATCTCAAGCTGATCAAGAAAAAATATTTGACCGTTTTTATAGAGTAGAGAATGCTGTTCATACTGAGCAAGGTACCGGGCTTGGCTTATCGATAGTAAAAGGAATCATTGAAAAACATGGTGGAGAAATTAGAATGGCTAGTGAATTGGGTGTTGGAACAACCTTCTGGTTCGATTTAGCGTTATCACAATCGGATAAAGATGAATTATTGACCCAGGCTATAAACAATAAAGATAATTTTTCAAGTTCTGAAGTAAGTAAAATTAACTAATTATTATCTACCCCTTTAAAAACATTTTGAACATTCTGATCTGGAATAATTCTATGGGGGGCACCGCTAAATATCTGCTCAAAATTGGAAAAAGAGTCTTTTATTTCAGGACCTCGATTAGTAATAATAAATTCTCTTATTCGTTTATCGTGCCATGATCCTCTCATTTTAAAAACATTTAAAGCTCTAGCCATCTCCCCCTTTATTTCTACATATTGAAGCAACAGTATAGTATCTGTAATAGTGGAGATGTGAGAGTCAGTAATAGAATGGCTTCCCATAAACTCTTCGGCAGTATTAGTAAAAAAGCCAGCTATCTCCTCTTGTTTTGTATATCCAGTGACTGCAATTACAAACTGTCTAAATGCATTTAAACTTACACCTCTTGCCAATGCGGAAAGAGAATCTATTGCCATTCTCTTTGGTTTAAATTGATTAATTTGCGTTTTTATGATTTGCAAGTGATCTTCCAAGCCAGTTGATTCAGGATAGGCACAAATAATTTTCAATAACCCATCACTTTCCATCTTTTCAAAGTCTATTCCCCAACTCGTAGCATTCCTAAGCAATTGAGCCCTAGATTCTTCATATGCGAAAAGTATCGCTCTTTCATTATTGTTATAAGCATCTTCTACAAATTTTGATACAAGCATTGTCTTACCTGTACCAGTAGCTCCTGTGGCAAGAATAATGGAATCTTGAAAATAACCTCCTCCACACATCTCGTCGAGATCTTGAACTCCTGAACTGATTCTAATATTTGAAGATCTTTGCGTAAGTCTCATTGCTCCAAGGGCAAACACACTGATGCCATCTATACCCATAGTGAATGGGTATTCCCCTTTCATATGGACAGTACCTCTTAACTTCAAGACTTCTAATGTTCTTCTTCTCTTTTCTGACTCTAGAACATTTCTTAATAAGACAACGTTATCAGAAACAAATTCTTCTACTCCATATCTAGCAATGGGACCATAATCATCTACCCTTTCTGTAGTCATAACTGTTGTTACACCTATTTCCTTCAATCTTGCTATTAGTCTGAAGATTTCTCTTCTAACAACATAAATTGCATCATATTGTTGAAAAACAGCAGTTATTGAATCTATTGCAACTCTCTTAGCCTTATATTTTCTTATTGCGTAACTAATTCTCTCAATAAGACCAGACAAGTCAAAGTTACCAGCTACATCTTGACCATCAGGATCGGGTGAAGCGTCCAAAATAAATAACTTATTTTGATCAATTAATTCTTGTAAATCCCATCCGAAGCTAGCTGCATTTCTTATTATGTCTAAAGGTGATTCTTCAAATGTAACAAATATACCAGGCTCATCAAAATTGCAAATTCCATGATGTAAGTATTGAAGCGAAAAAACAGTTTTACCAGTCCCTGATGTACCACTTACGAGTGTACTGCGAGATACAGGCAAACCTCCTCTACAAACATCATCAAAGCCCTCTATACCTGTAGGTAATTTTTGTACTTGCATTTTATTTGATTTGCCAAATTTCTTATTTTTCATAGTTTTTTACTTAGGAAACGCAAATAAAAAATAAATATTTAATTTATTTTTTAATTATAAAAGTTTTCTATATGTTATTTATCTCCACTATATTCAGTTTCAGTTAATTCATCAAAAAGCAAGTCTAAACCAATTAAAACTTTTTCTCTATCTGAGAGGTCACCAATGATTCTTCTTACGGGTGGAGGTAAAATTTTAGCTAATGTTGGAGTAGCCAAAATTTTATCTTCCTCTGCAAGTTGTGGTTGCTTCAGAACATCGATAACCTTTAAGGCATAAACTCCTTTAAATTCATTTTCTAGAATTTCTTTTAAAGTGTTTAAAGCTCTCATTGAATTAGGAGTATTTCCAGCAACATAAAGTTTTAAAATATATGTTTTTCTTGCTGACATTTTGATCGTTCCTCAGATTGATATAAAAGATTTAAAACAACCCTTGACTTATTACACTACAAAATAAGAAAATAAACAAATAATTATGATTGCTTATTTGGTTTAATCAAATTAAAAATTTGAGCCTAATGGCGTCTTTAAGATATGACAAATTCTAAAAATTCCTCAAACAATTCTTCTAATATTAATGAATTGTATGCAATAGCAGAAACTTCAGGTCAACAATTTTGGTTCGAAGTTAATAGATACTATGACATTGACAGGTTAAATGCAAAAGAAAAAGATAAAATAATACTTGAGAAAGTTTTACTCCTAAAAGATAAAGACACCATAACTGTTGGGAAACCTTATGTTAAAGATGCAAAGGTTGAATTAGAAGTAGTTTCTCACAGGAGAGATAAAAAAATTCTTGTATACAAGATGCGTCCAAAAAAAAAGACAAGAAAAAAGATGGGTCATAGACAGGAACTCACTAGGGTTATGGTAAAATCTATTTCATTAGGTAAAAGTTCCTCTAAGCCTTCTTCTAAAAAAGATACTGTTAAAAAGGAATCTAAACCAAAATCTGAAAAATCTACAAGTTAAAAATTTCTAATGGCACATAAAAAGGGCACAGGCTCCACAAGAAATGGACGAGATTCGAACTCTAAAAGATTGGGTGTAAAAGCTTATGGTGGAGAAAAGGTAACTGCCGGATCAATTTTAATTCGTCAAAGAGGTACTTCCTTTCTTCCAGGAATTAATGTTGGCAAAGGTAAAGATGATACCCTTTTTGCACTTAAAGAAGGCACTGTAAGCTTTGAAAGCGTAAAAAGAAATTTAAGAAATAGAAAAAGAGTTAATATATTAGTCTAATTTTTTATAAGCTCTTGTAGTTATAAGTATAGGATGAAAAACTTCTAGAAATTTTGCTTGAAGTGTCCTAAAAAACTTTTCAACAACTCTTCTATCGTCTATGTGAAATGGATATTCATTTTTTTCTCCCTTGAAGAAATACCAATTGAATAAAGCGATAGAATTAAGATCCATAAACTCATTGAAAATCTCAATTTGTGAAGCTGGATCAGCAAGATGTTCCAAAACATCAAGGCAAACTATGGTATCAAATTTAGATATTTGTGTATCTTGAATTGTCTTGCAAAAAGTAAGTTTTTTTTCGACTCCTAATTTCTTGGCTCTGTATTCAACAAAGTTTCTATTTGTCTTATTAATATCTACAAAAAAAACATGCTCAACTTTTGAAGACATAGCGTTAGCTAAGGCATGCGTTCCAATACCTCCTCCAAAATCTAAAACCAAATCTCTAGAAAATCTCTGCTGAAGTTTTAAAGTATCAGCGATGTAGTCCTTGCTTGTGATATGCCAAGCAGCTAAATCAGCTACATGCCGATTTCCAACTATTTCAGTATAAAAATCCGAAACATCATTCAAAGCATCTCCAGGATGTGAATTTGCCAAATTCATCTTTGCATTTGCAAGGAATCCATCTAAATCACATTCTCTAATAGATAAGTATTCCATTAAATGTGATTTCAAATTAAAAGCATTGTCTAAAAACTCTTTTACAATAATATTATTGTTCTTCAATTTCTTACTCTAAATTTCCGATAACAAAATCATAGGATGGTTATAAATCTTTCTCAAAGTATTCTTAATATTAAAAATGGAAACTAAAGATGGATTCTTGGTAATTAATAAAGATAAAGGATGTACCTCACATGATTGTGTTAAACAAATAAGGAAGTTACTTAATACGAAAAAGGTCGGTCACACAGGAACTCTTGACCCAGAAGTTACAGGAATATTACCAATCGCGATAGGCAGTGCAACAAGATTTATTCAATATCTCCCTCAGGGTAAAACTTACATAGGACAAATTAAATTAGGGATAAGAACTATCACTGATGATATTCACGGAGAAATAATTAATCAAAAAAGTTGGCCTAAAATCAGTTATGAAAAATTAGATCAATACTTAAATAGATTTAGAGGAATTATTAAACAAATTCCGCCGAAAGTATCTAGTGTGCACGTTAATGGTGAGAGAGCTTATAAGAAATCTTTCAGGAATGAAGTTTTTGAATTACCACCAAGAGAAGTAAAAATAGACGAACTTACTTTAATGAAATGGGACCAAATAAACGGAATCATAGAAATAAAAATCAAATGTTCAGCTGGTACATACATAAGAGCAATTGCAAGAGATTTAGGAGAAATTCTTAATTCCGAGGGTTGCCTTCTACAACTAAAAAGAATTTCAGCTTGTGGCTTTGA
>QCED01000016.1 GCA_003280725.1 Prochlorococcus sp. AG-355-M18 | reverse complement strand
CAAAAAATATTTTTTGTACAAAAATTGCTAGTAAGTTGGCAAGAACTTATACAAATAAACACGGTTTAAAGGATTTAATTAGTGAATTGCTAGATATAGAATTAGACAAAAGCTCTCAAAGCAGTGATTGGGGTAGCAATGAAGATTTGACAAAAGATCAACTAGATTATGCGGCCAATGATGTTAGATATTTAATTGAAGCTATGAATAAATTAAAAGTTATCTTAGAAAGAGAGAATAGATATGAATTAGCTCAAAAATGTTTCGAAACAGTTTCTGTACATGCTGATTTAGACATACTAAAATTTTCAAATATATTTGAACATTAAGAATCAATCTTCAGTTAAAAAATTATCTTCACCATCAAGAGTTTCCATAAGTTTATCCAGTATTCTTGAAGAACTTAATTTATCTTCATCATTTTTTTCACAAATTTCTAAGACATTTTGTGCAACTTGTATTTTTTCTACAATAGTTTTCGAGCCTTCTTTTGCAATTTGAATTTCTACTTTCTTCTTAGCAGAAGATAAGCTTATACTCATAAGTTTTGCAATCTCTGCGCAAATTTTTAGATATTGCCGATCATTTATTGGATACATAAAAAATTAATAATTAATACGCTAGTGCCATTTACTAAGATAACAAATGATGGTTTATGGAATCTACGATTTTCTTACTTGCTCCGGGTTCACCCATTCTTTTTTTTCCAATTTTTGCTTGTTGTAACCTATTAACTTTTTGCTTCAAAAGTAAACTCAAATGTTTTAAAAGAACTTTTTTGTTCTTACAAGCTAAAACACTACCTCCTAATAATCTTGATTGCCTTTTTGCAAATGATTTTGTAAATTGAGGTCCAGATCCCGGTAGAGAAAGAGATGGAATTCCAAGGCCAGCAATTTGCTCTGTAGCAGTTCCTGCATTAGACAAGCCAACTTCTGCCATATTAGCCCATGAATTGAATTTACCTTTTCCAATGACTACATATTTATCTTTCTTTTTCCATACTGAATCTTCATCAATTAGGAATTTAACTTTACTCTGTTTTATAAAACCATATTTATTTAAATAACTCTGAATTTGAATCACATTCGCATTAATGCTCAAAGGTAAAAGTATTACTAAATCCTTTGATAAATCAAAATCTAGCAAACAATTAAGAAAATTATCAAGATTTTTAAAAGCTTCAGGGTATCTACTTCCAACTAATAAAATAATCCTTCTAAAAGAAATAATATTTGATATCTTCTCATTCGTTACATTAACAAAATCCATCATTGGATTACCCAAGTATTTTGCATCAATATTTTTTCTATTCAAATTATTAGCTGTGATTTTATCTCTCATAATTAGATTTTTACATCTTGGAGATTTCATTAAAAACATTTCCCATGGATCCCATTCAGAACCTTTCAACTTATGATAAAAATCGCTTAAATCCCAACCAGGGCCACTACTCCAAGTATGGTCACTTTTTGGAGTTCCAATAAAACTAAATTCGCATCCTGAACTCCAAGCGTAAAGTAATGGTAGAAAATCTCCTATTGCAATAATTTTGCAGTTTTGTTTTGCCTTTTGTTTTACAATTAAAAAATTTCTTAAATTATCAATTAAAAATCCCGCAAACAAATCAAGCAAAAATCCTTTCAGACTTTGATTACTAAAACCTCCACTAGGCAGCTCTTTTAAATATCCTATTTTACGAAAGTTCTTTGATTTTATTGAATTAAATAAATCTCCATTTCCTACTAAAGGCAAAACTTCAATATTTTTATTTTTTATTCTTTTTAGAAATCTTTTTATTATTTCCGATGCGATTACATCCTCTCCATGGCCATTGCATAGAAATAATAGAGAATGAGTCACCTTACTGTTAAGATCATAAAAAGACTCAATTGAATCTTTCTCGGCGGCATGGCCAAGTGGTAAGGCAGAGGATTGCAAATCCTTTATCCCCAGTTCGAATCTGGGTGCCGCCTTCATTATTCGGGTTACAAGAATCGCTGTAATCCCCTCCAACACCTTGAGTTTTGAATATCTGTTCTTAAATTTCAAAGCGTTTTTAACGGTAGGAGAGTGGTAGGTGAATCGACCTTTTCCCTTTCTTAAATATTATCCCATGAATTCACCTACCTAAATTCTTTCTATAACTTTGAAGTTCTTTACAAAATAAGATAAGGAATCTAAATAAAAAATATTTATAAATAAATTAATCTTTTTTTTACATAAAGTTTATTGGAATATTCATTAGGTAAACTTATTAGGATTAGATTATGAATCCAATAAATCTGAATGTGCTATTTTACTTCTATGGACTGTAGACTTAATCAAAAAATTAAGCATTATATTTTTAAATCAATAAATTCATAGCAAATATGTGTGGTTTTTTTAATGCGATATCAAATACCAAATACAACGAAAATTCATTGTCAAGATTTGAAAAATCAGCATCTAAAATTGCTCATAGAGGACCAGATTCTAAAAGTTTTTATAAAGAGGATGGAATTTACAATCTTTTTTACAGATTATCCATTCGCGATTTAAGCAATGAATCAGCTCAACCAATTTCAAGTAAATGCGGCAGATATTTAATGTCATTTAATGGAGAAATTTATTCAGTTGATAGTTCTCTGGAAAATAATCTGAAAAAATTTAAATCAGATACATTATTCTTAATAACCCAAATATCTGAACATGGTATAGGAATAATTAACAAAATAAGAGGAATGTATGCCATTTCTTTATTTGATAGGTTTTCTAAATGCTTTTATTTCATAAGAGATCCTTTTGGTATTAAACCACTTTTTTATTCAAATAATGTAAAAATCGCAAGTCACAAAGATAAGATTTTTGTTGCATGCTCAGAACAAACCCCAATACTAAACTTATTAAAAGATTTCAATGAAGATTATATACAATCTTTAAGATTTCTTAGGATGGGATTAAGTTTTGACATTGATAATACTTTTTTTCAAGAAATCAAACAAGTTAAACCAGGATTTATTTTAAAACTATCTTTAGAAGAATTTAAAATCTCAGAAGAGAGACTAACCACCCATTTACATGCTGTTGATCTAAGTCAAAAAGAAAAATTTAATTATTCCGAACATAACAATGATTTACAAAAAATAGTCCATGATCACTTAATTTCAGATGTAGAGGTGGCAAGTACTTTATCAGGAGGAATAGATTCAACATATATAACTTTTGCTGCGGCGAAATACAGTTCTAGAAAATTAAATTCTTATACCATTGATACAAATTTCATTAAATGTGAATTAGATGATCAATTTATAAGTCAGATAAAAGGCATAGAAATCAAAAAAGTTGATGATAATACAAATGATTACCTTGAAAATTTAGAAAGCAAAATTAAATTATTATCATCCCCCTTGAGAACCTCGAGCTGGTTGATGCAAGATCTTATCTTCAAAAAAATTGCAACAAAATCAGATGCTAAAGTATTACTAGTTGGAGAAGGAGCAGATGAACTTTATTCAGGTTATGAAAGATTACTCAATCCTTATCTATATTGTTTAGAGCTTGATAATGAATTTACTCTTTTTGAAGAAACTGTTAGAAGTATGTCTACTTTTACAAATCTAGATTATTCAACTAATTTAAATAACTTTAAAGATTATAAAAATAAATTAGATTCTGAAACTGACTATGATGACCAAAAATTTTGGAAATATCTTAATGACGAATCACTAGATGATACCGAAAGAAACTTTTTAGGTAAAAAAGATTTTGAAAAGCTTAATTATGAAACTGAAGTTATATATAAAACACATTTGAAAAATTACTTTACAAGATCTTTGATTCCCTCTGATCTTATTACATTAGATCATTTATCTATGTCATATGGATTAGAGCTAAGAGTTCCTTTTATAGATTATGAATTATTTAATAAAGTCATGAAATTTTCCTATCGAGAACACTTTAAATTTGGATTTAATAAAAATATGCTAAGACAAGTTTCATTTAATACTCCCGATGAAATTAGATGGAATAAGCGTAAATCTAGAAGGCCAAATATAAACACAATTTTAATTTACGATTTTTTTGCTGATAAATTTTTAGATTTATTAAAGGACGATCACCATCTTATAAAAACCAAACTTGTGAGAGACGATTTTGAAAATGACCTTATAAAAAGGAATTCAAATTCATCAGATTTTTGGTTTAGAGTTTTTTCTTATATGACATTTTTTAAAATATTTTTTGGAAACTAGTCCTTAGCCATTGTTAGACATATATTTTCAATATTGTCACTAACTTTTGTTGTTAATTTAAATGCTATAGCAGCCTGCAAAAGGTTCATTTCCAAACCATTATCACATAATATATTTTTTTCTTCAGCAAATTGAATTAGTTTACTTTTAAGCGGATTATAAATGACATCATAAATACCCATAGGATATTTTTCTTTATGAATTGTTGAAGTATTAATTGGCATGAGTTCAATATTTTCGTAATCACCCATAGATGTACAATTAATAATTAATGTAGAAGAATTTATAATTAAATTTCTTTTCTCCCATTCCACATGTTTACAATTATCAAATTTTGATAAAAAAGTATAATCTTTTTTACGTGAAGATATAAACAATTCAATATTATTTTTTTCTAAAAGTTTATCATGCAAAAATGAAATAACTGCTTTACCCACTCCTCCAGACCCTAAAACAAGGACTCTATTTGGTTGTTGTGAATTCACAAAGAATTTCTTTTCAATACATTTTAAAGCTGCCATTCCATCAGTATTAGCTGCACATAAATCTCCTAAATCATTTCGATATAGAGAATTTACAGCATTAATTTTCTGTGTGGCTTCATTTTTTAAATTATCAAATAGTATGTCTGCAACTAATTCCTTATAAGGAAAAGTAATACTCCCTCCAATAAAAAGACGATCTTTTTTTAATTCTTGAAGTTTTGCTTTTAAATCTGCTTCAGTAGAAATATCTAGAGGACTCATCCTGGAATCGATATTATATTTTGTGAAAGCTCGATTCCATAAAATAGGGGATCTTGCTCCTTTACTGGGAGAAAGGCCGATTATTAATGAATACATCTTTCTATTCAATTTCCTACATCTATATTACATGCTTTTCCAATTTCCTTTAATTGGATTACAAGGCTTCCAAAGGTTTCATAATCAATTGCTTGTAAAGGATCAACTGCTGCTTCTTTTGGTTTTGGATGGACCTCCATCATTAACCCATTAGAACCAACTGCAACACATGCTTTTGCAAGACTAGGAACCCAAGGCCTCCAGAAACAAGCATGTGATGGATCAGTCACAATTGGCAAATGTGTAACTTCTTGAGCAGCTGGAACAACTTGCAAATCCAGCAAAAATCTTGATGAAGACCTGTGAGTGTGTGGCGCAACAATACCTCTTTCACAAAGAATAACTCTTTCATTTCCCTCTACAAGAATATATTCTGCTGCTCCAAGCCAATCACGTAATGAACATCCAAAACCTCTTTTTAGCATTATTGGTTTTTTAGTCTTTGCACATGCCGTTAAAAGTGGATAATTTTGCATATTTCTAGTTCCTATCTGAAGGATATCTGATGCTTGACTAACTAATGGGATATATCTTTCTTCCATTATTTCTGTAATTATAGGAATATCAGCATATGAACTTGCTAATTGCATCCATTCAATTCCCCTCTCTCTTGTTTCGTTATATTTTTCTGATCTATATGGGAAAGTCAATGGTTTAAAAGCTCCACCTCTTAAAAATGATGCACCTCTTTTTTTTATGTTTATTGCTACATCCTTAATAAGTTCCTCTGATTCAACCATATTTGGTCCCGCAAATATTGGACATTTATTTGGACCAAATTGTACGCCAGCTACTGAAAACTCTGAAAAATGATTATCATTTTTTTTTGAAGCTAAAGGAAATTTTGATTTTATATCTTCTAAAGATATATCTTTTCCTGGATTACTATTATCCATTATTTTCCTAAATAATTTGAAATTGAATATTCATCTACATTAGCCCATTTCATTGATTCGCTACTCATATATAAAGCATTTATAGCCCTTACAGTATTAATCGTAGAAGAAGCAGTTATACAGGGGTCCTCATCATTTGAAACTGCATTAATAAAATCTTTTACAACTTTTTTATGAGAAGTGCCATATCCTGTTTCCACATTTACTGAAGCATTATTTAACCTTTCTAATAGCAATTTATCATCACAATTAAAACTATATTCCTCAATTAAATTTAGAGCCACGCCTCCAACTTTAAGAAAACCTTTTGTGCCTGATAAAAAAATTGAGGCTTCCTTATCTTTTGGTCTTATTGCAGTGGATGCTTCAATAGTGCCTATAGAACCATTTTTAAATTTCACTAATGCAATCATTGTATCTTCCGCTTCTAAGTTATTTATAAGATTAGCTGAACATGAAGAAACACAATCTAAAGGTCCATTGAGCCATTGCATAGCATCAACATGATGGATCGCTTGTTGATTTATTACCCCTCCATCTTGTTTCCATGTGCCGTGCCATTCATCATTGTAATATTCTTGTTCCCTACACCAATGTAATTTTATAGAACAAACTGTTATGTCCCCTAGTAATTGCTTATCTATAATTTGCCTAGCAATTTGCATTGATCGATTTAATCTATTCTGAAAAATTACTCCATATTTTAAACATTTATATCTCGCCAAATTTATTAACTCTTTTAGTTCCTTTTCATTCATAGTTGGAGGCTTTTCAGTCAAAACATTTATGCCATTATTTAAAAGAAATTTTGTAATTTCATAATGAGTTCCTGATGGAGTAGATACTATTCCAATATCTATTTTTTCTTCAATAAGTTGATCCATTGATGATAATCTAGTGTAATTATTTTTCTTATTAACAATTTCAAGTTGTTTTAAATCTGAATCAAAAACATATATTTTATTATTACTGACTAACAAATCATCGATAAAGTTTTTTTCATAATGTTGAAAAACTCTCCCTAAACCTAAAATACATATTTTCATCAAATTTAGTCCCTCATCAAGTTAATTTATGATTCAGTAAATCACAAAGGTCATTAAATTCAATATTATTTCTACAAACAATAGTAGTGTTTCTATTTTTTAAAAGATGAGTTTTAATATTACCTTCGAAAACAGTTTTATTTCTAACATTCTTGGGTTTAGTAACTGTGAAATAGCCTATTAAGGAAGTAATAGTTTGTCCAAACCTTTTTTGTGATGGAATTGTCCAAGAACTTCCGCCTATCATCTTTAACTCGTCTTCTTCTCCAAACCAAGTTGCTCTTACTTCTTTCCAGCTGGCAAAGACAGTATCAATTGACTCATCTAATATAATTTTTATCATTTCTTCTATAACTTTACTATCCCTGAAAGGATATATTATTTCCGCAACAGATATAGAATCGCAAAAATCTCCAGATGATTCAATTTTTTCTAGAGTATATTTCAAGACATCTTCGAGAGATGATTCTCTATCTGATAAATCATAAGGTCTTTTAATTATTTGAACTTTTGAATCTTCTACGATCAAAGAATCTTTTTCATAATCAGTAGAAATAATTATCTTTTTAATTAACTTACTTTTCTTTAAACAATTAATAGTGCTATGAATTAATTTAATATTTTCAAAAGTCATATCCGCTGCTTTTATAGGGATCACACAATAACAACGATGATTTTTCTTTAAAACACTAAATTTCTCGTTATTATAACTATTTAATCTTGGGATTCTATCCAAGATCTTAACTATATTTTTTGCTCTCTCAGGATTTAATTGATGATGAATTCCATGCCAATGGAAAACACTTGATTCTGCAACATAAGCAATTTTATAGCCACTCTTTATAACTTCTTCACCCCAAATTCTATCTTCAATATTAGTTGAGGTATCGCAAAATGGATATTTATCCCACATTTCTCTTCTAAAAGCACTATTCGCATTATGAAAAAAAGAATCTTTGGATTGAATATAACTATCAAGTCCAAAAACTAAAAGAAGATCTCTTTTATCAATATCACTACTATTAGGGGTTGGTTCTTGTCTTCCATATGCACCAGCAATTGATTTATCCGATAAGGGGGCAAGCAGATTTTCCAACCATAAATTATTAGTAGGAATACAGTGAGCACTCAAACAACAAATATATGCACCTTTTGAATACTTAATACCTAAATTAATTGCTCTACCAGGTATAAATTTCTCAATATTTAAAATTTTTACAGGAAACTCTTCGGCTCTCTTAATTGTTGTGTCTGAGGAGCAATTATCAACAATGATTACCTCAATATTTTTATAAGATTGATCAAATACAGATTCTAAGCATTTACTAATCCATTGCTCTTCATTTTTTGTTCTTATTATTATCGAACATAATTTTTCCATATTCACAATCAAGATATCATTTCGAAGTTCTTATCTTTAAAGATTTTTTTAATATTAAGCCATATTTTATAATAATTATATAAGACTTAATTTTTCTTATTTTAAATATGTTAAGTTACCTTATATTAGTTTTTAAGTAATAGTTATAATGCTTTATTGATAATTATAGTAATTCATGAATTTAGACAAAGTTTCATGTGAAATATGTTCTTATAAAAATTACACTCTTATACAATCTAAAGGTAAGGTTGGCAAATTTGGAGAATATGGAAACCTAAATATTGTTCAATGTCAGAAATGTGGGCATGTATTTCAAGAAAAAAAAAGAAATATTGAAAAAAATAAAAAGTTTTTTAAGACTGATTATCATAAACTGAATAGTCACTATTCCGATGATCAAGAAGCAATCAATAGTCAATTATCTAGAAGCGAAGGAATTCTAAGGTATCTATTAGCAACATTTCCAAAAAACAAAAAATTACTTGATCTTGGATGCGGTTACGGATACATAATGCAAAATTTTATTCAAGCAGGTTACAAATGTGCTGGTATTGACCCAGATCAGTCATGTGTAAATTTCGCAAAAGAGAATAGCAATCTTGAGGTAATTCTTGGATCCTCAGAAAACTTACCCTATCAAGATGAAAGTTTTGATATTGTTATTTCCCTTGGTACTCTAGAACATGTCTCAGACCTCAAAAAATCACTGAAAGAAATCTGGAGAGTTCTTTCTAAAGAAGGAATATTATTTTTAAGAATGCGTCCTAATCGAATTTGGGGGTTACCTTATGAATATTTTAATATAAGCACTATTCGTTATTTTTCTGTTGAAACTCAATTACTAAGTCTATTCTTAAATGGATTTTCTTCACACTTAATTACTACAGAACAGTTGGAAGGTAGAAATGGAGATGTTTATATTTCAGTTCGCAAATCTGAAGAAAAGGCTTCATCATTAGATTCTCTAATAAAAAATGGTTATTTTGATAAACCAGGTGAATTGACTATTTATTTAAAAAATCATTACCATAAATTACTTGAGAAATCAAAAGAATTATTAAATCTTGTGGGTCCTAAAAATGAAAATATCGATAGAGTCGTAAGTCTGATAGAGTCAGGATCATTAAATTATCCATTATTTACAGGCTATACAGATACAAAATCCGCATTATTGCGAGGTATCCAAGAAGCGCATATAACTGTAAAAGAACCTTGGATTTAAAAATGTCATCTGTTGGTCAAGATATTAATGCAAAAGATGGACTATGGTCTTTTGGAAATAAAGTGCCTAAGAATTTTGATGATCATGTCATTAATCAAGTTCCCTATTACCTAGAAGGTCATGACTTAATATTGGATCTTTTACCCTTTTTTCTAAGGAGAAAATCCAAAGTACTAGACATTGGTTGTTCTACTGGAACATTGGTTAACAAAATTTCTGAAAAGTTCGATTCCTATGACCTCAATATAAAAGCTATTGATAATGAAGAAGAGATGATTAAAGAGGCTATTTCGAGAAGAAATAAAAAAAATATTGAGTACGTTTGTGAAAACTTTGTAGAACAGAAATATCAATCTTATGACGTAATTATTTCTTACTACACTATGCAATTTATTCCTCCTTCAATAAGACAGGAAGCATTTAATAATATATTTAAATCATTAAATTGGGGTGGGGCATTTATATTCTTTGAGAAAGTAAGAGCACCTGATGCAAGGTTTCAAGATTTCTCGAACCAAATATATGCTGAATTTAAGGAATCAAAGGGTTTTACAGCTAGTGAAATTTCAAATAAGTCAAAATCCTTAAAAGGTGTTTTAGAACCTTTTTCTACTCAAGGCAACAGGGATATGCTTAAAAGGGCAAACTTTGTTGACATTTGGCCAGTTTTCAAATGGGTATGTTTTGAAGGATTCTGTGTTATAAAGTAAACTCAATATTAAATTAAATGGGAAAATTTTGGGTCACTTGAGAGAAAATTTCTATTTTCTATAATTAATTTCGCTAATTCAAAATCCTCAAGATTATCTATATCATGAGCCTCTAAATTATCGATAAGATATCCAATAGAATTTTCGTGATTAAAAGTTGGACCTGAGCATTTTTCAAGAGGTATTTGATTATTGATATATTTTTCTAGAAAAAACTTTGTTTCTGTTATTTTGCATGCAGGTGAACTTGCATAAGATGAAGGTCTATCTTGACTTCTCTCATTGTCATACAGCCTTACACCTTCAATATCGTATATTTCAGTCTCTATCATTTTTGTTTCAGTCGAAAAAGAAAGATAACTTAAAGCACTAACTTTTGGTATTTGAATACTTAAAACAGAATCAATATTTCGGTCACTAATTTTTAAATCAATCATTTCTTGAATTGATTTACCACTCATAAATGGATTAGTAGGTGGCTTGAAAATAATTATTTCTGGAATATTCTCATTTTTCCTAATAAGTTCAGAGAGTGTATGTACTATTACACTTACTGAAGTACTCGTTGAATTCGCCAAAAATTTAGGGCGCATAAATGGAACATCAGCGCCTAAACTTTTTGATATCTCAGCAATTTTATTCGAGTCGGTACTTACTATTGTTCTAGAAGCTTTTGTATTCAAAGCAGATTTTATAGAGTAATGAATAAGAGGTTTACCATTTATTTCAGCTAAATTTTTATTAGGAACTCTCGTTGAACCACTCCTGGCGGGGATAATAATCAAAGATTCCATTCGAAAGTTTTTTAGATATTGGTATGTATAATTTTAATATTTTTTATACCAATTTTCTTCTGAATAGTTATCAATGCAAGATTTTCTAAAGTATATTAGATAGTTTTTTTGGTATTAAATGATCGATTTTTACAGCCTCACTAACATTATTTTTCCTCTCAAAAATTGAATTTGATAATTTATCTCCACAATCGATAATATTTATACCTGAATTAGGACCTAACATCCATGCCTCTTCTTTATACAATTTTCTCTTACCTGAAACATTCAAAACACATACTATAAATTTATCTGAATTTTGTTCACATATCTTTAATGAGCTAGTAAAACTTGAAACTATTCCTGCATATGAACCACAAATATCTATTAGTGGTACTTCTTCTGCTCTAAGAATGTTTACTTTAATTGAAGATCGTTCAAGTCTAGATTTTAAAAGATTAGGCCATTTCAAACCTGGGTCCATTCTAGGATGAAGTCTTAAATCTATAGCATCTATCATATTATTTACTTTAAGAAAGCTTCCTATTTGATTTAAGTAGCTTATTGCTTCTTCATCTAATTCTCTGTAAATGCAACCAAGTATAAAAAGAGCAGACTTTGATTTACTCTTGATTGGTTTAGTCTTTTTCTTATTTGAAATCAAATAATACTTTGATTTTTTAGTTATAAATTTTTTTAAAATATCAATATCACCTTGCTTCTGACACATTACGAAATCTACTCTGCCAGCACAGAAAGTATATTTGTCAAAATTATTTCTAACAAAAAACTTTTTCCTCAGGATAAATGGATAAATATAAAAATTTAAACTTATAGATAAATATTTTCTTATTTTGTAAATAATTAATTTTCTCATTGATAGGATTAATTCTTTAGGTTTATTTTTAAAGCTTTTATATTTATTAATTAATTTGTGACATAAAAGTAATTTGTTTTTTTTTCTAGATTTTTCTCTTTTTTTATTTAGATTATTGTTTCTAAGCGAAACTTCCTTATTCAATAAACTTATGTCTAAAAAGGTTTGTTGTAATAAACCAATCTCAATGTCATTATTCTTTGCATAGTTAATTAAATATCTACTAAAAATTGTTGTATCACTGGTAAGAATTATTAAATCTGGTTTATCTAAATTAAATTTTTTAATTATTTCTATTAATGAACGATGTGACGAAAAATTAACTAATTGCTGAACGGACAAAAAATTAAAATTTGAATCCTTCTTAAAATCGTTTATATATTTTAAAAATAAATCAGATATAAAATAATCATATTGGATAAGAGTTACCCTAAAATTGCTTCTAAGTAGTGCACTTATTAAATCTAATTGATAATCATAAAAGGAATATGCTGCGCCATTACAAATATATAGATGTTTCTTTTTCTTGTCATTATTATTTACCTCAATATAATGAGCACGCATAGTAAAAAATCAGTCTAATAATCATTATCTGCTACGCATATTCCCATACATCTAATACCATTATTTAAAGTTCTTTTGCAATGATTACATAAAATAACATCTTTATTTGAAGAAAGATTATTTTTTTTAATATTTTGCTTAGTTACTTTTTTCAACTCTTTTTTTAAATCACATAGAACCATTTTTACGGTCAGAATTTGTTTCGATATTAACAACTAGTGAAGGATTTGTGTTGGAGGAAGGTATATCCATAATTTTTACAGTTTCCTTAGGTTCATCAATAATTTGATTTTCCTCCCCACTCTCATCAACTGCACATGCTTCAAGAGCCTCTCGTAATAGTGAATCAAAAGTAGCTCCTGGCAATCTATGTCTAGCAACCTCGAGAAAAGTTCTTGGTAACGATTCACTAGCAGCATCTCTTAAAGCAGGATTATTTTTTCTATGTTCCTGCTCTTCCTCTATTGATTTAATAAATCTAAGAGTGACATCTCTTTTGGTAGAAGCTTTAATTAGCGTATCATTTTCAGGATTACCAACGTTAGGCTCATACTCAAGATCACTCAGTCTTTTTTCTAAACTATTTAAAACTTCATTAGCTTCTTTACTGATATGAGCTAATTGACCATCAGATAAATTAGGTAAATCAGCAACGAATACCTTTCCATGATCCCTTAATGTCAAAAAGGTAGGTCTTGGACCTTGAGCCTGTCGACCGCTCAAATCAGAGTTATTACCAATTGGTCTTTTAGGAGGTGTAGGACCAGCTGAACTACGTCTACGTGTAATTCTTTGATTATTTGCAAAAGGCATTGAATTTAAGGGTAAATCTTAATACTTAAACTTCCGATATAACTCGGCTGTAATCTTTACTATATTACACCCTACTTTTTCATTTGTGTATAAAAGATTTTTTGTAAGATTCAATAAAATTGAAAAACAAAAATTTAAATTAAAATTTCAGGCAAAAATTTATTAATTGTTGAATTTTTCTTGCTAACTATTTTTCCAATCTCCCAACTCTCAATATTATGATCTTTACAGATATTCAATATCGCATCCTTAAATTGTTTGTCAATAATTAAACAAAATCCCACTCCAAGATTGAAAGTATTCCAAAAATCTTTTTCAGGAATTGATCCTTTCTCTTGTAGGAATTTAAACAGAATAGGTATTTCCCAAGAATTGATATTGATATAAGGAATAAAATTAGAAGGCATACATCTTGGTAGATTCTCTGGAATTCCTCCACCAGTAATATGAGACATTGCTTTAATTTCTATATTTTCAGATAACATTTGGTTAACGACATTATTATAAATTTGTGTAGGTTTCAATAACTCATCATAAAAATTTAAGTGATAAACTTTTTCAAATTCTTTATCTATTTGATTATTATTTTGAATTATTTTTCTTACTAAGCTAAAACCGTTACTATGCACTCCATTACTTTTTAAAGCAATTATTAAATCATTTTCAGATACTTTTTTACCATTAATAAGCTTATCCTCATCAACTATTCCTACACAAAATCCTGCAAGATCATACTTATTTTTTGAATAAAATCCTGGCATTTCAGCAGTTTCTCCACCGAGTAATGAACATTGATTTTCTCTGCAGCCATGTGAAATTCCCTGAACAACCCTCAATAGTTGTTTCTTATCAAGCTTACCAGTAGCAATATAATCAAGAAAAAATAAAGGTTTTGCCCCGCTAGTAATAATATCATTCATGCACATAGCAACTAAATCAATACCAACCTCAAAGTGAAAGTTTTTACTTTGGGCTAATTCTAATTTTGTCCCAACACCATCAGTTCCTGAAACAAGAACTGGTTTTTTAAAACTTTCGATAGGAATTCTAAACAAACCTCCGAACCCACCTATACCCTCAATTACATTAGATGTATGAGTTCCCTCAACTGCCTGCTTAATTTCGGAAACAAATTCTCGCCCAGCTTCTATATCAACACCTGATGTTTTGTAATCCATGAAATAAAAATGATAGACTTTCCTATATAGATATTCCTCTTAAGATTGCTTTTGTCCAGTAATTATTGATCAAATAGATTTATTTTTTAAAAACAAAGTGAAAAAAGTAATCATATGGAAAACTGAAGAAATAGAAAATTGGAGAAGAAATATAAATAGTGAAATTAACTTCATTCCAACAATGGGTAATCTTCATAATGGACATATCCAACTAATATCAACAGCAAAAAATGACAATTCTAATATTAATTTAGTAAGTGTTTTTATTAATCCACTTCAATTTGATAACAAGTTAGATTTAGAGAATTACCCTAAAACAATTGACAATGATATAAAAATCTCTTTTGAAAATGGCGCAGATGCAATCTTCATCCCAAGTACTGAAGATATATATCCACCGAATAATAAAAATATTAAACTTCTGAAAGCTCCAATTGAATTATCTTCTGCATTATGTGGATTAAATCGAATTGGACATTTTGATGGCGTTTGTACAGTAGTTTATAGATTACTTAATCTAATTAAGCCAAAAAATCTTTACTTAGGAGAAAAAGATTGGCAACAACTTTTGATTTTAAAAAATCTTATCCTAACAAAGAAATTAAATGTTTCTATCAAATCTATTCCTACACAAAGAGATTTTGACGGAATTCCTTTAAGTTCTCGTAATGTACATTTATCAAAAAACGAAAGAAAATTAATTAGATTTTTTTCAAGTGAGTTATTAGAAGCAAAAAAAAATTTTCAACAAGAAAAGAAGATTAATTTAAAAGAAATAATGAAAAAACTATCAGCAAGAAAAATTTCAATTGAATATTTAGAACATGTACATCCTCATACCCTCCAAAAAACAAGACTTGAGGATAATATTTCGTTACTGGCTGGTGCGATAAGATGTGGAGAGACAAGATTAATAGATCACGTTTTCCTGATGAAAAGAAAGCCGATTATTGCAATTGATGGCCCTGCAGGTTCAGGTAAAAGTACCGTAACAAAATTAATAGCGAAGAAACTAAAACTTTTATATTTAGATACAGGAGCAATGTATAGGTCATTGAGTTGGCTTCTGCTAAAAGATAATATTGATTATAAAAATGAAAAAAAATTGCAGAATATACTTAAAGATATATCTATTATTTTCAAGTCGAATACAAATTCTCATCAGGATGTTTTTATTAATAACTACTGTGTTACTGAAGAAATTAGGTCGCAAGAGATAAGTTCTATCGTTTCAAAAATATCCTCAATAAAAGAAGTAAGAAAATTCTTAGTAGAAGAACAAAGAAAAATTGGAGAATCAGGCGGACTTGTAGCTGAGGGAAGAGATATAGGAACTACTGTTTTTCCGAATGCAGAACTTAAAATATTTTTAACTGCTAGTATCGATGAAAGAGCAAAAAGAAGAAAATCTGACAATAATTGTAAAGACTCACAAGAAATAGACCTTCATACAATAAAAGAACTT
The DNA here is from genome assembly GCA_003280725.1 of Prochlorococcus sp. AG-355-M18. Classification (GTDB taxonomy): domain Bacteria; phylum Cyanobacteriota; class Cyanobacteriia; order PCC-6307; family Cyanobiaceae; genus Prochlorococcus_A. The sequence goes on along the minus strand of QCED01000016.1, from coordinate 22,838 downwards.
ATCAAAAAAAGAGATTATGAAGATTCAAATAGGGAAATTTCACCTCTATCAAAAGCGAATGACGCAATAGAAATTATTACTGATGGATATTCCATTAATGAGGTAGTAGATAAAATTATTGATCTTTATAATGACAAGATCCCTAAAGAAACTCAGATCCAATAAATTCAAGAAATACTTTCCAAAAAGCCACTTACAGAGTCTTCTAATATATCAAGAACATAATCAAATCCCTCGTCACCTCCAAAATATGGGTCAGGAACTTCTTTCTCATTAAAAACTGATCTAAAATTTTGTATTTTTTTAATTAATGCAAAATCACTTGAACTTGTTGTAGTTTTAAGATTTTTTATATCTCTAAAATTTGAGTCATCCATCGCAAGAATATAGTTAAAAGCGTCAAAATCTTTGCTGTTAATTTGACGAGCCCTGCTTAAGATATTTATGTCTCTTCTTTCTGCAGCAATTCTCATTCTAGAGTCAGCCTTTTTGCCAATATGCCAACTCCCAGTTCCAGCAGAATCTACAATAAAGCCATCGGTTAATTTCTTCTTTTTAAGTAAACTTATAAAAATAGCTTCTGCAGCAGGAGACCTACAAATATTTCCCAGACATACAAAAAGAACAGAAATTTTATTCATATAGTTCTAAATTTAGATAAATTATAAAGCTTTAAGTAGTAAATAAAACTTCTTTAATTAAAGATTCAGTAAATTCTTTGCCAAACAAACTCGATAACATTGGCCTTGCTGGATCGTTATCTCTTCTATATTGCAAATAATTATTTTGACCATTTATTAAATCTTTTTGCAGATCCAAATTGGCTTCCTTGCTTTGGAAAAGGATTTCCAAATACAAATTTAGATATTCCTTAAATGAGGTATAAAGTTGATTAGCAATTAAAAAATCACTCATTTCTTCTTTTGGTAATTTTGACCAGATTGCTCCTGGAGAAAAAAATCTAGCTACATCTCCAGACATTTTTTCAGCTGATGGGAGTGATGAATGACATTGAATTTTGAGTTTTATAAGTTTTTCTAATAAATCGTTATTATATTGATTTTGTATTTTTAATGAAGGCTGGAAATCTAATACTAATAAATGACTATTAGGTAGAGAAACAAAATCTACTCCAAAAAACGGAACGTTATAAAGAGTATTTGGAATTATCAAAAAATTTAAAACAGAATAATTAGGACTATTAATACAAACTGCTCTTGCTAATTGAATTCTTTTTTCATGCGTTACACCCCAAGTAGAAAGATTTACATTCTTTTTTGATTTTTTTGAACCATAAGTTGAATCTTTATAAGAATATTCTGAGGGTATTATTTTTTCTAAACAGTTATGTTTACTAAGATTATTAATTAAATATTTTAAAAAATTATGCCATCTCCAATCTGGGCTATAAAAAATAGTATCTTGTATTAACATTCAATGAATTGTCTCACTATTTAATGTAAAAAGAAATTTATTAATAAATTTTTTTGTCCATTTTTCTCCAAAAAAAGATTTAAATAATTTATCTGCAGGGTCTTTTTCAAAACTGTACTTATCATATTTAATTTGATTAATCTTTACTTCTTCTGCATTTAAAAATTGATTAACAGGATTCAATTTATAAATTTTCAAATAATTTTTGACAAATGAATAAAATATATTATTTAAATCCCTATCAAGATTTAATTGATTTCCTCTACATATAATGACCCATGGTGAGAAATATTTTTTTGAATCATAGATATTCTTCATTTTATTATTATCAAATTCAGAATATTTTTTCTTAATACTTCCTAAACTTGAACAATATTTTTCAAGATAATTGCCTTCTTGAATTAAAGGTTGATAATCAAGGATTGCCAATAATTTTTGAGAAGTTCCAAACCATAAAATATCAGCTCCTAGGATAGGCATTTCACTATCAAAATTTGGATATGCAACCGTATTAAACACTTGTAATTTTTTGCCACCGTCTAATCTAGTTATTCGCCACTTTCTATAATCAGGAGATGAAAAAAGCCAATTTTTAATAATATATTTTGAGTCTTTATTACGATGTTCTTTGAATTCGCTTGATATTTGCACTTCATGACCATTTAATTCATCAATATTGGTTTTGAGGAAATCAACTAATGAATCAAACATAAATATTAAGTCTCAGTGCTTCCTTTCCTAACTTTTTTTGTAATGTAATTGAATACAATCTTGCCTAGAACAGCAATCAAGTTACCTTCAAGCTCTTTAAACATTTTCATATTGTAAGTAAAAGCTTGATTAGCCTCATCAATAATTTGATCAGCAGTTTTTTGATTTATTGGAAGTTGATTCAAAGTAAGGGAATATTCTTCCTTGAATTTCTTTTCATCAGAAATTAATTCAAATTCATAAAAATTTAAACCATCGTTTCCGTTTAAATTTAATGCTTTTTTAGCAATCCTCTTTAAAATTTGTCCACCAGATAAATCTCCTATATAGCGAGTGTAGTGGTGTCCAACCAATAACTCTGGTGAATTTTTTGCAACCTCACGGATTCTTTCAACGTATTCTTTTGCTGATTGAGAAATATTAATTTCATTCTTCCAGTTATCACCAAAATAAAATTTAAGATCATTTTCAAGGGTTTCTTTTCTGAATAATGATTTAAAGCCAATAGGTTTTATTACGGGATGTTCTTCATAAACTAATCTTTCAATTTCTTCTTCCATAGCCTTATAAACAAAATATAAGTCACTAATTAATTTTCTATAAGATTTTTTTTCAACAACTCCTTTTAGAAAACACGCGACAAAGCCAGTATTTTCTGCCATAGTATGGGATTTTTTTGTCCCTTCTCTTAGTTGTCCTGCAAGAGCGACTGCCATATATTTTGGATTAATTTTGTAAGTGTATTTAATCTACTAGGAAAACACATAAAACAGCTAATTTTTGTTACCAGCGGATGTCGTAGAGAATAACTTATAAAGTTCTTCACAAACCAAATAAAGATTATCTTTCTGTTCCTTTTGTGGTAAATGCGTGCCAGTCATTTCCCACTCTCCAATAGTAGCTACTCTCCATCTCTCGGAGGGAACAATCATCCCGCGCATAATTATTCCTAACAATTTTGGGACTCTGTTATTATTTTCATTTTCAATTCTTAATTGTAAAAGGATTGCTCTACATTCAATGAGAGGACTCCAACCGGGGAAATGAAACGCAAAATCAATAGTATCTTTAGTAGATTCATTATTAGAATTTTCCCAAGGACTAAAATTTACACTGGCATCTGGAAAATATTTCCGAAACAAAACTGCAGTGGAAGCAATTTTATTAGCTATTGCAACATTTCTTACATTTGAACTTGCATTCATAAATAGCTAAGTGTTTTTTTGAAAATGACATAATTTGCTTAAACTTGCTTATTAACTACTTTTTCTTTTAATAAAGATGTTGAAATGCTGATCAATAAACTATTCTCTGTTCACATTTGAATAATAAATTTCTAGCTTTTAAAGAAAATAACTCATCTCAAATTACAATACGAAGAACTTCAAGGAGTTATCCTTATTATTAATTCAATAACTATGCCAAAATTTGAAAAATTAAATTTACCTAATGAAGGAGAGATAATAACTTTTAATCAAGGCAAGCCGAATGTTCCTAATAATCCAATTGTCCCATTTATTAGGGGTGATGGAACTGGAGTTGATATATGGCCAGCAACTCAAATTGTTCTTGATTCAGCTATTAAAAAAAGCTATGGAGAAGAAAGAAAAATTAATTGGTTTAAAGTCTATGCAGGTGATGAAGCTTGTGAACTTTATGGGACATATAACTATCTCCCTCAAGATACTATTGAAGCTATCAGACTGTTCGGTGTAGCCATAAAAGGTCCTTTAACTACTCCCATCGGTGGAGGTATTAGATCTCTTAATGTTGCATTAAGACAAATCTTTGACTTATATAGCTGTGTTAGACCATGTAGATATTATTCAGGAACTCCAAGTCCTCACAAAAATCCTCAAAATTTAGACGTTATTGTTTACAGAGAAAATACTGAGGATATCTACATGGGAATTGAATGGGAAGCAGAGGATAATAATTGTCTTGCATTAATAAATCACTTAAATAAAGTTGTCATACCAAATAGTAAAAATTTAAAAAATAGATTCATACCAAACGGATCTGGAATTGGAATAAAACCAGTAAGCAAATCTGGTAGCCAGAGGCATATTAGAAAGGCTATTGAACATGCTAAAAGATTATCAGGAGATAAAAGGCATGTAACTCTTGTACATAAAGGGAATATTATGAAATATACCGAAGGTGCATTTAGAGATTGGGGATATGAATTAGCAGTAAATGAATTTAGAGAAGATTGTATTACAGAAAGAGAAAGCTGGATTTTAGATAATGTTCAGAAAAATTCAGAAATTACAATTGAGAATAATGCTCGAAAAATTGAACCAGGTTTTGACAAGCTTACAAATAACAAAAAAGCATTCATTTGCGAAGAAATTAAAGAAGTTATTGCATCAATATCAAATTCTCACGGAGATGGAAAATGGAGAGAACTTATTCTTGTTGATGATCGGATAGCTGATAGTATATTTCAACAAATTCAAACTAGACCTCAAGAATATTCAATTCTTGCAACCTTAAATCTCAATGGAGACTATGTTTCTGATGCAGCAGCAGCAATTGTTGGTGGCCTAGGTATGGCTCCTGGTGCAAATATTGGAGATAATGCAGCAATTTTCGAAGCTACGCACGGTACTGCGCCAAAACATGCAGGCTTAAATAAGATTAATCCAGGCTCAGTAATTCTTAGTGGTGTAATGATGCTTGAATATTTTGGTTGGGATGAGGCAGCTAACTTGATTACTAATGGTTTAAGTAAGGCAATAGAGGAAAAAAAAGTCACCTATGATCTAGCACGCTTAATGGAACCGAAAGTAGAACCCTTATCTTGCAGCAGTTTTGCTGAAGAAATTATCTCAAATTTCTAATTTACAAATCATTTTTATTTTCAAAAACTTTCCAAATATTAACCAGTGAATCTTTAGTGCCAATGTTTCCGGGATGAGTAACAATAGGAAGTTTTTCACCATTTTTTAGGCTGTAAGTCACCACTGAGATGCCAGTTAAAATCTGTCCTTCAAGATAAACATAATCTGCATCAAGTCCTTTACTAAGAATCAAATTTGTTGTTATTCCACCTTTTGAAATCAAATATCCTATTTCATACTTCAAATCTGCGACTAATTCAGAAATAAAACAAGAAATTGAATTATAAAAATCAAATTGTTCAGAGTAATCCAAGGACAAAAATTTTCTTGAAGTAAACAATACGGGAGTTTTTCCTTTGTCAAAAGAAAATCTAATTTCTTTTAAAAATTTATTTTTAAACAAATTCCTTCGCTTCTGATTATTATCTGATGAATTAATTTTAAAGAATTCAAAAACATCTAATTCAACTGGATTACAATTACTTATCTCTAATAAATTATTCAATTGTATTGTTGAAAGCTCTACATAAGATCCAACAATTATCAGTCCTGGAAGAAAACTCTTTTCTTTATTTCTTATTCTTAAATTAGAGAAAAATATTTCACTCTGAGAGACACTTTTTTTCTCAGAAATTGAACTTATAAAACTTGCTGCAGTTCGAAAAAGGAATTTTTTTTGTTCAATTAATTTTTTAATTACTAGAGAAAATTTTTTTAGTTGAGAATAATTTTCTACATCTACAACTACATGTTTATTATTTTTCAAGTTCTTTAGTGTTTTAAAAACAACATTATTTTCTTCATCATTTAGCATTTCGATATCTGACAATAAAAGATTTTGAATATCTTCAAAATTTATTTGCGATTTACTCTGCTGAAATAAAAGATTCTTGACATTACTTGTCTCATATCCAAAAATTTTATCTGTTGCAAAAATTGTTTGACTAATAGGAGTTTTATCAACAAAATGAGATCCATTAATTGTTAATCTTTTACCCTCTATAAAAGCTGGAATATGAAAAGTAGCATCAAAAGGACCTAAGCAAATATTTAGAGTATTTGGCTCTAAAAAGTTATGTCCTCGAAGAGTAGAGTCTCCTCTACTTATAAAAATAATTTCTTCTTCATAGGCTTGAGAATTAATTACAGCCTTAAGATTTTTGCAAATTTCCTCAATTATTAATTTCGCATCATTTTCCGATAACGCCCTGGTATTAGCCAAAATAAAAAATAAATTAGATTTAGATTCAAAACCTTTGGCTAAAGTTGAGCAGTCCCACTTAAGCAGTAATAAGCAATCGTGAACAGTTTGAGAGCCTGTTGGATCATCATCTATAACGACAAATTTCATAAGTATTGCAAAATTACTTAAGAGATTTTATTTGTATTGAGGCATTTAACCTTTTACTATCATTTGAAGGAATCATAATGTTTCTCAATCCATCAACAAAAGAATTTCGGGGACTAGTCCAAGGTTCTAGACATATCATTCTTCTTGGAGGATCACTCCAGATAACTCCTAAATCAAAAGGATATGGATGATTTAAAGTTACCTCTCTTTTAAAAATTTTATCTCGAAAAGAGCTTCTACCGGAAGTATACATAAGTAGATCAACTCCTAAATTAATTTTGTTTAATTCATCCAAAGTATTACTTATAGTATTTCTTTCTTGATCCTGACAATTAAGGGGATAATCAACAAACTCTAAATTTTTGAAATCTGAAACATTAAAATAAGGATGCAAACCAAAATTTATAGGCATAGCAAAGTCTGTTTTGTTATGGATTGTAATTTCAAATTCTAAAGAGTTAATTTTTAAGGTAACTTCTATTTTGAGTTCAAAATCGAAAGGATAATATTTTTTGGTTTTTTTAGATGCATTTAAGAATAAGCATAAAAATTTTTCATTTTCATTGAAGGAGTATTGCCATTGCAAATCCCTAGCGAAACCATGTTGTGGTAATTGCAAATAACCATTTCCAAATACAGAACTAGAGGTGTCGAGATTTCCACAAATTGGAAACAAGATTGGAATGCCTCCCCTAATACTTTTTGTCTTGTCCATAAATCTTGTTTCATCGAAATAAAGTATTTCATTACCATCCGAAACCCAATTTGTAATTACGCCTCCTCTTTCAGGACAAAATTTAATGTAATTGTTTTTATCTAATTGAAAGACAAAAATTCCTTGGCCCTTATTAGATGATTCAAGTTTCACGATTATTACTTAAAGAGAATCAACCCAATCCAAAATATGCTGATTAACTAATTCAGGTATCTCATCATGAGGACAATGTCCCGCTTCAAGAATAATTTCTTTTGTATCCTTTGGTGTAAATTTTTTGTATAGATTTCTTTTTTTTGGAGTGTTCATCCATGGATCTTTCCCTCCCCAAAGAAGTAATAATGGTGCATTTAGTTTTGCGAATAGCTTATCCAACGGCAAGCCCTGAGGACCTGATGGGTTAAATACACTTCTAAAAACATTAAAAGCTCCGAAATCAAGAGAAGGCTTTCTTATTGACTCAACTAAAAAATCATCAACATTTTTTTTATCAACATAAACTTGATTCAAAGTTTTTTTAATATTTTTTGGATTTCTCATATTCTCAAAAATCAAACGTTGAAGAATAATATTTTTCAAAAATATACCGGCAACTGTTTCAATTGAAGTTTGCAACATATTCTTTTTGATAGTTTTTTCTTCACTAAAATATCCAGCAGCATTAAGTAATATCACGCCTGCATTTAGCTCATTTAATTCTGCACCAGCTGCTAATGCGGCATATCCACCTAATGAATTTCCAACAACAATTGTAGGTTTTTTTATTTTCTCTTTTACATAAGCGACAACCTGATCTTTCCATAAAGATCCTGAATATTCGACGTCTTGAGGCTTAGGACTTTTTCCAAAACCGAGTAAATCCATAGCATGAACTTCGTATTTTGTACTTAAAACAGGGATATTAAATCTCCAATGATCTGTTGAAGCACCGAAACCATGAATTAATAAAATTGCACATTCTTTTGATGTTTGCTCAGGCTTAGCGGAAACTGTATGAATTGGGTAATTTAAAAAATTCCAGTTATAATTTACATCACTATCTATAAGAGCTGATTTTTCCATTCATTGAAAATTCTATCTTAATCGATTCTAATAAACTTATTTCCTAAAGAAGACCCACAGGATCAGCTGCAACATCATCTGAAATTTTATTGCCATCATTTGGGGGCTTATCTTTAAGAACAATTCTTAAGAGTACAGGTGCAAGAAATGTAGTTCCTATAACCATTAATAAAATCGCTGCTTCAAGAGAGGGAGTTAACAACTTAGCGCTTGTTCCTAGCCCAAGGAAAATTAAACCAACCTCTCCTCTGGGCATCATACCCAAACCTACAACTAATCTATTTGTAGGTTTATCACTTGAAAATACCCATCCTGCTGCAATTTTTCCAATAATCGCAACAACTAATAAAAATCCTGCAACTACAAGAGCTGATCTACTTGTTGGATCAAGCGGATTGATAACTGATAAATCCATACCAGCTCCAACTAATACAAAGAAAATAGTTGCAAATAAGGAAACTAAGGGTAAAACAGATTGTTGTATTGCATGATTATTTTTAGAACTACTAAGAATTAATCCAGCAGCAAAAGCACCTAAAGCTGCCTCTAATCCAATTGCTGTTGCGACAAAACAACACAACACAAGTATCACAAAAGATGCTACTACTACAGCTCCAGGGGCTTTCAATCTATCTAATAACCAATCAAATCCTGGAGCTGCTGTTCGACTTAGTGCAATAGCAGCAATAACAAATACCACTGCTGCCGCAACTAATTTAACTATAGGAGCAATTTCTAAAGAACCTCCTGCAGCAAGAGCCACAACAACAGCCAAAATAACAATTCCCAAAATATCGTCTAGAACTGCTGCACCAATAACAATCTGACCTTCTCTAGTTTTCAAATATCCTAATTCACCGAAAACACTTGCAGTAATTCCTATACTTGTAGCTGTCATAGATGCTCCAGCAAAAACTGCTGGAATTAGATCTACTTGGAATATAAACATTAATCCAAGAGTTCCAAAGGCAAACGGTAAAATCACACCAGCCATAGCAACAGTAAAAGCCTGAGCACCTACAGCGACCAATTCCTCTAACTCACTTTCTAATCCTGTTAAAAATAAAAGTGCATATAAACCAAGTGTTGCTACAGCTTGGAGGGATGGAAAACTTTCAAAATAAACATCAGGTACTGCTTCCGGGGGAATTGATGCTAATGAACTAATTACATTTACAAGCCCCTCATTTAGTTCAGTTCCAGCTGAGGGCGGTATCAATAAATGGAATCCTGATGCTCCAATTACAACCCCTGCAAGAAGCTCACCTACAATTGTTGGCAAACTTAGTCTTACTAATACCTCTGCTAATGCTCTTGCCGCTAAAAAAATCAATAGAAATCTTATAACTCCGATCAACGTTTCAGCAACTTCTAAATCATGTGCACTTAATTCAGCAAGTAAAGAATACATTAAAGTATAAAAAATAAACTACCTAATTGGAAGATAGGTTATTGAGGGCCCACTTTAAGAAATATGTAAGAAAAAAGCAAAAATACTCAACAAGTGTGGATCTGAAGTTACAACAAAGAAATTTTCCTAAAAATGGCTATTGTCTGTTATATGGCAAATCCAATGAATTCCAACGAACCCTTTGATCTACGCTTACCTACCCCAGGCTGCTATTTAGATCCTGAGAAAGCTGGCATGGATTCAGATGCTGTCTTTCAGGGAATGACAGCCCATCTTTTCTACACTCTTGGAAAATTAGCAACTTCTGCGAGTTCTCACGACTTGTATATGGCTTTGAGTTACGCCGTTAAAGATAGGCTAATGACTAGATACTTAGCCAGTCAAGAAGTTATAAGAAAAAAACCACAAAAAACTGTAGCTTACTTATCAGCAGAATTTCTAATAGGTCCTCAATTAAGTAATAACTTACTTAATCTTGGCATCACTCAAGAGGCGGAAGATGCTTTAAAAAGATTTGGAATTGAATCTTTATCAACAATACTTGAAGTAGAGGAAGAGCCTGGATTAGGTAATGGTGGCCTCGGTAGGCTTGCTGCATGTTATATGGAATCATTAGCTTCGTTACAAGTACCAGCAGTGGGTTATGGTATTCGCTATGAATTTGGAATATTTAATCAACTCATCAGAGATGGTTGGCAAGTTGAAGTTACTGACAAATGGCTAAAAGGTGGATGGCCGTGGGAACTTCCACAACCTGATGAATCATGTTTTGTTGGTTTTGGAGGAAGAACTGAAAGTTATAGAGATGATAAAGGAAATTACAGATCAAGATGGATACCTTCCGAACATGCAATAGGTGTTCCTCATGATGTACCAGTCTTAGGGTACAGAGTAAATACATGTGACAGACTAAGATTATGGAGAGCTGATGCAACAGAAAGTTTTGATTTTTATGCCTTCAATATCGGTGATTATTATGGAGCAGTGGAAGAAAAAGTTGCATCTGAAACGCTATCAAAAGTTCTATATCCAAATGATGGAACTGATGAAGGTAGAAGATTAAGACTCAAACAGCAACACTTCTTTGTAAGTTGTTCTCTTCAGGATATGTTGAGAAGCCTTGAGAAAAGATCGATACCAATAACTGAATTCCCTAAGCATTGGACAGTCCAATTGAATGATACTCATCCAGCTATTGCAGTTGCAGAATTAATGAGACTTCTTATTGACCAATATCAAATAGGTTGGGATGAAGCTTGGAATATAACAACTTCTTCAGTTGCTTATACCAATCACACATTATTACCAGAAGCTTTAGAAAAATGGGATTTAAGTTTATTTAATGATCTTCTTCCTCGTCATCTAGAAATTATTTATGAAATTAATTGGAGATTTCTACAACAATTAAGACTACGTTATCCTGGTGATGACAAAATCCTTCAAAAACTCTCAATAATTGATGAAGAAGGTTGCAAATCAGTTCGGATGGCTCACTTGGCTACCATTGGAGCACATCATATAAATGGTGTTGCAGCTCTTCACTCAGATCTAATAAAAAGACAACTTCTTCCTGAATTCGCGGCATTATGGCCTGATAAATTTACGAATGTAACTAATGGGGTTACTCCAAGGAGATGGGTAGCCTTATCTAATCCATCATTATCTAACCTTCTCGAAGAAGAAGTTGGCCCTAATTGGATCACAAATATGGAACTTCTTAAGAAGTTAGAAGAAAAAAAAGATGACAACAGTTTTTTACAAAAATTTGAGGAAACTAAATTAAATGGTAAAAGAAAATTAGCTAGTTTTATCCATTCAAAAACTGGAATACTTGTTGACCCATCAAGTTTATTTGATGTTCAAGTAAAAAGGATTCATCAATATAAAAGGCAACATCTAAATGCGCTACAAATTATTGCTCAATATCTAAGAGTCAAAAATGGTACAAACAAGTATGAAGTCCCAAGAACAATAATATTTGGAGGTAAAGCTGCGCCAGGTTATTTTATGGCAAAGCTAATGATTCGATTCATTAATGGTATTGCTGATGTAGTTAATTCTGATCCTGATATGGATGGTTTATTAAGAGTTGTTTTTCTTCCAGACTATAACGTTAAACTTGGTGAAATAGTCTATCCCGCAACGGATCTATCAGAACAAATTTCAACTGCTGGGAAAGAAGCATCTGGGACTGGAAATATGAAGTTTGCTATGAATGGAGCGTTAACTATTGGAACATTAGATGGAGCTAATGTGGAATTAAGAGATCTTGTGAAAAAAGAAAATTTCTTCCTTTTTGGTAAAACTGAAAGTGAAATTATGGATTTAAAAAATAATAATTACTCTCCCAAAACTTTTATTGATCAAAGTACAGAGCTAAAAGAGGTAATTCGTTTAATTGAAATTGGTCACTTTAGTAATGGGGATAAAGAATTATTTAAACCTTTGTTAAATAGCTTGACTGGAAATGACCCATTTTTTGTTATGGCTGACTTTGAAGATTACTTAAATAAACAAGATGTAGTCAGTGAATGCTGGAATAATAAAAAATCTTGGAACAAAATGGCATTATTAAATACTGCCAGATCAGGATATTTTTCCTCAGATAGATCTATTAGAGAGTACTGTAAAACCATTTGGAAGGTCTCTCCAATGCCAGTAGAAATTACTTGCGATGTCGAAGAATTAACTAATTAATATTTTTCTTATCTGGTGAATCTGGGGTTTGATGAAATAATCTATTCAAAATTAATCGATCCATATTTAATGGGTCAGGTGCTAATTCATTTGCAATTTCTCTAAATTTTGTTTCAATCTTATTTGAAATTTTTGTCTCAAATATTCTCTCCATTAATGCTTCAATTGAATATAAATAAGCATTAACGCTCTCAAGTTCATCTAAAGCTTCAGTAATTTCTGTATCAGAAATATGTTTTTCTTCTGAAGTGATATCCGCATTTGATTCTCTTTCAGACAATTCTCGTTGAAACTCATTAGTAACCTTATTGCAAAGAGTTCTGAAAGATTGAATAGATGCCCAATTCAATTCTTGTTGCTGCTTAAAAGTAGGAAATTCTCTAATCAGACGATCATGCTCCTTATAAAATCTCTGACAATCCTCACATTGACAAGGTTGATCCGTCAAAACAATTAAAAATATCTTTTATTATCATCGCATTAAAAGGTATAAAAGTTAAATATTGAGAAAAAATAAGAAGAATTTTTAACTAGCTTTAAACTTTAACTTATTAAATAAATTTTCTGCCCAAAAATAGCAATCTTCTATTGTTTCAACTTTTTTATCATTATTATTATTTTTATTTTCGATAAGACGAATTTTTTCAAATAATTTTTTATCCACGATAGCTTGCTCTTCTAACTTCTGGTCATGAATCTTGATTAAATTAGTTATGTTCTCACAATGTTTCTCAAGTGATTGAGCAATATTCTTAAATCTATTAATATCAACTTCGCTTACTATATTTCTTTCAGAAGTCTCTGTTGAAGAAGTTGGTAGGTTGAGGTTTGTGAAATTATTATTTGGACTAAGTGTTGTTAATGTATCAGTCTCTTCTTCATTATTTTCAAAGGTATTATCAACATAATCATCAATAGAACATGTTTCAGCTTCACTAGCATATGGAATTTCAATGGTTGTTACGAGATTAATTACATCCCTTAGTCTCATAGAATCAGCAAACCAACCCATTGCTTGCTCGGCATCGGCTCTTTTTTCAGCATCATTTGCTTGATCTTCGTGAGCTTCCGCCAATAAAGAAAGCCAACAAAGGCATCTCGCTTGAATTATAGAAAGATCTAAATCATTAGGTTGGGATTTAGAAATACGTTCATGCTCTTGTTGAATTAAGAGCTTTAAACGCATATCATGCAACTTAGCCATAAAAGATTTACTACTATCTATACGCTAGCTAGAGAGTAGCAATTTTGCACACATACTACATATAGTTTTTTATTTTTACGGGACTGGCGGGATTCGAACCCACGACCTACGGTTTAGGAAACCGTTGCTCTATCCTGCTGAGCTACAGCCCCAATAGATGATTTTTGGAGTATTAAGCATTATGCTAAATGAAAGCAGGAGAGGCATTCGCAATAAAGTTTTATTTTGGAAACAAAATAAAACTTTATTGAGGAAAGTCCGGGCTCCCATATGGTCAGGCTTGCTGGGTAATTCCCAGTACGGGTAACCGTGAGGATAGTGCCACAGAAACATACCGCCTAATACTTTATGTATGGCAAGGGTGCAAGGGTGCGGTAAGAGCGCACCAGCAACATTGAGAAGTGTTGGCTAGGTAAACCCCGGCTGGGAGCAAGGCTTAGTAGATTTATGACCATTACACAATCTACTTTTAAGCGCCGCTTGAGACTGTGAAGTAATTCCAGCCCTAGATAGATGATTGCCCATCTTATTTAAGATGAACAGAACCCGGCTTATGACCTGCTTTCTAATTCTTGTGATTATTCAAATCAGATGACAAATATACTGAATGCAAAGAGAATTAATCAAATAACTACTTTTTTAAAGTCATTAGATATTAAATCAAAAAGGTTTTCTGAAATAATTAGAACACAGAATATTTCAGTTATTCATAATTTTAATCAAGCATTTATTCATTCCTCAGAGGACAAAATAATAAATTACGAAAAGCTAGAATTTTTCGGAGATGCAGTACTCAGATTAGCTGCTTCTAATTTTATTGAAAAAAAATATCCTCAAATGAGTGTAGGAGAAAGATCAGATCTAAGAGCTCAACTTGTAAGTGATGAATGGTTAACTAAATTAGGAGAGGAGATTGATATAGAGAAATTAATAATTAAAGGACCTAAAGCTCTTGGTGATAAAAATTCAAAAAATACTATTATTGGTGAAGCTACAGAAGCATTAATCGGTGCTGTTTACAAGTGCTTTAATTCAATTCAGGAAGTTAATCTTTGGTTAGATGATATTTGGGAGAAAGATTCAGAAAAATTTCTAAAAGCTCCATATAAATTCAAATCTAAGACAGTATTGCAAGAGTGGTGTCAAAGTAAAGGTTTTAATTTGCCAGTCTATAAAATAATTGAAATATCGAAGAAAAATGGGGACCCAAAAAGATTTTCTTGTGATGTATTTATCGAAGGACATAAAAAATCATCAGCATTCGGTAAATCCCACAAACAAGCAGAAGCGAATGCAGCTAAGGTTTTAATAGAAAAATTTATAACTACAGGTAAAATCTAATTTCTATACTATCTCTAAGTTAGTTAGCTGAAAAGTTATGAGTTTATCCCAATTACCCCCTTCAAATAGGACAGCTGCTCTTTTTTTTGTAACTCTCTGTACAAACCCTTTATATCCTCTGTATATAGAGTTATTATCTTTAACAACAACAAAAGAACCCGGGAGTATAGGTTTAGTAGATAGTTCCATAAAACACTCTTTCTAATACAATATATGATAAATAAAAATGAATGGTTGATTGTTGGATACATAACATCATGTCATGGAATTAGTGGGCAGGTAAAGGTTAAATCTCTTAGTGATTTTGAAGAAAGATTTTTAAAACCTGGAATGAGATGGTTACAAAAAGAAAATGAACCCCCCTCAAAAATAGAACTTATATCTGGTTTCAAACAGCCTGGGAAAAACACCTTTGTACTTAAATTCAAGGATATAAATACTAGAGATCATGCCGAAAAACTTAAAAAATATAAAATTCTAGTTAGTACAAATAAACTACCTAAATTACAAAAAGAAGAATTCCACTTGTTAGAACTTATAAATTTGAAAGTCAAGACTTTAGAAAATGGTCAATTAAAAATCATCGGGAAGGTTATTAATTTAGAAAATGAGAAAAATAACTTACTTGTTATTGAATTATTTGAAAATCAAAAAAGAGTTCTGATACCATTTGTTTCGGAAATAGTACCAGTAGTAAATATAAAAAATAATTTTCTTATAATTCAACCACCAAAGGGACTTTTAGAACTATAAATTTAAAAAAAGAAGAGTTTGGTAAGAGTTAAATTATTCTACAGTTACACTTTTAGCTAAATTTCTTGGTTGATCCACATCAAGTCCTCTATGAGCTGCTATGTGATAACTCAATAATTGCAAAGGAATTATGTTAAGTAGGGGTGTGACCCATTCATTGGCTGAAGGAATTGGCATTAAATAATCAAAGATTTCAGCTCCATTACATTCAGGAGCGATTCCAATCAAATATGAATCTCTAGCTTTTGCTTCTTGAGCATTACTGATAACTTTATCGAAAACCTCTCCCGGAGATGCTATAGAAATTACTGGAACTTTTTTATCTAACAAAGCGATTGGTCCATGTTTCATTTCACCTGCAGGATATCCAGCGGCATGTATATAACTTATTTCCTTGAGTTTTAGCGCTCCCTCCAGAGCAATAGGATAATTTATTCCTCTTCCTAAAAAAATAACATCTTTAATATTAAAAAAGTCATGTGCTAGCTTTTCTGATGATTTATTATGTTTTTCTAAGAGATCTTCTATTAATGGGGGGAGTTTTATCAATTCTGCAATTAATTTATCTATTTCGTTTGGACTTTGAGTGGATTTAATTTGCGCAAAACTTATAGCTAACCCATAAAAAGAAAGTAATTGAGCAAAGAAAGTTTTTGTTGCAGCTACTCCTACTTCTATTCCAGCACAAATATCGATTATGTTTGAAACCTGTCTTCCTATCGAACTCTCTTTTCTATTCGTTATTGCAATAAGATTGGGTTTAAATTTATTATCATCAACTAAAGAACGTCTTTTAATTTCCATATCCATAGCTGCAATTGTGTCTGCAGTTTCTCCAGATTGAGTAACTCCTATAGTTAATGTATTTGGAAGTAAAGGAGGAGGTGAATATCTAAATTCGCTAGCGTAATATACGTTTGTAGGAATACCCGAGAATTGTTCTAATAAAAAACTACCCACCATTGCCGCATGTTTACTTGTACCACAGGCGATAATTTCAATTCTCTCTATTGATTCAAAAAACTTCGTATCAAAAGGGTAGCTAATTTTGTACCTGCCATTTTCTGAATTTTTAATCACATAATTTTTCAACCAATTTTTTGCAGTCTCAGGCTGATCATATATCTCTTTTAACATAAAGTGTTTGAAATTCATCTTATCTATTACTTGCTCAGAGACTTTTAATGAAACTGGGTTTCGATATTGTCTCTCATTGTTTGAGTCATATATTTCAATTCCAAGAGGAGTTAATAAAGCTATTTCTTCATCCTCCATAGGAAGAATAATATTCGTAAAGTTTGCAATAGCTGGTGTATCACTGGCACATATAAATTCTCCTTCTCCCAGGCCTATAATCAAGGGTGCTTGTCTTCTTGCAACTACAAGAGAAGTAGGCGCTCCAGACCATAAAACTGCCAAGGCATAAGATCCTTCTAAATCAGAAATTACATTTCTTACAGCTACTAATAATGTGGAACCATTATTCTCAAGTTTAAGTTTACTTAATGTGTCTAATTCTCTTTGGATTAAATGAGGAATTACCTCAGTATCAGTATCAGATCTGAAAATGATGCCATCTTTTTCTAATTTATTTTTTAAGTCTTTGTAATTTTCTATAATTCCATTTTGAACAACAGCTATGGTTCCTGAACTGTCTGTATGAGGATGTGCATTTTTAACTTCAGGTTTTCCATGAGTTGCCCAACGAGTATGGCCAATCCCAACAGTGCCAGGTATATTCTTATCTTTAAGATTATTTATTAAATTTTTAAGTTTTCCTTGAGTTTTATTGCAGGCGATATTTTTGGTTTCAGAATTTATTATCGCAATACCTGCGGAATCATAGCCCCTGTACTCAAGTTTTTCTAAACCATTAAGTAATAGTGGCAAAGCTTTTTTATAACCAGTAACAGCAACTATTCCACACATACATAATTTTTTTTTCAATTATATTGAAAAAAAATGAGTATTTATTGAAACATGGACTCTCTTAAAACTGCACTATAAAATCAATAAGCTAAGCCCATACTCCTAGATGTTTCATCTCCTAAATAAACACGAATACTCAAGAAATCTGTTGGACAAGCTGTTTCGCATCTTTTACAACCTACACAATCTTCTGTTCTAGGAGATGAAGCTATTTGTCCAGCTTTACAGCCATCCCAAGGGACCATCTCTAAAACATCAAGTGGGCAAGCCCTTACACATTGGGTACAACCAATGCAAGTGTCATAAATTTTAACTGCGTGTGACATGTAAAAATTGTCTTTTGAACCTCGTTTTATAATACTATTGTCTTACAAAGAAATTAAAAAAATTAAGATATGCTTCACTCTTGTTAACTCTAGGGCATAAAATCATATAGATAATTAGTATTTTCCATAAACTATGTCACAAGAAATCCTTGAAAAAGTCTGTTCTATTGTTTCAGAACAATTAAGTGTCGAAGCAGGAGAAGTAAAATCAGATTCTAATTTCCAAAATGATTTAGGCGCAGATTCTTTAGATACCGTTGAACTCGTGATGGCTTTAGAAGAAGCATTTGATATCGAAATTCCTGATGAAGCAGCTGAAGGAATTGCAACTGTTGGCGATGCAGTAAAATTCATCGAAGAAAAAAAAGGTTAATAAAGAATGCCAAATTTCCATCGAGTAGTTATTACTGGTATCGGAGCAGTAACTCCAATTGGTAATAACATTGATGAATATTTAGTAGGTCTTCAAACAGGTACTAATGGGGTCTCTGATATTACTCTCTTTGATCCTGAACAACATCCATGCAAATTTGCTGCAGAAGTAAAAAATCTTCAATCTGAAAATTTTATTGAAGCTAAAGAATCCAAAAGATGGGATCGTTTCTCCCAGTTTGGTGTTATTGCTGCAAAGCAAGCTTTTAATGATTCTGGACTTGAAATTACTGAAGCTAATGCATCAAGAATTGGAGTGATTATTGGTTCTGGTGTTGGAGGCTTACTAACTATGGAAAGTCAAGCTCAAATATTGAGTCATAAAGGGCCTAAAAGAGTAAGTCCATTTACAGTCCCAATGATGATTCCAAACATGGCAACTGGATTAGCTGCAATTGCTTTGGGTGCAAAAGGACCAAGTTCCTCTGTTTCAACCGCTTGCGCTGCGGGCTCAAATGCAATTGGTGATTCTTTTAGATTACTCCAACTTGGAAAGGCAGATGCAATGATCTGTGGAGGTGCAGAAGCAAGTATTACGCCTCTTGGAGTAGCTGGTTTTGCCAGTGCAAAAGCTCTTTCTTTCAGAAATGCCAGCCCTCAAACTGCTAGCAGACCTTTTGATGCAGAAAGAGATGGATTTGTTATTGGAGAAGGATCTGGAATTCTTGTTTTAGAAACTTTAGAAAATGCACAAAAAAGGAATGCAAGAATTTATGCAGAAATAATTGGATATGGAACAACATGTGATGCTCATCATATTACTGCTCCATCTCCAGGCGGGGTTGGAGGCGCCAAAGCTATTAAATTAGCAATAGAAGATGCTTGTCTCAGCCTTGAAAAAGTTGATTACATAAATGCTCATGGAACGAGTACATCAGCTAATGACAAAAATGAAACTTCTGCAATTAAATCTATTTTTAGAGACAGATCTTACCTCATTCCTGTAAGCTCTACTAAGTCGATGACTGGTCATCTCCTAGGAGGCTCAGGAGGTATAGAGGCTGTAGCTTGTATACTTTCTTTGACACATAATTTTATCCCTCCTACAATTAACTACGTCAATCCAGATCCTGAATGTGATCTTGATTATGTACCAAATAATGCAAGAGAAGCTCAAGTAGGAGTTGCTCTTTCTAATTCTTTCGGCTTTGGTGGTCACAATGTTTGCCTTGCTTTCGGCAAAATGAATTGAAGACAACCAATTCTGTATTTCCAACTTAACTTATTTTAAAACAATGGTCGCTGCATCTGTTTCATTAGAATCACTTTGTATAAATAGTATAAGAATGCTTGCTGTAGATGCAGTAAATAAATCTAATAGTGGACATCCTGGATTGCCAATGGGATGTGCTCCTATGGGTTATGCATTATGGCAAAACATACTTAATCACAACCCCAATAACCCAAAATGGTTCAATAGAGACCGTTTTGTATTATCAGCTGGTCATGGCTGTATGCTGTTATATTCTTTGCTTCATTTGACAGGATACAAATCAGTTTCTATCGAAGATATTAAACAATTTAGGCAATGGGGATCAAAAACTCCTGGACATCCAGAAACATTCGAAACTGAAGGTGTTGAAGTTACAGCTGGACCTCTTGGAGCCGGAATTTCCAATGCAGTTGGTTTAGCTATAGCTGAAACTCATTTAGCGGCTAAATTTAATAAGCCTGATTGCAATATTGTTGATCACTATACTTACGTAATAATGGGTGACGGCTGTAATCAAGAAGGTATCGCATCAGAGGCCTGCTCATTAGCTGGTCATCTAAAGCTTGGTAAATTAATTGCACTTTATGACGATAATCAAATTACAATTGATGGGCGAACCGATGTTTCTTTCACTGAAGATGTTTTAAAAAGATACGAAGCTTATGGATGGCATGTACAACATGTTGAAGATGGGAATCACGATGTCAAAGGAATAACAGAAGCTATCGAAAAAGCAAAATTAATTACGGATAAACCTTCAATCATAAAAATTTCTACAACCATAGGTTATGGTTCGCCCAATAAATCAGATACTGCTGGAATTCATGGAGCAGCTGTCGGAGAAGAAGAAGCTGCATTAACTAGAGAGTTTCTAAATTGGGAATATCCTCCATTTGAAATACCAAATGAAGTATATGCGCATTTTAGAAAATCAATAAACAAAGGCGAAAAATTAGAGAAAGAATGGGATTCAATATTCGAAGAATATCAAAAAAAATATCCCTCTGAAGGAGCCGAGTTAAAGAGAATGTTAAAAGGCAAATTACCTGAAAATTGGGACTCAGATCTCCCCTCTTACACACCTGACGATAAAGGGTTAGCCACCAGAAAGCATTCACAAATATGTTTGGGTGCTTTAGGTCCTAACCTGCCTGAATTAATTGGTGGATCGGCTGATTTAACTCACTCTAACTATACAGATATCAAGGGAGAAACTGGATCATTCCAGTCGCATAGTCCTGAAAAAAGATATTTACATTTTGGTGTAAGAGAGCATGCAATGGCAGCAGTACTTAATGGTATTGCCTATCACAATAGTGGTCTAATTCCTTATGGTGGTACCTTCCTTGTTTTTGCCGATTATATGAGAGGTTCAATGAGGCTTTCTGCACTCAGCGAATTAGGAGTGATCTATGTATTAACCCATGATTCAATTGGTGTAGGAGAAGACGGTCCAACACATCAACCTATTGAAACTATTCCTTCTCTTCGTGCCATGCCTAACATGCTAGTTTTCAGACCAGGAGATGGAAATGAGACAAGTGGAGCTTATAAGCTTGCGATTCAAAATAGAAAAAGACCTTCTGCCCTTTGTTTAAGCAGACAAGGTATGCCAAATCAAAAAAATACTTCGATCGACAAAGTTGCATTTGGGGGATACGTAGTCTCTGATTGCGAAGGAACCCCAGATCTAATATTTATTGGTACTGGAAGCGAACTGAATCTTTGCATTGAAGCCAGTAAGGAAATTACAAGCTTAGGTAAAAAAATTAGAGTTGTTTCTATGCCTTGTGTAGAACTTTTCGAAGAACAAGAAGAATCTTACAAAGAGAGTGTTTTACCCAGTAGCGTTACGAAGAGAGTTGTAGTAGAGGCTGCCCATTCATTTGGTTGGCATAAATATATTGGTTTTGATGGGATTTCTATTACTATGGATAAATTTGGTGCATCTGCACCAGGTGGAGAATGTATGAAAAATTTTGGATTTACAGTTGAAAACGTAGTTAATAAAACAAAAGAAATTCTATAACTAATAATTTATAACTACACTGAAGTATTACATTCTTCAAGTTTATCTTTTAACTGATCAAGAGATTCATCTGAAATTTTTGAATTCATTGGACAATGTTTAGGACCACACATTGAACAAAATTCGGCCTTTTTAAAGATTTCTTCAGGTAATGTTTCATCATGGAACTGCTTAGCTCTTTCAGGATCTAATGAAAGTTCAAATTGTTTATTCCAATCAAAATTATACCTAGCATGGCTAAGTTCATCATCTCGATCACGAGCCCCAGCTCTATGTCTTGCTATGTCAGCAGCATGAGCAGCTATTTTATAAGCAATTAATCCCTCTCTCACATCTTCTGCATTGGGAAGGCCAAGATGTTCTTTTGGTGTGACGTAGCATAACATAGAAGTCCCATACCAACCCGCCATAGCAGCTCCAATAGCACTTGATATATGATCATAACCAGGAGATATATCTGTTACTAATGGACCAAGTACATAAAAGGGGGCTTCTGAACATTCTTCCATTTGCTTTCTCACATTGAACTCAATTTGATCCATAGGTACATGACCAGGTCCCTCAACCATTACTTGAACATTATGTTCCCATGCTCTTCGAGTAAGCTCTCCTAAGGTCTTAAGTTCAGCTAACTGAGCATCATCAGAAGCATCATGTAAACATCCAGGCCTAAGTGAATCCCCTAGAGAAAAAGTACAATCATATTTCTTAAAAATCTCACAAATATCGTCAAACCTTGTGTAGAGGGGATTTTGCTTAAAGTGATGTAACATCCATTGAGCTAAAATACCTCCTCCTCTACTTACTATTCCAGTAATTCTTCCTTTAACTTTTGGCAAATGCTCAATTAATAATCCAGCATGTATAGTTTGATAATCGACGCCTTGTTGGCAGTGTTTTTCAATAATATGAAGAAAATCATCTTCTGTTAGTCTATCAATTGAGCCATGTACACTTTCTAAAGCTTGATAAACTGGAACTGTTCCTATTGGAACAGGAGACTCATGAATAATTGCTTGTCTAACTTCATCTAAATTCACTCCGCCAGTAGAAAGATCCATAACAGTATCAGCCCCGTATTTAACGGCTAACTTTAGCTTCTCAACTTCTTCATTGATATCACTAGCATTAGGGGAAGCACCAATATTTGCATTGACTTTACATCTAGAAGCAATGCCTATGCACATTGGCTCAAGATTTGGATGGTTAATATTTGCTGGAATAATTAATCTCCCTCTTGCTACTTCTTCCATTACTAGAGAAGCAGGTAGATTTTCTCTCCTAGCAACAAAGTCCATTTCTTCAGTAATTTGTCCATTCCTCGCATAATTCAACTGAGTTACATTACCTTTACCAAGGCGAGACTTAATCCAAGAGCTTCTCATAA
>QCED01000015.1 GCA_003280725.1 Prochlorococcus sp. AG-355-M18 | reverse complement strand
AGAGTCGCATTCCAAAGCATTCAAAAATGCTTGAGAAGCTGAATTACTTATAGAGGCACCACAAGGATTATTGTGTTTTAAAATAACAGAGGCAAAAATGTCGGTTGCAAGTTCATCTTTTTCTGCGTAGCCAAATTCTAAAACTGTTGAAAGTGCCGAATCAAGATCTAATAGATTGTTATAACTTAAGTCTTTTCCTTGTAATTGCTCTGCTGAGTTCCATCCAATTTTACTTGAACCATACCAGAAAGCTTTTTGATGTGGATTCTCCCCATATCTTAAGGTTTTGATTAGTGGATAAGATTCAATATATTTGGAAGATTGTAAATCTCTTTCTTTCTTTATCCAATTAGATATTGCAATGTCATAGTCTGCTGTATGTTGAAAAGCTTCAAGGGCTAATTTTGCTCTAAATGAGTCTTTCAATTCACCTTTTTTACTTTCTTCAAGAAAATTTTGATACTGACTAGGATCTACTAAAACGGAAACATCTTTATGATTTTTGGCTGCAGAACGAATCATAGATGGCCCTCCGATATCTATATTTTCAATGGCATCTTCCCATTTAGCTCCCTGATCTACAGTTTTTTTAAAAGGATATAAATTGACAACTACTAAGTCAATTAACTCAAGATTGTTAGCTTCTATATCTTTTTTATGTTGCTTATCAGTTCTTTTAGCTAATATTCCCCCGTGTATTTTTGGATGTAAAGTTTTAACTCTTCCTCCAAGAATTTCTGGAGAATTAGTAAAATCAGCAACTTTAATAACTGGAATTTTAGCTTCTATAAGATGTTTGGCAGTTCCTCCACTTGATAGAATTTTATAATTAAATTGCTCTACCAACTCTTTGCAAAATGGGATTATATTTTTTTTATCAGAGACACTTACTAAAGCTAATGGAGACATTATGGGAAAGTTTACTTACTTAAGAATATAAACATGAAATATGCTATCAATCATGAATTTGTCTCGATTAGCTCTCAAACTGCAACTCATAGAATTATTTTGATGCACGGTTGGGGAGCTGATTCAGATGACCTTTTAACATATGGAAAGGAGATAACTGAAAAAATAAATTTTGATTTTGAGGTAATTTCTTTGAGGGCTCCTGGATTACATCCAAGTGGTCAGGGAAGACAGTGGTATGGATTATATCCACATGATTGGAAAGGAGCAGAGGTTGAAGTAAATAAACTTTTAGTTACATTAAAAAAATTTGATACTGATCAGATTCCACTAAGAAAAACAATTTTGTTGGGTTTCTCTCAGGGGGCGGCAATGGCAATTGATGCGGGATTTAAGTTAAATTTTGGATTAATTGTTGCTTGTAGTGGGTATCCACACCCCAACTGGGCCCCAGGAGAAAATTTCTCGCCATTGATTATTAGTCATGGTTTATTTGATGACGTTGTGCCTATAGATGCTTCTAGGACTATTTATGAAAAGGTAAAGAGTAAGTCTTCTAAGTTTTGTGAATTATTAGAATTCGATGGATTTCATCAAATTGATTCAAATTTAATTAATTTTATAAGTTCAAATATAAGTAGTATTTTTTAAACAAAAGCATATTCATATTCTTCAATCTCTTCCCAATCATCTGCAGTAAGTTCTAGACCCTCAAATATTTTTTCTTCACCAATCCCTTCAACTACAACTTTTAGTGATGGAAATAGAAAATGATTTTCTTCAGCATATTGGGCGCTAAATAAACCTTTTTCACCCCAAAAAAATCTATCGGTGGTGTGTTCATTTCTTCTGACATTGAAAACTGAAGGCGCAGAGAGACCATTTTCAGCTATGAATCTTCTTGCTGCCGTAACTGGTTTATGTTTGCCAGTTTCGATATGATAAATAGGTACATGTGCCATTACTCTTTGGCCAGCCAATCTTCTTCTGCTGATTCTTTTTCTTTTTTTTGACATTGATTGGTACTCCTGAAATTATTAATGAGATTAGTCCTTTTTATTTTTACTAATCTTATATATGTGATTTTAAATTCACTTCAAATTACATAGAGGACCCATCAACCCCTGATGTAGCTTAAAATATGATTATATATTCATATTTAAGGCTGGCTAAAGTCAGACCTCTTTATATATCTTAATACTTTTTTCATATTTTACAAGCCCTTATTCAAGTTTTTTTTTAAATTCCTCAAAATTTTACTCATTATGAATCTTTCAAAAAAATTTGAAGAACTAATTATTAAACAGCTAGAGAGTTTTGGTTGTTCAATGGGCGTGACTAATTTAGTTATGTATATTGCTTCAGCTAAGGAAGGAACTAAAGCATCTTTTGAAATGATTGGTCAATGGCCACAAATTGACAGGCTACTTACATCAATAGAGAATGATCCTTCACTAAAAGTTTCGTCGCCTAATAGAAGATGGTACCCGCTTCAAGAAAACGATATTTTACTTGGTGTCCTTAGGGTAGAAACTGATTTGAAAGGAGGGAATTGGCCAGTATCTCTT
Organism: Prochlorococcus sp. AG-355-M18; assembly: GCA_003280725.1. Taxonomy (GTDB): domain Bacteria; phylum Cyanobacteriota; class Cyanobacteriia; order PCC-6307; family Cyanobiaceae; genus Prochlorococcus_A. The sequence goes on along the minus strand of QCED01000015.1, from coordinate 39,413 downwards.
GATTCTAGATTAAAAGCGCTTTCAATATCTTTAGCTAAATGCGTCTCTATCGAATTAGAACGTCAAAATAAAAATGAAGAAATCAATTATTTAAAAAATCAGGTCAATGTCATAATCCATCAATTAAGGAATCCATTAGCTGCTATTAGAACATATGCAAAATTACTAATAAAAAGACTTGGTTCAGATAATAGCTCTATTGAAATAGTCGAACGCATGATAATAGAGCAAAAACAAATTAATAAATATATGGATTCTTTTGTACAACTAAATTCACCTATTCAACTTCCTATAGAAATTGGAGAGGAAAGGTTATTATTACCTCCAAATTTAGATAATAAAAAGGTAATAACTGTTAAGAGTTTATTAAGGCCAATATTAGAAAGGGGTAAAGCTAATGCGGACTTAGAGAATAGAGATTGGACTGAACCTTCTCTTTGGCCAGATTGGACTTTATCGCCATTAAAGGCAAAATATGCTGTGATTGCTGAAATTGTGGCCAATTTATTAGAAAATGCTTTTAAATATGCACAAAAAGATGCTGAAATTGGACTCGCTATCACGAGTAATGGACTTTGTATATTTGATGATGGTAAAAAAATAACCAAAAATGAAAACGAGAAAATTTTTGAAAAAGGATTTAGAGGATCTGCCGCTAAGAAAAAAGACGGCACGGGTGTGGGACTTTTTTTAGCGAGGAAATTAGCAAAACAAATTGGAGGAGATTTGAGATTGCTGCAAAATAATTCGATTGATAATACTGCGAAATCAAAAAATCTAAAGAAGAAAAATATTTTCTATTTAGAACTACCTATAAAAGAATTGCATGCATAAACAACATTGCAGTTTCAACTAGTACAACACTTGCACCGCAGGCATCTCCATTGAAGCCTCCAATTTTATTACCCAGTATGTTTGGGATAAAATAGCTTAGAAAGATACCAATCAAAATAAGAATTAAAAATTTAATTAATAATGCTTTGGATGTAATTGCAACAAATTGGTATGAAATTATAATTAAAAGAAAAATAATGGAGATCAAAGATTCTTTTTTAAATCCATTCCAAAACTTTTTGTGACTAATAGATTTTTTCTTATAACTCATATATTTAAACTTTTCAATAAAAAATAAATTTGAAAATCTTCCCCAAAATAAGGATATAGGTAAAACAAAAATTATTAAGGTTTGAATTTTCAGTATGCAAGCAATTTGAATTAAAGTTATAAAAACTAAGGCTTGAACGCCAAAGGACCCAACTTTACTGTCTTTCATGGCTTTTAAACGTTTCTTTTTACCCGCAAAAATACCATCGAAAGTATCCATTAAACCATCAATGTGTAGACCACCAGTAATTAAATATCCTGAAGCCATGCAAATTAATGCAGATGCATAAATGGACCAAGAGTTTGTTATTAAAAAAAGAAAAATATAACTCTGTATAGTTCCAATTAAAAATCCTAAAGGCGGAGCAAATTGTGCAATATTTTTAAATTCGGGATTAATCAAGGGTATCTTTGGAAATGTCGTATAGAAAATCCAAGCTCCTGCCAAATTTTTTATTAAATATTTTTTGATGAGATAAAAATAGATTCAATATTAGATAATAGGGTAGATTAATGAAAAAGGATCAAAAAATTTTATAAATTATCGTGTTTGAATTTGAAATTACATCGAATTGCAGTAATACAGAGGCAAGAACTGGTATATTTCATACACCAAATGGTCAGGTAAACACGCCAAAATTTATGCCTGTGGGTACTTTGGCAACGGTTAAAGGAATTTCATCTAAGCAGTTAACCTCTACAGGATCAGAAATGATTCTCTCAAATACCTTTCATCTTCATTTACAACCTGGAGAAAAACTAGTTAAAGAATCTGGCGGAATACATAAGTTCATGAATTGGCCTAATCCTATTCTTACTGATTCAGGAGGATATCAAGTTTTTAGTTTGGCCAAATTAAATAATATTTCTGATAAAGGTGTGGAATTTAAAAATCCAAGAGATGGTAGTCATGTTTTTTTATCACCTGAAAAAGTTATACAGATTCAAATGGATCTTGGATCGGATGTTGCTATGGCTTTTGATCATTGTCCTCCGCATACAGCTAACGAAAATGATATTGAGGACTCTTTACAAAGAACTCATTCATGGTTGCAAAAATGTGTTGAGACTCATCAGAAATCCAATCAAGCATTATTCGGTATAGTTCAAGGTGGAAAGTATCCAAGATTGAGAGAATACAGCGCAAAATATACAAGTTCTTTTGATCTGCCTGGAATAGCAGTGGGAGGTGTAAGTGTCGGCGAGGCAGTCGAAGAAATACATAGTGTAATTAATTACGTCCCGAAATTCTTACCTACAAATAAACCAAGATATTTAATGGGAATTGGCTCTTTAAAAGAAATTTCTCTAGCTGTTGCTAATGGATTTGACATATTTGACTGTGTTTTGCCTACTAGAATGGGAAGACATGGGACTGCATTTTTAAATGATGAAAGATTGAATTTGCGAAATGCTCGATTTAAAAATGATTTTTCTCCGATTGATAAAACTTGTAAATGCGAAACCTGTAAATCCTATTCTCGAGCATATTTGCATCATCTAATTAGAAATGACGAAATATTAGGCCTAACTCTCATAAGTTTGCATAATATTGCTCACTTAATAAGATTTACCAATGCAATTTCTACTGCAATTAGAGATAATTGTTTTACAAATGATTTCGCTCCTTGGAAAACATCCTCTATTGCTCACCATACGTGGTAACGTCTTATCATAATTAATTAATTTATCAAAAAGGTGCTCATTCTATTTAATACATTCGCTGAATTGCCCGAGGCTTATAAGGCCTTTGCTCCAACTGTTGATGTTCTTCCACTGATTCCTTTATTTTTCTTTTTATTAGTGTTTGTTTGGCAAGCTGCAGTTGGATTTAAATAAAATTCTTTTAGTTTAGATTGTCTTTATCAGAAGGGATTTTCAAGTAAAATCGCATCTCCAGAATTTTCTACAGCACTCTCTATAAAATCAGCAATTTTTAATGCTCTTGAGGCTTGCTCACCATCTACCTCGGGTATTTCTTTGCCCTGAACGCACTTAAGAAAATGCTCCAGTTCTGCATAGAGAGGTTCAATGGAGGTTGTGCTAACTTCTTCGACATATCCATCATTTCTATAAACTAATTCTCCATGCTCTGCTGTGTATGATTCATTAGATTTTCGATGGATTTGTAAAGAGTGATTTAAAAAATCAGTTTCTACTAAGCCATTTTGGCAGTGAGCACTTAAACTTCTAATTTTTTTGTGACTCATTTTGCTTGCAGTTAGGCTTGCAATAACATTATTTTTAAATACTAAAGTAGCATTGACATAATCTATTAATCCTTCGCTATTTCTTCCTCCAACGGCTGCTAATTTTTGTATTTTTGAGTTTACAAGCTCCAAGATAAGATCAATGTCATGAATCATTAAATCCATTACTACAGATACATCATTTGCTCTGTCTGCATGAGGACTGTGCCTCCTTGCTTCTAAAACAACAATTTCTTCATTATTTACTATTTTATTTAATTCTCTAAAAGCAGGATTAAATCTTTCAATATGCCCTACTTGTAATAGACAGTTACTGGCATTAGCAGCCTCTATTAGAGATTTTGCTTCTAACTCGTTAGCTGCAATTGGTTTTTCAATGAGAACGTTAGCACCTCCATTAAGACAATCTAGTCCAACTTTTTGATGAAGTAGTGTTGGTACAGCAATACAGATAGCATCAACTTTTGGAATTAGCTCCTTATAATCCTTGAACCATTCACATTGAAATTGCTCAATAGCTAATTTACCTCTCTCCTCATTTGGATCTGCGACTCCAATGAGATTTGCATCTTTGAGTAAACTTAGTACTCGAGCATGATGCCAGCCCATATTTCCTATACCTATGACTCCAACCTTTACGGGTGATGAGGTTGGTTGCATAATTTTAAATCCATATATTAATTATCATTATCCTCTATGGGGAGCAATATTTAGCTTTTTGGAAGAATTATTTTAACACGATCAATTTTTGGCCCTGACATAGAAATAACTTCAAATTTAATATTATTAAAATCTAAAACGTCGCCAATTTTTGGAACCATTTGAAATTTTTCTAACATAAATCCAGCAAGAGTATGATAATCAGTACCCTCTGGAATAGAACATCCTATTTTTTTATTGATTTCAACAATTTCTGATTTTCCAGCTATCGACCATTTTTTAGAGAAATTATCTAACATTCTCATATCTGAATAAGTTCTATTATTGAGCATTTCCTCTCCAACTATTTCGCCATTTAAATCAGCTGCAGTTATAAGTCCTTCTGTCCCCCCGTGTTCATCAACTACTAGTAAGAACGGATTGTAGTCTCTTACTATTGGAAATATTTCTGCTAGTGAACATGTTTCTATTATTTTTGTTACTGGTAAAAGGAATGGTTCTAATAATGTATCGGCTTCCATTTCACCTTTTGATATTGGCTTAGCTAGATAACGTAAATCTAATACACCTAATACATCATCTAAAGACTCACCAATCACAAAGAAGCGAGCATGTCGAGTTTTATCTACTTGTTTCATTAGTTCTGAAAAGGTTATATTTTTTGGCAAAGTTACCATTTCAGATCTTGGAATCATCACTTCTTTAACCTTTGTATCTTTTAAAGCAAAAACTCCTTCAAGAATATTCTTCTCATCTGGTTTTAAACCTGTTACGTTATCTGTTTCTATAAGAGTTTCTAATTCTCCAGCAGATAAACCCGAGTTTAAAGAATCCCATTTGTTATTTAAATTGAACAAGCCTAAACAAGCGCTAGCAAAGAATTCTATTGTTTTCACTATAGGATTCATAGCTTTTCTAACGGCATCGAATATTGTGGTTAACCTTAATGCAGCAGATTCTGGATTGTTAATTACTAAAGCTTTTGGAATTAGTCCAGAAACAAGAGTAACAACTAAAACAACAAATAAAAATAATAGAAGATCATAAAATCTATTTGATAAAATATTGCTTTTCCAATAATCATTAGCCAGGTTATTGCTGAGCCATCCAATCGCAATTAATGAAATTGTTACTCCAAATTGAGAAGCAATTAGTGAAGATCTAAAGCGTTTTTGAATTTTTAAAATTGAAAATGCGCCTTTCTTTTTTTCTTCTATTAACCTTAAAACTTTACTTGGCCTTATTAATAAAAAAGAGAGTTCACTCGCTGCGAAAAAAGCTGGTAGAAATAAAAGAAATAAAAGTAGAGTTATTTTCATTCAATGGCAAATGAATAATGGGGGTGGCGAGGATCGAACTCGCCTTAGCCAAATTATGAGTTTGGTGCATTCACCAGATTGCTACACCCCCAAGGGAATTTATGTAATTTTAATTACATTGAATTTCAATATACAATATAAAAATAATATTTCAAAAAACACCTTATTAGGAAGTTTTTGTGAGATTTCTTTTTTTTCTTCTAATCTTTAAATATAAATTAAACTTTTACTAATGGGCAAATTTTCGGATAAGTATGATTTAAATAAAGCAAAATTGTTAAAACAGTTAATTGAAAAATCTTACAAGAAAGGAAACTTCACTTTATCTTCAGGAAAAAAAAGCAGTCATTACTTGAACTGTAAACCAGTGTCATTAAATAGCGAAGGCTTAAACTTAATAAGTGAATTATTTTTAGATTTAAAGGACTCAAGGTCAAAAGCTGTAGCAGGATTGACATTAGGTGCAGACCCTTTAGTAAGTGGATTAATTGTTAAAGCAGCTTTGTATGGACTAGAACTTGATGGTTTAATAATTAGGAAAGAAATCAAAAAATACGGTACCAAAGCTGGAATAGAGGGCCCTACATTAGAAGAAGGAACTTTGGTAACTGTCTTAGAGGATGTGGTTACAACTGCTGGTTCAGTAATAAAAGCTATAAAAAAATTAAGAGAAAATAATTATGTTGTTGAGGAAGTTTTGTCTATAGTTGATAGGCAAGAAGGGGGATTAGAAGCCCTTGAAGATGAAAATGTTAAATTAAAGAGTCTTTTTACAATAAAAGACTTTTTATAATTATTTCAAAATGCAAGATATAAAAAAAAAGTTTTGGCTTGAAAAATTTGATTGTTTTTCAATTACTGGGAAAGATGCCAGAAAATTTTTGAATGGGATAACAACTGGTAATATTCTTAATTCAGAAAATAAAGTTATCAAAACTTGTTGGTTAACTCCAAATGGAGTTCTAAGGTCATTAATCGAAATTATTTTTTTAGAAAGAAGCTTAGAAATAATTATCTTGGCGGGTAACACAAATGAAATAATTGATTACTTTAATCAAATTATTTTTCCAGCGGACGACGTACTTCTTAGTGAACCTTTCTTGATAAATAGAATTCAGGAAATTGATGAATCTTGTTCATGGAGAACTTACCAGCCTAATTTCTTCAAAACAGAAGATAAAGAATTTGAAATATATAAAAATAAACTAAATTTACTAAATCCCAATGATTTAAAACTTTGGAAGATTAATCAGGCAATACCCTCATTAGAAATGGAAATCAACGGAAAAAATAATCCTCTTGAGCTTGGATTACAAGATCTTATAGATTTTAATAAAGGTTGTTATTTAGGACAAGAAACAATGTCAAAAATAAAAAATGTTTCTTCTTTAAAACAGGAAATAAGAATTTGGAAATCAATTGAATCTAATTTCAATTTAGACTTAGAAGATAAAAATTTATATACAAATTCTGCCAAGGATATTTCAGTTGGCAAGATTACTAGTTTTTTTAAATTAGATTGTCAAATAAAAGGTTTAGCGATGATAAAAAGAAAATATTTAGAGGAAGAAAGTTATTTTTTTTCAGAAATTTTTGGAAAAATTATTATAAATAAATCTGTAGGATCAATTTTTCTTTAATCGATTTTTGATTAAATATTCTGCAATTTGTAGAGTAGCAAAACAATCATCTTTGTTATATTGAATAATTTTCTTTAAAAATATTTGGTTTTCTGTAATTTGATATTGAATCCACCAATAAAGTGCTTTAGAGCCACTTACATTTTTCTGCGCCCATTCAAATCCAAGCCAATTAGAAACATTTTTTAATCCATAGTTTTTTAGTGGTAATATCCAAGACTTTCTTATTAAGGTATGTAAGTCAATAAATCTGGAGGAAAGTGAATCAATTTCTTCAAAACTAAAATTTAGTTCTTTAGCAATATTAATTATTGATATTTTTTCAGTTTCTCCGTAATGCAAAACTGGCCATTCCTTGTTTGAAAAAAGTATTTCAATAATTTGACTGTAAGATTCTCCTTTATTGTTTTTAAGATTTAAGATTGGTTCATAAATAAGATCTTCTTTTTTTATAGACAAATTATTTACTTTTAAAAATCCATATAAAAAATCATGCTTTTCATCTGGATTTGACTCGATATCAAATATATAAAATCCCGAACATATTTTTTCTAATAGATCTTCCATATTATTTTTTTTAGAAATAAAATATGGTTCTCCAGAGATATATGCTTGTGCTTGCTTTACAAATATGGATGCTTTTTCATACTTCTGATCTTTGCATTTAGATAATTTCTCCCCAAGTTTTTTTTCGCTGTACGAAGCTAATGTTTGGGTATTAGTTATTCCATTTGCTTTGAGTAACGAGGCCGTTTTGGACCCTATTCCATCTATATCTGTTAAATATCCATTTTCTTTTGCTTCTTTGTCACAAAATTTTTGCCAGGAACAAATAGTACATTTTTTTCTATCTTGAGTTATTTCTGGTATGGATCCCTCCAAGCATTCATTCAAATTTAATAAAACATTTAAAACTTTTTTTCTTAATTTTTTATTTAAATAAATTTCTTCAACTTTAACTTTTTTATAAAAAGTTGAAATTACTAATCCTTTCTCAATTTTAGATTCTTGAAAAGATTCCAAAAGCATAGAACAAAAAGCTAAGTCAAATAAATGTTCTTTAGTTGTTTTGTGGCCTAACTTATAAACAGCAGGTAAATATTTATATTGTCCCCATTTACTTTTACCTTTAGTTTTTAAAAGTAATTGTGGAAGTATTTCTGCGTTTATATTTTGGAAAAGATTTCCTTTGATTTTTAATCCAATTACCCCTTGATAACCATTTTCACAGGCTTTTAATCCTGTATATATTTCACCATTACAAAATTTAGAGAAAATTTGAAACTGATTAATTTTATCTATAGCTTTATGGGGAGACCAAACTTCATAAGATTTTTTACCCTTAAAATCGAGCCATGCTTTTCTTTTGCATCTTGTAAAACTTTTTAAATGAAGAGAATTCAAATTTTTTTAAGGGCGGTTTTAAAATTTACTCATATAAATTATTATAGATAATTAAAAGAAATTAAGGAAATTTGAAATTTGACAGCTGATAAATTAGATAAGATAAAATTTGGAACCGATGGTTGGAGGGGAATTATTGGTTTTGACTTTAACCTGTCCAATCTTTCAAGAGTTGTTGTCGCTGCATGTCAGGAGTTGCATTATCAATACTATAAAGAAATTAATTCAAAGAAAATTATTATTGGATATGATCGTAGATTTATGGCTTGTGAATTCGCCAAGCAAATAGTGCCATATGTAAGAGGATGTGGTTTCGAACCGATCTTATCTGATAGCTTTGTTACAACACCCTCTTGTAGTTTCTATGCCAAAGAAGTCGGTTGTCTTGGAGCGTTAGTAATTACAGCAAGTCACAATCCATATAATTGGCTAGGTCTGAAAATAAAGAGCTTTAATGGATGTTCTGTTGACGAATCTTTTACAAGTGAAGTTGAAAAAAGATTAATGCTTGGAAATTCAATTGAAAAAATAGAAGGTATTAATCAATTGGAAGATATTAAGAAATTTCATTTAGATAGAATTAAATCCCTTTTTGATATTGACTATATTTCCAAGAGATTAAAAAAAATGAAATTGAGAATTTTTGTAGATTCTATGCATGGTTCAGCTGCAAATTGTATGGCTGAGATTTTTGCTTCTAATAATTTTGAAGTTATTTCAGAAATCAGGAAAGATGCTGATCCTTTTTTTGGAGGAAAACCTCCTGAACCTCTTTTGAAATATACAGATGATCTAAAACAAACACTAATGAAAAATTCAACAAATGAAGTGAAAACTTTAGGAATTATATTTGATGGTGATGGTGATAGAATTGCGGCAATTGATGAAAAAGGAAGATACTCCAGTACGCAAGATTTACTCCCATACTTTATTAGCTATTTGGGCGAAATTAAAAATAATTCTTATCCAGTTTTAAAGACTGTTAGTGGTTCAGATATTATTAAAAATATATCAGAGAGTCAAAATAGAGATGTTTTTGAACTTCCAGTTGGCTTTAAATATATTGCTGAAAAAATGATTAAAGAAAAAATATTTATTGGAGGAGAGGAATCTGGGGGAGTTGGTTTTGGTGATTTTATGCCTGAAAGAGATGCTCTATATGCAGCGATGGTTTTATTAAATGGAATTGCTGAAAAATCTCAATATTTATATGAAACCTTAGATGAAATTCAAGAAGATTTTGGGCCAAGTTTTTATAAAAGAATTGATATTAAATTTCCAAATCAGTCAGAAAAAAATAACGTAAAAGAATTTATTATAGATAATATTCCTGAGAATATTAATAATCACAAGTTAAAAAGTATCACAAAGATCGATGGAATAAAGTTGAGAATTGATAAAAATTTTTGGCTCCTTTTTAGGTTTTCAGGAACGGAACCTCTTTTAAGGTTATATTGTGAAGCACCAAAAGAATCTTATCTAATTGAGGTATTAGAGTGGGGTCAAGAATTTATAAATTTGGCTGGAAAATAAGGATGAAAAATTTATTTTTAGCGAGTAAGAATAAAGGTAAAATTGAAGAATATAAGAAATTGCTTGCTGGAGTTAATTGTAAATTGTTACTCCAGCCAGAATCATTAGAAGTTGAAGAGGATGGACTGACATTTAGAGATAATGCAATTAAAAAAGCGAGTGAAGTTTCTAGAAAAACGAATAATTTTTCAATAGCAGATGATTCAGGAATTTGTATTGAAGCACTAGGTGGTAAGCCTGGCATTTACTCATCTAGATACGCAGAAAATGATCAGAAGAGAATTGAACGAGTTTTAAGAGAACTTGTTGGAGTTCAAAATAGAAGTGCTTTCTTTATTGCTAATATTTGTGTTTGTTCCCCAAATGGTGAAGTGATTATTGAATCTGAGGCCAAATGTCATGGCAATATTATTTTAAACCCCAGAGGAAAAAGTGGTTTTGGGTATGATCCAATTTTTGAGGAGAGTTCTACCAGATTAACTTTCGCAGAAATGAATAATGATATAAAAGACTCTTGTAGTCATAGAGGTAAAGCCTTAAAAAAAATTATTCCAGATTTAATTGAAATTTTTTCTTAAATTCAATTAACCCAAGATCCATGAAGGCCATGAGGAATTGAAATGGGTAATTCATAAACAGCTAGTTCTTTTAAGTCTTTTGCGTCTAATATCACTAAATCGCTGCCTCTTCTTTCTCCGTTCCATAGAAGTATAAATAAAAAACCCTCATCTTCTTTTGAAGAGTTTTCTGATGGAACCATAATTGGTTCACTAACAAATCCACTTGGACCTGCTGACCAAAAAATCTCTTCCTTAGAAGTGAAATTTATTTTTTTTATTGCTTGAAGTGGAGCGTTCCCCAGCTTTTGATATGTGCTTGCCATCCAACTAAAAGTTGCTTTTAATCCTAAGTTTTTAGGATTAACAACAGCAAATTCACAACATTGTTCACTGAAAGTTTCAAGTTCACAGGTTTTTGTCTTTAGATCGATAATTGATCTTTTCAGTTTTCCTTCTGGATATTTATCAAAGTCTATATCCCTAAAATTCTCGTCTGGACCAACTGATGGGAAATCATCATAAAAAATACTATCTAATACGATTTTTGAATCTTTTTCAAATGCGTTTACATGATGAAAAACGAATCCTTCTGGAGCATCAATTGTTAAAGGAGGCTGTCCTCTAAATAATCCACTTTCTCTGGGAATGATAAAAAACTTTGCCTTTTTATTTGGGTTTGATTTTAGACATTGTGCTGCTCCTCTTTGACCCATTACAAATGGAAGAGGATTGAAATCGATAGCATTCTGTAAAAATATTGCCCAATTAGTTGTAATTGCGAAATCATGAAGGAATGCAAATCCATTAAAGGTATCTTTTCTGTCAAAAATGAGCTCTCCAGAATTTGGACCAGCATTATCAAATTCCATTAATCTAATGGTACTTTTTGGCCCGGTTTGTACACCAAAAGTGACTAAAAGTTCTGAAGATGCATTTGAGTTTAGGTCTGTTTTGGGATGAGCACTGAATGCTTCGTTAGGCTGGAGTACTCCTTTTAATGTTGTTAAACCAATAGTTTCAAGACTATCAGGATCCATTGCATGTGGACCTGCTGCTTCCCATAATGCGAGAATTTCATCTCCTAATTTAATTACATGTGTATTAGCGATATTCTTGAATTTTAGATCTAATGCATTATTTAAAATTCCTCCATTTTTTTGTGTTCCAAAAACGCCTCTATAAATAAATTTATCTATTTTTTCTTCTTCCAAATAGCCTTTAGTTTTAACAAATCTATTTGTTAAGAATGCCTCGCCATTTTCGAATCTTATGGAGGTTATCATCCCATCACCATCAAATGGATGATGAACCCATTGTCCACCTCTCTCTAATTTTCCTGGTCCATTTCTTAATAATGTTCCATTTAAATTTTTAATAGGGTTACCCTTGCTAACTTTTAGAGGCTCTTTAGTTAGCTCCTTTTCTACATTTTGATAAGCACTTGACCAATCTTCTTTTTTAAAAATATTAAATTTATCAATTTTTTTATCTTGTAAATTAGTCACAACTAAACAATCACTTTACCTATCTTCGCCAAAAATCAACTGAATTGTGGCTGATTCGAAAAAATTCCTATTTTATTGTTTTTCTAACATTCCTTTACTGCTTGGAATTGAATCAGATCTTCTTGGATCTATCTCGGTAGCCATTCTCATTGCTCTTGAAAAAGCTTTAAAGCACGCCTCAACGATGTGATGTGAATTACTTCCTCGTATTTGATTAATATGCAGAGTAATACCGCTGTTATTTACAAAGGCAATAAAAAACTCTCTTACTAGTTCAGTATCATAATTTCCTATTCTAGGGGCTTTTAATTGAAGATCATAAGATAGATGCGGTCTACCAGAGCAGTCTAAAGTGACTTGAACTAATGCTTCATCTAATGGGGCAAAGAAATGTCCAAATCTGCTTATTCCTTTTCTTTCTCCCAAGGCTTTTGAAAATGCTTTGCCTAATGCGATTCCTACATCTTCATTTGTATGATGATCATCAATATGGGTATCTCCAATTGCTTTTATTTTTAAATCGAACAAACCATGACTGGATATTTGATGAAGCATATGATCTAAGAATGGTATCCCTGTATTAATCTCAGAAATTCCATTTCCATCTAAGTTTATAAATACAGAAATATCTGTTTCATTCGTTTTTCTTTTTATTTCAGATTGCCTTAGAGATGACATTTTTATGCAAAAAACTTAGTTTACATTCCATTAATGCAGTAACCCGCATCAACATAAATTGTTTGGCCTGAAATGCCGCTAGAGAGATCACTTAACAAAAAAGCAGCTGTATTACCTACTTCTGTTTGAGTGACTGTTCTGCGTAAAGGAGCCTTTTCTTCAACATTGTGAATCATATCTAAAATGCCACCTATAGCAGAACTCGCAAGTGTTCTTATAGGACCAGCACTTATTGCGTTAACTCTGACTTGTTTTTCGGGACCAAGTTCTGCAGAAAGATATCTTACTGAAGCTTCTAAAGCTGCCTTAGCAACTCCCATCACGTTATAGTTAGGAATCGCTCTTTCTGAACCTAAATAAGTTAATGAGACAACTCCAGCACCATCACTAAAAAGTGGTTTTGCTGCTTTACATAAAGGTGCTAACGAATACGCACTTATATTAAGAGCCCTATCAAAACCCTCTGAAGTGGTAGCACTATAATCTCCAACTAATTCATCGCGTCCTGCAAATGCTAGGCAGTGAACTAATCCGTCAATTTGCCCCCAATTGTTTTTTATATTGTTAAAGATTTCTTCAATTTGGGCTGGATTTTGCACATCAAGAGGCAAAAATAACGATGGGTTTAAAGGTTCAGTTAGTTCTCTAACTTTAGACTCGAATCTTCCCTTATCATCAGGCAAATATGTGATTCCAAGCTCTGCGCCAGCTTTTGAAAGTTGTTGAGCGATACCCCATGCTATTGAACGATTGTTGGCAATTCCCGTAACAAGAATTTTTTTGCCAGTTAGATTTAGAAGCATTTTGTTTATTATTTCTATTATTCTCCTATATAGAAGTACCTATCTTTACGGATTACTGCAAAATATACAATAATTTTCAAATATCAAAGAATTTTTAACTTGAACATGGTAAGAACAAATTCTATGGTTTTGGAATTAGGTTTTCAATTACCGAATTTCGAAATGTTAAATGCTAATTCTTCAAAAAATGAATATTTTAATTCTCATAGTCTAGATAATCGGCATTTACTTTTAATGTTTATTTGTGCCCATTGCCCATTTGTTAAATATATTGAGAATCAAATTTTCACCTTAAGTAAAGAAATTGAAAATACAGTTCAAACAGTTGCAATTTCTAGTAATGATATTGTCACTCATCCTTCAGATTCTCCTAAAAATTTGAGACTACAAGCACAAACACAGGGATGGAGTTTTCCTTATCTATATGATGAAAATCAAAATTTTGCTAAGAAATTAAAAGCGGCCTGCACCCCAGATTTTTATCTTTTTTCAAATGAAGGAGATGGTGCTTTTTTATTGTATTATCATGGCCAATTAGACGATAGTAGACCAGGTAATAATATCCCTGTATCTGGAAAAGATTTGCGCTCTGCCGTAAAAGATTTGAATCAAGATAATTCTTATCCTTCAAATCAGATGCCTTCTTTAGGTTGCAATATAAAATGGACTCCTGGTAAAGAACCAAGTTGGTTTAAATGAATTAAAAATTTTTTTTACCCATAGAAATATGGTTTAGGGTTAATATATTTATTATGCAGGTACCTCCATTTACTTTAGATAGGCAGTTTCAAGAAATTGGCTCTGAAATTGAGAGTGAGGTTTCTAAAGTTTTAAAAGGTGGGCAGTATATTGGAGGACAAGAAATTGCAAAATTTGAGGAGAGTTTTTCAAATCTGATTGGTGTTAAAAATACTATTGGATGTAATAGTGGAACTGATGCTTTAGTATTGGCTTTGCGCGCATTAGATATTGGTGTGGGTGATGAGGTTATTACCTCATCTTTTAGCTTTTTTGCAACTGCAGAGGCTATTAGTGCAGTTGGTGCTAATCCTGTTTTGGTAGATATAGATCCAGAAACTTATCTCATTAATACTGAACTAATAGAACAAGAAATAAATTCTAATACCAAAGCAATTATGCCAGTTCATCTATTTGGTAATGCAGTGAATATGACCTTAATAAAATCTTTGGCCAAGAAATATGACTTAAAAGTTATCGAAGATTGTGCTCAGGCAACATGCACAATGTGGGAAACTTCCACAGTTGGTAGTATCGGCGATATAGGCTGTTTTAGCTTTTTCCCTACTAAAAATTTAGGAGCTGCTGGAGATGGTGGAGCAGTAACAACTTCAGATCAGAAGATGGCAAAAAAAATTAGAGAACTGGCTGTTCATGGCAGCCCAATAAGATATCATCACACCCAAATTGGATATAACAGCAGACTTGATACCATTCAAGCTGCCATATTAAACATTAAAATCAAATATATCTCTAAGTGGATTAATAATCGCCAAAAAATTGCTAATAATTATCTTGATTTATTAGAAAAAAATCCATTTATTAGTTTTCCAAAAATTAGCTCTCATTCAATTTCCCATTCTTGGAATCAATTTGTAATCAAATTAAGAAACGATAAATATTTTTTAAATGAAGATTTCTCAAATTTATTTGATACTGATTGCAAAAAATACTATTCCTTGAGGAATTTGGTAAAACAACAACTTTTTGAAAAAGGTATTAATTCAATTATTTATTATCCAATTCCAATACACGCACAAATAGCTTACAAAAATAAAAATTTTTCTAGAACAAAACTCATTAATACAGAGAGAATTTGTACAGAAGTTCTTAGTCTTCCAATTTTTCCTGAAATTTCTTATGAAGAGCAAGTCTATGTAGCAGAAAATTTAAATAAAGTTTTAAAGAATTGCATAGAGGAAATTCAAATTTCAGCATAAAGTGATTTAAATAATCTTTGTTGTATGTTGTGATTGACAATAGGGCTTGAATAATTATTTTTTTCTAAATTAGATATCTCCCCATTTAATAATTCTGAATTTGCCACTTTAGATAATTCAGGAATCCAATATTTAATATATTCGCAAATAGGATCAAATTTTTTTGCTTGGGTATATGGATTAAAAATTCTAAGTGGTTTTGGATCCATACCGCTACTGGCGCTCCACTGCCATCCCCCATTATTTGCAGCTAAGTCTCCATCAACCAAAGTCTCCATAAATTTTTTCTCGCCCATTTGCCAATTGCATATAAGATCTTTTACCAGAAATGAAGCGACTATCATCCTACATCTGTTATGCATCCAGCCAGTACTATTTAGCTGACGCATTGCAGCATCAACTATAGGTACTCCGGTCTCTCCGTTGCTCCAATGCTTAAACCATTCATTATTGTTTTGCCATGGAAAGTGATCCCATTTTTTTCTATATGCACCTTTTTCTAGCTCTGGGAAATGGAATAAGCAATGTTGATAAAATTCACGCCAAACAAGTTCTTTTTGCCAAGTTTCAATTGATAGATAATTTCCTTGATTTGCAAAATTTGAATTTAAATTTAATGTGGCGTTCCAAATTTTTCTAATGCTAATGGTGCCGAATCTGAGAGATGCACTTAGAAAAGATGTCCCATTTTGGGAAGGAAATTCTCGTGCAGAATTATAAGAATATATTTTTTTTTCGTTAATGAAGTTTTCTAATAATGTTTCTGCAGCATTCTCTCCTGGTCTACATGGACAAAAATTCGAACCAGGAAATTTGATATTTTTGATAAATTTCTCTAGAACTGAATCAGATGAATATATTGTCTTATTTTCTTTGAGTTTATTATCTATATCTTTAAACTGGAAAATAACTTTATCTTGGTCATATGGACTTAATAAATTCATTTTTGATTTAAGGTTTTTATAAAAAGGCCCATAAACTGAATAAGGTTTATTATTTCCAGAAAATATTTTTAAAGGTTCTACTAATAAGTGATCCCAAGTTTCAATAACTTGTATATTTTCTTCTTTTAAATTTTTTTTTATTTGTAAATCGCGATTAATCTCATAAGGTTCAATTGATCTATTCCAAAAAACAAATTTAGCATCTATTTTCTTTGCTAATTGAGGAATTATTAATACTGGATCTCCTTCTTCCATAACTAATCTACTACCCATTTTTTTCCAGTTATTACCTAATTCTTGAAGCGAATTTCCTAGAAACCATGCTCTTGAACTTGCATTGAAATCGTGTGAGTAATTTTTATCAAATATATAAGTTGAAGTAATAGCATTTGATAATGAAAATGCTTTGATTAAAGCTTGATTATCAAATATTCTTAAATCCTTTCTATGCCAAAAAAGTATTCTAGGTTTATTCATAATTTATCTAAAAATTGTTTAGCTCTAAACCAAGCCGTCACGGTTTTTGCGTCAAGAATTTCATCCCCACTAGAAATAAGATTATCAAGTTCGTCGGGATCTAAAATTAATACTTCTATATCTTCATCTAAATCTCCTTGAACCTCCGAATTGAGTTTGTTTAAATCACGAGCTAAAAATAAATAAATTTCTTCATCTGCATATCCAGGAGCAGGGACAAGAGTGCCTAGTTCATCCCATTTGTTTGCACTGAATCCTGTCTCTTCTTGTATTTCTCTTTGAATTGAATTAATAGGTGTTTCACCTATTTCTAATGTACCTGCTGGAAATTCTAATAAATACCTTGAAATAGCAAATCTATATTGCCGCAGAATGATAACTTTATTGTCTTTTGTAATAGGTACGGCTAATGCTGCCCCAGGATGCTTAATGTATCCATATTCACCTTCATGTCCATTTGGAAGCTCAATTCTATTTATTTCGAAACTAAATTTTTTAGACTTTAACTCAGATATTTTTTTTTTAAAAATGGATCTTTTTAGAAGGTTTTTGTTGCCCATGAATTTTAAAATAAAAATAGCTTAACAGTTATTTTTTGGTTTTGTTAATCAATTAATAGACCATTTTGGATCATCAAATTTTGTGATTTTTTGGCTTCTACTTAAGATTTCAGATAATGGAGTAATAACGAAATTTCGATTCATGAATCTAGGGTGAGGTAATGTTAATTCCTCGTTAACCGTATGAAAATCTTCCCACCACAGAATATCTAAATCGAGACATCTTGATAGCCATTTCTTGCCCTTTGGCGTCTTTTCTCGTCCAAAAAATTTCTCTAACTTTTTTAGCTTTTTTAATAGTAATTTCGCTTTTTTATTTGATGGTTTTGGAAAAGAATCACTTTTTATTAGTAATAGAGTATTTAAATAATTTGGCTGCTCATTTTCAACTCCATGAGGTAATGTCTCATAAATTGAAGACCAAAAAAAGTTTGCATGGAATTTTCTTTTCTTTTCTTTTTTTTTGTTGGAATGATCTCCCCACTCATTTATTATTTCTTCTATTTTTGGTTTACAAATTAATAGTGACTCAAGAGGGCTTCCGAATTTACTATCAATATTTGCTCCGAGGGATATACATAGTCCATTTTTGATATTAAGATTTGATAATTCCACTACAAAAAACAAAGTTATTGGATAAATTCTATATCAGACATTTTTAAAGTGATTTTGAACCCCGAGTTAAAAGAAAAAGAAGAAATAAAAGATTTAATGAAGTCAAAGGATTCTTTTAGGGCTTTCCCCTTGGCGGCAATTACAGGTCATAGTTTGTTGAAATTATCTTTGCTTTTGGCAGCTGTTGATCCCAGTTTAGGAGGAGTGATTATCGCAGGCGGAAGAGGTACTGGTAAGTCAGTATTAGCAAGAGGTTTACATACTTTACTTCCTCCTATAGAGGTATTAGATAATGAATTAATATTGGAAAAGCTAACTAAGATAAATAGTAATACTTCATTAAGACCTATTGGTAGGAATCTAGATCCAGATAAGCCGGAGGAATGGGATATTAGTACTAATAAATTGTTAGAGGAGGTAATTGGAAGTGATTATTTGAATCAAATTGAAGATATTCCAAAAAAAGTAAGAGAGGCACCCTTTATTCAAGTTCCGATTGGAATAACTGAAGACAGACTGGTTGGATCAATTGATGTTGCTGCCTCATTAAGTACGGGGGAACAAGTTTTTCAGCCGGGAATTTTGGCAGAGGCTCACAGAGGTGTTCTTTATGTAGATGATATAAATTTATTGGATGATGGTATAGTAAATTTAATTCTTGAAGCTACAGGAAGAGAGAAAAATAATATTGAAAGAGATGGTTTAAGCCTTTCTCATCCTTGTAATTCACTTTTAATAGCAACTTATAACCCTGAAGAAGGTGCTTTAAGAGATCATGTTTTAGATCGTTTTGCGATTGTGCTTTCTGCAGATCAATCTATTGATAATGCTCAAAGAGTTGAAATTACAAAATCTGTTTTATTACACGCGGAAAATAATATTAAATTTTCAGAAAAGTGGTCCGAAGAATCTGAAAATTTATCTACTCAATTAATTTTGGCAAGACAATGGTTAAAAGATGTAAAGATAACAAAAGAGCAAATAACATATCTAGTTAATGAAGCTCTTAGAGGGGGAGTAGAAGGTCATAGATCAGAATTATTCGCAGTTAAAGTAGCAAAGGCGAATGCAGCTCTGCGTGGGGATGAGAATGTAAATTCTGAGGACCTAAAAGTCGCAGTGAGATTAGTTATCCTTCCGCGAGCGATGCAAATACCACCCGAAGATGAAGATATTCAACCACCGCCTTCAGAAGATCAGAGTCCGCCACCTCCACCTCAATCAAATACTGATAACTCTGAACCTGAGGCTAATGAAAGTGATGATAATCAAGAACAAGAACAAGAAGAAGATAACTCTGATGGCGAAGAAGAATCAACACCTGAAATACCTGAAGAATTTATATTGGATCCTGAGGCCTGTATGGTTGACCCTGATTTATTACTTTTCTCTTCAGCCAAAGCAAAAGCAGGAAATAGTGGAAGTAGATCAGTAATATTTAGTGACAGTAGAGGAAGATATGTAAAACCTATTATTCCTAGAGGTCAAGTAAAAAGAATTGCGGTGGATGCAACTTTGCGAGCTGCAGCTCCTTATCAAAAATCGAGAAGATTAAGGAATCCCAATAAATCAATAATTATTGAAGAGAGTGATTTTAGGGCAAAGCTTCTTCAAAAAAAGGCGGGTGCTTTAGTTATTTTTCTGGTTGATGCAAGTGGTTCTATGGCTCTTAACAGAATGCAAAGTGCAAAAGGTGCAGTAATAAGACTTTTAACAGAGGCATATGAGAATAGAGATGAAGTAGCTCTTATTCCTTTTAGAGGTAATCAGGCGGAAGTCCTTTTACCGCCAACAAGATCTATAACTGCAGCGAAAAGAAGGCTGGAAACAATGCCTTGCGGTGGCGGCTCGCCTTTGGCTCATGGATTAACCCAATCAGCGAAAGTAGCAAAAAATGCTCTTTCAACAGGAGATATAGGACAAGTTATTGTTGTTGGGATTACTGATGGGAGAGGAAATGTACCGTTAGGATTATCTTTGGGCCAAAATAAGATTGAAGAAAAAGATAATGAAAATTTGAATTTAAAGCAAGAGGTTCTGGATATTGCGGCTAAATATCCCATGCTTGGAATAAAACTCTTAATAATTGATACGGAAAGAAAATTTATAGCAAGCGGCTTTGGCAAAGAATTAGCAGAGGCAGCTAAAGGGAAATATGTACAACTACCAAAAGCTTCAGATAAAGCAATCGCAGCTATGGCTTTAAATGCAATTAATGAATTCTGAACATTACTTATGGATAAATTTCGTTAAGAAATTTTGAAATTCCAATAGTTAAATCTCTAATAGCTTTAGTTAATTCTTTATCTTTCGCTAATTTTTCAAAATCATCACTCATATCATCTATTTTGTTGGTGATTGATTTTGCAGCATTTATTGTAAGCTTAATATCATTAAGCGTTTCTTTGTCATCGATGGTAGATAAAATGTTATTCAAATGATTCGCAGCAATTGTAATTTCTTTTATTAAAGGCTCAACCCTAAGTATTTCTTGTTTCGATAAGTAAATTAATTCATCAAGATTTTCTTGTGTTTTATCAAATTGGTCAATTGAGTTGACAATATTTTCAATTAAGTTTTCTTGATTTGATTCTTTTAAAAGTTGACTTATTTTATTAGTTATATTTGAAAGACTTGACAATTGTTTCCCAGTAATAGTGTCTCCCTGACAAATAATTAATTTGGTATCGCACTTTTCTGATGTGGGTTTTGCAATGTTTTTGGGAATTTCTTTTTCACTAGTTTCTAAAGCGACTTGCACATCTCCTCCAAGGAAAGAATTTGTTACTACTCTTGCAAATGCTGGCCTGGGAAGAATTATTTCTGGATTGTTAAGAACTATTTTTGCTTTAATTGACTCATTAGTAAATAATATATCTTCTATTGATCCTACTAAAATTCCTCTGTAAGTAACTGGAGACTTTTTTGACAAACCGCTTGCATTTTTGAATTCAGCAAAGAGGTGCCAGTTTTTTGAAGATAATCTAACTCCTTTTAGCCAAAAAGAAAAAAAAGTGAATATTAAAATTCCTCCTAATAAAGAAAATCCAATTATTGAATCCCGTAAGCTTCTACGCATAATTTTTAAATTTCTTTAGGTTGCATTGGACCATCAAGTTTCCCGTGCCTAAATTGAAAAACATAGGGATCATTACTCTCTTTAAATTCATTAATTGAACCTGCCCATCTAAATTTGCCTCCGTAAAGCATTAAAACTTTATCAGAAGTCCTTTCTATAGTACTAAGAACATGGCTAACCACAATAGATGATCCGCTGGCTTTTTCGTTTGTCTTATTAATTAAATCTTCAATTCTTGATGAGGCAATTGGATCAAGACCAGCGGTTGGTTCATCAAAAAGTAATATAGGTTTAGTATTTGTCTTAAGAGTTTGATCCGTAATTAAAGCTCTAGCAAAACTTACTCTTTTTTGCATACCTCCACTTAATTCATTTGGTAGTTTATTTTCAACATTAAATAATCCTACTTCAGCTAAACATTCACGAACAATTTCACGAATAAACTTTTTAGATAGGTTTTTATTTTTTTTAAGAAGAAAACCCACATTTTCTTCAATTGTTAAAGATCCTAATAATGCTGGGTTCTGAAAAACTAGTCTTACATCAGGAGGATTATTTTGATCTAATCTTAAATATACTTGTTTCTCACCAAATATTTTTAATTCTCCTTTTGTCGGTAAAATTAGTCCTGCTAGGATTTTTAGTATAGTTGATTTGCCAGAACCTGAGGGGCCAACAATAGCTAATTTATCTCCATCATTAAGTTCAAAATTTAGTTCATTAAGCACATTTATTTCCCCCCAGCTTATCGAGAGGTTTTTGGTTTCAATTGCAGGCTTTGATTTTTTCAAAACTAATTAAGAGAAAAAGTTATCTTTTACTTCATTTTGCCTTTTTTTAGGAATAAAAAAAGGATGTATGAATTTGACTTATAATGAATCTAACAATTTTTTTTGAGAAAAAATTATTTAAGAGTTTTTTAATGAATAAGCGCAAAAAAAGGGTTAGAAGATACTATAAAAATTTTAAAAAATCTAATTTTGCTTTTTTAAGCAAAATTTTAAGAATTTTGAGTTGGCTTTTACCCGGACTGGTAATAAAAAGATGGATGATTACATCTGCGATAGGATTTTTGACTACATTATTAGGCCTGGCAATTTGGACGAATTTAAGACCACTATATTGGCTAATTGAAATATTTTTTTGGGTTATGACAGGTTTAACTAGTATCTTGCCTGTCGCATTATTAGGACCATTAATTTTTGTTATTGGACTTTTATTAATAGGGATTGGACAAAATAGAAGCATTAATTCGATTCAAAAAGCTCTTGTTCCCGAAAAAAATACATTTTTAGTAGATGCATTGAGGGTTAAAAGTAAATTAAATAGAGGTCCTAATATTGTTGCAATTGGCGGAGGTACAGGCTTATCTACTTTATTAAAAGGTTTAAAAAATTACAGCAGTAACATTACAGCTATTGTTACTGTATCTGATGATGGTGGAAGTAGTGGAATTTTAAGAAAACAATTAGGTGTACAACCTCCAGGAGATATTAGAAATTGTTTAGCTGCTTTATCAAACGAAGAACCTACTTTAACTAGATTATTTCAATATAGGTTTTCTGGAGGAAGTGGTCTAGAAGGTCATAGTTTTGGGAATCTATTCTTGTCCGCTTTAACAACAATTACAGGTAGCTTAGAAAAAGCAGTACAAGCTTCTAGTAAGGTTTTAGCAGTACAAGGTCAAGTTTTACCTGCAACAAATATTGATGTAATGTTATGGGCTGAATTAGAGGATGGTGAAAAAATTTTTGGCGAAAGTAACATTAGCAAATCTAAAAAAATAATTTCGAGGATTGGTTACCTTCCAGAAAATCCTTCTGCTCTCCCGAGTGCTCTCGAATCTATTAAAGAAGCTGACTTAATTGTTCTTGGCCCAGGAAGTCTCTATACATCTTTATTACCAAACTTGTTAGTACCAGAGATAGTAGATGCGTTGTTGCAAAGTAATGCGCCCAAAATTTATATAAGTAATTTAATGACTCAGCCTGGAGAAACAGATGGACTTGATGTTTACCAACATATCAAATCAATAGAAAAACAATTATCAAATTTTGGTGTTAACACTCGGATTTTTAACGCAGTCTTATCTCAAATTCAATTTGAAAAGTCTCCGTTAGTAGACTATTACGAAAGTAGAGGGGCAGAACCTGTTCAATGTAATAAAGAAAAGTTATTATCTGAAGGCTATTATGTTTTGCAAGCTCCTTTATACTCGAGAAGAATAACCCCAACTCTTAGACATGATCCGCGAAGACTAGCAAGGGCAGTTATGTTTATATACCGCAAATTAAAGAAATTAAACTAATAAGCATCTTGAAGTTCATAGAAGTCTGGCTGAACATAGTCTTTTCGCAAAGGCCACCCTCTCCAGTCTTCAGGCATTAAAAGTCTCTTGGGGTTTGGATGATCAATAAAATTTATTCCATACATGTCATATGTTTCTCTTTCTTGCCAATCACTTCCTTTAAAAATTTTATACAAACTTGGGATTGACAAATCAGAATCTCTTTTTAAGAAAACTTTTAATCTAACTTCTTTAATCTTTTCAATTTTTTGTAAATCATCAACAGTTATAAAATGATAAAAACTAACAAGATTTTTGCCTGGTCCCTCATCATAGCCACCTTGACATTGAAGATAGTTGAAACCGTAATTTCTTAAAGTAGATACTGCTTCATATAGTTTGCTAGGTTCCACAGAAATATTTTCTATTCCTATATGATCATTAGCTAATGATTGATTTGGAATACCATCTTTAGATAAACTTTGACTTATAAATCCTTCTTTGTCTATTGAATTATCTGAGGAATTTGCTAAACCGTCTTTTTCCATTAATTTTCTTCAGTGTTGATAATTTCAGCTTTTTCGCTGTTCTCAAGTAATTCAGTTATTTTTTCTTTTTTGGAGGAAGGGATAACATTAGTTGAGGCTTTATTTAGATATTCACCAGTATTTTGAGAGAAAACAAGATTCATTTCGTGATCACATGTTAGGTACCTGTGGGTTTGTTCTGTTTTTGTTCTCTCTAAAATTGATTCATTACCTACTTTTTTTCTTAATTTTATTACAGCATCAAAAATGGCTTCTGGTCTTGGTGGACATCCGGGAAGATATAAATCAACAGGTATTAGTTTGTCAACGCCTCTAACAGCAGTGGTGGAATCTGCGCTAAACATTCCTCCTGTTATTGTACAAGCGCCCATGGCAATCACATATTTTGGCTCGGGCATCTGCTCATAAAGCCTTACTAAGGCTGGGGCCATCTTCATAGTTACTGTTCCAGCAACTATTAGTAAATCTGCTTGCCTTGGCGAACTTCTAGGTACTAGACCAAATCTATCAAAATCAAATCTAGATCCAATTAAGGCAGCAAATTCTATAAAACAACAGGCTGTTCCATATAGCAGGGGCCATAGACTACTTAGTCTAGCCCAATTATGAAGGTCGTCTAAACTAGTCAGAATAATATTTTCACTCAAATCAGTTGTGACTTGAGGTGCGCCTAGAGGATTACAAGTTCCTTCTCTGATTTCTCTTATCGCTTTTGGGGATAATTGTGGATTCAATTTTTTAACTCCATTCTAAGGCACCTTTTCTCCATGCGTAAGCCAAAGCGATAACAAGTATTGCAATGAAAATTAATGCCTCAATAAATGCCAACAAGCCTAATCTATTGAAAGCAACAGCCCATGGATAGAGGAATACTGTCTCTACATCAAATATAACGAAAACCAAGGCAAACATGTAATAACGAATATTAAATTGAATCCATGCTCCTCCTATAGGCTCCATTCCAGATTCATATGTAAGTTTTCTTTCCCCAGTCCTGCCTTTTGGGGCAACGATGAGATTAGTAACTAGAGCTAAAACAGGTACAGCTGCGGCAATTAGAAGAAAACCTAAAAAATATTCATAGCCAGTTAATAAAAACATCTTAAAAATTAATTTTGAATAAAAGTCGCTTAATTAAGCAAAATCTTTTAAAGTTCTTAAAGAACAATAATAAACCGTGAGTGAAAACATTCAACCAGCCTCTGAGGAAAACAAAATAGTTGAAGGTTTTGAGAAAGAAAAGCCTTCTGAAAACTCCTCAGGAGTAAATGTTGATCAACCTACCCTTAATTTAGAACAAAATAGATTCGAATGTAGAAGTTGTGGATACATTTATGATCCGTCTGAAGGAAATAAAAAATTAAATATACCCAAAAATACACCCTTTTCTGAGTTGGATGGAAACACCTTTGCTTGTCCAGTTTGTAGAGCTGGTAAAAATTTCTATAAAGATATTGGCTCCAAAGCAAAACCTAGTGGATTTGAAGAGAATTTAGTTTATGGTTTTGGTTTTAATAGTTTACCTTCAGGACAAAAAAATATTTTGATATTTGGAGGGTTGGCGTTTGCTGCTGCTATGTTCCTTTCTTTGTACTCTTTGCATTAATATAATTAAATGAGATTTAATTCAATGAAAAAAGTTTTTAACAGTATTCCTAATCTTTTTTTGTCTATAGTTATTTGTTTTATTTTAAGCAGTTGTTCATCTACAGGAGTCAAGATGAATGAAAGCAGCCCTTGGAAAACAATTCAGTTTGAAGATATGGCAAATGCTTTAGATGTTGATTTTATAGATAATAAAAATGGATTTTTAGTTGGCTCTAACAGACTTATTATGGAATCTAATGATGGAGGAGAAACTTGGGAGAAAAGAAATTTAGACTTACCAAGTGAAGAGAACTTTCGTCTGCTAGATATTGACTTTAAAGGTGAAGAGGGATGGTTAATAGGCCAGCCATCATTAGTTATGCATACACTTGATGCAGGAAAAAATTGGACTCGTCTATCTCTAGGTAACAAATTACCAGGTCAACCATTTCTAATAACTACTGTTGATAATGGGGTTGCAGAATTAGCTACAACTGCAGGTGCAATCTATGAAACATCAGATAGTGGTGAATCATGGAATGCAAAAGTTGTAGATGCAACTGGTTCTGGAGGTGTAAGAGATCTAAGAAGAACTAATGAAGGAGATTATGTCAGCGTAAGTAGTCTGGGTAATTTCTTTTCTACTTTGGAAAAAGATAGTAATGCATGGATAGCTCATCAAAGAGCTAGTAGCAAAAGAGTTCAAAGTATTGGTTTTAACCCTGAAGGAAGTTTATGGATGCTTTCTAGAGGTGCAGAAATTAGATTTAATGAAGATACTGAAGACCTAGAAAATTGGTCAAAACCTATCATACCCATTCTTAATGGTTACAATTATCTAGACATGGGATGGGATCCAAATGGAGATATATGGGCTGGAGGCGGTAATGGCACTTTAATAGTAAGTAAAGATCAAGGTAAAACTTGGGAGAAAGATCCTATTGCTTCTGAATTGCCAACAAACTACATTAAAATAGTTTTTATTGATAAAGATGGCTTAGATAAAGAAAAAGGATTTGTACTTGGCGAACGTGGTTATATCCTTAAATGGAATAGCTGAGTTTAAATAACTAGATTAAAAAGTAAAAAAAAACTTAATTTTTGGCTGATTTAGCAACTGTCTGTAACCAAGCTGTTAATTTCTTCACGAACTTATGATTTTACACTGTAAGATCATAGGGTAAACATTTGTGATTATGGCCGCAGGTTCAACGGGTGAACGCCCATTTTTTGAAATAATCACCAGTATTAGATACTGGATTATTCATGCAGTAACATTACCCGCTATCTTCATAGCAGGCTTCTTATTTGTATATACAGGCTTAGCCTACGATGCTTTCGGAACTCCTCGTCCAGATAGTTATTTCCAATCATCTGAATCTAAAGCACCTGTCGTAACTCAAAGATATGAAGCTAAATCTCAACTAGATTTAAGAACAAAATAACAATGACTAATTCTCAAGCTCCAATGCAGGCTGCGGAAGTCCGCGTTTATCCTATATTTACTGTGCGTTGGCTAGCAGTTCACGCTCTAGCTATTCCTTCAGTATTCTTTTTAGGTTCAATTGCCGCTATGCAATTCGTAGCCCGATAAATTTAACTATCATGCAAGTAAACGAAAATCCTAACAAAGTTCCAGTTGAACTTAATCGTACAAGCCTTTATTTAGGCTTATTATCAGTCTTTGTATTGGGAATTTTATTTTCCAGTTACTTTTTCAATTAAATTAAAACTATGAGTAAATTAAAAGGACCTGATGGAAGAATTCCAGATAGACTTCCCGACGGTAGACCAGCAGTTGCATGGGAAAGAAGATGGACTGAAGGAACTCTTCCTTTATGGCTTGTTGCTACGGCAGGTGGAATTGCAGTTATCTTCGTTTTAGGAATATTCTTCTACGGTTCATACCAAGGCGTTGGAGCTGGAGGCTAACAAATTCTTACCTTGACCTGACCATCACTCATATCAAATAAGCCTAATAAGAATCAGTAAATATCCTTAATTTCTCTTTTGTGGAATTTGGGATATTTTCTTTTTGGGTTATCAATCCATCTTTTAATGAAAAATGAGACTTACTTTTTGGTCTTTCTTTTTCAATTGATTTAGCTACTTCAAATATTATTTTATTGGCCACTTCAGTATTTGATCTAAGATTATCCAAAACCATCTCTACAGAAACTTCTTGATGGGTCTGATGCCAGCAATCATAATCAGTAACCATAGATAAGGAGGAGTAAGCTATTTCAGCTTCTTTAGCTAATCTTGCTTCTGTGTGGTTCGTCATTCCAATTATTGAACATCCCCAACTCCTATATAAATTAGATTCTGCTCTAGTTGAGAAAGCGGGACCTTCCATTGCTAGATAGGTACCTCCTCTATGCAATTGTCTACCGCCAGGAATATTTTTTTCTCCGATTTCACTTAATATTCGTGATAAATTTGTGCAGAAGGGATCTCCCATAGTTACATGAGCAACAGCTCCCTCATTAAAGAAGGTTGCAGGTCTATTTTTTGTCCGGTCTATAAATTGATCTGGAACCACTATATCAAGTGGCCTTATCTGTTCTTGTAATGAACCAACTGCTGATGGAGCAATAATCCATCTTACTCCTATAGATCTTAGAGCCCAAATATTAGCTTTGTAAGGGATTTCAGAAGGATTTAAACTATGTGTTCTGCCATGTCTAGGAATGAATGCTATCTCTAGGTTTCCAAGATTATATACTTTTATTGAATCAGAAGGTTTACCATAGGGAGTATTGATTTCTAGTGCTCTTAAGTACTCTATTTGATCCATTGAATAAAATCCACTTCCACCAATCACTCCTAATCTTGATTTTTCAATTGGTAATAAATGTTCTTTATTCATAGTGTTGTAAATGACTTTTAATCATCTGGTACTAATTGGAGGAGGACACTCAAATGTTTCTTTATTAAAGAAATGGTTAATGTTTCCGAAATTAATGCCAGAAATTCCTGTTTCAATTATATCTAGAGATTCTCATTTGGTTTATTCGGCGATGTTCCCATCGGTAATTTCAAAATCAATCACTTTAGAAGAGAGTTTAATTGATATAAAATCTTTAGCAAAAAATGCAAAAGTATCTTTTATAGAAGAAGAAGTAAAGGATATTGATTTCAATTTAAAGAAAATTGTTTTAGGTAATAGACCTTCAATTAATTATTCGAAGTTGGTTCTTAATTATGGAAGTCAAACAATAATTCCAAAAGAATTTGAATCACTAGTTAAAAATCGAAATGCTTTTTCAATTAAACCTTTTTTAAGTGCTTATGACTCAATACTAAAAGAGGACATTTTTGATTCAGTTAATGAACTTCCATTTGTAATTGTTGGGAGTGGCCTTGCTGCAATTGAAGTATCATATGCTTTGAGAAAAAGATGGGGAGATAGACCTTTAAAACTATTATGTGATTCAAGAAAAATTAATAATACAATTCTAAAAAGTTTACGGAATTTCAATATTGATTTAGTAGAAAAACTTAATTTTGATTATGGCAAGATTCTTTTATGTACTGGGAATACATCTCCGTTATGGGCACAAAAAAAATTATTAGATTTGGATTCTAATGGCAGAATAATCACAAATCAGAATTTACAGATAAAAAGTTTCTCTGGGATCTTTGCTGTCGGTGATTGCGCAGTTGTAGGTTCAGCAAAAAGGCCAGCATCGGGAGTTTTTGCAGTAAAAGTTGTAAATAAATTAGTCCAAAATCTAAAAAAAGATATAGAAGGGAGATCACTAAAAAAGTGGTTTCCTCAAAAGATAGGATTGCAAATAGTAAATATATTTCCAAGCCATCATCCAAAGGCTTTTGCTATTTATCGCAATTTTGTTTTCGGCCCTTCTTTTCTTTTTTGGATTTTAAAGTATAAGATTGATCTCAACTTTATTAATAAGTTCAGATCAAAAAGGCTTATTATGAAAAGTATTGAAAAAAATATTTCGTTGAATGATTGCAGAGGATGTGCAGCTAAAATTCCTCAGTTTGTTTTAAATAAATCATTAATAAATTCTAATTTAAATTCTTTTGCCTCATCACCTGAAGATTCAGTTGAGATATATCAAAATGGTCAAGATATTATCTTGCAAAGTGTAGATGGATTTCCTGCTTTGGTAAGTGATCCTTGGCTTAATGCAAGAATTACTACTTTGCATGCTTGCTCAGATTTGTGGGCATGCGGAGCAAAACTTTCATCCGCTCAGGCTTTAATTTCATTACCAAAAGTTGAAAGGGAATTTCAGATTTTCCTCTTTTCTCAATCACTTCAAGGTATTAAATCAACAGTTGAGGATCATGGAGGTGAATTACTTGGAGGCCATACTTTCGAGGCAAGAAGTTTATTAAATAAACCTTATCCATTAGGAATAGATATTTCTTTAACAGTTCAAGGTATTTTACAAAATGGAGCAAAACCATGGCCTAAATCCGGAATGAATATTGGAGATATTCTCATGATGTCTAGACCTCTGGGCGTTGGGATTTACTTTGCCGGTCAAATGCAAAATATAAATAAGCTAGGCAGTTCTTCTGAAATAATTAATAATTTATTAAAGAGTCAGCAATATTTGATTGATGAAATTTATCTTTTTCAAAATCAATTTAAAGAATCATTAGTTAATGCTGCGACTGACATTACTGGATATGGATTTATTGGACATCTTAAAGAAATGGTTGATTCATCTAATTTAAATAGGCAAAGCAATAATCTTGAGCCACTAAAAGTTTTATTAGATTTATTTGCATTTAAAGCTTATCCTGGAGTATTTGATTTAATAAGAAAAGATGTTAGAAGTACTTTCTTTGAATCTAATAAAGAAATTTTTGACAAAATTTATAAAGTAAATAAGCAAAAAAGAATAATTAATTTTTTAAACGAAAATTCACTAGATCAAGAGACTTTTAACGAGAGAATGTCATTACTATTAGATCCTCAAACATGTGGACCATTGTTGATTAGTTGCAATCGTAAATATGAAAATGTTCTAAAGGATAAATGGTACAAGGTTGGAGAAGTTGTAAAAATGTAATCAACGTTTATTCAATTGGTCAATTTCTAAATATCTTAATCTTTTGATTTCCTTCCCCATCTCCTTCCCAGGATCCCATCCTTCTTTTTTTAATGTTTCTCCATCTTTTTTTGATTTTATGAATTTGTAAATAAATAACCACTTAAACAAGTTACGCCAGTATGGTCCTCCATCACAAATTAATAATTTGACTGTCTCATCATTAAGGTTTCTGTCCTCAATAAATTCTGTCCAACTTGATGGAGAAAAATGATTGAAATTTTTTTGGTTTGTATTTAATATCTTTTTGATATTTAAATAATCTTCTAATATTTTTATCTCACTATTATTTACCAAAAATCTTTGACATGCTTTTTCTAAATCTTCTGAATCTTTTAATAAGTAAAGCATATGATTTCCCTTTAACTTCTTAATCCAATTTAGTCCTCTTAAAAACCTTTTATCGACTTTAATATTTTCATTTAAGATTGAGATAATTTCCCATTTATGAATTATCGAAATTACATTAGTCAAATTATCGTGTTTGCATATTTCAGCTAGTTCCATCCTTATTCGTATGCCTAGTGCAGGAGGGTAAATCATTTTCTGATGAGTTTCTGAACTTTTCCATGGCCATTTTCTAACTGTTTCTTGAGATTGTTTGAGAGAATTATTTGAAATATTGAAATCTAACCTTGAAGCATATTTTGCACATCTAATTAATCTACTTGGATCATCTGAAATACTATTACTGTGAAGTAAGTTCAATCTTTTACTTTTTATATCAGAAATTCCTCCATAAAGATCATAGATTTTCCTTGTCGAGACCTCGAAGGCTATTGAATTAATAGTGAAATCTCTCCTCTTAAGATCTTCCTCAATAGTACTTTTATTTACCGTGGGATTTAATCCTGGAGCAGAATAAATTTCTTTTCTTGCAGAAGCAATATCAATTTTATAGTCATTTATATTTATTTCTACAGTGTTGTATAAATTAAATTCCTTGATTAGACATAAATCTACATTTAAAATATTTTTTTTTATAAATTTTGCAAGAGAAATAGAGGATCCTTCAATAACAAGATCAATATCTACAGGTTTAGAAAATGACTTTTTGTAGAATTTACTAATTAATAAATCTCTTAAATAACCGCCAACAAAAGCTACTTTAGTATTGTTATTAGATTCGATGTATTTAGCAATTAGGTTATATAGATTAAATGGAGTTTTGATTAATTCCCCATGGATGTAATCAGAGATATCGTTCATGAGTTTTAACTTACATAACGAATTGGAGCTAATCTGGGATCTAGAATTTTACTTCCTTTATCACCAAATTTTACTGCTAAAGATATTTTTTCCCCACTCCCAAAAATATGTATGATTTCACCTTTCCCAAACTTTGAGTGAATTAGCTTATCTCCAACTATCCAGCTTTTCCCCTTACTGGGACCTGAATATAATTTCCTTACTGCATTTATTGGTTTTTTAACAAATTCATTTGGATTGTTTCGATCAACTCTAGTTAAACGATCAAGATGCCAATCTCTTCTAATTGAAGCACCACCAGTTTGTGGTAATTCGCCATCAATTAACTCTTCAGGTATCTCTGAAAGGAATATTGAAGGAATTGTCGCTTCACGCATTCCGCCCCATAATCTTCTTTCTCTAGCATGACTAAAGAAAACTCTTTCTTTGGCTCTAGTAATACCTACATAGCATAATCTTCTTTCCTCTTCAAGAAGTGAGGGATTATCTACTGATCTATGGCTAGGAAAGAGACCTTGTTCTAGTCCAGTTACAAAAACATTTTGAAATTCTAAACCTTTACTATTGTGTAGAGTCATAAGAGTTACAGAGTTGGGATTATTTTTCTTCGTATCATTATCAGTTGTTAAGGCTGCTGTAGAAAGAAATCCCTCTACATCTCCACTTTCTGTTTCTTCTTCATATTGAGTAGCTGCATTAATTAGTTCTTGTAAGTTATTTCTTCTATCTTCAGATTCTTCAGTCCCACTAGCTAGCAAGTCACTTAGGTAACCACTTTTTTCTAGTATGAGTTGTAGTAGTTGAGCAGGGCCTGAATTGTCTAGATAACACATTAGATCATTCATAACTTCAGTAAATTTATTAATTCCTTTAGATGATCTTCCTATTGTTTCTTCAAGACTTTGCTTATCGTTGATAACTTCCCATAATGGAATATTTAACTTGTTAGATAATTCATTAAGTTTTTGAATAGTAGTCTTACCAATCCCTCTTCTGGGAACATTTATGATGCGTAAAAGACTAACGTTATCTGAAGAATTTACCAGAACTTTCAAATATGCTATAGCATCTTTAATTTCCCTTCTATCATAAAAACGCAATCCTCCGAAAATTGTATAAGGAATGCGCCATCTTACAAGAGATTCCTCTAATACTCGTGACTGAGCCCTGGTACGATATAAAATTGCAAAATTTCTCCAAATTGGTTTCTGATTATAATTGTTTAGTGATTTAATTTTATTAGTAATTGCTTCTGCCTCGGAAATTTCATCATCACAGCTGAGTAACTTTAAAAGCTCCCCTTTTTCTTTAGTAGCCCTTAAAACTTTCTCAATTCTCTCAGAGTTGTTTTCAATTAGCGAATTTGCAGCATCGAGGATATTAGATGATGACCTATAATTTTCTTCTAATTTAATTAAAGACGATTTAGTATCTTCATTAAGTGAAGTTTTAAAATCTTCTTGAAAACCAATTAGTATTCTGAAGTCAGCTGCTCTGAAACTATAAATACTTTGATCAGCATCTCCAACTACAAAAATTGACCTATCTTCCCAACTAAAAAATTTTTTTGGTTCAGTATTTCCAGCAGTAATTAATTTTATAAGTTCATACTGTGTTCTATTTGTATCTTGATATTCGTCAACTAAAATATGTTTAAATCTTTTATGCCAGTAATCTCTTACGATATCATTTTGCCTCAATAAGAAAACAGGTAAAAGTAGGAGATCATCAAAGTCTAATGAATTATTTTTTGAAAGAGAAATTCTATATCTCTTGTAGGCTTCTGCAACTGTTTTATCAAAATTATTATCCGCTTTTTCTAAAAGATCATTCGAAGTTAAGCATTGATTTTTCGCATTACTTATTAATCTTTTAATTTTTTTGGGATCATATCTTTTAGGGTCAAGATTCATATCTTGACTTATAATTTCTTTTACTAATGTTTGAGAATCTGTTTCGTCGTAAATTGAAAATTGCCTTGTCCATTTTAGGCCTTCTGGATCAGTATATTTTTCAATATCGTATCTCAGCAGTCTTGAAAATAAAGAATGGAAAGTACCGATCCAAAGGTTCTGAAGCCTCTCTTGGTGAACTTTTGTTCTTAATTGATTTTGATCAATTTCTTTTAGAGTTGTCCAAGGCTGACCAAATTGATTAAAAGCTAATTCTTGGGCTAAAAGAACCTCTAATCTTGCTTTCATTTCTTTAGCAGCTTTGTTAGTAAAAGTTACTGCGAGAATGTTATAAGGATCTATAGAGTTATTTTCAATAAGATTTGCAATTCTGTGCGTAAGAGCCTTAGTTTTTCCGCTACCTGCACCTGCTATAACTAATAGTGGACCATAAACATGTTTTACTGCTTGAAGTTGTTCATTGTTTAAGGACTTAAAAAGGAAATTGTTGGGTTGACGCACTTTCGGAAGGGGTTTTCAAAAATCAGACTTTACTAGGGGGCTCAGATTCCATTTCTAGGTCTTCTAACGCTTTTTTTAAATTTAAAAGTTCATTATTATTATTGATTATTTCTTCAAATTTATTTTGAGGCATCCTTAATTTAATACTTCGATCAAGAATTTCTTTTTCCAATCTCTTTTTATATGAAGAAATAAGTTTCTTTGATAATTTTAAATCTTGTTGATCCAAAACTTTATTAAAACATAGTTTTATACTAGCGGAAAAAAATTTTTTATTTGAATTATTTCAATTATCACTTTGGAATGAAGTTATTAATTAAGAAGCATTGCGTTAATTTTGAAATTATATTGTTTTTACTAGCTTTGTACTATTCTAGGATTCGAACTTTAATTTTTTTTAACTTAATAATGTCAGTTTTAAAGAATAACTCACTATTTTCCGCTGATAAGAAATTAAATGATTTAAGCAATATAAAAGAATTTATTAATATTGCAAACTCAAGATTAGATGCAATAAGCTCAATTACTAAAAATTCACATGCAATAGCAGCAGACGCTGTAACAGCAATGATTTGCGAAAATCAAGATTCAGTTAATTCAAAAATATCTTTAAATACAACTAACAAGATGTCCGTCTGTTTAAGAGATGGAGAAATAATCCTAAGGATTGTTGCTTATCTTTTAATTTCTAATGACGAATCAGTCTTAGAAAAAAGTTGTTTGAAGGATCTTAAAAATACTTATCTTGCTCTTGGGGTACCTTTAAGAAATGCAAGAAGGGTTATTGAATTAATGCGAAATGCAACAATCTCTGATTTAAATTCTACAGTTAATAATATGCAGGGAAACAAAGGCTTCCTACCTGATTTAATTTCTGAAACAGAGTTTCAATTTGAAAGGATAATTAATCTTTTAAACTAGCTAAATTCCTTATCTCTGAAGTATGGGAAGTCTGTATTACTGAATTATTTCCAAGATTTCTTATAGTAGAAAATCTGGATCTTAAATGAGAGGATAAAAAGGAAATTTTTTCTTCGGAAACTGTAGATTTGTAAATAGTTTTAATATGTAAATTATTTTGTTCATCAACAAAATAATTGGATGATGAAATAAAGGATTCTGTATAACCTTTATTTCGTAAAACAATTCCTGAATTTTCATCTTTGGGTAAAAAAATCAAGATATTTTCATCTCCCTCTTCTACAACATCATCTTCCCAATCACTGATGGCTTGCCATTTTATAGAAATGGCAACGCTTTCTAGGTTTAAACTTAATTTGTGATTATTAAAAATTTCAACGAATTTTTTATTTTTTGAGTTGATATGTTTTATAAATATTTGACTAGTTGAGTTTTCAAATTCCTGAAAAGCTAAAGTATGAGTACTTCTTATAGATTTCCACTCCCCTATACTTTTATCAATAAATTGATTAATTGTTATTAGATTCTTCGTCAAGTTTATCTTCTACGGAATGATTTTCTGCTTTTTGAATCATCCTTACCATTGAATCCACCATTAATCTCTTTGCAGAAGTTACTTTTAATCCAGAGGGAGTGGTTGATATTTGTTCTCCAGGGCGATCATATGAAGTTGGTCTAAATGGAGTCATCTAATCACTTTAAAAATTAATCGATTACTATTGTTGCATGAATTCTTATTGATGTAGTTGTTGTTTGCAAAAATGTCATATCTTTATTCTTTACTACAGAATTATTAATTGTTTTGTTATTTAGGCATTTTATTTTTTGCCAACCCCGAAATAGTAGCTAAAGCAAACATTCCCAAAAGAGCAACCCCTAGAAATAATCCTGCTCCCTGACTAACTCCAGCGCCCACTGCTACAAGTATGGAGTCACTGATTAGAAGACTTATTAATAATGCTGGAGTAAATATTTTCCAGCGAGTTCCTCCAATACCAATTGCATAGCTTAGAAAATCAAAAAGGCCAGTCATTAGTAAACCTGTCATAAGAAAGAAATTTTCTTCTAGTTGGTTTTGATTAAAACTTTCAATCTTTTTCATTGCTTTTGGGCCTACTAAATTACGTACAGGAACCCGACCATAATTTCTTGCAATAAAGAAAGCAGCTTGGCAAAAAACGATATCAGAAAAGATTATTGTCATGTAACCTTTTTGAAACCCAAGTAATGATCCGGCTAGCAGAGAATAAGCTGAACTTGGAAGAGCGGGCAAAATAATACTTACTCCTCTAAGTATGAATATTCCAAAAGGAGCCCAAATTCCCATACTTTCTATTTTGTTTCTAAGAGGTTCAATCCCATAATTTTGGATTAAGTAGATCAATACAACAAATATTGCTATAAAAAAAACTACTGAGAGAATTTTTTGTATTTTATTCATTATTTTTCTAATTAACTTATTGGAAGTAAGTTTTTAATTTAATATTTGATTGTATCTATAATAGAAATACTATTCAAAAAAAATTTTACAAATTTTTAATCTTGTATTTACTCCGATAAAAAATTTTTGTATTTCAGAAGTATTTATGGTTGATTATAAGAATAAAGTTATTTCAATATTTTTTAGAAATAGTATTGGCTTAGTCCTTTCGATAATCGTCTCCATTTGTATTTCTATAAAACCAGCCAATGCTTTGCCTCATGAATGGGTTGGAGTTCCTAAAAGCGAATATGGAGAACAGTTATGGGATAGAAAAAGTATTAAAAGGAATGAGGATGGTTCAGTGAGAATATTGAGTAAATTTATTCCCAAAACAAAAAGTGAAATTACTAAGGATATTCTCTATACAATGGATATAAATTGTTTTGAAAAATCATTTAGAGACGTTGATGTCTCTATAGATGAAGTAAATAGTAATTTTAATGATTTAGCTGATTGGCAAGATCCAAATGGAGACGAATTGATTTTGGGTGTTATTGGTCAAGTCTGCAGAGTGGAAAAATAAAAATTTTGAATTTTAAAAATCAAATAAAAGAAAAATAAAGTTTTTAAATTCCTAGAAAATATAAAACCCTGTCAAAGACAGGGTTTTAAAGGTGCCAGGACCCAGATTTGAACTGGGGACACGGCGATTTTCAGTCGCCTGCTCTACCAACTGAGCTATCCCGGCTCTAACCTATATACTTTAAATTAAGATGTGTAGTTTGTGAAACCTTTTCATTAAAAATTTTATATCTTCATCAAATTTCCTAAAAACTATTATTTTGAATTAGACGCTAACAAGGCAGTGCCAAATGAAGTTGTTTTATTACATGAAACTATTGGTATATTAATAATTTTTTCTCTTATTTTTCTCCACTGAGGATTTTTTGAACCTCCACCAATAGTAATAATTTTTTTGGGAACTGAGCCTGTTAGTTCAGAAAGCTTTTCCCATGCTTTCAGCTCAATTTTAGCTAGACCCTCGAATAATGCATGTAAGTAAAGTGAGTCGCTTACTGGTCTAGGACCAAGAATGGGCTCCAAATTAGAATTATTAATAGGAAATCTCTCTCCTTTACTATTAAGAGGTAAAAGATTCAAAGAAGTGTTTTTCGATGGATTTATTTGTCGACTGAGTTCCTTAATTTCTAAATCAGAAAAGAATTTAGATAAGATACCGCATCCTGCGTTTGAGGCCCCTCCGCAGATCCAATCGCCACTTACTCTATGGGTTGTAATTCCTTTTTCTTTTACAGGTTCACCAATAATTTTTTTAACCACAATAGTTGTCCCCAAAACTGTGAGACCATCCTCTTTCCCTAAACCTGCAGCTATTAAACTTGCATTAGAGTCAGTTGTGCCTGAGATTAACATTAATTTCTTATTCAAGTTAAACCTCTCGGCTAATTCAGTATTTACTTGGCCAATAATTTTTCCACTTTTTATTATTTTTGGTAAGCATTTTTGCCATGAAGTATCTAGGTAGCTTTTTGGCCATGATTCTTTTTTAAGATCCCAACCAAGTTTGAGATTATTACCTTCTTCTCCATGAGCCCAATCTTTTAAAAACCAGCCAGTTATCCAATCACATTGATGTCTTAAAAGTATATTTGTTCCATATTTATCTATTAGTTTTAATGCCTTAGCAAGACTGCTATATGGAGTTCGCAAATGATCTTCTCCAGGAGTTAACGTTTCAAGAAGGATCTTATGATCATTACATGCTTGGTTATAAGGTATTGCCTCTCCAATGGGATCCCCTTTTAAATTGCATGCTGTTAAAGTTCCTGAGGTTCCGGATATAGCTAATTTTTCAATTTTCCCTTTTACCCTAACAGGTAAATTATCTAAGAGTTTTTCACAAGAATTTATCCAAGAGTTTGGATTTTTAAAGCCGAATAGATAAGAAACTGAATTTGAATATATTAATTCCTTATGAAAATTTATTATAGATATTCTTGCGCCACTAGTTCCAAAATCTAACCCACCACAAAATTTATCAGTCATAGAATAAATATTCTATAAAAATACTTTGGAGGCCTCTACTAATTGGGATGCTTTTTCTTCTACATTTTCCCAAGGTAGGTCAAGATCTCTTCTGCCAAAATGTCCATAGGATGCAGTCTTTCTGAAAAATTTACCACCCATTTTTTTTGGTAGATTTCTTAAGTTAAATTCTTTTATAATTGCTGCAGGTCTTAAATCAAAGTACTTTTTAATAAGATCAGTCAAATTAGCCTGTGAAATAACACCAGTATCAAAAGTTTCGACAAGAATGGAAATCGGTTTTGCAACTCCAATCGCATAACTTAATTGTACTTCTGCCTTTTTTGCCAATTTTGCTTTAACTATACTTTTAGCAACATAACGAGCTGCGTAAGCGGCTGATCTATCCACTTTTGTGGGGTCTTTGCCCGAAAATGCGCCTCCTCCGTGTCTTGCATATCCTCCATAAGTATCTACAATAATTTTTCTGCCAGTGAGCCCTGCATCTCCTTGAGGTCCGCCCACGACAAATTTTCCTGTGGGATTCACTAGAAATCTTGTTGCGTCAATGTTTGGTTTGATTTCTAAATCTTCAGTAGCAGGAATAACAACATTCGTCCATAAATCTTCTTTTATTCTTTTACGAATTTCTTCTTCATTAGTAATTCCATCAATCTCAGGTTTATGTTGAGTTGAAATTAAAATCGTATTAATTGAAACTGGCACTCCTTTTTCGTAATTAATGCTCACTTGAGTTTTACCATCAGGCAGTAGATAATTGAGGACTTTTTCATGCCTTACTTTGGCAAGTTGAATGGCTAATCTATGTGCCAAGCTAA
>QCED01000014.1 GCA_003280725.1 Prochlorococcus sp. AG-355-M18 | reverse complement strand
CTAAAAACACTATTTTTTTCAACATTTATCCAGCTATGAATCTGTCTTGTCCACTGTTCATATAATTTCTTATTACTTAGTAGATCAATTCCGGCTTTAATGGCAAAGGAATTTAAAGGCCAAGGATCTCTATTTATTTCCCATTGTTTAAGTTTTTTCGATGAGCCAATAACGTAACCTAATCTAAGGCCAGGAATATTGAAGATTTTGGTCAAGCTTCTCAAGACTAATAAATTATCAAATCTTTGGGTTAATGGTATTAAAGATTCTTTGTCTCCATTAGGTGTTATCGATAAGAAAGCTTCATCACAGATAACTAATTTATATTTTTTCAAAACTTCCTCCAATGAATTCTTTTCCCATAATTGGCCAGTAGGGTTATGTGGATTTGTTATCCAAATAACATCACCTTTTGGATGAAGCGGAAATGATTGAGGAAAAATATCATTCCAGTTTTTTGGTAATTCGCAATGTATTAAATTGCTATTCCAACAATTTAAAGATCTTTCATAATCAACAAAGGATGGAGAAGGAATACAACTTATTCCAAATTTGGATGCTTCGTAACCTGCCCAAGTTATTAGCTCAGAAGCTCCATTCCCAGGCAATATATTGTCTGGATTTATCCTATGAAATTTACCAATTATTTCTCTCAAATCACTTAAGTTTCTCTCAGGGTAATATCTAAATCCAAGATTCTTAATTTCCTCATTTAATGAATCTATTATTATCTGAGGAGGATCAAAGGGTACTAATGAGGCACTTGCGTCAATAATTTCAGAGGGTAATAAATTTAATTTCTTTGCTTTTGCATATACGTTTCCCCCATGTTTTAGGTTTGATGATTGCATGGTTAGTATTTTGTAATCATTAGGTTACGTTTTATTCATTATTCATTTTCTTTTTTTATTCAATCCATTTTAGATCTGATCCAATGGCCTCTTTTATGTTAGATAATTTATGGATATTTAGTTGCTTTATAATTCCTTGAAGTATATCGGGTACTAATTGTGGACCCTTATATATCCATCCTGTATAAAGTTGAATTAATGATGCTCCAGAACAAATTCTTTCCCATGCTGACTCAGGACTATCTATTCCACCAACGCCAATTAAAATAATTTTTTTATCAATATTATGAATATGTTTTATTATTTGATTTGCTTTTTTTTGTAGAGGCCTTCCACTTAATCCTCCATTCTCTTCAGAAAGTAATAATCCGGTTTGCATGATCTTTCTATTTTCAAGACCTAATCTATCTATGCTGGTGTTAGTAGCAATAATTCCATCGATGTTTTCCTCGATTATTAATTGGCAAATATCTTCAATATCTTTAAAGCTTAGATCTGGTGCAATTTTGACAAATAATGGTGGACAACTGGGTAAGTTTTTAATTTCTTTAATAAGTTCTTTTAGAAGAATTGGATCTTGTAACTTTCTTAGTCCTTCAGTATTTGGAGAACTTACGTTTATTGCTGCATAATCACAATACGGTATTAATAATTTTAGAGAAGTTAAATAGTCATCTTTTGCTTGAGATAAATCTGTAATTTTAGACTTACCAAAATTTATCCCTAAACAAATATTCTTTCTATTTTTTTTAAACTCAATTCCTTGTTCGACAAAGTTTTTAACTAGATTTTCAGCACCATTGTTATTGAAACCCATTCTATTTAATGCTGCCTCTTCTTCTGCTAATCTAAATAACCTTGGTTTGGGATTTCCATTCTGCGCAAATTTAGTGACAGTTCCAAGTTCAGCAAATCCAAAACCAAAATCTTTCCATATATTTGCGGCATTTCCATTTTTGTCAAAACCTGCAGCTAAACCAATTGGATTACAAAAATTTATTCCACATATGTTCTGAGTTAACCTTTTATCAACTACAGAAAATTCTTTATTTAGATTTTTTAAGATAGAAGAAACTACAGGCCAATTATATTTTCTTGAACTGAATGATAGGAGGCTAAGAGAAAAATTTGTTAAGTATTCTGCATCAATTCCAGAGTCTTTTTTTAATACAGGGGTAATCAAGTTTTTATAAAGATTTTTAAATACCCCCTTCTGTACATTCATAAAAAATTAGGCTTCTTTTTTTTCTATTATCCAATATTTTTTACCTTTAGGAATCAATCTCCAATTACGCCATTCAAAAAGTGAATATTGTTTTATTTTTAAGTGGTTTTCTTCACCTAATAAGGTATCTAGTTCAGGTGAACTTAAAAGGTATTTTTTTTCTGCAAATTTTTTAATTAATTCATTGCGGGAAAATAATTCCTGAATTTCTGTAGGTGCATTTTTTTCAAAAAAATCAACAGAGTATTCTGCATTTTTAAAGTTATTTTCTATAGATATACCTTTGCTGTAATTAGTTGCAATTTTATCAACCCTATCATTTTGTTTATCCCCGCTATGACCTTTAACATATTCCATTATTAGGCCATTAATTCTTAATTGATCAATTTTTTGCCATAGATCAAGATTTTGAACTGGTTTTCCTGAACTTGTTTTCCATCCATTTCTCTTCCAATTAATAATCCATTTTGTATAACCCTCTATGACATATTTACTATCAGTTCTTAGTTTAAAGTTCTCTTTTAATTGGTAGGTTTTTAGTTTCTCAAGAGTTTTTATAGCCGCAGTGAGTTCCATTCTATTATTAGTAGTATTTTGCTCGGAACCACCTATTTCTAATTCGCTGTTATCGTCAAAAATTATTAAACCGCCCCATCCTCCTGGGCCTGGATTACCACTGCAAGCTCCATCTGTTGCGGCTTCAATCGCAATACTATCACTATTCATAATTTTTGAAGCCGATATTGAGGTTATCGGCTTGAAAAAAAGTACTCTTACTTAAGTGTAACTTTACCGCCAGCTTCTTCAATCTCTTTCTTTAAAGATTCAGCATCTGCTTTAGCAATTCCTTCTTTTACTGTTTTTGGTGCTGATTCAACAAGTGCTTTTGCATCACCGAGACCAAGGCCAGTTGCATTTCTTACAACCTTAAGGACTTTGATTTTTGCAGCTGCATCAAAACTTTCAAGAACTACATCAAATTCAGTTTTTTCTTCAGCAGCGCCACCATCAGAGTCACCGCCAGCTGCTCCTGGAGCTGCCATTACTACACCTGCAGAAGCTGCAGCAGATACACCAAAAGCCTCTTCAATTTGCTTTACAAGCTCAGATGCTTCTAGAAGTGATAGAGATTTTAATGATTCAAGGATTTCTTCAGTTTTTGCGGACATTTTTCAAAAGTTAATTAGGGTGAAAATTTAGGATTCTGATTTTTCAGAATGTTGTTTAAGTGATCTAGCAAGTCCAGAAGGCACTTCATTGATAGAGATAGCAATTTTTGTTGCAACGCCATTTAGAGCGCCAGCAATTTTTGCCATCAATACTTCTTTAGATGGAAGACTTGCAATTTCTTTTATTTCAGAATCGCTAAGAAGTCTGCCTTCAAATAAAGCTCCTTTGGTTTCGGATTTTTTGGTGTCTTTTTGAAAAGATTGGATCGCTTTAACAGCACCTCCAACATCTTCTTTGATTAAGACAAAAGCATTTGTTCCGGTCAGTAAAGATTCAAGATCGTTCCAATTACTATCTCCATCAATCGCTTTACGCATTAATGAATTTTTAGTAACTTTGCAAATGCCATTAGTTGTTTGCAATCTAGATCGCAAATCTGACATCTCTTTGATAGTTAAACCTTTATAGTCAAGAACTACAGCCATTTCCGAGTCGTTTAAAAGAGATTTAATCTCAGTAACGATTTGTTGCTTATTCTCTAGTGTTCGGCCCATTGTTGTTTTTTTGGATCGTAATTTAGGGAGAGCAGGAAATGCGGCAAAGTCCTTTAGAGAGGCCGCTTTTATTAGATCCAAAAAGAAATAATTAAGACGAGTCCTCGGTAGGAATTAAAAATTTAGAATGACTAAATTTACCTACTTTCTTTGGCCGTATTATTGCACTTTAAATTATACTACAAAGCGTTAACCTTCAGGTTGGAAATCTTGTACGGCATTTATGTCAACTTGAACTGAAGGCCCCATAGTTGAAGTCACATAAAAAGTTTTCCAATACTTTCCTTTAGCTCCGCTTGGTTTATTTTTATCAATTGATTCTTGTAAGGTTTTTAAGTTGTCAAATAGAGCCTCTTTTGTGAAACTTGCTTTTCCAAAGCGTACATGAACGATACCAGCTTTATCTGCTCTAAATTCGAGCTTACCAGCTTTGAATTCTTTTATTGCATTAGCAATATCATTCGTTACTGTCCCAGCTTTAGGATTAGGCATTAAACCTCTAGGTCCTAAAACTCGTCCTAATTTTGCAACCTTTGGCATCATATCTGGAGTTGCAATAAGTAGATCAAACTCCATATTTCCTTTATTTATGCTTTCAACAAGATCTTCTTCGCCAAATAAATCTGCACCAGCAGCCTTAGCTTTCGATACATTCTCACCGCTTGTGATGACTGCAATTTTGATGCTTTGGCCTGTACCATGCGGTAATGCTACCGTGGTCCTTAATTGTTGATCAGTATATTTCGGATCAATACCTAAACGTATATGCGCTTCAATAGTTTCATCAAATTTCGCATTAGCATTTTCCTTGATAATACTGAGAGCTTCAAGTGGGGGGTAAATGCGATCTTCTATCTTTGTTGATAGAGTCGCCATTCTTTTCGATAGTTTTTTCATAGTAATTTTGGGTGCAAACGGTTGTTTACTAACCTCCCCTAAATAGTGAGCAATTTTGTCTTGAAATCATTCAGTAACAGAGACGCCCATATTACGAGCAGTACCCTCTATTACTTTCATTGCTGATTCAACACTTGAACAGTTTAGATCAGGAAGCTTAGTTTTGGCTATTTCTTCTAATTGAGCTTTAGTTATATTCCCAACAGAGCCTTTGGCAGATTCACCTGATCCTTTCTCTATACCAGCTGCTTTCGTTATTAAGACTGAAGCAGGAGGTGTTTTTGTGACAAAAGTAAAGCTTCTATCTTCAAAAACAGAAATCTCAACTGGAATTACAAAACCTGCTTTATCTTGAGTCCTTGCGTTGTATTCTTTACAAAATGCCATGATATTGACACCATGTTGTCCTAAAGCTGGCCCTACAGGAGGGGCAGGATTTGCTTTGCCTGCTTGTAGAGCAAGCTTAATAACTGCAACAATTTTTTTTGCCATTAGATAAAAGAATTTAAGCTGAAGTAGAAAATCATAATTTTACTCGATAAACAAGAATAATTAGAAATTAATTTTGTTTATTGATTTGCGAGAATTCTAATTCTACAGGAGTCTCGCGCCCAAATATTGAAAGTAATGCTTTTAATTTATTTCTTTCCCCGGAAACTTCTATAACTTCTCCCTGGAAATCCTTGAATGGACC
The DNA here is from genome assembly GCA_003280725.1 of Prochlorococcus sp. AG-355-M18. Lineage (GTDB taxonomy): Bacteria > Cyanobacteriota > Cyanobacteriia > PCC-6307 > Cyanobiaceae > Prochlorococcus_A. Next base: position 36,655 of record QCED01000014.1, on the reverse strand, counting down.
ACTGGTTACTATGATCCTATCTTTTTCTTCAATATCTAATTTGATTACAGCTTTTTTCTCTGATGCGCGCTTAAATATTCTATTAACTTCTTGTCTGGATAATGGTCGAGGTTTGATGTGACCACGCGATCTTCCGCTGCCTCTACCATCATCAGCACCAACAAAGTTAATTACATTTGGAGTGCTTTTTACAGCCATCATTGTATCTTCGTCCAAAATCATTCTTACGAGGACATAACCCGGAAAAACTTTTTCTTCAGTAGTTTGTCTACTTCCATCTTTTTTTAATTTAATTCCGGGAGTTTGAGGGATTTCAATTTCAATGATTCGATTATTAACTCCTAAAGTTACTGATCTCTGCTCAAGTGTTGCTTTTACTTTTTTTTCACAGCTTGATGCTACTTGAACTGCATACCATCTTGCGATGCTAGTATTTGCTTTTGAATAAGCAGGGCTTGTAGTCAATTCATTACTCATTTTTTCCTGAAGCTTAATTAAGATTTTTATGAATGGATGTTTAGGGATAATTCACCCAAAAATTTGCGAGGCTGCCCATCCATAGAATCTGCTGACAGATGCTATAGCTGCCGCAGAAAAGGATACCATAATTATAACCGCTACAGATTCGCTAAAAAGTTGTTGTTTGTTTGGCCACACGACAAGTTTAAGCTCATCATAGGTAGATCTAAAAAAATTTTTCTTTTTTTTAGGCTCTTCAATTTCAGGAGAATCCTTTTTTAAGGGTTCTTTATTAGTAGTAGGACTTGTCACAAAATTTTTTTTAAATTAAGCTTTACGCTTTAATTCTATTTTAGCTTATTGATTTACTCCTCAGCTAGGTTTGAAAACAATCTCATCTTCTTTAGAGGGATTAAGTTTAATTGCGATATTTTTTTTGTTTTTAAAGTTATCCTCTAAAAGTTTTGCAGCTAAGGGATTTTCTATTTGTCTTCTAAGTTCCCTGCTTAGTGGCCTAGCTCCATATTCAGGTTCATAAGAATCGTTTGCAATTTTATTGATAACTTTTTTGTCAATAGCGATATTTATTTTCTGTTCAAGAAGGAGGTTTTTTAAATCTTCTGTTTGTAAAATAATTATTTTTTGAAGTTCATCAATCGATAAAGGATCAAACTTTACTACTTCGTCAATTCTATTTAAAAATTCTGGTCTAAAAATTGAAGATAATGTTTTATTAATGGAGTTATCTAGAGTTTGTAGATCATTTTCTAACTTTCCCTGACGTTTAGAAATCCTTTGTGAATATTCTAATATAGATTTACCAGCTAGGTTACTTGTCATAATGATTACAGTATTTTTGAAGTCTACGGTCCTTCCTTGAGAGTCAGTTAATCTTCCTTCATCTAGGACTTGTAGAAGAATATTAAAAACCTCTGTATGTGCTTTTTCTATCTCATCAAGAAGTATTACTGAATAGGGTTTGCGTCTTACGGCTTCAGTTAATTGACCTCCCTCTTCATAACCAACATACCCTGGAGGAGCTCCTAAAAGTCTTGCCACGGCGTTTTTCTCCATATATTCACTCATGTCTAATCTTAAAAGTGCGTCTTCTTCATCAAATAAAGCTGTTGCAAGAGATTTTGCTAGTTCTGTTTTACCAACGCCTGTAGGACCCATAAATAAAAAAGAACCAATAGGTCTTTTTGGACTTTTCATGCCAACGCGAGCTCTTCTAATTGCAGCAGAAACAGTTTCTACAGCTTTTTCTTGTCCAATAACTTTTTCACTTATTTCTCTTTCTAGATTGACTAATTTCTTACGATCATTTGAGACTACTTTAGAAATTGGAATGCCTGTTATTTTTGAAATAACATCAGCAATATCATCAGGTTCAACTTGATATTTAAAAGGGAAATTTCTATTTTTCTTTATTTTATTAAAGTTCTCTTCAATTTTCTGTATTTCATTCTTTATTTCACTTAACTCTTCGTCAAGTTCCTCTAAAAAATCCAGATCATTTTCAATTTTGCGATTTGATTTATCTTTAATTTGTTTTGTTAGCTTATCTTCTTCTTTCATCAAAATAGATAATTCTTCCATGTCTTCGCGCAAATTATTCCAATTGTCGAAAAGAACGTTCAATTTTGCCTCTGATTGTTTCTTCATATTCAATAGTTTTTCTTGAGCTTCGATATTTTCACCTTGTAAATTGTTCAGTTTTTCATCGATAGTATGAATTTTTTTTTCTTGTTGGAGAATTATTTGAGGCTTTTTATTAGACTCAATTTTTAACTGTGCAGCTGCTTCATCAATTAGATCTATGGCTTTATCAGGGAGGCATTTATCGCTTATGTATCTGTCGGCTAATTTTGCAGAGGAATTCACAGCTTCTTTAGAAATTCTTATGCCATGATGTAATTCATATTTCTTTTTGATACCTTGAAGTATTTTTGAGCTCAATTCTACTGAAGGTTCATTAACAGCTATCTTTTGAAAGCAATTATTCAGTGCCTGATCTTTTTCAATAGTTTCACGAAATCTCTCGGGTGTTGTAGTGCCAATACATCTAAGCTCTCCTTCAGCTAGTAAAGGTTTTAAGATATTACTAATGTCGGTAGTAGATCTTTCAGAACTCAATATCGAGTGAATTTCATCAATAAATAAAATTCTTCCTTGGCTTGGATCTTTTAGTTCCTGCATTATTAAACTTAGTCTTTCCTCTAGTTGTCCTCTGAATTTTGTACCAGAAACTAGAGCTCCTAAGTCAAGTGAAATAATTTTAAAGTCTTTTAAGGAATCAGGAACTTTTTTGTCTACAATTAATTGTGCAAGTAATTTAGCAATTGAAGTTTTACCAACTCCAGGATTGCCGATAAGTATGGGATTATTTTTGTTTCTTCTGCAGAGTACCCTCATTAAATTATTGATCTCATTTTCTCTACCTATAACAGGATCTAGTAAACCTTTTTTAGCTGATTCTGTTAAATCTTTTCCATAAATCGAAAGAGCTTTTTCATCTTTCATAACTTGTTTTTTGGTTTCAAGTTGGAGTTTACTATTCGGCAATGGAACAATAGCTTTTTCAGATTTTTCCTCTTTAACCAAAGTCTCTTCGTTGGATTTAAAATTAGATTGATTACTTATCTCAATTACGTTCTTGTAATCAATAATATCTTTTGATTGATTAATATTAGGAAAAAACTTTAATTCTTCCTCTAATTTTTCTATTGAAAGATTGCCTTCCTCAAAAACATAATTACCAATTCTTACATCTCTTCCAAGAGCAATTAGTAAATGAGGGATTTCTATTAATTTTGATCCCCATTGAAATTTAATCTGATTTGCATTATCTAATAAAATTTCTAAATCTTCTCCGATAGTAAAAATATCCGACTCATTGGTAGGCGTCTCTTCTAAAAATTCTTCAGTTATATCTAAAACTGTATCTTGGTCGATTGATAATTTTTCAATAAAAGCAAAGAATTCATTTGATGAGAACAATGTATGAATTATGTGTTCAATATTAAATTCGCTATGATCCCATTTTTTTGCTGTTTCTTCTCCCAACAGGAGCAGATTCCAACTTATATCGCTAAAAAGTTCAGGACTTGATGTAAGAGTTTCTCTCATAAACTATAAAAACTATAGTTGATTATTAATTCCTATTCTAAATAGGATCTTCATTAATAATCATCCAATAATTTTCAAATTGTAAGATGAATTTGAAAATTATTTTTATGAATGGTTGTACTGGGACTTTGGAATTAATAAAAGCGTTAACTTATATCTAAGTGGTTTTGAAAATAAAAAATTATATTTGGTTAACATAATTTCAGATATTAGCCAAATAGTTCAGCTATTTATAGGATTTAAATAGTAATAATTAAATTGTGAAAGAAACTATTGATTTTCTTATTGATACTATTGAAGCAAGGCAAGTCCTTGATTCAAGAGGTAATCCAACTGTAGAAGCAGAAGTGTTTTTGGAATGTGGTGCAAGTGGTAGAGCAATTGTCCCCAGCGGAGCTAGCACTGGTGCTCATGAGGCACATGAATTAAGAGATGGTGGTTCAAAATATATGGGAAAAGGTGTTTTGAATGCTGTGAGTAAAATTCATGACACAATCTCCCCAGCTTTATGTGGTTTGTCAGCTTTAGATCAAACTGCAGTAGATAAATTAATGATTGAAATTGATGGGACTCCTAATAAGTCAAACCTCGGAGCAAATTCAATCCTTGCAGTAAGTCTTGCCACTGCCAGAGCATCATCAAATGCTTTAGATATTCCTCTATATAGGTATCTTGGAGATCCATTATCCAATCTTCTTCCAGTCCCATTGATGAATGTAATAAATGGTGGAGCTCATGCACCAAATAGTCTTGATTTTCAGGAATTTATGCTTGTCCCACATGGAGTTAATAATTTCAGTGAATCATTAAGAATGGGTACTGAAATTTTTCATTCATTAAAATCATTACTAGATCAAAAAGGTCTATCTACTGCTGTAGGAGATGAAGGTGGATTTGCACCTAATTTGTCATCGAGCGAAGAAGCAGGTGACTTGTTACTAGAAGCAATTCAAAAAGCCGGGTTTAAGCCTGGCGAGCAGGTATCTTTGGCTTTAGATGCTGCTAGTACTGAATTTTATATTGATGGTATTTATAAATATGAAGGCAAAAGTTTAAATAGTTCTGAAATGATTTCATATCTTTCAAGATTAGTTTCTAATTATCCAATAGTTTCGATAGAGGACGGTTTAGCAGAGGATGATTGGGAGGGTTGGTCAGAATTAAATAAAGAATTAGGAAATAAAGTTCAGCTGGTAGGTGATGATTTATTCGTTACTAATACAGAAAGGTTAAGGAAAGGGATTATGGAAAAATCTGCCAATTCAATCCTAATAAAGGTAAATCAAATTGGAACCTTAACTGAAACCTTGGAAGCTATTGAGTTAGCTAAAATGTCCGGGTTGACAAGTGTTATTAGTCATAGAAGTGGTGAAACTGAAGATACAACAATTGCTGATTTATCCGTCGCCACAAGATCGGGTCAGATCAAGACCGGCTCTTTGAGTAGAAGTGAAAGAATTGCAAAATACAATAGACTTTTAAAAATTGAGGAAGAATTAGGAAATCAAGCAAGATTCGCTGGAGCTTTAGGTTTAGGACCCAAAAATATATAGTTTTTAGCGCTTAAGTTTTTCTAAACGTGAGCCTTTTCTCATAATTAATTGGCATTTTATCCAATCAATACTTATTGGTAGTGCAAAAAAAAGTGGCAACAATGCAAAATTATTTTGTTTATTGGTTACTAGTAAAGCAGATGCAATTGATAAGCTTCCTATGAGAATTGAATGGCCTAAAGTTTTTTGAGCAGTAAACATTTTTTTGAATTGTCTATCAGACTCTCCCATTCTTATTTGCAGTTGTAAATCGCCCTGCTCTAATCTTTCTAAACTTTCATCTATTCTTTTGGGAATTCCAACAGCTTTCGATCCTAGTTCACCTACTTGCCTTCCAAATTGGTTAATTAAATCGTTAGGAGTTTGATTATTTGAAGTCATAAGTTCTATTAAATAAGGCTTGGTAACTGATACAAGGTTAAACCCTGGATCAAGCATTCTACCAACTCCCTCAAAAGTTGATAAAGCCCTCATTACAAAGATTAAATCTACTGGCAATTGAAATGGTGTTTCATAAACAAGTTCATATAAATCTCCAGATAATTTTTCAATAATATTTGGACTAAATGGGGGAGTTAAGGCTTCTTTAAGCATTAATCTGACTAATCTTCTGACTGGTCCTACATCAATATCTTTTGAAATAAGACCAGCTTGTTGTAATTGACTAACAAGTGATGAGGCGTCTCTTAAAGCAGCAGCCTTAACCATACCCCCCAAGCTTGTTTGAAGATTATTTGAGATATTGCCCATCATTCCAAAATCATAAAAAATCAATTTACTTTTATTAGAAACCGCTAGATTCCCTGGATGAGGGTCTGCATGAAAAAAACCGTAATTTACTAATTGTTTTAAATAGCTGATGGCACCTATTTCTGCGATTTTAGGTAAATCAAATTCTTGTGATTTTAATTTTTCTAAATCGCTTATTTTTGTTCCTTCAAGATAACTTAAACAAAGTACTTTTTCACTGCTCATATCCCATATAACTTCTGGAACTTCAACATTTGCATCATCAAGAAATTGCTGTCTAAATCTTGCTGCATATTGTGCTTCACAATTAAAATCAAGCTCCTTCATTAGAACTTTCCTACACTCTTTAGCAATCGCAACCCAATTTCTACCTCGACTCCAATCCTTATTTTTCTGCAACAATCCAGCTATTTGCTGCATTATGCCCAAATCGATAATAAACAATTCTTTTAAATTGGGTCTTTGAACTTTAAATACTACTTTCTTACCATCTTTTAAAGTAGCCCTATGAACTTGAGCTAGTGATGCTGATCCAACCGGATCACATGTTATTTGATCTATTTCATTAAACTTAGATCCTAGTTCTTCTCTTATAGTTTCTTGAACTTTCGCAAATGAAAAATTAGGAACTTGATCCTGTAATTTAGACAATTCCTGTATCCAGGTATTAGGTATTAAATCAGGTCTCGCTGATAATAATTGCCCAATTTTAATAAATGCTGAACCAAGCTTTATTAATTGATTAGTAAACCACCTTGCTCTTTTAATTTGGACACTACTTTTTTTATTGCTCTTAGTTTGGAAAATTGTAAATCTAATATTATCTATCCACAAATTGAATAAAAGCGAAATCAGAGTTATCCAAATAAGAAAGGCTCTCTTTAATTTTTTTAAATGATAATGAAGAATGTGATAACTCATTTATTTTGATTATTTATGTTTTTATTAATGAGATCAATTTGCTTATTGATATCTTCAATTTCATTTAAAGCTTTTTTTATTTTGGAATCTTGATGAGTATTTGTGGACTCATTTTCTTGAATATTTTCGGCTTCCTCCATTCTTGAGGCTTCTGCGATTATGGATTCTTTCAAACTATCAAATTCTTTTTTGAGAATTTCTGGAGCATCTTGAGCAATATTTGTTGCTTCTTCAATTTTTTCCACCAATATCTCGTTTAATTTTTCGGTTACTTTCTTGATAGCAGCTTTTAAAAGGTAATCAGAGTTGGTCATGAAAAATATAATGTTTCTATGGCAATTTATTATTCGATATGACCTAATAATAGATCAATACATAACATTTCACGTAACTGATCATTTTGATCAGTAATTTTTTATATTTTTCCTATGTAAGTTTGTTTCTATATTATGCTTTTTTCTTTTTTTTCTTTTAACTTATATCTATATAAAGGTTAGGTATTTACATTAAAGATATCTTCTAACCAAAAACTCATCTAGTTAACTACAAAAAAGGAGTTTTATTAAATTGGAAATCATTGAGTCAGATGTAGTTATTATCGGAGGGGGCCCAGCAGGATGTACTTGCGCACTTTATACGTCTCGTTCAAACTTAAAGACAGTAATTTTAGATAAAAATCCATCTGTTGGAGCTTTAGCAATAACTCATCAAATAGCTAATTATCCAGGTGTACCGGTTGATATAAGTGGAGAGAAATTACTTACTCTAATGAGAGAACAAGCTGTGCAATATGGTACAGATTATAGAAGAGCACAAGTTTTTGGAATAGACGCTAGTGGAGAATGGAAAATGGTTTATACCCCTGAAGGCACTTTCAAAGCTAAAGCACTTGTACTTGCAAGTGGAGCTATGGGTAGGCCTGCATCATTTAAGGGCGAAGCCGATTTTCTTGGCAAAGGAGTAAGTTATTGTGCCACGTGTGATGGGGCTTTTTATAAGAATAGGGAAGTTGCCGTTGTTGGAGTGAACAAGGAGGCAATTGAAGAGGCAACTGTTCTAACTAAATTTGCATCAACTGTGCATTGGATTACATCAAGTGATCCTAAATCAGATAATGAAGAAGCTATGGAATTGATGGATAATTCAAATATAAAACATTGGAGTAGAACAAGATTATTGGAAATATTGGGCGATGATATGGGTGTGAATGGAGTTGTTGTAAAAAATAAACAAGAAGAAAATCCTATCAATTTAAATTTAGATGGAGTGTTTGTCTATATGAGTGGTTCAAAGCCGATTACTGATTTTTTGGGGGACCAAATTGCTTTAAAAGAAGACGGAGGGGTTATTGTTGATGACTTTATGTCTACAAACTCAGATGGAGTATGGGCTATTGGAGATATAAGAAATACACCATTTAAGCAAGCCGTAGTTGCAGCTTCTGATGGATGTATTGCTGCAATGTCAATTGATAGATACTTAAATAGTCGAAAAAATATAAGAGTAGATTGGATTCATTCTTAAAAATAAAGAATGCTTCTTTAATTTAAAGGGGTGTTGCCTCAGAAATATAAGCAACTCCCCCGTAATAGCTTAAATCGTCCCTGATGTTATCTCTCATTTTATCTATTAATTCTTGCTCACAAAAAACAATTACATGAGCATTTGCTCCTAATCCTGTAAATTCCATATCTTCAGTAACAACTCTTTCAGGCCCTCTGCCTGTGGCGTGTTTCATAACTGTATATCCAGGAACATTAGCCTTTTCTAATGTTTTAATGATTGCATCTAGTTCTCTTTCACTAAATATCAAGTCTAATCTTTTCATTTTTATAGAGGGGACAATCGGATAATGGTATTTACTAAGCTCATATATATGGGAATGCCAAGAACTATATTGAAAGGGAAAGTTAGACCTAGTGTAGTTGAAATATAATAACTAGATTTAGCTTCTGGAACCGTCATCCTCATCGCTGCAGGAACTGCTAAATAAGAGGCGCTAGCACATAAAACCACAAATAAAAGTGCGTTGCCAGGTCCTAATGATAAAAATCTTGCAACGAAAACACCAATAAATGCGTTAAATAAAGGCATAAAAATGGCAAAGCCAATCAAGAACGAACCCGCATTCTTCAGTCTTGGTAATCTTTGAGCAGCGACTATTCCCATATCTAACAAGAAGAAGCATTCTGCTCCATAGAATAATTGTCCAGTAAAAGGCTCCATTTTTGCAATCCCTGAGGGATTACTGGAAGCAGTAAGAAATCCTACAATTAAGCTTGAGAGCAATAAATAAACTGATCCATTCAAAAGTGATTCGTGTAATATTGCGCTTAGATGCATTTTTCTTGATTTTGGCCTATTTTTAGGAGCTGCAAATTTCACAAGTAATAATCCAACAATTATTGCAGGAGATTCCATTAAAGCTAAGGCTCCAACCATAAACCCATCAAAAGCTATTTTTTGACTTTCCAAAAAACTTTCTGCGGAAATAAATGTAACAGCACTAATTGAACCGTATGCTGCAGCTATTGCAGCGGAATTAAAGACATCAAACTTAAATCTTAAAATTAAAAATCCAATCAGAGGTATTAATAGTGACATTAGTATTGCAGCGCTTAAAGTCGGCAATACTTGATCTGTAAACCCACTTTTCTGTATCTCTATACCTCCTTTAAACCCAATGGCTAAGAGCAAATATAAGGAGAAGAGTTTAGGCAATGGAGCTGGTATTTCTAAATCAGATTTAAATAGTACTGATATTGCTCCAATTAAAAAGAAAAGAACTGGCGGGGCTAATACATTTTGCAGAATTGGATTTATTTCCATAAATTATTAGGCTATTTCATTTAGGGCGGTTTCTAAAGCTTCTTTTCTTGTCTCAATGATTCCTTCAACTCCAAACTTAGCTAATCTATCTTTTACTTTTTCATTTGCCCCAGCAACAAATGCTTTTCTGGAATTATTCTTTGCTTCTTGCATCATATCCTCTATCGCGAGAGTCGCCGTCACTCCAAGTCTTGGTACATCAGTAATATCTAATATTAAAACCTTGTAGTTTCTTACTAGCATCATTCTCTCAGATATACCTTTAGCCGCTCCAAAACTAAGTGGTCCTTTGAGTCTAAATAACATTACTTCTCCTGCACATCTATCTAGTAGAGCTTTTTCATCAGCAGGTAATGCATTTTTAGCTTGATCATCTTTTGATAAAGGATTATCCTCATCCATACCTTCTAGTTGAGTCTCGGTTATTGAATCAATAGTAAGCATATTTGCTATGAAAACACCAACTAATACTGCCCAGATTAGATCCCAAAAAACAGTCATTAGAAGTACGCCGTACATTACCGCAGATGTTTTAAGAGATAATTTGTGAGCTCTTCTCAAGAACCCCCAATCAATAATATCTAGACCAACTTTTATAAGAATACCTGCAAGTAAAGCGTTAGGAATTTGCTCTGCTAATGGTCCTGCCCCTACTAATACTATTAATAAAACAACTGAGTGAACCATTCCAGAAATAGGAGTTGAACCTCCAGATTTGACGTTTATAACGGTTCTCATTGTTGCTCCTGCACCAGGTAATCCGGTGAAAAGACCAGCTACTGCATTACCTATTCCTTGTCCAATTAGCTCTCTGTCAGAATTATGCTTAGTTTGAGAAATATTGTCTGCAACTAAAGATGTAAGTAAAGAATCAATTGCTCCAAGCACAGCCAGTACCAAGCCTGCTTGGAAAATAATTGGAAGATATTGATTAAAACTCGGAATATTTAAGGAAGGTACCCCTCTTGGAATATCACCAATTCTAACTAATTCGCCTTCCCCAAACATAAATATTGATATTGGAGTTACTATCAATAATGCTAAAAGAGGAGCAGGTACCCATTGACTAATTTTTCTAGGTGTAAGAAATACTATCCCTAATGTCATTACAGATATACCAATAGCTTCAGGGTTGGGTTGGAAATTAGAAAAAACAGTTGTTAAAGAATCTATTACCTTTCCCTGAGTGGTAATTCCAAGTAATGGCCCAATTTGAAGTGCAATGATTATGAAACCAATACCAGACATAAATCCTGACACTACAGAATATGGTACGAGAGTAATATATTTCCCTAGTTTTAAAATTCCAAATAATATTTGTAATAAGCCTCCAATAACTACTGCTGCCATTACTAATGGAAGAATTTGTCCAGCAGACAGATCTTTTGGAACCCCAGCAGCAGCTAAACTTGCCACTACTCCTGCAACCGTCACGCTCATTGGACCGGTAGGCCCACTAACTTGAGCAGGTGTTCCGCCGAATAATGCTGCTAAAAAACCAACTACTACTGCTCCGTATAGTCCATAAATTGCACCGCCAGGCCCTAACGCAGCATTACCAAAAGCAAGAGCAAGAGGTAAAGCCACTACTGCGGCTGTGATGCCTCCAAGAATATCTCCTCTTACATTTTTCAGATGAAATCCATTAATTATTTTCAAAGATGCTCTCCTTAAAATAAATACTTAACTAAAAGATATTATCTCTTAATGACGTAAATTTGTGAAAAATGAAGATTGTGCAAAATATTTTTGTAACTTTTTTTGCTCTCACTAAATAAATTTTAGTTAATTTTCCTGAACAAAAGTAGTCTCTGATTGATTTATGTGCGAGGCGAGCGACTAATGTATTAGATAAATATTTTTCAATTTAAATAATATTCAAATGAATTCGATTATTCGTCCTAGAAGATTAAGAAGAACTGAAGCAATTAGAGAAATGGTTAGAGAAAACCATCTAATGGCATCTGACTTTATATATCCATTATTTATTCATGAAAAAGACTTTAAAGAGGAAATTTCAGCAATGCCCGGAACTTATAGATGGGATATTAATGGCTTAATAAAGGAGGTTACTAGGGCATGGCAATTGGGAATAAGGTGTGTAGTTCTATTCCCAAAAGTTAACGATAGTTTAAAGACTGAAGATGGAGCAGAATGTTTTAATGAAGACGGTTTAATTCCTAAGGCTATTCGAATATTAAAAAAAGAGATTCCAGAAATGGCAATAATGACAGATGTTGCCTTGGATCCATACTCTTGTGATGGTCATGATGGATTAGTTGATGAAACTGGAAAAATATTGAACGACGAAACAATCGAAATTTTAAAAAAACAAGCTTTAACACAAGCAAGAGCTGGAGCAGATTTTATTGGTCCTAGTGACATGATGGATGGGAGAGTTGGAGCAATCAGAGCTGCTCTCGATAGTCAAGGATTTAGTGATGTAGGTATTATTAGTTATACAGCAAAATATTCATCTGCTTATTATGGACCATTTAGAACTGCTTTAGATTCGGCTCCTAGAGAAAATAGTAAGAAAATAATTCCAGACAATAAGTCTACATATCAAATGGACCCTGCTAATTCAAAAGAGGCTTTGATTGAATCTGCATTGGATCAGTATGAAGGAGCTGATATTTTGATGGTAAAACCAGGAATTTCATACTTAGATATTGTTTATAGATTAAGCACTTTTTCAAATAAACCTATAGCTGCATACAACGTTAGTGGGGAGTATTCCATGGTAAAGTCTGCTGCTATGAAGAACTGGATTAACGAAAAAGATATTGTATTAGAAACATTGCTTAGTTTTAAAAGAGCAGGAGCAAAGTTAATACTCACTTATCATGCTTGTGATGCATCTCAATGGTTGCAGGATACTTAAAAACTCATTATTAGTAAAAATTTGGTTTATTCTTAGAAAAGAAATAAATTAACTACTTTGTTTTGAAGCTTTCACAAGGAGTAAATAGGATTGGTCACATTGCACTTAGAGTAGAAAATCTCGAAAGGGCAAAATCTTTTTATATTAAGCTGGGTATGAATTTAGTTTGGGACGATAAAGATTGGTCTTATTTAGAAGCTGGTAAAGGGAAAGATGGACTTGCGTTATTAGGCCCTAGCTACAAAGCTGCGGGACCTCACTTTGCTTTTCATTTTGAAAATAAAAAAGAAGTGGAAAATATTCAAAATGATTTAAAAAATTCTGGTGTAAAAGTTGGCCCTTTACATGAACATAGAGATGGAACAGCATCTTTTTATATGAAGGATACTGAAGGAAACTGGCTAGAGATGCTTTATGTTCCTCCTGAAGGGATTCAATCGAATGTTTGATTCTTTTTTTTTGTATGCAAGAGAAAAGTTATTCAAAAAAATCATCTTCAAATAACACCTTAGAAGAAGAATCTATAAGCCTTTTAGAGTGGGACTCATTAAAAACGCATTTATCTTCATTCGCCCTAACGGAAATGGGTAAAAGAGCAATTTTAAGTTTTGATATCCCTTCAGAATACGAATCATCTAAAAGACTTTTGAATGAAACTGTTGAAATAACTCAGCTAGAAAATAATTTAGATAAATCAATTAGTTTTTCTGGTGTTTTTGATATTAGTAGAAATATTGAAATTTGTTCTAAGGGAGGTGTAATTTCATCTTCTGAATTGTTAGAAATAGCAAAAACAATTGCTGCAGCAAGAAATTTAAAAAAAATCTTATTAGATTTTGAACAAAGGCCTTATATTTCATCATTTACAAAAAATTTAATTGACCATCAGAATATCGAAACGATTTTTAAAAAAGGCATTGAATCAAATGGAAGGATTTCAGACAATGCTAGTAATGAACTATCTATTCTTAGAAAAGAATTTTTATCTAAGAAACTTGAAAGAAGAATATTAGTTGATAAATTTATTCAAAAGAACTTAGCTTATTTGCAGGATACTACTATTGGAGATCGATATGGAAGGCCCGTTTTAGCAGTGAAAGTCAATTATGTAGATAAATTTAAAGGCATAATTCATGACTCTTCATCTTCAGGAAATACAGTATATTTTGAGCCTGATAGTGTAGTAAATAAAGGTAATAAGATTGCCTCTTTAGAGGCTAGGATCACAGCAGAAGAATTTAGATTACTTAAAAAATGGTCTCTGGTTGTTAGTGATAATTCAGAAAATCTTATTGAAATGGCATCCATTTTATTGAGATTAGAAAATGCCCTAACTCGTTCAAGATATTCGAAATGGATTGGAGGCAAAACTCCTACGTTTGAAAAAAGTCCTATTATTTCTTTAATTGGCTTTACTCATCCGTTATTGATTTGGGAACATAAGAAAAAAGGAGCCTCTCCACCAGTAGCTGTCGATTTTCATATAAATAGAAATATTAAGGTTGTAGCTATTACAGGTCCAAATACTGGAGGGAAAACAGCAGCTTTAAAAGGCTTGGGCTTGTCTTTACTTATGGCTAGAGCAGGATTATTGATACCTTCAACTAATAATCCTATTATCCCTTTTTGTCCAAATATATATGTGGATATAGGAGATAATCAATCATTAGAAGAAAATTTATCTACCTTCAGTGGGCATATATCCCGCATAAAAGAGATATTAGATTTACTTGATCATAAGAAAGGATTATCAGTTGTTTTGCTAGATGAGATTGGATCTGGCACAGATCCTCTTGAAGGGAGTGCTCTAGCGATGGCTTTATTAAAGGAATTTGCAAATAAATCTGATATCACTTTTGCAACTACACATTATGGGGATATTAAGGCTTTAAAATATAACGATTCAAGGTTTGAAAACGTATCAGTTGCCTTTGATGAGGATTCTTTGAAGCCAAAATATATACTCAACTGGGGTATTCCTGGGAGAAGTAATGCTTTGTCAATTTCAAAGAGAATTGGTCTTGATGAAAGCATACTCAATGAAGCTGCAAATTATCTAAAGCCAAAAGAAGTTGACAATATTAACAGTATTATTAAAGGACTTGAGGAAGAGAAGATTAAACAACAAAATTCTGCAGAAGCTGCTGCAGAATTGATTGCAAGGACTGAAATATTACATGATGAACTGAAGAGAAATTATGAATATCAAAAATTAAATGCTGAAAAAATCCAGGAAATTGAAAGGTCTAAATTATCAAAACATATTGTATCCGCTAAAAAAGAGGTGATAGATTTGATTAAAAAATTAAGAGATAAAAATGTTAATGGAGAGGATACGAGAATTATTGGAAAAAGATTAAAGGAAATTGAGACGGAACATTTAACCCAAAAAAAATCTGAAAAGTCAATATCATGGAATCCTCAGGTAGGTGATTTTGTAAAGATTAAAAGTCTAAATAGTACGGGACAAATTGTAGGTTTAGATAAAAAAGGTGGTTTTTATGAAATTAAATGTGGTTCATTTAGAAGCACATTATCTGTAAATGAATTTGAAGGTATTAATGGAGAAAAGCCTAATTTCAAAAGTTCAAAAATTGAGATCAAGTCTACAAGAGAAGATTTTTCTTTTTCTAAAATTAGAACGAGTAAAAATACAATTGACGTAAGAGGGTTAAGAGTTCATGAAGCCGAAATAATTATTGAGGAGAAAATTAGAAAATTTCATGGACCGCTATGGATTGTTCATGGAATTGGCACAGGAAAATTAAAAAAAGGACTAAGAAATTGGTTATCAGGTTTAAATTATGTTGATAAGATTGAAGATGCAGCCAACAACGAGGGTGGCCCTGGTTGCAGTATTGCGTGGATAAAATAAAATAAAAAATACCTAGAAAACAATTTAATAAGCGTATTAAGTGCAATTTATTGATCAAGCCAATATTATTCTTAAAGCTGGAAAAGGTGGAAATGGAATAGTTTCATTTAGAAGAGAAAAATTTGTTCCTGCTGGAGGACCTTCGGGGGGAAATGGTGGAAGAGGGGGTTCAGTTATTTTGATGGCTGATAATAATCTACAAACGCTATTAGATTTTAAATTCAAACGTGAAATAATTGCTGAAGATGGATGCAAAGGAGGTCCTAATAAGAGATCAGGTGCTTCAGGTCAGGATACAATCCTTAAAGTTCCCTGCGGTACAGAAATAAGGGATATTAAAACCGGCATTATTTTAGGAGACTTAACTAAAGATAAACAGAGTTTAACTATTGCCATTGGAGGAAGAGGTGGACATGGTAATGCTTACTATTTAAGTAATCAAAATAGAGCCCCAGAATCATTCACTGAAGGAAAAGATGGTGAGATATGGGAGGTTCAATTAGAACTAAAACTTCTTGCAGAGGTTGGGATTATAGGTCTTCCAAATGCTGGGAAAAGTACCTTGATTTCTGTTGTGTCATCTGCCCGTCCAAAAATCGCGAATTATCCTTTCACAACTCTAATACCTAACTTAGGTGTAGTAAGAAAAATGGACGGGAATGGTTGCCTTTTTGCGGATATTCCTGGATTAATATCAGGGGCAGCTGATGGAGTAGGTTTAGGCCATGATTTTTTAAGGCATATCCAAAGAACTAAGATACTTGTTCACTTAATTGATGCAATTGCAGAAAACCCTTTACATGATTTTGAGATAATTGAGCAGGAATTAAAAAAATATGGGAAAGGTCTTTTAGATAAAGAGAGGATAATAGTGTTAAATAAAATGGAGCTGGTAGATGATGATTATTTGCAAATAATTACAAAAAAGTTAGAAGATTTATCTAAAAAGAAAGTTTTAGTTATTTCTTCATCTTTAAAAAAAGGTTTATTCTCACTGCTTTCTGAAGTTTGGAAAAGGATCTAACTTAAATTAAAAATTTTTTTGTAAATAAATACACTTGATTTAATAATAAAAATTAGCCATAAATAAGATAATTCTTTAAAAATAAAATGAATTTCTACAGTTGTTTTGATAAACAAGGAAAAATAATAGCTAGATGTCAAACCATTCAAGATATTGAGGTTCTTAAGAAAATGGGAAGACCGATTGTAGAAGTTAAGGAAATGAAAAATGAAGAGTCGGTGGTATGTTCTCTGACAGGTAGCCCATCAGATTTTAATATGGATTACTAAAAGAATTCAAGAAATAAAAAAAAGGGCTTTTGAAGCCCTTTTTTTATGCATTATCTAATAATTAAGAAAATTTAATCATCATAAACAAGACATTCTGGTTCATCTGGGTTGGCATCGCAGAATAACTCCAAAGCATTAGGGTCATGTTTATCTTCTGGATGATGATCCTTATATTCTTCGAGTTCTTTTAGCTCTTCAGTTAAATGTCTGACCTTTGGAAGATTGCCCTCTGCTTTTGCAGATTCGATTTCCGATTGATCTTTTTGGATGTGTTCGTCAATGGATTTCATTTTAAGCTTTTCGTACTTTAGTAGACATACTTAACATAGTTAATTTCTAATGAAATTGCATTATCTATGAACTAAATAAGTGTTCATTACAACATCATTTTTTTTTGGGAAATTGATTTTTATATATTTTTGGGCTCTAATCTCATTATTTCCTCTAGCGACGGTAAAACTGGGATTAGTTGATTTGGGTTTAAAGGGAATAAAGCTTTATAGTAATCTTTTTTCCATTCATTGTCGAAGCATGTCCTTTTTACATTAGATAATTTAAAGAATTTTAATCTCCATTCAATAATCTTTTCAAAACTCGATAGTTCTTGTTCAGTACATTTGAAAAGTTTGCTGTATATCAATTCCCATCTTATAAGCGTTGGAAAAAGGTAAATATCTGCGTAGGTTAACTCTTCTCCAAATATCCAGTCTCCTTTATTTTTCTGTAGTAAATTTTCAATTTCATTTATGGCTGCAAAAAGATTCTTACTTGCTTTGTTGTAAGCTGACTGGTTTCTGGCGAAACCACATCTATATACGCCATCATTAATGCTCTTATCAATTAAATCTAAAAATTTTTGATTACAGTCTTTAATATTTAATGTCTGATATTTCGATTCACTTTTTATTAAATTAAGTAGCCTTATTATCTGGGAACTTTCATTAGACAAAATATTTACTTCATCTTTTTCAAAACTAACTAAAAGAGGTAATGTCGCTCTAAAAATTATCTTTTTATTAGCTTTTTTGTAGAGGTCAGCAAGTCTCATACATCCCTTAATCTCAGTACTGAAAATCCATTCGCCATGCTCAATATCTGCTTTTAAAAAAATAACTTTAACTTTTTTAAATAAATGTTTTATTTCGTGGACGAGTAAAGTTCTTTGACACCATGGACAAGAATTTCCTACAAACAAATAAATTTGTCCATTTTCATTATTAATATCGTATTCACTATCAATTGTTATACCTTTGGGCCTTTTATAATTACCATATAAATCTGATGGTGCGAAGCCATTCATTAATTGGGTCCAAAACCAAAACCAGAATTTTTTGGAGGCCTTAATTAAGTATTTATTTTGCATGAAATTTTATTTTTAAAGAAAAAATGACTGTTCAAAGAATACTTATCGTTTCAGGCACTCATGGGAATGAAATTAATCCTATTTGGGCTATTAAACGATTTAATATAGAGGAAAATAGTTTAAATCATGGTATTGAGTATGAATACATAATAGGCAATCCTGTTGCCTATGAAAAAGGTTGCAGATATATAGATGATGATTTAAATAGATCTTTTAAAGAAATTAAAAATCATGATCGAGACAAGAATAATGTTTATGAAATTAATAGGGCTAATTTTTTAGTTGACCAATTTGGAAGCGATGGATCTAAGCCCTGTCAAATTGCCATCGATTTGCATACTACTACTGCAAATATGGGTACAAGTATTGTCATGTATGGGAGGAGATACAAAGATTTTTGTTTGGCTGCATTACTGCAGAACAAATTTGGATTGCCTATTTATTTACATGAAAAAGATAAAGCGCAAACAGGCTTTCTTGTAGAAGCTTGGCCATGTGGTCTAGTTATTGAAATAGGAGCTGTAGCACAAAATTTTTATGATCCAAAAATCATAAATAGATTCTTGATAATAATTAGCTCCCTAAGAGAAGAGATAGATAAATTAAAAAACAACCTTATAGAACTACCTAAGGAATTAGTTGTTCACGTTCATAAAGGGAGTATAGATTATCCAAGAGATAAAAAAGGAGATATTGATGGACTAATTCATCCTGAGAGAATAAACCAAGATTGGAAAATGATTAAAAAAGGAGATCCATTATTTCTTGATAGCCAAGGGATAATTCATAAATATGATGGAGACCAATTGATTTGGCCTGTTTTTATAGGCGAAGTGGCTTATAAGGAAAAAAAAATTGCCATGAGCTACACAAAAAAAGAAGTGATTTGTTCCAAAAAACAATGGGTTCAAGAGTTTGAAAGCCTTTAAATTAAGAAACCAGAACATTAAATTGCTGAAATCTAATAAGGATTTTTTATTTAATAGATAAGTTTACTTAATATTCAATACTTTTTTTTTTTTTGATAACTCCTGAGTCTTATTAAATTTAAATTCTTTCGCTCCAATAAATAATAGCTCCAAAAGCCTCTAATTGCAGTCTTCTATGCTTAGCCTCTCTTAAGGAAACTACCTCTTTCGATCTTTTTCCGTTAAAAAGCCATTCGATTATTACCAAGTTAAATCCTCAATAACAAAGAAAATATTAAGACATGGAGGTTCTTTTCTTCGATATTGCAAAAAATAAATTTACTTAAAGAAAAAAAATTACACATTTTTAACGATTTTGGTCTAAAATCTTCGAAGCGGAAATAATTTTCCGTTTTTATTTACACGTCTCACTTTAGAGACATACTTTACGAACTCATGACAACTATTCAGCAGCAGCGTTCTTCGCTGCTTAAAGGTTGGCCACAGTTTTGTGAGTGGGTAACATCAACTAACAACAGAATTTATGTTGGTTGGTTCGGCGTCTTAATGATTCCATGCCTTCTTACAGCAGCGGCTTGCTTCATCGTTGCATTCATCGCAGCACCACCAGTAGACATCGACGGAATTAGAGAGCCAGTTGCTGGTTCATTCTTATATGGAAACAACATCATCTCAGGTGCAGTTGTTCCTTCATCTAACGCTATTGGTCTACACTTCTACCCAATTTGGGAAGCAGCTACTGTAGATGAGTGGTTATACAACGGTGGTCCTTACCAGCTTGTAATTTTCCACTTCCTAATTGGTATCTCAGCATACATGGGAAGACAGTGGGAGCTTTCATACCGTTTAGGTATGCGTCCATGGATCTGTGTTGCATACTCTGCACCAGTTTCAGCAGCTTTCGCAGTATTCCTTGTATACCCATTCGGTCAAGGTTCATTCTCTGACGGAATGCCTCTAGGTATCTCTGGAACATTTAACTTCATGTTTGTTTTCCAGGCAGAGCACAACATTCTTATGCACCCATTCCACATGGCTGGTGTTGCTGGTATGTTCGGAGGATCTTTATTCTCAGCTATGCATGGTTCACTTGTTACTTCATCTCTAATCAGAGAAACAACTGAGACAGAATCTCAGAACTATGGTTACAAGTTCGGACAAGAAGAAGAAACATATAACATCGTTGCAGCTCATGGCTACTTCGGTCGTTTGATCTTCCAATATGCAAGTTTCAACAACAGCAGAAGTCTTCACTTCTTCCTAGCTGTATTCCCAGTTGTTTGTGTATGGTTAACTTCAATGGGTATCTGCACAATGGCATTCAACCTTAACGGTTTCAACTTCAACCAGTCAGTTGTTGATGCAAACGGTAAGATTGTTCCTACATGGGGTGACGTTCTTAACAGAGCAAACCTAGGTATGGAAGTAATGCACGAGCGTAACGCTCACAACTTCCCACTTGATCTAGCAGCAGCTGAGTCTACAACTGTAGCTCTTTCAGCTCCAGCTATCGGTTAAGCTTAAAGTTCTTAAATTTACAGGCCCCCTTTTTGGGGGCTTTTTTTTGTTTAATTTTCAATTGGTTTTATATAATGTTTATATATAGATAAAACATTTGATATTTTTATGAGTAGTAGTTTTGGGAAAATTTTTCGTGTTAGTACTTTTGGAGAATCACATGGTGGTGCAGTAGGAGTTATCCTTGATGGATGTCCCCCTAAGTTAAAAGTAGATATAAATCTGATACAAAATGAATTAGATAGGCGCAGACCTGGCCAAAGTGACATTACAACACCAAGAAATGAAGAAGATAAAATTGAAATATTAAGTGGGATAAAGGAAGGGTTAACGCTTGGAACTCCAATAGCGATGTTGGTAAGAAATAAAGATCAAAGACCAGGAGATTATGATAATTTGGAGCAAGTATTTAGACCTTCTCATGCAGATGGTACATATCATCTGAAATATGGGATTCAGGCAAGTTCTGGAGGTGGAAGAGCTTCTGCAAGAGAAACAATTGGGAGAGTAGCTGCTGGTTCTGTAGCAAAACAATTGTTAAACAACTTATGTAACACTGAAATACTATCTTGGGTAAAGCGTATACATGATATTGATTCTGATATAAATAAAGAAAAGATTTCTCTCCACAAAATAGATTCCAATATTGTTAGATGTCCTGATGAAGAGGTATCAGCAAAAATGATCGAGAGAATTAAGCAATTAAAGCGCCAAGGAGATTCTTGTGGCGGAGTTATTGAGTGTTTAGTAAGAAATGCCCCTTCTGGTCTTGGAATGCCTGTTTTTGATAAATTAGAAGCTGATTTAGCAAAGGCTTTGATGTCTTTGCCTGCCACGAAAGGCTTTGAAATAGGTTCGGGTTTCTCTGGAACTTATTTAAAAGGAAGCGAACATAATGATGTCTTCATTAAATCTGATGATATTAGGAAGTTAAGAACAATATCTAATAATTCAGGCGGTATACAGGGAGGAATAAGTAATGGCGAAAATATTGAGATGAAGATAGCTTTTAAACCTACAGCAACTATCGGGAAAGAACAGAAAACAATAAATGCTGAAGGGAAAGAAGTATTGATGAAAGCAAAAGGGAGACATGATCCATGCGTTCTACCAAGAGCAGTTCCTATGGTTGATGCTATGGTAGCTTTAGTACTTGCTGATCACTTACTTCTGAATAATGCTCAATGTGGTTTAATGAATAATTAATTTAATAAATTATATTTATCATTGATTTGATTAGTTTTTACAAATAAAAATTTTTGTTTCTAAAATTTTCCCTTAGATATAGTTTGCAACTTTAACTTCTGACCTGTTAAGTAGATCTTGAATATCTTCAGTATCTATTGTTTCTTTTTCTATAAGCATTTGGGCCATTTCGTCAAGAACATTTCTATTATCGGATAAAACTTTTGTGGCTCTTTTATAAGCAATATCAACAAGATCTGAAACCTCTACATCAATTGTTGCTGCTGTGTCTTCAGAAAAGTCTCGTGTAGAAGTCATATCTCTTCCCAAGAACATTCCACCTTGGGATTGACCCAGAGCGACTGGACCTATTTTATCGCTCATACCAAATTTAGTAATCATTTGTCTTGCTACATTAGCAACTTGCTGTAAATCATTTGAGGCTCCAGTTGTAACTTCTTCTTCCCCGTAGACAAGTTCTTCTGCAACTCTTCCACCTAAAGCTACAGCCATTTGATTTTGGAGGTAAGAACGAGAGTAGAGACCTGATTCCATTCTTTCTTCGCTTGGAGTAAAGAAAGTTAAACCTCCAGCTTGGCCTCTGGGAATTATTGAAACCTTAGCTACAGGATCATAATCAGGCATCAATGCTCCAACAAGTGCATGACCAGCTTCGTGATAAGCGACTAATTCTTTTTTCTTATTGCTCATAACTCTATCTTTCTTTTCTGGCCCAGCCATAACTCTTTCAATTGCATCACTAACTTCATCGTTGCTAACTTTATCTAAATCTTTTCTAGCTGCTAGTATTGCTGCTTCATTGAGAAGGTTAGCTAAATCTGCACCAGTAAATCCTGGTGTTCTTCTAGCAACTTTATCGAGATCAACATCTTTTGAGAGGGTTTTGTCTTTAGCATGAACATTTAGTATTTGTAATCTTCCAGCGTAATCGGGCCTATCTACTGTTACTTGTCTGTCAAATCTCCCCGGACGCATTAAAGCTGAGTCTAAGACATCAGGTCTGTTAGTAGCGGCGACTATTATTATTCCAGAATTACCTTCAAATCCATCCATTTCTGTTAAAAGTTGGTTCAAAGTTTGTTCTCTTTCATCATTTCCTCCGCCCATACCAGCTCCTCTTTGTCTTCCAACTGCATCTATTTCATCAATGAACACGATACAAGGAGCATTCTTTTTAGCTTGTTCAAAAAGATCTCTAACTCTGCTAGCTCCAACTCCTACAAACATCTCTACAAATTCTGACCCAGAAATTGAGAAAAAAGGTACACCTGCTTCTCCAGCTACTGCTTTTGCTAACAATGTTTTTCCTGTACCAGGAGGGCCAACAAGAAGTACTCCTTTTGGAATTTTTGCCCCGACTGCAGTAAATCTATCTGGGCTTTTAAGAAAATCTACAACTTCTGTGAGTTCTAATTTTGCACCTTCAACACCAGCAACATCTGAAAAAGTTACTTGTGTAGATGGTTCCATTTGCAACCTTGCTTTGCTCTTGCCAAAACTCATGGCTGGATTACCACCTCCAGCATTCCCACTTTGGGATCTTCTAAAAAGAAAAAATAGGCCCCCAATTAAAAGTACTGGGAAAATCAAGCTGCTTAAAGCTTGTTGCCATGGATTAGCTAATTTTGTGGGGGTTACAGCAATGTCCACATTATTTTCAGTTAGGATTTTTAATAAATCTTTATCTGGAGCTAAATTGACCTCAGATCTACTTCCATCATTTTCAACAACTTGAGCTGTCGCGTTGTCTGGAGATATTAGTACTCTACTAATTTCTTTATCTTGAACTGCCTCTATAAAATCACTATATCTTAAGGTCTTTGTAGAATTTTCTGTACTAGGTTTATCAAATACAGAAGTACCAATGAAAATAACAGTTATAACTGCTAAGACATAAAGTCCTACGTTTCTCCAGCGTTTGTTCACGATAAATAATTTTTAATACCTTTATGATACTAATAATAAAACATTATTAAGAGCGTCTTAGAACATCTACTACACTTTTGAATGCAAACCATTCAGGAATTGGATCGCCATTCCTCAATTTCTTTCTAAATTCAGTGCCACTAAGTTTCATGATTTCATAATTAAATTCTTTAGCTTCTTCAGCTGTAATATATCCTTTTTCCTTTGTATAAACTAAATTTTTTGAAGGAACAGTCTTCATCTTCAATTCGTCAGCACATTTATTCGCAAAATTCTGGGCGTCATATGGGCCATAAAAATCTTCCCCAGTTGATGATGACTTACAGCCAGCCATATCTCTACCGATAATAAAATGGGTACAGCCATAATTTCTCCTGATTATCATATGCTGAAGAGCTTCTCTTGGCCCTGCCATATGCATTGAATAAGGTAAAAAAGCCCATTTTATTCTTTCATCAGATATCTCCTCTTCTAATTCTTTATACGTTAAATATCTAACTTTCCCGGGAATATCATCTTGTTGAGTTGGCCCACAAGTTGGATGAACTAAAACAACTGAGTTAGAGGAGACATTATCTGAGAGTAAGGCATTAGTAAATAATTCATAATGTGCTCTATGAATTGGATTTCTGCATTGAAATGCAACTACATCATGATTTGATGGTAGTGTAGATCTAACTTCTTCCGGGGTTTTGCAGGGGAATTCTCTAATTGGTAGTTCGAAACCATAAACTCTTCCTCCTATATAAAATCTCCCTCTTTCATTAAAAATCATCTTAACAGCAGGATGATCTAGAGAATTAGTACCATAACAAAGTTCAGCTTCTAAGGATTTATCTGGCTCCCAGGTAGAGCTAACTTCTAAAACTGCTATTTTTTGTTTTTTATAAGTAAGCAATATTGTCTCTCCAGCCTTTACTTTTTCATTATTTGAATCAAATACAATTGGCAAGCCAAAAAGCAGCCCGTTTGAATCTCTATTATTTTTAATTACTGAATTGTAGTTCTTTTCATCCATAAAACCTTCCAATGGAGAAAAAGCTCCAACCATTAAAAGTTCTACATCGCATGCATTTCTCTCGCTACATTCAAACTCATAAGTAGCTTTAGAGATAAGATCATTTTTTAGGTTTTTATCTTTGATAATTAAATTTTTTAGTTCCCCTCCATAAGGCGGTATTAGTCCATTAGTATCTTTTTTAGTTTTTTGTTGTAATTCCATTTTTAAATTGATAAAGAAAAATTTTGAAAAAAAAAGAGGGGTTTAACCCCCTTTTTCTCTCAAGTAGAAGTTATGCCTTTCTTCCGTAAAGCTCCCCAATTATTTTTACATCAAGTGGATCCTTTGAACCCATATCTGTATCTGAGGGTTGGATAGCTTCAAAAGTACCAGCAAATTCGTCTGTGTCAGAATCAACATTGTTAATTGAAAGAGTAATAACGCCAGTACCGTTTACATCAACTTTAATATTTTCTTTTGCAAGTTCTTCGTCATCTCCTCCTAATGCAACTAAACCTTGAGCATATTCAACACCAGTATTTTTAGCTCTCGCTTTAGGATCTAGAAAATCACCAGTTCGGTAGTTAGGTGTAAATGTTGAACCACTAACTTCAGTGCCTGGCTCAATAGATGAAGGTAAATCAGCTGTAAGATCTTTTGCCGAGAATGCAAATGGCACCTCTAAACCACCAGGGGTTAATACAGTAATAAGTTGAAAATCAATACCACCTTTTTCGGTGAAAGTTCCTGAATCTATATCCCCATAAACTTCTGTTACTGTGGTGTTATTTCTGGGACTAATAATTTTTGTAGAAACAAATTCTGCAGCTTTTCGTTTTGTCCCTGGCACTTTTACATAAACTTCTGTTGGATGCATGCATATTCCTTTAAGGCTATCTCCATTCCCTAAAGATATTGATCCAACAAGAGATGAGTCTAATGTAGGGCAATCATTAGCTTTTCCGGTATTAACAACATCTGTGAATTGTGCATTTCCTCTTTCAGAAAAAGCAAATGTTTTAACAGGTACGAAAGCAAAAGTTATACAAATTGAAATAACAAAAGCTAAGAAAGAACGAATTCTCATAATTAAAGTTGCAGTAAGGTTCTGTGACGATAGATTAAAGGTCATCTAAATAGTTCAGTACGGATATTACAAGGGAAAGGACCATAAAAGATAGGACTTTTAAATCCTCGAAACAACCCGTAGCTTTTTAGATTTTAAAAAACTGGAATTATTTTAAGCTATTACATTATTTTTAATGATTAAGATTACAAAAAAATACAAATTAAAAAATTTTTTTTTATTTTTTTAATGAAATAATTTGGGTTATTAATTTATTTGCTAAATCAATTTTTGATGTTTTTTTGATATGGTTTTCTATATTGTTTGTATCGAACAGCCAACCTTCATTTTGTGCCAAAAAGCCAAATCCTTGGCCTTCAAGATCAATTGGATTTGCGAATAGAAAATCACAACCCTTTTGGATAATCTTTTCTTTAATTATTATTCGTGCTTCTTCGATGGATCCTGTAAAAGCACAAAAGCCTACAAAAACTTGGTTATCTTTTTTTGATTTACTAATTGTTTTTAAAATATCTGGGACTAGCTCAAAGTTTTTATTCAAATGATCATTAATTTTATTTTTTGGAATTTTAGCTGAAGTATCAGAGGTTATCTTGAAATCAGAAACTGCTGCATTCATGAAAAAATAATCGCAATTTGATATTTCATTATTAAGTGCCCTAATTAAATCAACACTAGTTTCAATTTCATATCTTTTTATTCCATCAGTAAGATTCTTATCAATTTTCAGAGGCCCATGGACATATTTTACTTGTGCACCTCTGAACCTCGCTACTTGAGAAAGAAGTAGTCCCATAGCTCCAGAACTTTTGTTAGTAATGTGTCTTGCCGCGTCAATTTTCTCTGAGGTGCAACCTCCAGTTATTAAGATTTCTTTATTAAGTAAATCTTTACGATATTCATTTTGTTTGTGTGAAGCTATAAATTCAAGAGCTAATTGAATTAGATCATTTGGAGGTATTTTACCGATGCCCATAGCATCACACGCTAAGAGGCCTTCACTTGGTTGCAAAGACAAAACATTTTCGTAATTCTGTAAATTCTCATAATTTTTTTGGACAGCTTTATTTAGCCACATTTGTGTATTCATTGCTGGTGCAACAATAATTGGCTTTATATTTGCTATTAAGATGCTTGGGATCAACCCCTCTGCATTTCCAGTTACCCATTTTGATAATGTTGTCGCGGTTAAAGGGGCAATGATTAAAATATCAGCCCAATTACTTAGTGCTATGTGAAGAGGTGTTGATTGACTATTTGACCATTGATCATTTTCTAAAATGCAAGGGTTTCTACTCAAGATAGAGAGAGAAAGCGGCTTTATTAATTTTTCTGCATTTTCAGATAAAACGCATCTTATTTCATAATTTTCTTTCGCTAATTGGCTAACTAATAATGGAATTCGCACGGCTGCAATACTCCCTGTTATTAATAAAAGAACCTTTATTTTGGAGTCCTTAGTTTTAGTTTTCATCGAAAGGTTCCTGATCGAGAAGATGGATATAATTAGTTGTTAATTCAGGTCTATTGATTGCGAGAGCTCTAAGTAAGTGCCAGTCTTTTAAACCATCAAATGGAGTATTATAGTTATCTTCCTCTAGCCTTTTAGCAAGCTCAAGGGTCATTTCTTCATTAAAAGAATTTACTAGTTCCTCACTTATTTGATTTTCAGAAATGAATTTCATATTGCGAAAAACCAATATATTCTAATAATAAGGCCCTAAAGTAATTATTTAAAGTTGATATAAGTATTAATTAAATATTTTCAAGTATATGAAAATTTTTTAATATTCATAATCTTTTAAAATTATTGTGAGGTAATTTATCTTCATTTTCAATCATAAATATGCAATCTCTCCTTTTCAAAAATATTCTATCTTAAAATATCACTGTCATAATTGATATCATGTCCCAAACCAAACGAGAGCAAGTTATTAGTCACATTCGCTATTTAAGGCAAGAACTAAGAGAAATGCATTTAGGAATAAAAGAGGATGACCTATTCCCAGAACCAGGCGAAATAAGAGGAATAATGGCTCAATTTGAGGCATTACTTGAATTAATAGAAGGAAATACTAAAATTCATTCAAATTCTGAAGCGGCCTAGTTTAATACAAAATGGTTACTAGATCTCAAAAGACAAAATTTCAGTTGAAGGTTGTGGAAAATATTCAGACATTAAGTATTTGGGCTAATAATCCATGGAGAAGATATTCAATAGCATTAATTACACTTTTAATTGGTTACTTTTTTGGGAGTTCTCTTGGGATGGTAAGTGCTGTTGTGGAGCTTATGGATCCTGTAGCTGCTCTCTTCTCAGTGGTTTTTCTTGAAATTTTAATAGTTATAAGAAGAAATTTTCGACTTGAAAGTAAAAAGAAATTTTTACTACTTTTATTAGATTCTTTAAGATTAGGTTTATTTTATGGTTTCTTTACTGAAAGTCTTAAGTTGCTATAAATTTATTTGTTGTATTTCTGCAATAGATAAAGTAAAGCCATCCTTATAGGGATACCATTTGCGACTTGATTATTAATTAAGCAATTAGGATATTCATCCACTATTTTGCTGCTTATTTCAATACCTCTATTAATAGGTCCAGGATGAAGGACTGGAATATCTCTATTATTCAATGATAATTTTTCTGGGGTTAAGCCATAATCCAAACTATATGAATTTATGCTGCTTAGTAAATTTTCCATCATTCTTTCTTTCTGGATTCTTAAAACGATTATTGCATCTGCAACTTTTATTGATTCTTCCAATGATCTAGAAATTGTTATGGAGCCTCTTAATTGAATAGGATCTTCTATTTGATTTGGAGCGGGGGTTTGTAAAAAATTGGAAAATTCATCAGGTATTAATGTCTTAGGACCACATAAGATTATATCTGCCCCGAATGCACTCAAAGCCCAAAGATTTGATCTCGCAACCCTTGAATGATTAACGTCTCCAATTATTAAAATTTTTTTGGAATTCAAAACCTCTGGACTCAGTGATTTTTTGGAAAAGAATTTAATTAATGTATAGATGTCAAGCAATCCTTGGCTAGGGTGACTATGTAATCCATCGCCCGCGTTAAGAACTGAAGTCTTGGAATTTATTGAATCAAGTTTTTTAGCGATCTCAAAGGTTATATAACTTGATGAATGTCTTATTATTAATATATCTGCCCCCATAGCAGAATAAGTTATGGCTGTATCAATTATTGTTTCGCCTTTTGTTAGAGAACTAGAGGAAGGTGCAAATGTTTGCACATCAGCAGAAAGCCTTTTCGCTGCAAGTTCAAAGCTATTTTTGGTTCTTGTACTAGCTTCAAAAAATAAAGAGGTTACCAAAGTCCCTTGTAAGGCTGGTATCTTTTTCGTTCCTGCATTTTTTAGTGCATCAAATCTATTAGCTAATTCAAATACTGACTCATAATCTTTAATTGAAAAATTAGCGAGTGTATGAATATGTTTATGAGGCCAATTTTGCATTACGCTTAAAAAGATAAATGATTATTTAATTTAGGTGTTCTGTCACCTTTACATCTTTTACTTACGCTCCTACTATTTTTAAGATACCAACGCCATTTTATATTTTTTGCCTTTGATATGCCAATTCTTGTTGTTTGAATAAGATCTTTTTCTTCTAAAGTTGATTCTCTTTGAGAAATCCATAAAGATTTGTTATTAAGCACTTCAAGAGAGTTAAATGATATGTCTACACCGAATGTCCTGGTAACTAGGCCAGGTCCAGAAGCTAATCTTTCATTATTTTTAGGAATAAAAACTGCCCTAATCAATACACCACTCGCAAAATTTTCTTTATCAGTAACTATGTTTAAACAATGATGAATGCCATAAGATTTGTAAATATAGAATGTTCCCGGTTTGCCAAATAATGATTTATTGGATTCAGTTTTTTTTTGGAAGCCATGACAGGCCTCTTCTTCCTGCGAATAAGCTTCAGTTTCAACAATAATCCCTTTAACTTGATCATTCTCATTATTTTCTTTAATGAGGTGGCAGCCTATTAAATCAGGTGCAACAAGTTTAGAATGCCGATAAAAAAAATTTTTCGGAAATAATTTTTCTACTATTTTTCAATGCTTAACCAATATCATAATAAGCTGAGAAAGACAAACAAGGGTATGATTTGATATTGATTTTCAAAAAGTTGTGATTATTAGTTTTTAATAATTATTAGAAATTAAAAGGATAAATAAAGTAAAAATGTTTTAAATAAACTATTATTTAATAAAAGAAAAAACCAAGGGCATGACAAAAATAACTAAAGATGAAGTAAAAAAAGTTGCTCATTTAGCAAGATTGGAACTTAACGAGAATGAAATTAATAATCACGCAGAACAATTAGAAAAGATTCTAGATTATATAAGACAACTTGAAAAAATTGGTACAGAAGATGTCCCCTGTACAACGAGAGCTATAGAGGTTATTAATGTATTTAGAAAAGATGAGAAGAAGAATTCTGATTGCAGTGAAGAGCTCTTAGAATTAGCTCCATCGAGAGAAGATAAATTCTTTAAAGTACCAAAAATAATTAATGAATGAGTTAATTGCTTCCTATAAATGTTTTATTAACTATCTTTAATAAAATCTTTTTTATTTTATAGCCCGGATATAAATTTATGATTTTTCTTACCTTTCCTCTCTTTTTGCTGTGGCTTCGCACGCCTATAAATAAATCATAAATAAAGTTCAAAACGTCCTCTTTGCTTTCAAATATCCCAACTCTTTGAGGAGAACCTTTCATATCTAATAGTGGCTTAGTTTTTTCATATGCTAATTTGTATTCAAACCAGGGAATAGATGGCCAAAGATGATGAATTAGATGGTAATTTTGACCCATTATTAATAAATTCATAAACTTGCTTGGATAGACTCTAGAGTTTATCCATTTATTTCTTGATCGAAAAGGTCTATGAGGTAGGTAATCAAAAAATATTCCTAAAGTGACTCCTACCATTAATGCTGGTCCAAACCATAAATTATAGATTAAATTCATAAAGTCAAATTTCAAACCTGCCAAGATTATTGTTATGAATATGGATCTTTCAATTCCCCATTGTAATAATTCATATTTTCGCCAAAGTTTTCTTTGAAAGAAAAATACTTCATGATAAAAAAATCTTGGAGCAATCAGCCAAATTGGACCAAAAGTACTGACAATGTGATCAGGATCATTTTTAGGGTGATTTACGTGAATATGATGTTGTAAATGAACTCTAGTAAATACTGGAAAACTAAATCCTAGAAGAATTGCTGAACCATGACCCATTGCTTGATTTATCCAAGGAACGGGGTGGGCAGCTTTATGACAAGCATCATGAATTACAGTTCCTTCGATATGCAAAGCTAAAAAAGCAGTAGCGACAAGTAAGGGTAAAGGCCAATCACCTTTATACCATTGCCATATGCTAAGAAAAGCTAGAAAATAACCACCAAAAAATAAACCTAATGTTGGATTCCAAAAACTTGGCGGATCTACGTAATTTTTAATCTCTTTTTGCCAATTAAATGTTTTTGAAGAATTAGTATTTTTCGTTGTATTTAAACTGGTTAAGTTAGAAATCGTTTCTTTTTGTTCTCTAAATAATATAACTAATATTTTAAGATGATTGCATGCTCAAACATAAAAAATTTCTTTTAAGAAATTTTACATTTAATTTTAATGTGTCAAATTAATTATCTTAAGAAAAAAAATTTTTAAAATAAACCTCTTTCAATTATTATTTTATTTGAGCGGTCGTGGCGGAATTGGTAGACGCGCGAGTTTTAGGTACTCGTATCTTCGGGTGTGGGAGTTCAAGTCTCCCCGACCGCACTTAAGGGAATTCTGAAAGATAGTTTGCTTATCTATATCAACTCTTATAATTTAATTAAATAGTTACTTTAATGAATAGTTTAATATTTTATTTGGGAACTTTTTATATTTTAGTTGGGACCATTTTTCTAACTGTACCAATAATTTATCTTGAGCTCGGTAAACCAAAAGACTTAATAAAAGCTTTTTTAAATTTGTTAATAGGTTTGATATTAATAATTAAAAATAAAACATTGGATGAATCTTTTTTTGTAATTTTCCTTTTTTTAACAGTACTAGTTATTTTTTATCTAGTAGAGCTTTTTTTATCTAGATGGTACCAATTGACAGATAACGAAAAGAAAAAATTAACTACCTTTTTGGAGTTTAAAAATAACTTTTTGAAAATATTAGAATCTATTAATCTTGTATTTGTTGATTTCACAAAACCTTTAAATTTTTTTAATTTTGGTAGCAATAATAAAAATACAACCCAAAAAAAGTGGGTAAGAAATGATAAAAATGATAATATAAAAATTTGAAATCAAATTAATTGGTTATTTACAACATCCCAAAAAAACTACAGGTCTATTAAGAAATAATATAATATATTAGATTTATTTAAATAATTCTTTTGATCACCAATATTTCTTATATCGTCGTATGAAATCTCAAAATAGCAAAGAACAAAAATCAGACTTTTCTTATAAAGAAACTTTAAATTTACTAAAAACTGACTTTTCAATGCGTGCTAACTCAGTTGTAAGAGAACCCGAGATTCAGAATTTTTGGGCTAATAATGATATTGATTTCCAATTAGGTTCAAGAAATTCAGGCGAAATATTTACATTGCATGATGGCCCTCCTTATGCAAATGGAGCTCTTCATATGGGGCATGCCCTTAATAAAGTTTTAAAAGACATAATAAATAAGTACAAAACCTTAAGAGGATTTAGGGTGCATTTCGTACCTGGTTGGGACTGTCATGGATTACCTATTGAATTAAAAGTTCTTCAGAATTTAAAATCTGATGAAAGAAAGAATCTTGACACTTTAAATTTAAGAAAAAAAGCAACAGATTATGCCTATATCCAAATTAATAATCAAAAGGAGGGTTTCAAAAGGTGGGGCATATGGGGAGATTGGAATAACCCTTACTTAACTCTTAAGAAAAGTTATGAATCTGCTCAGATTGGAGTATTTGGGAAAATGTTTTTAAATGGCTATATATATCGAGGTCTTAAACCTGTGCATTGGAGTCCAAGTTCAAGGACTGCACTTGCAGAAGCAGAATTAGAATACCCTGATGAACATTATTCAAAAAGTATTTATGTTTCATTAAAAATCACTAACATACCTGAGGAAATTCTATTAAATTTCATCCAGGAAAATATTAATTTCAAAAAGGATTTTTTTAAAAATAATTCTTTCATAACTATTTGGACCACTACTCCTTGGACCATACCTGCAAATGAAGCAGTTGCAGTAAATCCAAAAATAAATTATGTTTTTGCTATCGATGAAGAGAAGCGAATTTACCTTTTTGCTAATGACTTATGTTCTGAAATAAGTAAGAAATTTAATAAAGATTTCAAGGTGCTTTTAGAGGTTAAAGGCTCCAAATTGGAAAATATTGAATATCAACATCCCTCTAAGAATAAAAATTGCAGAATTGTAATTGGAGGAGATTATATTACTACAGAATCAGGGACTGGAATTGTTCATACTGCCCCTGGTCATGGAATAGATGATTTTAATGTGGGTCAAAAATATGATTTACCAATAACATGTGTTGTTGATGAAAAAGGTAACTTAAATGAATATTCTGGTCAATTCAAAGGATCAAATGTCTTGAAAGATGCAAATGATTTAATTATTGAATACTTAAAAGGAAATAATTTGCTTCTATTGCAAGAAAATTATAAGCATAGATATCCGTATGATTGGAGAACCAAAAAACCAACTATTTTTAGGGCAACAGAACAATGGTTTGCATCTGTAAATGGCTTTAGATCATCTGCATTGAATGCAATCGAAGATGTTGAATGGATGCCAGAGACTGGAAAGAAAAGAATTTATTCTATGGTTGTAGGTAGAGGAGATTGGTGTATTTCTAGACAAAGGTCATGGGGAGTCCCGATTCCAGTTTTTTATAAGAAAAATGGTAATGAGATTCTCCTTAACAAAGAGATAATTAATCATATTCAAGAACTTTTCAGTGAACATGGAGCAGATATTTGGTGGGATTGGGATGTTAAGAATCTTTTGCCAGAAAATTATGCAAAAGAATCGGATCTATGGAAAAAAGGAACAGATACAATGGACGTCTGGTTCGATTCAGGATCCAGCTGGGCCGCAGTATGTGAACTAAGAAGTGAATTAAAGTATCCAGCAGATCTTTATTTAGAAGGTTCAGATCAACATCGAGGATGGTTTCAGTCTTCTTTGCTAACATCTGTTGCAGTCAATAATAAACCACCATATAAGAAAGTTTTAACTCATGGTTTTGCACTTGATGAAAACGGAAGAAAAATGAGCAAATCTTTAGGAAATGTTGTTGATCCAAATATAATTATTAATGGAGGTAATAATAAAAAAACTGATCCTGCTTATGGTGCTGATGTTTTAAGACTATGGGTAAGCTCTGTAGATTATTCGGTAGATGTTCCAATTGGTTCAAATATACTCAAGCAACTTTCAGACGTTTATAGAAAAGTTCGTAATACTGCAAGATATCTTCTAGGTAATATTCATGATTATGATCCTAAAATTGATAGTTTTGAAATTGATCAATTGCCTCTCTTAGATCAATGGATGTTAGGAAGATTAGTTGAGGTTGCAGATCAAATATCAAACGCTTATGAAAATTATGAATTTTCAAAATTTTTTCAAATTTTGCAAAGTTTTTGTGTTGTAGATCTATCAAATTTTTATTTGGATATTGCGAAGGATAGGTTATATGTCAGTTCTAAATCAGAATTTAGGAGAAGATCTTGTCAGTTTGTCATGTCAAAAGTTGTTGAAAATTTAGCCGTACTTATTTCTCCAGTGCTTTGTCATATGGCTGAAGATATTTGGCAAAATATTCCATATTCAACTAAAGAAAAATCAGTCTTTCAAAGAGGATGGCCAATATTTTCGCAGTCATGGAAGAATCAAATACTTAATGAGCACATTTCAAATTTAAGAAATTTGAGAGTTGAAATTAATAAGGCTATAGAAGGATGTAGGAACAAACAAATAATTGGAGCAGCTTTGGAAACTGAAGTTAATTATTTACCTGAAGATAAAGCTTTACAGGATTCACTTACTTGGCTAAAAGAATTTGGCAATCAAGATGTAGATTTATTTAGGGATTGGCTTATAGTATCAAACTTCCAAGTGGTATCCGATTTGGTGGAGAATTCCTTGATTATTGATAACAATGCACTTGGTAAAATTCAAATAAATAAAGCTCAAGGTCAAAAATGTGATAGGTGTTGGCATTATCAAAAAGAAACTTTTAATGGAATCCAAAATACAAAATTATGCAAAAGATGTTCAAATATTATTAATTTTGAATTTATTTAAATCCAGTTTTTTTGATTCAAAAAGAAAAATGAGTTTTGATTTTCTCTTATAAAATTTTCTTCTGTGGCTTTTAACGGAGCTTTATAAAGTTTAAAATTTGTAATTATATAATTAATTGATATTACTTTTTTTTCTGAATCTATTTCAATTGGATGAGTTGTTGAGCTACTGTAACCTCTGAAAATAATTATTTCTAATTGTTCTTTTTGATTTTCTTTTAGAATCAAGCCCTCTAGTTTAAGTATCCTATTAGGTATCTCGGCACTTATTTTTTCAAGACTATTTATCAAATCAATTTTTGCCATTTTCTGAAAAGCAGGAGTTTCTTCCATTTTTAGGTAATTTGATTATTGACCATTGAATAAGACCTAAAATATAAATTACTAATGAAAATAATCCTAAGAATTTTGATATCGTCTGGGTAAAGTTAGCTCCAAAGAAAAAATTAAATAAATTTTTTATAACAGTATATAAATTTGAAGAGGGCTGAAGCCAAATTGCACACGCATCCGAATTAATAAAAGAAAAGCAGCTGAAGTTTTGTAAACTCTGAATAAAAAAATTGAGAGATATAAAAGTTATCGTCCATCTCCATATTTTTGTTGTTGTGGTAAGGGAGTAAGAAAAATCATATTCTCTTAATTCATCATTAATGTCGTTCCAAAACCAAACTGAAACTGTCATTAATAATGTTGAAATATTTGTTATCAAAAGAGCATAATTATACTTTCCTATTAAAAGTAGAAGGCTTATAAAAAATAAAATGGATACTTTCCAATAAATTGATAGAAGTTTAATAACTGCTTTATTTCTTTTTTTAATTGACCAAAAGGATAGAGTAACCGGAATACCAAGAAGGAAAATTATTGAAAGTTGAAAGGATAGCCAAATAGAAAGTTGATTAAAAACGTTCAAAACTTTTTCTTTTTAAACACATAATAATTAAACATCAAACTGTTACTTTTGAAATTACTATTGTCATAGTTATGAATATTATGCATCCTTATATTATTGCCTAGGAAAATATTGATAATTGTATGAGACAGCATGTTAATCCCCTTAGTAGTAATTTCAATCAAATCGAGAGAATACCTTCTTTGAGCGAAATGTTCGGTAATTCTAAATCGAACCTTCATTTGGACATAGGTTGTGCCGCTGGTGACTTTCTATTTGATTTAGCTTTAGTTAATACCAGTTGGAATTATTTAGGAATTGAAATCCGTGAGAAATTAGTCAAAAATGCTAAATTAAAAGTGATTGAAAGAGAAATCAAAAATCTATACTTTATATTTGGTAACGCTAATAATGTTTTGAATGATTTCCAAAATAAATTTATTTTCAAAAATCTAAAAAGTATTTCTTTTTATTTCCCTGATCCCTGGTTTAAAAAGAGGCATTATAAAAGGCGTGTAATTCAGCCAGGATTTATTAATATGCTGTCAAATTCATTGCAAAAAGGGACCCTAATTTTTATAAAAACTGATGTAAAGGATTTATTCAATTATATGGATTGCACTATATCAAATAATTTTCATTTTAAAACAATAGATAAAAA
>QCED01000013.1 GCA_003280725.1 Prochlorococcus sp. AG-355-M18 | reverse complement strand
CAGATAAAAATTTGAGAAAAAATACCCATAATTATGTCATAGACTAGGATTTAACAAAATATTCATATAGTAACAATCATTAGAACATTTGTTACGTTAATGCATAACGAAAGAATCTTTGTCTTATTATTTTTGAAACGAATATCTAAAGTTTCGAGGGATTCGTTTTCTTGAACATTATCATTAGAAATAAGTTCAAGATCCGATCAATCGGCTTTAATGTCAATTATTTTCGAGGTGCTAGATGACCATCAGCCCACCAGAAAGTGGAGAAAAAAACAAAAAAGTTTTGGAAGATCCTGTTAAGGCTGATCCAAGACCTATTGATTTTGCCAAATTAGATAAGCCAGGTTTCTGGTCAAGTAAATTATCTAAAGGTCCAAAAACTACAACTTGGATCTGGAATTTGCATGCTGACGCACATGATTTTGATGTGCATACAGGCGATGCTGAAGAAGCAACAAGAAAAATCTTTTCAGCTCATTTTGGACATCTTGCAGTCATTTTTATATGGATGAGTGCTGCATTTTTCCATGGAGCAAGATTTTCTAATTATTCAGGTTGGTTAGCTGATCCAACGCATGTAAAACCAGGAGCTCAGCAAGTTTGGGCAATTGTTGGTCAAGAAATGCTTAATGCTGATCTTGGTGCTAACTACAACGGTATTCAAATCAGTTCAGGAATATTCCATATGTGGAGAGCATGGGGAATTACTAACGAAAGTGAACTGATGGCATTAGCAATAGGTGCTGTAGTTATGGCTGCACTTATGCTTCATGCGGGAATTTTTCATTACCATAAAGCCGCTCCAAAAATGGAGTGGTTCCAAGATATTGAGTCTATGCTTAACCACCATATAGCTGGTTTAGTAGGACTTGGATCTTTAGCATGGGCTGGCCATTGTATTCATATTGGAGCTCCTACAGCAGCTCTCTTAGATGCAATTGATGCGGGCTCTCCTCTAGTTATCAATGGTAAAGAAATAGCAACTATTGCAGATATGCCTATGCCTCATCAACTCTGTGATCCACAAATTATTGGTCAGATATTTCCTGGATTAGCAAGTGGTACAGGTAATTTCTTTAGTTTAAATTGGTTAGCTTTCTCAGACTTCCTTACTTTCAAAGGTGGACTTAACCCTGTTACAGGAAGCTTATGGATGACTGATGTTTCTCATCATCATTTAGCTTTTGGTGTAATAGCAATCATTGGTGGTCATATGTATAGAACCAATTATGGTATTGGTCATAGCATGAAAGAAATATTAGATTCACAGCAAGGAGACCCAATATTATTTCCTGCTCCCAAAGGTCATCAAGGTCTTTTTGAGTTCATGGCAGAAAGTAGACATGCCCAGCTTGCGGTCAACCTAGCAATGCTTGGATCAATAAGCATACTTGTATCTCATCACATGTATGCGATGCCTCCGTATCCATATATAGCTACTGACTACATGACAGTTCTTGGATTATTTACTCATCACATGTGGATAGGTGGATTATTCATAGTAGGTGCAGGAGCACATGCTGGAATTGCAATGGTCAGAGATTACGATCCAGCAAAACATATTGATAATGTATTAGACAGAATCCTTAAAGCTAGAGATGCCTTAATCAGTCACTTGAATTGGGTATGTATGTGGTTAGGATTTCATAGTTTTGGACTCTATATTCACAACGATACTATGAGAGCTTTGGGTAGACCCCAAGATATGTTTAGTGATTCTGCAATCCAACTTCAGCCAATTTTTGCTCAATGGGTACAGAGTATTCAAGCATCTGCTGTTGGAACTTCTCTTTTAGCAGGTACTGCAGAAGCTTTACCTCACAAAGCTTTAAGTGAAGTTTTTAACGGAAGTTTAGTAGAAGTGGGTGGAAAGGTTGCTATTGCTCCAATTCCATTAGGGACAGCTGATTTAATGATTCATCATATTCATGCTTTCCAAATTCACGTAACTGTTTTGATACTTCTCAAAGGAGTACTTTATGCAAGAA
Source organism: Prochlorococcus sp. AG-355-M18 (assembly GCA_003280725.1). Lineage (GTDB taxonomy): Bacteria > Cyanobacteriota > Cyanobacteriia > PCC-6307 > Cyanobiaceae > Prochlorococcus_A. The sequence goes on along the minus strand of QCED01000013.1, from coordinate 41,040 downwards.
GTTCAAGGTTGATCCCCGATAAAGCTTCTTTAGGATTTAGATTCCCTTGTGATGGACCTGGAAGGGGCGGTACATGTCAAGTTTCTTCATGGGACCACGTTTTCTTAGCCCTATTCTGGATGTATAACTGTTTATCAATAGTTATTTTCCACTTCTCTTGGAAAATGCAGAGTGATGTTTGGGGACTTACTGGTGGTAACTTCGCACAAAGTTCCATTACTATTAATGGTTGGTTAAGAGATTTCCTTTGGGCGCAAGCTTCTCAAGTATTAACAAGTTATGGTCAATCCATAAGCATGTACGGTTTGATGTTCTTAGGAGCTCACTTCATATGGGCATTTAGTTTAATGTTCCTCTTTAGTGGAAGGGGATATTGGCAAGAATTATTCGAATCAATTGTTTGGGCACACAACAAACTTAAAGTTGCTCCAACAATTCAACCAAGAGCTTTATCTATTACTCAGGGTAGAGCAGTAGGTGTAACACACTTCCTTGTCGGTGGTATTGCTACCACATGGGCTTTCTTCCATGCTCGCCTTTTCGGCCTGGGCTAATTACCTGAACTTCACCTTTTTAATTCAATGGCAACAAAATTTCCATCATTTAACCAGGGTCTAGCTCAGGACCCTACAACTCGACGAATATGGTACGGAATAGCTACCGCTCACGACTTTGAAAGTCATGATGGTATGACCGAAGAAAAGCTTTATCAGAAGCTTTTCTCTACACATTTTGGTCATCTAGCAATAATAGCCCTTTGGGTAGCTGGTAACTTGTTTCATATTGCTTGGCAGGGTAACTTCGAGCAATTTGTACTTGATCCAACCCACGTTCGTCCTATTGCTCATGCTATCTGGGATCCACATTTTGGATCTGGTATCACAGAGGCAATGACACAAGCTGGAGCTAGTGGTCCAGTAAACATAGCTTACTCAGGTCTCTATCATTGGTGGTACACAATTGGAATGAGAACTAATGAGCAACTCTTCCAAGCTTCAATATTTATGAGTATTTTGGCTTGTTGGACCCTATTTGCAGGTTGGCTACACTTACAGCCAAAATTCAGACCTTCTCTAGCTTGGTTTAAAAATGCTGAGTCAAGATTAAATCATCACTTAGCTGTCTTATTTGGTTTTAGTAGTATCGCTTGGACAGGTCATTTAGTTCATGTTGCTATACCTGAGTCAAGAGGACAACATGTAGGTTGGGATAACTGGTTAACAGTGCTTCCACATCCTGCAGGACTAGCTCCTTTCTTTACTTTAAACTGGGGGGCATATGCACAAAATCCTGATTCTCTAGATCAAGTATTTGGATCAGCTGAGGGTGCTGGAACAGCAATCTTTACTTTCTTAGGTGGTCTACATCCTCAAAGTGAAGCATTATGGCTTACTGACATAGCGCATCACCATATTGCGATTGGAACAGTTTTTGTAATTGCTGGGCATATGTATAGAAATACCTTTGGTATTGGTCATAGCCTAAAAGAAATTACAGAAGCTCATAATACAAGGCACCCTAATGACCCTCATAAAGGTAGTTTCGGAATTAACCATGATGGAATATATGAAACTGTAAATAACTCATTACATTTCCAACTTGGATTAGCATTAGCATCACTTGGTGTAGCAACTTCTCTTGTAGCCCAACATATGGGTGCACTTCCCTCTTATGCTTTTATTGCCAGGGACTACACCACACAATCTGCTCTATATAGTCATCATCAGTACATAGCTATGTTCTTGATGGTCGGTGCTTTTGCACATGGAGCCATTTTCTTTGTGAGAGATTACGATCCTGAATTAAACAAAGATAATGTACTAGCAAGAGTACTTGGAACAAAGGAAGCTTTGATAAGTCACCTTAGTTGGGTAACAATGTTGCTAGGATTCCACACTCTTGGAATTTATGTTCACAACGATGTTGTTGTAGCTTTTGGTAATCCTGAAAAGCAAATTTTAATCGAGCCAGTATTTGCTCAATTTGTTCAGGCTGCTCAAGGTAAGATGATGTACGGCTTTAACGCTTTATTATCTGATCCTACAAGTTCAGCATCTCTAGCAGCTAATTCATTACCAGGTAATCATTACTGGATGGATCTTATCAATAGACAAGATGCATTAAGTGCTTTCTTACCTATCGGGCCTGCAGATTTCTTAGTTCACCATGCTATTGCTTTAGGTCTTCATACAACTGCATTAATCCTTATCAAAGGTGCACTTGATGCTAGAGGAACAAAATTAATTCCTGATAAGAAAGATTTAGGTTATGCATTCCCTTGCGATGGACCTGGTCGTGGAGGTACTTGTGATAGTTCATCTTGGGATGCTATGTACTTAGCTATGTTCTGGGCATTAAATTTACTAGCATGGGTTACTTTCTACTGGCATTGGAAACACCTAGCAATTTGGCAGGGTAACGTAGCGCAATTTAACGAATCAGGAACTTATTTAATGGGGTGGTTCAGAGATTATCTCTGGTTAAACTCTGCTCAACTTATTAATGGATATAATCCATTTGGAGTCAATTCCCTATCTCCTTGGGCTTGGATGTTCCTATTCGGTCACTTAGTTTGGGCTACTGGTTTCATGTTCCTAATATCATGGCGTGGTTACTGGCAAGAGTTAATTGAAACATTAGTTTGGGCACATCAGCGTACTCCAATTGCTAACCTTGTTGGTTGGAGAGATAAGCCAGTTGCACTTTCAATTGTTCAAGCCAGATTAGTTGGATTAGCACATTTCACGATTGGGAACATACTTACATTCGGTGCATTTGTTATCGCATCAACTTCAGGTAAGTTTGGTTAAATTTTCCTTAAATAATTTAAATCACCACGTTTGTGGTGATTTTTTTTGTTTAATTTTAATGTTCTAAATTAAGTTAAAATTATGTAATTATTATTAAATATAAATGTCAGATATAAAACAATTAATTTCTATTATCGTCCCTGTTTTCAATGAAAGTGAGAGTATTGGTCTTTTATTGGATGAAGTTATAAATGTAATGTCATCTCATAAATTTAATTTTGAATTGATTGTTGTAAATGATGGTTCTAAAGATAATACTCATCAAGTATTAAAGCAACTAACTCTCAAAATTAAAGAATTGTCAGTAATTTCCCTTCGCAAAAATTATGGGCAAACTGCAGCAATGTCAGCTGGCTTTGATAATTCTAAGGGCGATATTGTTATTACTTTGGATGGTGATTTACAGAATGATCCAAATGATATTCCTTTATTAATTTCAGAAATTAACAATGGTTATGATTTGGTTTGTGGTTGGAGGTTTGATAGAAAAGATAAATTAATTAATAGAAAGATACCATCAAAAATAGCGAATAAGTTAATAGCTCACGTAACAGGTTTGAAGCTTCATGACTATGGTTGCTCATTAAAAGCTTTTAAGAAAGAAATAATAGAAGATATTAAGTTATATGGGGAACTTCACAGGTTTTTGCCCGTTTTAGCAAATATTGAAGGTGCAAGAATCAATGAAATTAAAGTAAATCATAGGAGCAGGCAATATGGATCAAGTAAATATGGTATTGATAGAACTTTTAGAGTTTTAATGGATTTACTAACTGTTTGGTTTATGACTAAATTTTTAACAAGACCGATGTATGGATTTGGTTTTGTTGGAATTATAAGTATTTTCATTAGTCTTTCGATAAGTTCTTATTTGATAGTTTTAAAAATAATGGGTGAGGATATTGGAAATCGTCCGTTGCTAATGTTTGCATTAATCTTAGGAATTGCGGGTGTTCAATTATTTAGTTTTGGATTATTGAGCGAACTTTTAATTAGGACATATCATGAAAGTCAAAATCGTCCAATTTACAGAATTAGATCAATAAACAGTGCTAAGCAAAATTAAATTTTTACTTGAACTTTCTTATTAAAAAAGCTGAAATTTCAACGACTTCAGGAGAAATATCTCTCAAGCCTTTTCGTAAAATTGGTAATGTTGATTTATCAGCCAATTCTTCCGCAATTTTTAATGCCTTTAATTTATTTTCTGTATTACCCTGAAAAAGACTAATCATTTTATTTCTTTGAGAATTTTTATAAAATACTGAGTACTTTTTTTCTTCGTGATTGTACAAAAAACTATTTTTATTAGATGAAAATTTATTATTTTTGTTTAAATTAATAGAATATATATTTCTTTTATTTATTAACTTTTTAAAGCTTCTTTTTTTTAAAACTAGAAGTAATATTCCTATAAAAATAATAAGTAAAATTGCGAAAAAATTTATCATGTAAAAAGTTAATAATTTTTATATCATCCAGTAATAAAATTAACACTATTTCGCAGATAAATACTAAAGTATTTAAAGATGTTTAAAGAACTATGCCATCTGATTTACCAAGTCTTTTACCCTCAATTTTTGTTCCATTAATTGGTATAGCAATGCCTGCTGTTTTTATCGTATTGATTGGAAGATTAATTACAGCAACTGAATAAATTATCAATCACTAAACTATTAAAAAAATGAGCGACTTTCAAAAATCATTCTCTGAATCAACAAGTTCTATTAAGTTTGATGAGAAGTACATAGATACTTCTGTACAACCAAATGATATTGGCGTAGCAGAACAATGGGCAGTAAAAACAGTTGCTGATCCTTGTGTTGGTAATTTAGCTACTCCAGTTAATAGTGGTTATTTTACAAAAGCCTTTATAAATAATTTACCTTTTTATAGAGAAGGTATTTCCCCTAATTTTAGAGGTTTAGAAACTGGAGCAGCTTTTGGATATCTTCTATACGGACCTTTTACTATGACTGGCCCATTAAGAAATTCTGAATTTGCTTTAACAGCTGGACTTCTCGCCACTATTGGAGCTGTTCATATTTTGACAGCACTTTTTGTCCTATACAATGCACCAGGTAAAGCACCTAATGTTCAACCTCCAGATGCCACTGTTAATAATCCGCCAAAGGACTTATTTACAAGAAGTGGTTGGGCTGATTTTACGAGTGGATTTTGGTTAGGAGGCTGTGGAGGAGCTGTTTTTGCTTGGTTAATTGTTGGGACATTACACTTAGATACCATAATGCCAATAATTAAAAATATTTGGACTGCTGGTTAATTCCTAAATAAAAGAATAAATAATATTGAAATTTAATTTAAAATTTAAAGTTGAGCTCTATTAATCAACGTATAGTGCGGTCCCATCTATAATTTCTAACTACTCTTCCTGCCGAAATTAGTTTAGATTTATAATGCAATGAAATTTTATCATTAGACTTTTTTAGGGTATCTAATCCTATTCCATTTCTGCCAAAATCTATTCCAGAGCTATGGTAGTAGAATCCGTCACCTTTGTAGATTCCAATATGATCACATTTTTCTTGATTTCCAAAAAATAAAAGATCGCCAGGGCGTAGAGCGGCATATGATTCTTTGTAATAAAAAAGGTGCTTACAAAAACTTTTTATTTGAAAAGAGTCTCGAGGTATATAAATTTGATGCTTTAAAAAAGCAGTCTGAATTAATCCAGAACAATCAAAATTGGGTCCTAATGTACCTCCCCAAAGATATTCATTATTTAACTCAGATTGATCCTTTATCCATTTTAAAATTGAGTTAACTTTATTTTTTATAAAGAAGTGTCCTTTTATTGAATTCTCAGGTTTTCCTAATTCGTATTTCTCAATAATTAATCCATCTAAATTTATCCAACAGACGTAACCATCTTCATATAGTTGAACTAGTATTCTTGAAAATTTATGGTTGTTTTGATAAATATTTGGATAAATAAGCCTAAAAATTCTATTTTTAAATATTTCAGTAACTAATTTATCTTCTGTTTCATTTTGATATCCAGAAATATTAACTTTTAATTTCCACCAAATAGTTTTTGAAAAATTAGTTTGTTTAAATAGTGAGATAGGATTTTTATAAATTTCCATACAATGTCCTTTTACTATTTAAGTCAAGAGATGGGTCTAGCCTTAAATGATATTTTAAGGAGAGTATGCTCTAATAATAAAGATTTTTCAAGAGAAGATATTTCGATAACTTGGATTAATTATAAGAGTGAAAATAAAAGTGTATTTAAAGGTTTTGGAACTGGCATTAATAACAAAAAAATAGTTTACCCTGCAAGCATAGTCAAGTTAGTTTATGGCCTTGCTGCATTTTATTGGATTAAAAAAGGAAGTTTGTTACTAACAGATGAAATTATTGATGCTGTAGGGAAAATGTTGTCTTTCTCCAGTAATAATGCCACAAGCTTTTTAATTGATTTACTTACTGGAACAACAAGTGGACCTCGTATTGAAGGTGAACTTTGGGAAAATTGGAAATACCAAAGAAGTATAATAAATGATTGGCTACATGATTTAAATTGGGAAGAGTTGGTTGGTATAAATTGCTGTCAGAAGACTTGGGATGATGCACCATTTGGTCGTGAGAAAGAATTTTATGGATATGATAATAAAAATAGAAACGCTATGAACTCCGATTCAGCTGCAAGGGTTTTGGAGGAAATTATGATTCATATTAATTATCAAGAAAATAATTTAAATTTGCGAAGTTTTTTAAAAAGAAATTTAAATAAAGTTGTTCTTAAAAACGATTCTCTTAATCAAATAGATGGTTTTTTGGGTGAAGGATTACCAGAAAGCATTAATCTTTGGAGTAAAGCAGGCTTAATGTCTGAAGTTAGACATGATTCAGCTTGGTGGATTAATAATAAATCTCTACAAACTTTATTAGTAGTTTTTTGTAATGGAGAACAATATTCCAAAGATTCTTCCCTTTTACCGTTTATAGCCAAAGAAGTATACGATTTTAATACGAGATATACTATTGAGGGCTAAAGTGAATCTTCTAAGAAATTAGAATCTAATTTGTCGGTATAGGCTTCATAAGGTAGCATCATCACTTCTTCAAAATCTAAATCATTCATAATCCATTCTCTATATTCTGCTAACAAACTTTTTCTATCTTCATTATCTAATTCATAAATACGCAATGCTGTATCTTTAAAATTTTCTTTTATTAAATTTTCAATTTCTTTCTTCATCATTTTATGTTAATTCTCCATCCAAAATCACTCTTCTAATTGTTGATAATGCAATTCCAGTCTGTGATCTGATTGATCGATATGAATATCCTTCATTACGCAATCTGATTACTAAAGATTCTTTTAAAGGACTTATTTTGGGCCTGCCTCCCAAATTATTTCCAGATAATTTTCTGCGTAATAGTTGTTCTTTTTTTCTTTCACCTAAACTTTTATCTTCTAAATTATCTAATTCATATAAAATTTTAAAAATTGAAGAATTTGCATTAGAGGATTCATTGGCAGCAAAAAAACCAGTCAAAGTCCGAAATTGAATATCCTTATTAATAAGTTTATTTATTGTCTTTAAACATTCTTTTTTATTTTTAAATGCTCGGTCAAGCTGAGTTATTATTAATTGATCGCCTTTTGATAAGGAATTTATAGCTTTATTGAGTTGGGGTTTGATTTCTTCATCTAAACTTATAAATTCAGAGAACACTAAACTGCAACCCTCTTCCTTCAAAATTTTTATTTGCTCTTCTAAATATTCATAGTCATTATGAGTAGCTCTAGCATAACCAATTGCTTTAGAGTTTTTATTTTTTTCTGATAATAAAATACGTTTTCTTTTAAATTTAAAAGTCAATGTTTTATTACTTATATTTTTTACTGTATCAATAAATTAGAAAAAAAACACTTTTTAGTACAAAAATCTTCAAAATTTTTAAGCTAATTTCGGAATAGTGAAGTTGATAAAATGTTCTGATATCTGTTCTAAAAATCATATTCTAAATGCTGTTTTAGTTTTAGTTGATGGAACAGTAATATTGTGTAAGTATTGCATTGAATTAGGATGTTTTTAATTATTGATTGACTAGTTAAATTCATTTTTTTTTCACATCTATATTTATAGACTTCATTGTTGAAATTATTAATAGTTAATTCAAATTGTTTTTAGTAAAATAAGTCTATAGGCCAGAAACAATTAACCAGAATCAATTAAATTGACTAATAATCCTAATAGCTTAATTTCAAAGCCTGACTGGCTAAGAGTAAAAGCTCCGCAAGTTGAGAGAATTGGTAACACTGCAAATTTGTTAAATGATTTAAATCTTAATACTGTATGTCAAGAAGCAAGCTGTCCAAATATTGGTGAATGTTTTGCTAGTGGAACTGCCACTTTCCTCATAATGGGTCCTGGCTGTACTAGGGCATGTCCATATTGTGATATTGATTTTGATAGATCTAAAAGAGAGTTAGATCCAACAGAACCACATCGTCTAGCCGAAGCAGTTTATAGAATGAATCTTAAACATGTTGTAATCACATCAGTTAATAGAGACGATCTTGAGGATGGTGGTGCATCCCAATTCTTTGAATGTGTTCATCAAGTAAGAATAAAATCTCCTGAAACTTCTATTGAGCTTTTAATTCCTGATTTTTGTGGCAACTGGAAAGCTCTTGAAAAAGTTCTTGATTCAAATCCAAACGTTTTAAACCATAATGTTGAGACTGTGCCTTCACTATATAAAAAAGTAAGACCTCAGGGTAAATATGAGAGAACTCTTGAGTTACTTAAAAGAACCAGAGACTATTCTCCCAAAGTTTATACAAAGTCAGGCTTTATGCTTGGTTTAGGGGAAAAAGATGAGGAGGTTTTAAGTCTTCTTAAGGATTTAAAAAGTAATTTCGTTGATATTGTTACTATTGGCCAATATTTATCTCCTGGCCCTAATCATTTACCTGTTCAAAGATTTGTGAGTCCCTCAAAATTTAATTACTTTAAAGTTTTCGGGGAAAAAGATTTAAACTTTATGCAAGTAGTTAGTTCGCCTTTAACTCGAAGCAGTTACCATGCTGAAGAGATTCAAAAACTTATGAAAAAATATCCAAGATAGTTATTTTCATTTATTTGAATCTACCCACTCATTTAATTTCCATTCAACTAGTTTATTCTTAATCATTGGATCATTCTTAATTATTTTTAGTGCATTTTTATAATTATTCATTTCAAGAATGAGTAATCCTCCGTCACCGGGCCTACTTAACTCATCTACCAAAAAACCACTTTTTATACTAATTCCCTCTTTTTTTAATTTTTTTATCCAATCAATATGTTCTTTAATTATTTTTCGTTTTAAATCATTATTATTTAGATATTCTTTTTTTATGATTTCAGTTTTTACGAAGAAAGGCATTTACATTTTCTTTATACCAAGCATCTCTTCTTCGCTTGGGGGAACAATCAATTTGAAATTACTCTTGAAATCAGACCAATTTTCAATTATTTTGTAAGCCTTTAAGCTATTTGTTTTTGCCTGATATTCTCTAATAATTTCCAACAAAATATCTTCTTGCTTGGATGAAGTTATTTTATGAATGTTAACTATTTCTTTATTAACTTTATTAATTAAATCATTATTCTCATCGAGTATAAAAGCTATTCCACCAGTCATGCCCGCACCAATATTCCTTCCTGTGGAACCTAGAATAACTACTTTACCGCCAGTCATGTATTCACAACAATGATCACCTGCTCCCTCTGTTACTGCTGTAGCGCCACTATTTCTCACTGCAAATCTTTCTCCTGATTTTCCTAATGCAAATAATTTCCCTCCTGTTGCTCCATAAAGGCAAGTATTTCCAAGGATAACTTGTTCGGAGGAGATTTCATCTATTTTTGGTGGAATTATTGTGAGTATTCCTCCATTCATTCCTTTACAAACATAATCATTAGCTTCTCCGATTAATTGAACATTCATTCCCTTCAATAAAAAGGCACCAAAGCTTTGTCCTGCAAACCCTTTGAAATTTAAGTTGAGTTCTCCATTGAAGCCAGTATTTCCATGAAGTTCTGCGATTTCGCCTGATATTTTCGCACAAACACTTCTATCTGTATTTTTTATCTCAATTTCTTTAGTTAATTTTTCGTGATTTTTAATTGAATCTATAAATTCAGTATCAGACAAAAACTCATCTTCTAATACAGATCCATTACTATGAGCATTTTTTGAATGATTTAACCATGATCTATCAGTGGTTGAATGTTCACTATTTAATAAAGAAGAAAGATCGATATTAGAAGTTTTTGGAAGACCGATATTTCTTGCAGAAAGAAATTCTTTATTACCAATAAGTTCTTCCATATTAGAAACTCCAATACTACTCATGATCTGCCTCACTTCTTCAGCAATATACAAGAAAAAATTGACAACATTTTCTGGAATACCTTTAAATCTTTTTCTTAACTCTTCTTTTTGAGTGGCAACTCCAACAGGACACTTGTTTGTATGACAAACCCGAGCCATTATGCATCCTTCAGCAATCATCGCTACAGAACCGAAACCGTATTCTTCAGCACCAAGTAAAGCTGCAATAACTACATCCCAGCCTGTTTTGAGACCTCCATCAGTTCTTAAAATTACTCTTTCTCGTAATTTATTTTCTAATAGAGATTTATGAACCTCAGCAACACCGAGTTCCCATGGTAAACCTGCATGTTTAATAGAACTTAGGGGTGAAGCACCTGTACCTCCGTCATGACCTGAAATTTGAATTACATCTGCATTAGCTTTGCTTACTCCAGCAGCAATAGTCCCTATACCAATTTCAGAAACAAGTTTAACGCTCACTTTAGCTTGTGGATGAACTTGGTGTAAGTCATGGATAAGTTGAGCTAAATCTTCAATTGAATAAATATCATGATGCGGAGGAGGAGATATTAGAGCTACTCCAGGTTTACTATTTCTTAGTTTTGCAATGTAAGAATCAACTTTTGGACCAGGCAATTGTCCCCCTTCTCCAGGTTTTGCACCCTGAGCCATTTTAATTTCGAGTTGTTTGCCACTTCTTAGATATTCAGGTGTAACTCCAAATCTACCTGATGCTATTTGTTTAATAGCTGAGCATGCGGTGTCTCCATTTTCTAGACCTTTAATAAATGGCAATGTCGCAGATTGGGTATTTTCATCGATATCATTTAAAACATTAAAACGAGCTGGATCTTCTCCCCCCTCTCCACTATTACTTTTTCCGCCAATTCTATTCATCGCAACTGCTAATACTTCATGTGCTTCTCTTGATAAAGCACCCAAACTCATTCCTCCAGTACAGAACCTTTTGCAAATTGATTCAACACTTTCAACCTCCTCTAATGGAATGCTTTTTCTTTTTGAGTTAATTGTTAGTAAATCTCTTAGAGATGTTGTGGGTCTATTACTAATAAGTTTTTTGTAAGTTTCAAAATGATCGTATCCTGGTCCTTGTTTTACAGCTGAATGTAAAACTTTGGACATCTCAGGATTATTTGAGTGATATTCTCCATTATTTCTAAATTGTACAAATCCTAAAAATTCTAATTTTTTTAAATCGATCTCTGGATAGGCTTTAGTATGTATCGAAAGTGTTTCATTAGTTAATTCTTTTAAAGTTATGCCAGCAATACGGCTTGTTGTACCATCAAAAGCAATTTTTATTAAGTCAGATCCAAGGCCTACAGCTTCAAAAATTTGTGCGCCATGGTAACTAGATAAAAGTGAGATTCCAATTTTCGAAAGAATTTTTCTTAGACCGTCTTCTAGAGCTTTTTTAATATTTTCTTGAACATCAATTATTGATAATAGGTTTATTTTTTTGCTATCAATGAGTTTTTGTGTTTTTGGGTGTTTTAACCAGTTTCTTCCAGCTTCGAAGGTCAACCAAGGGCAAACTGCACTCGCGCCATAACCAATCAAACAAGCCAAGTGATGAGTGCTCCAACATTGGCCTGTCTCAACTATGAGAGAAGCTTTTAGTCTAATTTCTTTTTTTAAGAGATAATGATGAACTGCCCCAACAGCAAGTAAAGGAGGAATAAAAGTCTTTTTAGGATTAATTCCCTTGTCAGAAATGATAATTAAAGAGCAACCTTCTTTAATAGAGAGCTCACTCTGTTCGCAAATTGCTTTTAGTTGGTTTTCTAAGCCTTGAGCACCTTCCTCTATATTGAACAAACTTGAAATTGTTTGAGATTGAATTGTTGAGTTTTTTATAGAAATGAGTTCTTCTTCATTGAGAATTGGACTTTTTAAATGAACAAAAGGTTTAGGATCTTTAATCTCAAATGGTGTACATCTTTCTCCAAGATGCATCTCTAAACTCATTACAAGTTTTTCTCTCAGAGGGTCAATAGGAGGGTTTGTAACTTGCGCAAATCTTTGCTTGAAATAGTCATATAAAACATGAGGTTTTGAAGAAAGCACTGCTAATGGGATATCGTCTCCCATGCAATAGGTTGGCTCTTTAGCTAATGAAGCCATTGAATCCAATATAAGATCATTATCTTCTGCTGAAAACCCGTAAGCAGTTTGTTGTTGTATTAACTCAAGGTCTTTTAGTTTGCAGTCTTTGAGCCATTCACTATTTTTAATTTTTATAGTTCTCTCACTTAGGAGATTCTTATAATCATGCCTTTGAGCTGCCTCAGATTTTACCTCCCAATTTCGGAGGATTCTATTCTGATGAAAATCAACCGCCAACATTTGTCCAGGTCCTAATCGACCTTTCTCTATTACTCTTTCCTCTTCAATTTCTACTACTCCTGTTTCTGAACCCATTATTACAAAACCATCATTTGTGATTGAATATCTTGCTGGTCTTAGACCATTTCTATCAAGCGTTGCTCCTACAAAATTTCCATCTGCGAATACGAGCAGAGCTGGCCCATCCCAGGCTTCTTGTAGGCTAGCAGAATACTCATAAAATGCTTTAATATCTTCTCTCAGTTTTAGTTCTGGTTGATCTCTAAATGCTTCAGGAACAAGTTTTAATAATGAATCAGTTATTGGTTGGCCTGAGCGAATATTAATTTCAAGGGTTGCATCAAGATTTGATGAATCACTCTTATTTACATCTACAATCGGCTTAATTTCATTAGATAAATCTCCCCAAAAATCATCTATATGTGTTTCTGAAGCTTTAGCCCAATTAATATTACCTAAGAGGGTATTTATTTCGCCATTATGACCTAAAAATCTCATTGGTTGAGCGAGCGGCCATTTTGGAAGGGTATTGGTACTGAATCTCCGATGATAAACAGAAAATGAGACCTTAAAACCCTCTTCTTTTAGATCTTGATAAAACTCAGATAATATTTCAGAACGCACCATACCTTTATAGACAACTGTTTGAGAACTTAGTGAAGCAAAATAAAATTCACAATCCCCAACATGATTTTTAAAAGTTTCTCTTATTTTTTTTTCAATTCTTTTCCTTAATTGGAATAAAATCCTCTCAATATTCTGATGATCTTTTTTATCTATGTATAAAATCCACTGACAGATGAACGGAGCATTTGCTTTGGCTAAAGGACCTAAGATTTCATTATTAACTGGTACTGTTCTCCAAGATGTTTTGTGAAATTTTAATTTTTCTGCTTCTTGATCACATATGGATTTACATTCATCAATTTTCTCCTTTGTATTAGGCATAAAAATCATGCCCAAGCCTCTATTAAAGTCTTGATTGTTTTTTAGATTAATTTCTTCTTCTATATATTGCCACGGTATTGAACACAAAATCCCTGCTCCATCACCTGAGTCGCTATCTCCTCCACAACCTCCTCTATGCTCCATACAGTTAAGACCTTTAAGGGATTGTTTAAGTATCCAGTTGCTCTCTATCCCCTTTACATTTGCTATGAAACCAACTCCACAAGCATCTTTTTCACCAATTATTCCATTTTGGGAATAACTATCTTGATATGGCCAACCATTTCTTTTGTTACTCTCTCCCATAGATTATTAAATTTTATTAGTTATTTAGTATCATTATAAAAATAAATATGAAAATAGATCTAAAAATAATGAATATTTACCAAAGAATTTTAATTTCACAAATTTTTTAAAAAATATCATTAAAACTTTTAGTTGGTGCATGTAAAAGGTTATGATTGTTTAATATTTATTTATCTAAAAATATTAGATGCCAACCATCTCACAATTAATAGGCTCAGAAAGAAAGCGTCTGACTAAGAAAACAAAATCTCCTGCACTAAAAGCATGCCCTGAGAGAAGAGGGGTATGTACAAGGGTTTATACCTCAACACCTAAAAAACCCAATTCAGCTTTGAGAAAAGTTGCAAGGGTAAGATTAACTTCTGGGTTTGAAGTAACTGCTTATATTCCTGGAATTGGACATAATTTGCAAGAACATTCTGTAGTATTACTTAGGGGTGGAAGAGTTAAAGACTTACCAGGAGTTAGGTATCATATAATAAGGGGAACTTTAGATACTTCTGGAGTTAAAGATAGACGTCAATCCAGATCTAAGTATGGAGCAAAAGCTCCTAAAGATTAATTTGTAAACATCACTTTTAAAAATCATGTCACGTCGTAATGCAGCAGTAAAAAGAGCAGTTCTCCCAGATCCTCAATTTAATAGTCGTCTAGCTTCAATGATGATTTCTAGATTGATGAAACATGGAAAAAAATCCACAGCTCAAAGAATATTATCTGATGCTTTTTCTTTAATAAGTGAAAGAACTGGTGGGGATGCAGTGGAATTATTTGAAACAGCTGTTAAAAATGCCACTCCTCTTGTCGAAGTAAGAGCTAGAAGAGTTGGTGGTGCAACATACCAAGTGCCTATGGAAGTTCGTCAAGAAAGGGGCACTGCTATGGCATTAAGATGGCTTGTTACCTTTTCTCGTGCAAGAAATGGCAAGAGTATGTCACAAAAACTTGCTAGTGAATTAATGGATGCAGCAAATGAAACTGGTAGTGCAGTTAAGAAAAGGGAAGATACTCATAAAATGGCTGAAGCCAATAAAGCTTTTGCACATTACAGATATTAATTTCGTCAAAAAGGTACTTAAGTAGTTTATTATTATAAAAGTTTACTTTTAGGGTGAACTAGATTTATCAAAAATTATTTTATTTGGAGCTTTAAAATTGGCACGCGACTTTCCCCTAGAACGAGTAAGAAATATAGGTATAGCCGCTCACATTGATGCAGGGAAGACAACAACAACTGAAAGAATCTTGTTCTATTCAGGTGTAGTCCATAAAATAGGTGAAGTTCATGATGGAGCTGCAGTAACTGATTGGATGGATCAAGAAAGAGAAAGAGGCATAACTATTACTGCTGCTGCGATATCTACAAGTTGGCAAGATCACAGAATTAATATTATAGATACTCCAGGTCACGTTGATTTTACTATTGAAGTAGAAAGATCAATGCGTGTCTTGGACGGAGTCATTGCTGTATTTTGCGCAGTGGGTGGAGTTCAGCCTCAATCTGAAACAGTTTGGCGTCAAGCTGATAGATACTCTGTTCCAAGAATGGTTTTTGTAAACAAAATGGATAGAACTGGGGCAGATTTCTTAAAAGTTAATGGGCAAATAAAAGATCGACTCAAAGCAAATGCACTTCCTATTCAGCTACCTATAGGAGCAGAGGGTGATCTTACAGGAATTATTGATTTAGTTGCTAACAAAGCATATCTTTACAAAAATGATCTTGGTACTGATATTCAAGAGGCGCCTATACCATCTGAAATGGAGGCAGAAGCCTCTGAGTGGAGAAATAAATTGATGGAGAGCGTTGCCGAAAATGATGAAGAGTTAATAGAAATATTTCTTGAAAAAGGAGAATTATCTGAAGAACAATTAAAAAAAGGAATAAGAGAAGGTGTTTTAAAACATGGATTGGTTCCGGTATTGTGTGGTTCTGCTTTTAAGAATAAAGGTGTACAACTTGTTTTGGACGCTGTAGTTGATTACTTACCAGCGCCTGTTGATGTAAAACCAATACAAGGTGTTTTACCAAGTGGTAAAGAAGATGTTAGACCTTCAGATGATAATGCTCCTTTTAGTGCATTAGCATTTAAAGTGATGTCTGATCCCTATGGCAAATTAACTTTCGTGAGAATGTATTCTGGTGTTCTTTCAAAGGGGAGTTATGTCATGAATTCCACAAAAGATGCTAAGGAGAGAATTTCCCGATTAGTAATATTAAAAGCTGATGAAAGAGAAGAGGTTGATGAATTAAGAGCTGGAGATTTAGGTGCAGTATTAGGTCTTAAGAATACAACTACTGGAGATACTTTATGTAATACGGAAGATCCTATAGTTTTAGAGACACTGTTTATCCCAGAACCAGTTATCTCAGTTGCTGTTGAACCAAAAACTAAAGGAGATATGGAAAAATTGTCAAAAGCTTTAACAGCTTTGTCTGAGGAGGACCCAACCTTCAGGGTTAGTACAGATCCAGAGACAAATCAAACTGTAATTGCGGGTATGGGTGAGTTGCATTTAGAGATTCTTGTTGACAGAATGTTAAGGGAGTTTAAAGTTGAAGCAAATATTGGTGCACCACAGGTTTCTTACAGAGAAACTATAAGGTCTAGTTCCACCGGTGAAGGTAAATATGCGAGGCAAACTGGAGGAAAAGGTCAATATGGACATGTAATAATTGAAATGGAACCCGCTGAAGTTGGTAAAGGATTTGAATTTGTCAACAAGATTGTTGGTGGAGCTGTACCAAAAGAGTATATTGGTCCTGCATCTAATGGAATGAAAGAAACCTGTGAGTCAGGTGTTCTTGCCGGTTATCCACTAATTGATGTAAAAGTAACACTAGTCGATGGTTCATTCCACGATGTAGACTCATCAGAGATGGCCTTCAAAATAGCAGGTTCCATGGCTTTTAAAGATGGGGTTAAAAAATGCAACCCTGTCCTTTTAGAGCCTATGATGAAAGTTGAGGTCGAAAGTCCTGACGACTTTCTTGGATCTGTAATTGGTGATCTCTCTTCTAGAAGAGGTCAAGTAGAAGGACAATCTGTCGATGATGGATTGTCCAAGGTACAGGCCAAAGTGCCCTTAGCCGAGATGTTCGGCTATGCCACTCAACTCCGATCAATGACTCAAGGTCGGGGTATATTTTCAATGGAGTTCGCAAATTATGAGGAAGTTCCTCGTAATGTTGCTGAAGCTATCATTTCCAAGAATCAGGGCAACTCCTGATCTCTAAACTAAAACACTCTTAAACCCTCGATTCTTTAATTCAAAATGGCTCGCGAGAAGTTCGAAAGGAACAAACCACATGTCAACATAGGCACTATTGGCCACGTTGATCATGGAAAAACAACACTTACTGCTGCTATTACAAATGTATTAGCCAAAAAAGGTCAAGCTCAAGCTCAAGACTACGGAGATATTGATGGTGCTCCTGAAGAAAGAGAGCGCGGCATTACTATTAATACAGCACACGTCGAATACGAAACTGAAGACAGACACTATGCCCATGTTGATTGTCCAGGACATGCCGATTATGTAAAAAATATGATCACAGGGGCCGCCCAAATGGATGGAGCAATTCTAGTTTGCGCAGCTACAGATGGCCCTATGGCTCAAACAAAAGAGCATATTCTTTTAGCGAAACAGGTAGGAGTCCCTGCTCTTGTAGTTGCTCTCAATAAGTGCGATATGGTTGATGATGAAGAAATTATCGAGCTTGTTGAAATGGAAATTAGAGAACTTTTAGATAGTTACGATTTTCCTGGAGATGATATTCCTATAGTTCAAGTTTCCGGTTTAAAAGCTCTCGAAGGAGATTCTACTTGGGAATCAAAAATAGAAGAATTAATGAAAGCAGTTGATGCTAACATCCCCGAGCCAGAAAGAGAAGTTGATAAACCATTTCTGATGGCAGTTGAAGATGTTTTCTCAATTACTGGAAGAGGAACCGTAGCAACCGGAAGGATTGAGAGAGGAAAAGTAAAGGTTGGAGAAGAAGTTGAAATAGTTGGAATTAGAGAAACAAGACTAACAACTGTTACTGGAGTTGAAATGTTCCGTAAACTTCTTGATGAAGGTATGGCTGGCGATAACGTTGGTTTACTTTTACGAGGTGTTCAAAAGGAAGATATTGAGAGAGGAATGGTACTTGTTAAAAAAGGATCCATTACTCCTCATACTCAGTTTGAGGGAGAAGTTTATGTTCTAAAAAAAGAAGAAGGTGGTAGACATACTCCTTTCTTCGCAGGATATAGACCACAATTCTATATCAGAACAACAGATGTGACAGGTCAAATTACAGCATTTACTTCTGATGATGGCTCTAACGTAGAGATGGTTATGCCTGGAGACAGAATCAAGATGACTGGAGAATTAATTTGTCCAGTAGCTATTGAACAAGGAATGCGATTCGCAATCCGTGAAGGTGGACGCACTATTGGTGCTGGAGTGGTTTCTAAAATTTTAAAATAATATACTTGAATTTTAAAATTTAACCTCGATCACCTAATATAACAATAGATTGGGTCATTATAATTTAATGGCCCTATTCTTCTAGTTAATTTAAGATTATGACAGCATCAATTGCGCAACAAAAAATAAGGATAAGACTTAAGGCGTTTGATAGAAGAATGCTTGATTTGTCTTGCGATAAAATAATTCAAACTGCTGATACAACTGCTGCTTCAGCAATAGGTCCTATACCTTTACCAACAAAAAGGAAAATTTATTGTGTCTTGAGGTCACCACATGTTGATAAAGATTCTAGAGAGCATTTTGAGACAAGAACTCATAGAAGAATAATAGATATTTATAGTCCTTCTGCGAAAACTATTGATGCTTTAATGAAATTGGATCTTCCTAGTGGAGTTGATATAGAAGTTAAACTTTAAGAATTCCCGAAAGCTTTTCAAATTGACTAAAATAAAAAATATAGATGAGGTTTAAATGGGAGAGCTCTCTGTAAGAGAATTACCTTTATTTCCTTTGCCAGAAGTAGTCCTTTTCCCTCAAGAGGTTTTACCGTTACATATTTTTGAATCAAGATACAGGATCATGCTTCAATCCGTCCTTGAAACTGATTCTATGTTTGGGATAGTTAAGTGGGATCCAATTACAAAAAGTATGGCAAATGTGGGATGCTGTGCTCAAATAATTAAACATCAAACTGCAGATGATGGTAGAAGTAATATTATTACTCTTGGACAACAAAGATTTCAAGTCTTAGAAATAGTTCGTTCAACTCCATTTTTTTCAGCGATGGTAAGTTGGATTAGTGATGATAATATTGATAATTTTCAGAAATTAGATTCTCTAAAAGATTCAGTAAAAGAAGCACTTTGTGATGTTATTAATCTTACTAGTAAATTGACTAATGCTAAGAAAAACTTACCCGATAAATTACCCAATAATCCTATGGAATTATCATTTTGGATAGGGGCTCATTTGGGTGGTCCTGTAGCAGAGGAGCAGCAAAGACTTCTAGAAGAAAGAAATACTTATACTCGTTTGCAAAGAGAATATGAAATGCTTGATAATACGAGAAAACAACTTGCAGCAAGAACAGCCTTGAAAGAAAGTTTTCCTGATATAAAAGAAAATTAAATGTTTGAATTAGTTTTCCCTTTTTTTTTACTTGTTTTTTTTCTTTTAGCTTCAATTATCATTTGGAGAGTTAAAGCTAGAAGATATATATCTTCTGAAAGTGTGGCATCTGCATATGATGCTTGGACGCAAGATAAATTACTAGAAAGACTATGGGGAGAGCATATACATTTGGGCTTTTATCCAGCAACGGAAAAAAATATTGATTTCAGAAAGGCTAAAGTTCAGTTTGTCCATGAATTAGTAAAGTGGAGTGGCTTAGATAAATTGCCAAAAGGTTCTACTATACTTGATGTAGGTTGTGGAATAGGGGGAAGTTCTAGGATTCTTGCAAAATATTATGGATTTAGCGTTACTGGAATTACAATTAGTCCAGCTCAAGTAAAAAGAGCAAGAGAACTTACTCCTTCTGGACTCAATTGCAGCTTCCAAGTTATGGATGCCTTAGATTTAAAATTTGAAGATGGGTCATTCGATGCAATTTGGAGCGTTGAGGCTGGCGCCCACATGAATGATAAAATTAGATTTGCAGATGAGATACTCAGAATTTTGAGACCTGGCGGTTATTTGGCATTGGCTGATTGGAACTCAAGAGATCTTATTGCAAACCCTCCATCTTTTTTTGAGAAATTGGTTCTTAAACAATTACTCGAACAGTGGGTACATCCTAATTTTATTAGTATTAACGAATTCGGTAATATTCTTAGAACTAATAAAAATAGTGCTGGAAGAGTTATTTCTGAAAATTGGAATTCTTATACAAATCCTTCATGGTATGATTCGATCATTGAAGGGATTAGAAGACCTTTTGCAATTTTGTCTCTTGGACCCAAGGCAATAATAAAGTCCATTAGAGAAATTCCAACAATACTTTTGATGAATTGGGCATTCAGAAAAGGTTTAATGGAATTTGGAGTTTATAAATGTAGAGGATAAATTAATCTAATTCAATATTCTCAGAGAAATAATATCCAAAATCTACAAATTTATTACATAGGGGCTTTAGTTTATTTTTGAGTTCAAGAAAATTTTCAATATTATTTTGCTTATTTATTTCTAAATCAATATAAATTGTATATTCTCCTAACTCTCTTTTAGAAGGCCTAGATTCTATTTTACTCATGTTAAATCCAAAATCAGCAATTAAATTTATAGCTTTAAGTAAAGAACCAGGTTTATTTGAGATTAATGAGAAAGCAAAACTGACAATATTTGCCGAATGAGAATTTGAATCTTTGCTCAATAAGACAAATCTGGTGCAATTACCTGGAACATCATTAATAGGGAAGGCTAATTCCTTAAGTCCTTCAATTTGAATTAATGATTTTGAACCAATAGCTGCTCTAAATTTACTCCCTTTTACCATATTTACAGCTTCTGATGTTGAATTTGTTGGCAATGGAATTGCATTAGGAAGGTTTTCAGATAACCATTCTGAACATTGAGCTAATGCTTGTGGGTGAGATAAAACTTCTGAGATGATTGAAAGTTCTCCATCACTAATTAATGCATGTTTTATGGGTAAAACAATTGCTTTATTGATAAATATATCGGGAAATTTCCAAAGGGCATCTAGTGTTGTTGTGACTGCGCCCTCTACAGAATTTTCAATAGGAACTACAGCTGCATCACAATTGTTGTAGGCTATTGATTTAATAACCGAATGTAACCCATTACATGGTACAAATATAGGTGTCTGAAAATTTGCAAGCTTTGATAATATATGAGCTGCTTTTTCTGCGTATGTCCCTTTAGGACCTAAATATGCAACTTGTTTGCGCATGATTAATTGTAAGAAAAAAAGAGATCAAATAAGCATTGGAGGGATATAGAAGATGCTATTGTCTTTTGATGCTAAACAGAAATTAAAGCTTTCCGTAACACGAAATAAAGAATATCTTTCTAAGTATCTTTTGGAAGAAGAAAGAGTTGTTGGAGCAATGCTTGACCCCAAAAAATTAGAACCTGAAGGAGAAGGTAGGTACAAGTATACAGTAACAAGTTTTAAGGTTTTTCAACTAGACATTAATCCTGTTGTTTCTATTGCGGTAGAAAATAAAGATGGGATATTGAGAATGAGTGCTCTAGATAGTACATTGGATGGTTTGGGGATAATAGATGATTTTAATCTTATTTTGAATGCGAATTTGGAAGCAACTGATATTGGATTAGAAGGAGAGGCCCTTTTAGGGGTGTCAGTAAGTCAACCTCCTTTATTAAAGTTGGTACCAAAGAGAATTTTGGAATCTACTGGTCATTCAGTATTAAATGGAATTTTGTTAGGTATAAAGACAAGAGTTCAACAGCAGTTAGTTAAAGATTTTTTAGATTGGTCAGAACTAGATAAGATTTGATTTTTTAAAAAACTTTTTCTATGAAGATTAGTTATTCCATTTTCTTTGATAATAGATAAATGCTCCCTTGTTCCATAACCTTTATTTTTAAATATTAAGTACCCTGAATATATTTTTTCTAACCTTTCCATTAGATTATCACGAGATACTTTTGCAACTATGCTTGCTGAAGCTATTGAAATAAATTTGGAGTCTCCAGATATTATATTTTTTTGTATTCCGTTCCATTGCCTCAATGGTAAAGGGCCATCAATTATTATTTCTGATGGTTTCTCTTTTAATTTTTTTAGAGCTCTTATCATTGATAGTTCAGTGGCACATCTGATGCCAATTTTATCTATTTCTCTCGCCGAAGATTGCCCTATCCCATAATCTGAGGAAAGTAATAAAATTTTCGGCAAAAGTAATTTTCTTTTTTTTGGAGTTAATTTTTTACTATCCTCCACTCCCAGTTTTTTTAAGATGTATCTATTTTTTTCAGTTAATATGACAACTGCTGAAAATACTGGCCCAAAAACTGCCCCTCTTCCTACTTCATCTATTCCAACTTCGGGTACTTTAATCAATATTTGCTGAGGATCTTCTTCTTGTTTTTCTAGCATTTTTTTTGTCATCAGTGAGTTCAATTTCAATCTTGTTATCTAAAACAACAACTTCTTCATCCTCATTAATTTTTTTTGTTGAGTTATCTTTAGAGTTTGTATTTTTTTCAATATTAGTTTCAACTTCTTCTGCATCTTTAGATTTTGTGATTCCTTTTATTTTTTGTGTTTTTGAGTTTTCATCATATAAAGTTTTTTCTTTAATTTTGTCCTTTAAAAGCACAAAATTATTGCTAGTAAGATATTCTTTCCCTAACTTTATAAGTGGATTAATACCTAGTTGACTGAAAATAATTTTTTCATTATTTGTAAGATCAACGGTTATTATATTTTTTTCTTTGGAGTTTAATTTCTTTACATCATCATTATCTTTTTCCTTATTGTTGGAAATATCTTCCTTATTTAAGTTCTTTTGGTTAACAAACTCTTGTTCAATTATTTTTTCTTGATTATCAATTGATTGAGAAATATCTATCTCTAGAGATTTCATACTGTTTGATTTATTAGATTTTTCTTCAAAACTTTTAATTTGAGGATTTGAAATATCAAAATTCAATTTATTTTCTATATTGCCTGTACCATTGCAAATAGAACATTTTTTGCCGAATAGTTCATATATATTTTGGCCTTGTCTTTTTCTGGTTAACTCAACTAAACCTAATTCAGTCAGTTGAGCTATCTGAGGCCTAGCAGAATCATCTTTGATTGCTGAAGTAAAATGCTCAAGTAATTGAAATTGATCTCTTCTGGATTCCATATCAATAAAATCTACTACGATAACTCCACCAATATTTCTTAATTTCATTTGCCTCGAGATTTCAACTGCTGCTTCGCAATTCGTCCATAACACAGTTTGTCGCGAGTTGGCAGATCTTGTGAATGATCCAGAGTTTACATCAATTACTGTTAGTGCTTCAGTTGGTTCGATTATTATATAACCTCCTGAAGGAAGATCAACTCTAGGTTGAAGAGCTTTTTGTATGGTTTTCTTAATTTCGTAATTTTCTAAAATATGTTGGTTTAAATCGTTATCATGAAATTCAATATTGATATTAAATTCATAATCTATTAAAAAATCTTTAGCTCTTTCCACGGAAAATTTACTATCGATAATTATGCTTTTAGTAGATGATTTAATATGATCTCTCAAAATTTTTAGAGAGAATTCATCATCTCTTTTTATTAAATTTGGTGGATTGGAAGTTTCAGAAACCTTTAAAATATTTTCCCATTGTTGAATTAAATTTTCTAAATCTTCAATAAGTATTTCTTCTTTTATATTTTCTGCTTCTGTTCTAAATAGTAAACCTGTGCTTGGTGGTTTCATTAAAACCCCAAGAGCTTTTAGGCGATTTCGTTCTGTTTCTTTATTTATTTTTCTGGAAATATTTATTCCTTGACCATATGGCTGTAATATCAAGTATTTTCCAGGGATTGAAATACTTCCTGTGAGTCTAGGTCCTTTAGATCCCGTGGGTTCCTTTATTACCTGTACTAAAACTTTTTGTTTAGGTTCTAGTAACTCCGTTATTCCTAATATTCCTTTTTTGAGTCTTAATGGACCTAGATCTGATACATGGATAAATCCATTTTTATCACTTTCACCAATATTTATAAAAGCAGCATCAATCCCTGGGAGAACATTTTCAACTGTTCCTAAAAATATATCGCCAATTTGATATTGACCTTGTGCGACGATTAATTCATCAACTCGATCATCTGTGAGTAGTGCTGCAATTCGAGCCTGCTCAGCGATGATTATTTGCTGAGACATATAATTAATTACTAATGGTTTGAATTTTGAAAATCATCTAAAGTAAAGTTTTAAATTTTTTATTTTTAAGAAAGCAATTTTTTATAGTTAGTATTATTTACTTTTTAAATTAAAGTTAATAGCAATTGCTTAAGCTATATCTAAACTTTTAGACGACTTTCAAACTATTTGAAATTGAATTAATAGCTATGATTAGTTCTTGACTAAACTATAACTACAATAATATTAACATCTAATCACCACTAAAGCACGTTGATACATTATCCTTATATTGGTCAACTTTTTTATCTTAAAGTGGTTCAAGTAAACGAAAATTATTTAAAACTCAAAGCAGGCTATTTATTCCCTGAGATTGCTAAAAGGGTAAAAAAATATTCTCAATCAAATAAGAATTCTGAAATAATTAAGCTTGGAATAGGAGACGTTACAGAACCATTACCTAGAGCCTGCAGGGATGCTATGGCTAAGGCTTTAAATGACATGGGAACCAATGAAGGTTTTAGGGGTTATGGGCCAGAACAAGGTTATTCTTGGCTTAGAGAAAAAATATCTCAGCATGATTTTATTTCAAGGGGATGTCAAATTTCACCAGAAGAAATATTTGTATCAGATGGTTCGAAATGCGACAGTAGCAATATTTTAGATATTCTTGGTAAGAATAATTCAATTGCTGTAACAGATCCTGTTTACCCAGTTTATGTAGATAGTAATGTTATGACGGGAAGAACTGGAGATGCTCTCGAAAATGGTACTTATCAAGGATTGACTTATATTGCAATAAATGAGGAAAATAAATTTCTACCCGAAATACCTAAAAATAAAGTTGATATTTTATATCTTTGTTTTCCAAATAATCCTACTGGAGCAACGATCACTAAAGAAGAATTGAAAAAGTGGGTTGACTATGCTCTTCAAAACAAATCTTTAATACTTTTTGATGCTGCTTATGAAGCTTTTATTCAAGATAAGGATATTCCACATTCAATATATGAAGTTGAGGGAGCGAAGGATTGCGCTATCGAATTTAGATCTTTTTCAAAGAATGCAGGATTTACTGGAGTTAGATGTGCTTATACAATCATACCTAAAAATCTTGTAGGATTCAGCTCAACAAATGAGGAGATAGATTTATGGCCTCTTTGGAATAGACGACAATCAACAAAATTTAACGGAGTAAGCTATATTGTCCAAAGAGGAGCAGAGGCTGTATATTCTCCTGAAGGCAAGCAAGAAGTGAGGGGTTTAATTGAGTTTTACATGGAAAATGCACAAATTATGAAAAATAAACTTCAGACAGCAGGATACACAGTTTATGGTGGGGACAATGCTCCGTACATCTGGATCAAAGTTCCTGATCAAATGACTTCTTGGGACTTTTTTGATTTCCTACTTGAAAAAGTTAGTGTCGTGGGCACACCTGGGAGCGGATTTGGATTATCAGGAGAAGGTTATTTTCGTTTGTCAGCATTTAACTCACGATCAAATGTAATTGATGCAATGCAAAGAATAATTAATATATAATTGTAAGTATCTTTTAGATTTAAAAAATTTAATGCTATCAATAAAGTTAGAACAAAGTGTAAGTAATAACTCAGCAGTCCTTGAAAAGAGTCCTGCTGAATTAAAAAATAAATCTCCAAAATATAAGGTTTTACTCCATAATGATCCAGTCAATTCTATGGAGTATGTCACTATTTCACTACGAGAAGTTGTGCCGCAATTAAGCGAACAAGATGCAATCGCTATTATGCTAGAGGCACATAATACGGGTGTAGGTTTGGTAATTGTTTGTGATTTAGAGCCTGCAGAATTCTACTCAGAATCATTAAAGTCAAAAGGAATTTCTAGTTCAATTGAGAAAGAGGATTAATAATAAGTAAATTTATTATTTAGCATGAGCTAATTTCCTTTCTGATAAGGGGCGGACTTTTAAGGACTCTTTTAAAGAGGACTTTCCATATTCTCTCTCAAGAATGTTGATAACAGTTTTACCGAATTCATCTTCTGGATTATCAAAAGCTTCTAAGCAAACCTGACCAAGTTTTTCCCCTAGTGAACCTGGATTCCATAGAAGTTTTCGAGCAGTCCAGGGCATCATGCTCATTGGATTATAATTCGGCTTCAAAATTTTATTATCTAAGGCGTACTTCTCAAGAAGAGTGTGAGGCTGTAAACCTATAAAGAATATAGCTGGATCAACTAAGCCTTGACCAAAAATATTTTCTAATTCTCTATGGTAAGCAATTGTTTGTCTTATGGTGCTTGGCGTTTCATCAAAAACATTAAATGAATAATTGACTGAAACATGATTCTTGAAACCTGATTGGACTAGCATTCTGCAATTATCTAATACAGTTTCAAGGTCATACGCTAACCTCATTTTTCTCACAAGTTCTTGAGATCCTGAAGTGATACCGATTTCAAAATAGCTCATACCTGTATCAACCATAAGTTGAGCCAGCTCAGCATCAATATTATCTGCTCTGATGTAAGCAGCCCAATTAATATCGTCCCAGCCTTGATTCTTTATAGCTTGCAAAAGATTTTTTGCATCTTCGATGTGTTTTTTAGCTGGAATAAACTGCGCATCTGTAAACCAAAATCCTCTAACTCCAAGATCATATAATTGCTTCATTTCTTTGATTACTTCTTTAACAGGATTGACGCGAACCTGCTTCCCCTCAACAACTGTATAAACACAGAAACAACAATTATGAGGACAACCTCTTTTTGTTTGCACCCCTACATAGTAATCTCCACCTTCTATATACCAATTAAATTCAGGCCATATTGATTTAATGTATTTATAGTCGCAGGCAGTTTTAATAGTGCCTGAAGGTTGTTCATGAATTAATTTATTCCGAGGTTTTTGTCCAGCAAGATAACATCTTTCTTCCTCTATAGAATCTCCCTTAATTATTTTCTCTATCAGATTTTCTCCCTCTCCAACAGAAATTACAGTTCCTTTTGGAAGTAGATTTCCTAATTGTTCATAGAAGACACTAACAGCGCCACCTCCTAAAATTACTTTTACATCTTTGTTATATTTTTGTGCTCTTTTTAGTCCCATCCTGACTAAAGAGGTATTTCTATATATCTCTCCATAATGAGATGCAATTAATTTTAATCCTCCCCAAGAACCTCTAATTTTTTTAATGATATTTTTTGAGTAAAAAACTTCAAAGGAGTTTTGTAGAGGATTTCCACTTCTGCCATCGACAGGTGCATATATTTGTATATCTCTCCATGAAAATATTATTAAGTGAGGTCTAAACTGATCAATTTTTCTAGCTAAATATTTGGAAACTTTATTAGATGGAATTATTGCTAGATCAATAAATTGTTGTTCAATACTTGGGAAACATTTATGTACGTGGTCTGTTAAGTAAATAGGTCCTATAGGAAATATTGGATTGCAGGGAAGCCTTACAGTAAGAATTTTCCCATAGTTCTGCCTGTGGTATTTTTTTTTATTTATTTTTGTGAAACCAAAATTAAAACTCATACTATGAAATTCAGATGAATTTGCCACATTAAGAATCTAACTACTTTATTACTAATTTGGTGAAATTAAAAATCTTTAGAAAATACTTATGAAAAATGATTTGAATTTAAATATCGGAAATCATGTAAATCCAACATACTTTGAGAAGTTTTAAACCATCAATCCATCTGGAGATATTTGGTGAGCCAGATTTTCTAGCGTAATATCGAACAGGATAATTCAGTATTTTAATATTATTTCTTGCTGCTTCAAATATTATTGTGAAGTCTCCAAAGGGATCAGACTTTGAATCCCAACTTCCATTTTGTTTCATAAGTTTAAAGAATTTTCTTGAAAACACTTTTGTTCCACAAAGTGAATCTGATACTGGCTTATTTATGAGAATAGATAAAAAAATTGCAAAGAGTCTATTTCCTATATAATTCGCCCATCTCATAGCATCTTTCTCCATTGGGAAAGTTGTGCGGGCACAATTAATTAAGATATTTTCATTCTTGGTTGATTCCATAATTGCTGCAATGCTGTCATCAATATCTACAGTAAAATCACTATCAATTATGGCTAGGGTTTCACCTGAAGAAATATTAAAACCTTCAACAACAGCGTTTTTCTTTCCTTTAGAAGTTTGTTTTAAAAGAGATATCTTGAAAAAATGTGAGAAATTTCTTTTTAATTCTTTTAGCATTGCATATGTATTATCATTGCTATTACCTTCAACAAATATAATTTCTAAGTCATATGCAATATTTTTAAATTTATTTAACGCGTTTATTAAAAGTTTTTTATTACCAGCTTCGTTTCTTGCTGGAATTACTATTGAAATTAAATGGTCCGAATTATTTTCTTTATATTTATAAAAAAATATTTCTAGTTCGTAGGCCAGTTGTTTTATTATTGGTAACTTGCGAATAATATTTTTTAATGATTCTGGAAGTAATTTAGTTGGCAAAGGGGTTAATTTTTTTGCTTTCCATCTAATGGATCTATAGTTATAAATTTCTGCTAGAGATTCAATATCGCATAAAGTTATTCTTGCCTTATGAGTAGTTTCTCTGAAAATTCTTGAATCTAATCTTAGCCATCTAGTAATTGGTTCCCATGTATTACCCCGGACTTTAATAGAAATAAATTCGTTATTATCTTTGAATAATTGATGAAGTTTATTATTAGTTAAATTCCAAGTATTAACAGATTTCATTACTTTATAGAGTTTGCTGAAGACAATTTATTATATATGAATTACTTATTTTTTTAATATTAATTTCCATGGTTTCAAAATATCATTTTCATAAATAACTTCATAAGAATAATTATTATTTTTTATTTCTTTAAATTCTGTTGACCATGCCAAATCTGATTTATTTAATTGATCAATATCCTCCAAACTTTCACCAAGTATAGGTGTTAATAAAGCAATTCTTATAATTTTTGATTGAGATTGAGAATCTTTGATTCCACTTTTATCAACATTTATCGGTTGATTTTTTACTATATCAAGAGATGATATATATTCCATCTTTTCTCTTAATTCTCTTGATCTATCAGTGAATAAACCTGATTGTAAAAGAAATGAAGTTAATAAATAAGGTCCAATAATGAGAGATATTAATATTTCTTTGAATGAATTTTTATTTTTTATTAATGACCAAGATAGCCCAAAAAATAATAATCCAAGGATAAGAAACGTATTTTCCTTAAAGTTAAAAGTAGTTATATTTTTAAAGAAAAAATAATATATGATAGGTAAAGATAATATAAATAATGGAATTATTTTTGAGGTGATAAATATAAAAATTATTTTATATCTTTTAGAATTAAATAAAATTTGTATTCCTTCGTAAGTATTTAGCGTGAAAATCGATGAAATTTGTAGAGCATAGTAAGGAGTTTTTGTAGAAAAAATACTAAGAATGGCTATTAATATTAATGGGAAAAAAGTAAGCATATATTTATTTTCTTTTCTTCTAAATATGTTATGTATTAGCCCAATAATTGCAAAACCACTCCATGGAAGATATGTTGCAGGAATATTCCAAAAATAATAATAGAAAGGATTTGTAAAAGTATTTTGATTTGAGAGGATATTAAACTTTTCAACTAAGTAAAATAAAATATTTTTTTCTAAATAAGGGTCTATAGATAACGCCCAAAATAAATACGGTATAAACCCAACTAGTAGTCCAAGCCAAAAATTTTTACTGCAAAAAAGATACTTTTTAATATAGATATATGGAAGAAGTGATAGTAAAGGTACAAATACAAGAAAAGTTTTCATCATGAAAGATAAACCAATCCAAATACCAAAGAGAAGAATATAGAGGTTGTCACCTTTATTTTTTATCTTGACTAAAGAAAATACTCCAAGAGTGACTAAGCATGAATAAATAATATCTTGAGTGGCTAAGTGAGAGTAGTCAAACCATAGATAGGTAGTAGAAAGTATTAGTGGAGATATAATTGCATATTTTTTATTAAAAAATTCTTCATGAAGTTTATAAGTTATGAATAGCATCAATATTGCAGATATTGTTGTGGGTAGATAAGCCGAAAACATGTTTCTTCCAAAGATCTCTTGTGACTTTGCGATTAAAAACTGTAATCCAATTGTTCTATCTAAAACATATTCATCCCACCAAAGAGGAATTGTCCAGTTACCTTTATCCAATATCCATCTAGCTTGTAGTGCATAAAAACCTTCATCAAAAGCAATATAACTTCTTTCCCCAACGTAAAATATTAGAGGAATAAAAATAAAAAACTTCAAAAGATATTTAAATTTTAAAATTCTATTAATCATTTTTGTTTGTTATTAGCTTTTGCAATGCCGATAATTGGAATTGAACCAATGCCCTACTGTTTACGAAACAGTTGCTCTGCCGCTGAGCTATACCGGCAAACTAAAATATTAATAATTTTATATAGACTAAAGTTTATAATTGAAATTTTCAATGTCAAAAATTGATCCTGAATTAAAAAAGAAGTTATTACAGGAAACCCAGACTCCTTTCAAGGGATTAAGGAGAGTATTGTGGATAGCTTTTAGTGGTTCGGCATTTTTGGGTCTTCTAATAATGATTTCCAAATTTGCAAGTGGGAGTGAATTGCAGCAAAATAACTTTCTTATACAGTTGGGAGCTTGTATCGTATTTCCTACTTTATTATTTTTTGATAGGAATAAAGATTAACAATTTCAATGTTTAGTTATTGAGTTAGTGTCCTCTTTTTAGTAACAAATTTGAATGCTTCGATGATATCTCCCGTAATCCAAGAAGAGAATTTATCGCAGCCAACTCCACATTCAAAGCCGGTATTAACTTCTTTGACATCATCTTTAGACCTCTTAAGTGAGTCTAAATTGCCCTCAAAAATTACTTTATCTGCTCTTACAACTCTAATAGAACAATTACGTTGTAATTTACCAGTTTGTATATAGCAGCCTGCAATAGCTCCTTTGCCAACTGCAAAAGTTGCTCGAACTTCTGCTTTCCCTAGTGATTCTTCTACAAGATCTGGTTCGAGTAGACCTTCCATTGCCAATTGTATATCTTCTAAAAGTTTATAAATTACTTCATATTCTCTTATATCAACATCATTAGCATCAGCAGCTTTTTTTGCTCCAGATGCCAATGAGGTGTTAAATCCAATAATTACTGATCCTGAAGCTGCTGCAAGATCTATATCTGTTTCAGTTATTTCTCCTGGAGCAGATAGTAGAACCCTGACCTGAACTTCATCTTTTGGTAATTGTTCTAATGATCCCAATATCGCTTCAACGCTACCTTGAACATCTGCTTTAAGAATTAAGTTTAACTCTTTTAATTCTCCATCATTTGCTTGCGTGGATAAGGATGATAGGCTTACTCTTCTAGAGGCCATTTGCTGAGCTAATTTGGTAGCTCTAGCATCAGTGGCTCTATCACCAACGATAGCTCTAGCAGTTTTTTCATCAGAGTAGACTTCAAATTCATCGCCAGCTGTTGGTACTTCACTAAATCCAAGAGCCTCAACTGGAAATGATGGCCCAGCTTCTTTTATTCTATGCCCATGCTCATCAACCATTGCTCTAATTTTTCCAAGTACTGATCCTGCAGCTAAAACATCACCTGATTTTAAGGTACCATTCTGTACCAACAGTGTAGCTACAGGACCTTTCGCTTTATCTAGGTGGGCTTCGATGACAGTACCTTTGGCTGATCT
This sequence comes from Prochlorococcus sp. AG-355-M18, assembly GCA_003280725.1. GTDB lineage: Bacteria > Cyanobacteriota > Cyanobacteriia > PCC-6307 > Cyanobiaceae > Prochlorococcus_A. Next base: position 9,211 of record QCED01000013.1, on the reverse strand, counting down.
GTCAGGGTTGGCTTGCAGATCTTCAACTTCTGAAACTAATAAAATCATTTCAAGCAATTTATCAATGTTTTGTTTTTTGATTGCACTTACTGGAACCATTACAGTATCTCCTCCCCAGTCTTCAGCAATTAAATCTTTTTCTGATAATTCTTGCTTGACTCTTTCTGCAGATGCTCCCTCTTTATCAATTTTATTTATTGCAACAACAATTGGTACTTTTGCAGCTCTTGCGTGGCTAATGGCTTCAAGTGTTTGAGGTCTGCAACCATCATCTGCTGCCACTACAAGAACAGCCACATCAGTAACTTTTGTGCCCCTTGCTCTCATTGCTGTAAAGGCTTCATGACCTGGAGTATCAAGAAAAGTTAATTTTTTCTTTTTAGATTCATGTTCAAATTCAACTTGATAAGCTCCTATATGTTGTGTAATGCCTCCTGCTTCTCCTGAAGCTACTCTTGATTCTCTTATGGAATCTAAAAGACTTGTTTTGCCATGATCTACATGACCCATTACTGTAATAACAGGTGGTCTTTTTATTAAGCTGTCAGCATCATCAGATTCGATCATATCTACTGTTTTTTCAGCAGCCTCTTGGATATCATCTTGCAAAACAGGTACTCCAAACTCTTCTGCGACTGTTTCGATAGTTTGTAAGTCAAGTGATTGCGTTACAGTTGCTGTTATTCCTTTAAAGAAAAGAGATTTGATTATTTCAGAGCTTTCAAGACTTAATTTATCAGCTAATTCTTGAACTGTTAAATTATCTTCGGGAACTATTATCATCTCAGGTCTTACTTGCTTGGCCTCTTTGGCAGCTTTTAATTCCATAGCTCTTCTTCTCTGCCTCTGTTTTGTACTCTCTTTTTTCTTCTTCTTAAATTGCTTTATCGATTTTTGAGATTTAGGCTCATTTGACTTTTCTTTCTTTGGACGCGCTAAGCTTGCTGATAATATTGAAATTTTCTCACCTGAATATCCACTGGTTTCGGAAGTTAATGAATCCTCATTCTCACCAATAATATGAACTTTCTGTCTTTGTTTCTGAGGATTTTTATTTCTTAGCGCTTCAAGTTTTGCAGTATCATCCCAATCTGTCTTGCCCGGTTTTTTTGAGCTATTTGTAAATGTTCTATACGGTGGTTTTTTGGAACTCGGGGAAGTATTTAGACGGTTATTAGGAGCTTTGAACTTTTGTTTAGGTGACTCAATATTTTCCTTTTCGTTATTATTTTTAACTAATTTGTCCTTGTCAGATTTATTAGTTTTTTGAAGTTGCAGCAATTCATTTGGTGATACTGGTTTCCTAATCCCAGAGGGGTTTTGACCATTGAATTTAGAACCAGGTCTATTAGGAGTACCGGGTCTGTTTGGGTTTACCTGTCTATTAAATGAACCAGGTCTATTAGGAGCGCCGGGTCTGTTTGGATTTACTGGTCTATTAAATGAACCAGGTCTATTGGAGATGCCTGGTCTATTAGGAGCGCCAGGTCTTTTTGGTGCGCCAGTTTTCTTTGGGATAGTTTGTTTAAAAGAAATGTTTTGTTTAGTATTGTTTTGTTTATTAGGATTTTGATTTTGATCCTCTCTTCTGATCGGAGCTCCTACGAGCTCAGGGGCATTTATTTTTTTATCATTACTTTTTGTTTTAGGTTTCTTACTGTTTTTATCAAATCTGTTCGATAGTGGTCTGTTATCCCCCGTATTGTAAATGTTCTTGGAAGACTCATTAGTTTTAGAATAATTACTAATATTTTTAGGCTTTGCAATTAGTTGAATAGGCGGTTTTGCAGGACTTTTGATAGGTGGGGTTGTATTATTTCTGAAAGATTTTTTATCTTGGTTTAAATTTTGCGAAGGATTATTTGAAAACTTAGTTCGAAGATTAGCCTGAGATTGTGAATTATTAAAAATAATTGGTTTATTAAGATTTTTAGGTTGATTTGAAATTGTTTTTAGACTCTCAGGCTTATTTAGAGGTTTTTTCAATAATGGCTTTTTGTTTGTATTATCTTTGAGAGATTTTTCTTTTAAAGAAGAGCCAACATTAGATTTATCTTCTTTATTTTGTTTGTAATTATCTTTATCTTGTTTTATTGAAGGTTTGTTAATGGCAAGTATTTTTTTATCTTGATTTTTATTATTAATAAGATTTTTTATTTTTTTTGCATCTTCTGCACTAATAGAGCTGCTATGACTTTTTACTGAAATTGAAAGTTTTTCAGCTGCATCTAATATATCTTTATTTTCCAGATTTAAGTCTCTGGAAAGTTCGTAAATTCTGATTTTATCGCTGATAGTCATTTAAACTGATTTTACTCTTTTAAAATTTTAAGAAGATTTATTTTTATTATATTCCCTTATTGGGATAGTCATTGTAGCTTGCAATTTCTTTTTCAAAAATATCAAAAATTTCAGGTTCTAGAGATGTTTTTAAAGCTTTCTGAAGCTTTTTTTTGATCTTGGAATCTAAATAACATTTTTTTGATTTGCAAATGTAAGCTGATCGCCCCATTCCCTTTTGAAACACTATTCCTTGCTTATGATCTTTGGTAATCTTGAAAAGATTTTTCCTGTCATATGTTTTTCTACATGAAATGCATATACGCATAACAGGAGTTTGTTGTATCACCGTTTTCTTTCCTCTTTAGCGGATATTTCACTATCTTGAACAACCTCTAATTGATCATTATCTGAAAAGCCTTCTTGGTATTGTTCTTCTTCATACTCTTGATCATCTTCAGGAAGGGGATAGAGCTCTCTTAATCTTGCATCTTCAGCAGCACGCTCAGCTTGTTCTGCTTCCAATCTGAGCTCAGCTTCTCGTTGCAGATTCTCCTCATCTTCCCTTTGAATGATTAATTCGGAAACTGCGGCATCCTCTGCTTCTTGATCATATTCATGGGAGTTTTTGACATCAATTTTCCAACCAGTTAATCTTGCGGCAAGTCTTACATTTTGTCCTTCTCTCCCAATTGCGAGACTCAATTGATCAGGAGGAACTAATACGTGCGCATGTTGACCTTCCGGGTCAACTAGTCTTACTAGATCAACTTTCGCTGGACTTAAAGAGTTTAAAATATATTGTATTGGATCCGATGACCACTTAATAACATCAATTTTTTCTCCCCTCAATTCATTTACTACTTGTTGAATTCTTGCTCCTCTAGCTCCAATGCAGGCACCTACAGGGTCTACCTCTTTTTCGACACTATCGACAGCTACTTTTGTTCTTGGACCAACAGCTCTTGAAGGAGGGTTCGCCTCTCTTGAAACAGCAACAATCTTTACTGTACCTTCTTGAATTTCCGGTACTTCATTCTCAAATAGATAAACAACTAAGCCAGCATTCGCTCTACTTACAAAAAGTTGTGGACCTTTTCTAGCGATTTCGCTAACTTCTTTCAAAAATACTTTAAAAGTTGCATTTGCTCTATAATTATCATTTGGTAATTGATCTTTCTTAGGAAGTTCAGCCTCTACTTCAGGCCTGCCAATACCAGAACTTACTCCCATAATGACAGATTGTCTCTCAAATCTAATAACTCTAGCAGTTAAAACAGGATCTTCTAAATCTGCAAATTCCTCTTGGATCATTTTTCTTTGTTGATCTCTTAATTTTTGGGCTAAGACCTGCTTTGTCGTTGAAGCAGCCATTCGCCCAAAATCCTCTTTTTCCGGAGTAACATCTAAAACAACCGTGTCACCAATTTGAGCATCATCAGCAACTTGTTTAACTTCTAATAGAGATATTTGATGATCTTCGCTTTCAACTTCTTCAACAATGATCTTACTGGCCAAGATTCTATAACCTTCTTCATCTAAATCTAGTCCAACATCAAAGTTACTAAAATATTCTTCCTCAAATGGATCTGCGTTAACTCCAATATAAAAAGTTCTTCTATATTTTTCGTAACCTTTTAATAAAGCATCGCGTAACGCAGCTTCAACTATATTAGGAGGTAACTTTTTTTCCTCACTAATATCTTCTATTAGATTGTTTAAACCTGGGAGAATAACTAATGCCATCTATGATGGGAAATTGAATAATGGTTGAAAATAATTAATCTTGTAACGTACAAAGACTAATTTTTAGAACTTCATTTAAAGGTATTTTTTTAATCTTACCTTTTATGTTAATGGCTAAATAATCTTTAGACTTTTCATAAAGTAAACCATTCAGAAATTTTAATTTTGAATTCTTTTGGTTTAACTCAACATTAACTGGAAAACCCTTAAAAGTTTTGAAGTCTCTCTCTGAGGTTAATTCATCACTGACCCCTTGACTACTAATTTCTAAGACATATGAACAATTTAAAAGATTTGAATTTTCTATTTCTTCAGATGCTGGGGCATTAAATTGTGCACAATCATCAAGTGAAATATCACCACCATTCGTTTTTTTTATAATGATTTCTAAAGTAATTGGATTTTGATTGGTTTTTATATTTAGATTGCAGATTTCGAAATTCCATGAATTGGCAACTTTCTTTAGTAGAGTTTCAAGTCTAGTTTTGTGTTTTTTATCCAAGTTTATTTATATTGATTTATGATAATTTTCACATATTAAAAATCATTTTCTATGAAAAATTCAAAAATTTGAATTTTTATGGATGTAAACAAAAAAACAACAATAATTTATTTCTTCAATTAAATTTATTTAACATAGTGAATTTTTAAACAGATGAAGTCTTTTAAGATTAAATTTATAAATTTAATCCAACTTTCCATAATTATCTGTTTTTGTTTAGTTAATTTCTTTCAAAAAGCTGAAGTTTTAGCTTTATCTTCTACTGAAAGTCATAATTTTGTATCATCCGCAGTTAAAAATGTTGGCCCTGCTGTTGTTAAAATTGATACTGAACGATTGGTGGAGAGGCAACAATTTGATCCCACTTTATTGGACCCATTATTGAGGGATTTAGTAGGGGAACAAGGAATAATACCTGAGAGAGAGAGAGGCCAAGGTTCTGGAGTAATCATTAATAAGAATGGTTTGGTTCTTACAAATGCTCATGTAGTAGAAAGAGTGGATGATGTTTCAGTAACATTGGCAGATGGAACTATTTGCGATGGCCAAGTTTTGGGAACAGATGCAGTAACTGATTTAGCGTTGGTAAAAATTGACAATCTTGCATATTCTAATTTTGCACCACTTGGAAATTCTGAGGATCTTGAAGTTGGAGATTGGGCAATAGCTTTAGGGACTCCGTATGGTCTAGAAAAAACAGTTACTTTAGGGATTGTAAGTAGCCTACATAGAGATATTAATAGTCTAGGATTTTCAGATAAAAGGCTTGATCTTATTCAGACTGATGCGGCAATAAATCCAGGAAATTCTGGAGGTCCACTTATTAATTCAAATGGTGAGGTAATTGGAATCAATACATTGGTAAGAAGCGGTCCAGGAGCCGGTCTAGGTTTTGCAATACCTATCAATTTGGCTAAAAGTGTTTCTGATCAGCTTCTTAAAAATGGTGAAGTGATTCATCCATATTTAGGCGTCCAATTGATTTCTTTGAACCCCAAAATCGCTAAAGAACACAATCAAGACCCCAATTCATTGGTTCAATTACCAGAGAGAAATGGAGCTCTAATTCAATCAGTCATTCCTAATAGTCCAGCTGAAAAAGCAGGTTTAAGAAGAGGAGATTTAGTAATTGCTGCTGGAAATATTTCTATAGAAGAGCCTAAAGCTTTGCTAGATGAAGTAGAAAAAGCACAGATAGGCAAAATATTTCTCTTAAATATTTTAAGAGATAATAATGAGATACAAATAAATATCAAACCAGAACGTCTTCCAGGTTTGACATAAATCGCCCATTGAAATTTAATAATCTATAACTTAGAAAAAAAATTTTGGATTCACAAAATCAAATGAAACAAATTGTTGCTGATGCTGCAATTAAGGAAGTAAAAAGTGACATGATTCTTGGATTAGGATCTGGATCTACAGCCGCTCTTATGATAAAAAGTCTCGCTGAAGAAATTCGTTCTGGAAAATTGCAAAATATAAGAGGTGTAGCAACTTCTTTTCAGTCAGAAGTTTTAGCGCTCGAACTCGATATCCCGCTTATTGATTTAGCTTCTGTTTCTCAAATAGATTTAGCTATTGATGGAGCAGATGAAGTGGATCCAGGATTTCAATTAATAAAAGGGGGAGGAGCATGTCATGTTAGAGAAAAGTTAGTTGCATATAAAGCGAATCAAGTATTAATTGTTGTTGACGAAACTAAAATGGTACAAAACTTAAATCAATCTTTCCCATTACCTGTAGAAGTCCTTCCAAATGCGTGGAAGCAAGTTCAGGGAGTTATTTCAGAAATCAATGGTAGTTCTACTTTAAGAATGGCCACTAAAAAAGCTGGTCCAGTTGTTACTGACCAGGGTAATTTAATCTTAGATGTATTGTTTAATGATGGTATTAAGAATCCAAAAGATATTGAAATGAGTATTAATAATATTCCAGGAGTATTAGAAAACGGTTTATTTGTTGATCTTACAGACAAAGTATTAGTTGGGAAAATTGAAAACAGTACTCCTATTGTTTATACTCCTTCAAAAATTGGCTAATCTTTAAATCTTATTTGTACGGAGTTTGCGTGACTATGTAATCCTTCACTTTTTGCAAGATTAACTATATCAAGGCTATTTACTTTTAAACTTTCCTCATTAAATTCTATTATTGAAGTGTTTTTCATAAAAGTTTCAACTCCTAGAGATCCGCTAAATCTGGAATTACCAGATGTTGGTAAAGTGTGATTTGGTCCAGCTAGATAATCTCCAACAGCTTCTGGGGTCCATTTTCCTATAAATATGGCTCCAGCATTCTCTATACCTTCTAGAATCTTTTTTGAATCTATAGTTAAAATTTCTAAGTGCTCTGGAGCAAAGTTATTGCTTAGTTCGATACATGATTCATGATTTTCGCAAATAACAATTAATCCCCAATTTTTTATTGACTGCATGCAAATTTCTTTTCTAGGATGATCATCCATATTTTTATAAAGTTCTTCTAAAACTTCTTTTGCCTGGTTCTTTGATGTGGTTAAAAGTATTGCAGAAGCCAAAGGATCATGTTCTGCTTGTGCTAACAGATCAGATGCTATATGAGTGCTTTGAGCTGTTTCATCTGCAATGATTAATATTTCACTGGGACCAGCTAAAGAATCAATTCCTGTCAAGCCGTAAATTATTTTTTTAGCAGTAGTTACATAGATATTTCCTGGACCTGTAATAACGTCAACTTTATTGATTAGATTGGTGCCAAATGCCAAAGCACCAATAGCCTGAGCGCCTCCAATTCGAAAAACTTTTTTGATGCCTGATAAGTGTGCTGCAGCTAAAACAGTTTTGTTTATTTTACCTTCTTTATTCCCGGGTGATACCATTACAATTTCTTCTACACCTGCTACTGTTGCAGGTATTGCATTCATTAATACAGTGCTTGGATAAGCAGCTCTACCTCCAGGGATATAAATTCCTGCATTTTTTACTGGTCTCCATCTCCTTTGGACAATATCACCATGTTCACCTTTAATAGTGAAGGATGATGGAATTTCTTTCTCATGGAATTTTTTAATCCTCGAATGGGCCAGCTCAAGTGAACGCTTTAAATTGCTATCAATTTCATCCCATGAATCTCTCAAATCGTTCTCGCTAACCTGCATGGGGTCAGGGTTAAAACCATCAAATTTTTTAGTATATTTTTTAACTGCAATATCTCCATAATTTTTAACCTCTTGGAGAATCTCTTCGACTATCGTATTTATATTGGCATTTTTTTCTGAATTAGTTCGACTAGAAATCCTTTTTAATTCTTGGATAGCTTCTTTTTTATTATTTAGGATCTTCATATTCTAAATTTTCTATTTTAAAGACTCAAGATAAAATGCATTATCTTCTTAAAATTATAATATGATTGATTACTAGTCGATCTATTTGTTATGATAAAAATCTTATATTCATCGATCCTCTGTGGCAAATAACAAATCAGCAAAAAAGAGAATACAAATTGCTGAAAGAAATCGTTTAATTAATAAGTCTTACAAGTCTACAGTAAAGACTTTAACAAAAAAAACCTTAGAGAATTGCGCAAAATATAAAAACGAACCTAGTGAGGATAATAAAAATTTAGTCAAAACAAGTCTTAATAAGGCTTTCAGCTTAATTGATAAGGCAGTTAAAAAAAATGTTCTTCATAGGAATAACGGTGCTAATAAGAAATCAAAAATCAATAATTTTGTAAAAACCACTCTCTCTGAAAAATAAAAAAGACGGATTATAAGTATGGGCGATATTGAACTCATAGACTCCCACTGTCATTTAATATTTGAAAATTTTGAGAAAGATCTTGAAGATGTTGTACAAAGATTGCGTTCAAGAGGAGTAAAAAAGCTTGTTCATGCCTGTTGTGAATTGACAGAAATTCCTAAGTTGAAAAAAATATCTCATGAATTTAATGAAATTTATTACTCGGTAGGTTTGCATCCGCTAGAAGCAAAAAAATGGGAACTCAATTCCAAATCTCTTTTAAGGAGGTCAGCTCAAGAAGATAGAAGAGTTGTTGCTATTGGGGAATTAGGCTTGGATTTTTTTAAAAATGAAAATAAAAATCAGCAAATTGATGCTCTTATTCCGCAAATGGAGTTAGCTTATGAACTTAAATTGCCTGTAATTATTCATTGCAGAGATGCTGCAACTGAAATGATCGAGATATGTAATGATCTCTCTAATAACGGAAAATGTCCTAAAGGAGTTCTTCATTGTTGGACAGGAACCCCTAACGAAATGAATAAATTCTTGGATCTTGGCTTCTATATCAGTTTTAGTGGAATAGTCACTTTTCCAAAAGCACATGACATTCATGAGTGTGCCAAAAGGGTACCTAATGATAAGTACTTAATTGAAACCGACTCTCCCTTTTTGGCACCTGTTCCTCACAGGGGTAAAAGAAATGAACCTGCATTTGTAGAAAATGTTGCCAATTATATGGCAGATTTAAGATCTACTGAATTAATTACGATCGCCAAAGAATCATCAAAGAATGCTGAAGATTTGTTTAAATTTGACTTGTTAAGTTGACACAAAAGCTGCTAAGATTAGGAATTACTGGAAATTTTTCTCTATTTTTTATTTTTAACTATCTTGACTGAGGGTTTTGTAATTATTTACTGAATTTTTAGTTTTCATATTAAATTGATTTTTTGTTGAA
>QCED01000012.1 GCA_003280725.1 Prochlorococcus sp. AG-355-M18 | reverse complement strand
TTTATTCTTATAAAACCCTCATACATAGTAAGTATTTTTAATGATTTGGATGCAATAGATGTCTTAGGACTTGAAGCGCCAAAGATGTATTTTTCTGGAGAGGTATTTAGGGGAGATGATATGTCTCAGTGTTATGCGGATCAAATTTTAGAAGTTTCTAAAAAAAATGATTTACAAACGCCACAATATGATTTGACAACGGAAGTTTTGGCACAACAGCAACAAATTAATAATTTAGAAGAAACAGTTACTGATCATCCTGTACACAGATTTGGAGACTCCAAGAAATTAAAGAAATATAGAAAAAGAATTATTGATGTTGAACAAGAAATAAATATTAGAAAAAAACTTCTTGAGGATAAAGAAAATTATAACTGGAGAACTTTTACCGATTTGATTAAAATTTTGAATCATTTTGGTTGTTTAAATGATTTGGAATTGACAGAAGTTGGTCAAACAGTTGGTGCAATAAGAAGTGAAAATGAATTATGGATTGGTCTTGTTTTAGTTAGTGGTTATTTAGACGATTTAGATCCTCCTGACTTAGCTGCAATTATTCAAGCTATATGTGTTGATGTAAGGAGGCCTAATCTTTGGTGTAATTTTAAGCCTTCTTTAAAGGTAATAGATGTTTTTAATGAATTAGATGGTTTAAGAAAATTAGTCTCTTTTCAACAAAATAAGTTTAATATTGAAATTCCTATATATTTAGAAATAGAGTTGACTGGAATTATTTCTGAATGGGCAAAAGGAAAAAAATGGAAAGATTTGGTTTTTAATACTTCATTAGACGAAGGTGATGTAGTGAGGATTATTAGAAGATCAATTGATGTCCTCTCTCAAGTGCAATATTGTATTGGTGTTAGTAATAAATTAAAAAGCAAAGCTAAGCTAGCATTAAAAGCTATTAATCGTTTTCCTGTTTCTGAGTCTAATGATCTTATAAAAGTCTCTGAAGATATTAATCCTGCAACAAAAAGAATTGACAATAATTCTTAAATTTTTTTAATCAAATCATTGAATTGATATTCATTGCTTCATCAAATTCATCTTCGTTTAAATAACCTAATTTAAGTGTTGCCTCTTTTAAATTTAATGATTCTTTGAAGGCAAGATTTGCAATTTCAGCTGCTTTTTCGTAACCAACTTTTGGCACTATGGCTGTAACCAACATTAGTGAATTTTCTAAATTTAACTTCATTTGCTTTTGATTAGGTTCCATCCCATCAACTAATTTTGTTCTGAAATTTTCTATTACATTTTTAAGTAATTTTAAACTTGTGAGAATATTAAATCCAATAAGAGGCTTATATTCATTCATTTGTAAAGTGCCGCTAGAATTTGCCATTGAAACAGCATATTCAAGACCCATTATCTGAGTGCAAACCATTGATAAAGCTTCGCATTGAGTTGGATTCACTTTGCCCGGCATGATAGAACTTCCAGGTTCATTTTGAGGAATAATTAGTTCATATATTCCTGATCTAGGACCAGAAGATAGAATTTTTATATCATTTGAAATTTTAAATAAGGCACCTGCTAATATTTTTATCTGACTCATTACTTGAGCTAGACGATCATGCGAGGCCATGATAGAAAAATTATTTTTTGATTTATAAAATATTAGATTAGTATCATCGGAAATTGATTTTATAGACTCCTCACAAAATCCATTTGGACAATTAATACCTGTACCTACTGCAGTACCTCCAAGAGGCAAGAAATACAATTCATCCAGACTCATAATAATCGCATTCTCAGCATCTTTAAGTTGCTCTGACCAGCCTGATATTTCTTGCCCAAGAGTAAGGGGCACTGCATCTTGAAAATGGGTTCTTCCTATCTTTATAAGGTCTTTCCATTTGTCACTTTTTTTATCAAGGATCTTCGTAAGTTCTCTTATAGTTGGGACTAAATTTTTGATTATTTCATTAACAACAGATATTTGAATAGCAGCAGGAAAAATATCATTAGTTGACTGAGATTTATTTACATCATCATTCGGATGAATTGGTTGATGACTACCAAGCTTTGAATTTGTTTTTAATGCTGCAATATTAGCAATTACCTCATTAACATTCATATTTGTTTGAGTACCACTACCTGTTTGCCAAACCTTTAAGGGAAACTGTGAATCATGCATCCCATTAAGTATTTCTGTACATGCTTCTATAATCAATTCTTTTTTTCTTTTATCTATTAATCCTAAATTGAAATTCGCAATTGAAGCTGCCTTTTTTATGAGTGTGAGTGAATAAATTAACTCTATTGGAATTAATTCTTCTCCAATAGAAAAATTGATGATTGATCTTTGTGTTTGAGCACCCCACAAAGCTTCTGTGGGAACCTCTATTGTTCCCATACTATCTTTTTCAATCCTAAAGTTTTTTGTCATTATTCCCCTGAAAACACTGGTTTAACTTAGATAAGGTTTTCAGTAATACTAGATATCTAGCTTTTCCCATATTACACTTAAATTATTGAGATGAATGGAAGGATTAAAACATTTCTCTAAGTCACTTTGATCAATAAAATCCATTATTTCATTATCTCTCTCTAAATTTTGTTTGAAATTCCCATTCTCGGCATTCCAGGCCTGATGAGCATTTTTTTGTACTAAGCTATAAGCTTTTTCTCTAGACATGCCCTTCTCTACAAGTAAAAGCAAAACTTTTTGACTAAAAATTACACCACCATATATATTTAAATTTTTGAGCATATTTTTTGGATAAACTCCTAAATTGCTTACTATATCTTTCATTTCCCTGAGCATAAAATGCAAACAGATTGATACGTCAGGTAACATGATACGTTCATTTGAACTATGGCTTATATCTCTTTCGTGCCAAAGTGGAACATTTTCCAGTGCAGTTAAGACGTAACTTCTTAAAATTCTTGCTAAACCGCTTACTCTTTCACTTCGAATAGGATTTCTTTTATGAGGCATGGCAGAACTCCCTTTTTGGCCTTTTGTAAATCCCTCCTCAACTTCTAAAACATCAGTTCTTTGTAAATTTCTTATTTCAGTTGCGAATCTATCTAATGAAGCGCCTACTAGTGCAATAATTTGCACATATTCTGCATGTCTGTCTCTTGATATAACCTGCGTACTAGCTGTGTCTGGTTTTAAGCCTAGTAAATCACAAGTTATTTGTTCTACTTTGGGATTTGTATTAGCGTAAGTTCCCATGGCACCACTTATTTGTCCAATTGCTACAGATTCTTTCACTATTAACAATCGTTTTTTGTTCCTAATTATTTCTGCTAACCATCCAGCAAGTTTAAAACCGAAGGAAATTGGTTCCCCATGAATTGCATGTGATCTTCCAATCATTAATGTATTTTTATGCTTCCTTGCTAATAATCTGACTTCATTTTCTAGTTTCTCAATTTCTTCTAATAACAATTCGCAAGAATCTTTTAACTGAAGAGATAAGCCAGTATCAAGTACATCACTACTGGTCATACCAACATGTATGTATCTTCCAGAGTCTCCTACAAATTCATTAACGCTTGTAAGGAATGCTATGACATCATGTTTAACTTCTTTCTCAATTTCTGTAATTCTAGACTCATCAAACTTTGCATTTGAACGTATGTCTTTCATAGCTTCCTCAGGAATTTTTCCGAGGGAAAAATTTGCTTCACATGCAGCTATTTCAACCTTAAGCCAACTCTGGAATTTTGCGCTTTCAGTCCAGATTTCCCCCATTTCGGGTAATGTGTAACGCTCGATCACAATTTTAATTAATTATCAATTTAAACTTTATAACCAAAATCGAATTATTGCCCTATACCTTAAAGATGTACTTGCCATTGAACATATTTGCTTGATTATTATTTTCTTATGTAACATTTTTCTTCCTAATAAAGACTGTTTAAATATAAAAATGTTTAAAGTTATTTCCTTCGTTAAAAATGGGTAATTTTTTAGTTCTAATTTAAAATTAGAGGGCATTAAAGAATTTGGATCTTAATTTTATAGAAGTTCATTATTCCGTCTTTTCTAATGATTAGTTTATGATTAAAAAAAGTAGATTAGACCTTTATCTTTTTAATAAAGGTTTATGTGAAACTCGTCAAAAAGCCCAAGGTTTAATTCTTGCTGGCAAGGTTAGAGATGTTAATGGAAAAGTATTGGATAAACCTGGACAGCAAGTATTAATAGGATCTGAATTTTTTATTGATAAAGAACCAACGTTTGTTTCAAGGGGAGGAGAAAAATTATTTGAGGCATTTGAAAGACTTGAAATTAAAGTAAAAGATAAAATTTGTATTGATGCAGGAATCTCAACTGGGGGCTTTACTGATTGCTTATTGCAACAAGGAGCAAAATTAGTTTACGGAATAGATGTTGGTTATGGACAGACTGCATGGAAGATTAGAAATAACCCAAAAGTCATACTTTTTGAACGCACAAATATTCGAAATTTAAGACCTCATGATCTTTTATCTAGATGTGATAAATTACCAAATTTTGTTGTTGCTGATTTGTCTTTTATTTCATTAAGGTTAGTTTTTAAATCTATTAGTGATTTATTAGTAGGTAATTCTATAGAGGGAATATTTTTAATTAAACCCCAGTTTGAGGTGGGCAAAAATAAAGTTAGCAAAGGTGGTGTAGTTCGTAATCCTAAATTCCATACTGAGGCTATAGAATCTGTTATTGATACTGCTAAAAGTTTTCAATGGAATATAAAGAATTTGATAGCTTCTCCATTAGTAGGTCCTGCTGGAAATCATGAATATCTTGCTTGGATGGGCTTAAAAAGTCGATCAAATCCGAGGATTAATAGTGAATATATAAAAAATTTAGTAAATAAAACTCTTTGAATTAGAGAGCTTCTTCATCTTTATCGCCAGTTCTAATTCTCACAACAGAATCAATTGATGTGATGAATATTTTTCCGTCACCAATCTCTCCAGTTTTCGCTGCTTCAGCAATCGCATCTATTACTGAATTAACCTTTTCATTTTCTACAACAACTTCTACTTTGAGTTTCTGAAGGAATTCAACAGTAAATTCGGAACCTCTATATCTTTCAACTTGTCCTTTTTGCCTTCCAAAACCTCTGACTTCACTAACGGTCATACCAACGATACCAGAGTTTACTAGTGCAATTTTTACGTCCTCCAGCTTAAATGGACGTATGATTGCTTCAATTTTCTTCATGATTAAAGATTGAACATTTCTATTTTAATTGTTTTTTGGGAAAACATCCAACATTGAAATATCAGAAAAACATTCAATATTAAGGCCTGCATTCGTGGCGTCCTCAATTAATAATTGGGAATTTTCTTCAGAAATTATCACTGTACTATTTGACAAAGCTTCCCACTGATCATTCTCAAAGTGTGTTTGAAGCCATAACATTCCAATTGCGCTTTTTGGTAGAAGGGATTTATTTAAGTTGTTATCGATAGTTATCAAACAAATGTCCATTAATTTTTCATTGAACTAAACACATATAACCCTTTTGGCTGACATTCTGAATGTTACTATTGCTACAAAAATAAGATTTAACAGCTTTTGACTTATTCAATTGTAATACTTAGATTTGTTGATACTTTTGCGAATTTTTATCTTTATATATAGTTTTTATATAGGTTTAGTAAAAAGTTCTACTAAAAATGAGTACAGCTAAATTAGAAGATTCGACTCAAAAACCGTTATATGGTGAAAGAATTATTGAAGAATCCAAAATAATTTGTTTCGATAATCCAAACAAGAAAAGATTTTATGAAATTTCTATTCAGTTACCTGAATTTACATGTAAGTGCCCCTTTTCTGGTTATCCAGATTTTGCAAAGCTAAATATTATTTATCAACCTAATTTGAGAGTCTATGAGTTGAAGTCTTTAAAGCTTTATATTAATAATTTTAGAGATATAAAAATATCACATGAGGAAGTTGTGAATAGAATTATGGATGATTTAGTGAATGTAGGTTCACCTCACTGGATACACTTAAACGCTGCATTTAACCCCAGAGGGAATGTTTCTATGCAGTTAGATATTTTTAGTGGGCAGAAAAGAAATTAAAATTTTTTTATTTCTTCTGATAATTTAAAAAATTCTTTTTTAAAACCAACTAGATTTTTATTGCTAAGGCCTCCAATAGATAACTTTTGGGATTCTTTATTTACCAAAATCCATAATTGGTTAGTTGGTATAAGACTTATTATTGTTCCAAAAATTATTAAAATAAAAGAAAAGTAAATAAATGGTATAGATGGATCATTTTTAATTATAAAACCACTGCTGGGGATTATTTTTTTCAGAGATACTTTTGAAGAATTAACTTCTAAAGGATTTTCATTGATATAAAGATTATTCCCGGAGAAATTTTCTATATTCGAAATTTTAAGTGGACCATTTTCATTATCTATTGTTAAAAGGAAATTTTTTTTTGTCTCCGATCCTAATTCAATTAAAACTCCCCAAACTTGATTACCGATTTCGGGAATCTCCTTTAGTTGTAATTGATAAAGGATATTATCTATTTCTAAAACAACATTTGATATTGCCCAATCTGCTTGATAAATAGTTAATCCTTTAAACCTGATTGGGTGATTAACTTTGGTGGTTTTTATTTCATTTAAATTTGAATCTTCAGAAGAAAAATTTAATTTTGAAATAAACTGTTTGGGTACACCATCACTTTCTCGTTCTATGGAAAAATCGACTAATTTTACATTGGCTTTTGAGTTTGTGCTCTCATTAACAAGATCCAAGCTTTCTCCAGGTAACAAATATTGTTCTTTTGATTGACTTGTAAAACTTCCATATGCTGAACCTATAAGTAAGACTATTAATCCGATATGTACGATTAAAGGACCGATTTTTCCAATTAAACCCCTTCTTGCAGAAATATGACTTTTAAATTTGTATGTTTTCCATCCTCTTTTTTTAAGTAATAAATCTACTTTTGATATATGTTCTCCATCTTGATTGATTGGATGACTTGTAGTTAGTTCCAGTTTGCTAAATTTTTTTTCGCTATTGTATTCAATCCATTTTAATGAAGCTTTTAATGAAGGGATTTGTCTCTTGAAACTACAAGCTGCTAGAGAAGTGCAAAGAAGAATTAATGTAAATAAAAACCAAAAGCTTGTATATATATGATCCAATTGAAGTTTTAAGACTTTTTCTCCATCTAAAAATCCAAAAATGGGAGCACTATCGAAATTATCAATATAAAATTTATTACTATTACCTTGAGGTATAAAAGTACCTATGCCGCTTGTAATAGCTATGAAGATTATCAGTGATATAGCGAATCTTAAACTTGATATTTTTAATATTAGATTCTTAAAAATAATCATTTAAATCCAATTTGAGAATAAATTTAATAAACCTAGGGATACTAAAAATATCCCACTTAAAGTCGGAATTATTTGACTAAATTTTCTAAGTGCTAAAAATTGTTTTAAGTTTTCTGCAGTAGCTCCTGCAATGATTAATGGGGTTACTTGGCCTATCCCAAAGAAAAACAAAAAAATAATAGATATTGTTGGATTTTTAGCTTGCGATACCCAAGCCAGAAGAGTTGCTAAAACTGGAGTAATGCAAGGTGAAGAAGCTAGTCCAAAAGTAGTCCCCACTATAAAAGGTGCTATGAGGGATGGTATTTTATCTTCAATAATTTTCATATCAGGTCCATTAGGGAACTGAAACTTTAGAATCCCTAGTAAATTTAAACCCATTATTATTGCTACAAGGGCAACAAATGAAGTGTAATAAGATGGGATTTGACCATATATCCTACCTAAGAATCCACTGGCAGCTCCAAGCGCAACTAGTGAAAAAACGACTCCTCCTGAAAAACTAATAAGTTTAAATTTATTTTTCTCTGTTCCACCTATATAAGCAATTGTGATTGGAAGTAATGATAATGAACATGGTCCAAGACTTGTAAAAAGTCCTGCGCTGAAAACCAAAAATATAGTAAATGGGCCAGGGTTATTAAGGCCACTCTGCATAAGCAGATTACCCTTTTGAGATAATTCTGAAATAACTAAATTAAATGATTCGATAACTTGACTTAAATTTTATAAATTCTAACTAATTAAGAGTCTTTCGTGCACTAATACTACTTATGAATCCTGTTGACTCTAATGAGCATCTCAACAACATTCCTGCAATAAAAAAAGATGCGAGTAATGAATTTCCTCCATAACTAATAAAAGGTAATGGTAAGCCTGTAGTAGGCATTGAACCTGTCGCTACAGCAATATGCATTATTGACTGGCCTATTAACAAAACACCACATCCAATAGCAACTAATTTTGTATAATTATTTCTGCACTTAAGGGCAATTCTTAAACATGTATATGAGAAAACTACTAAGAATCCTAAAAATAAAGTACATCCTAATAATCCAAATTCTTCTGCAAAAATTGCAAAAATAAAATCTGTATACATAAATGGCAAATATTGTAATTTCTGTATAGATAGCCCAAAACCTTCTCCAAATAACCCTCCTGAACCTATGGCTAATAAACTTTGAACCAATTGAAAGCCATTACCCTGCTGATCTTTCCAAGGATCAATAAATGATATAACTCGAAGTCTTTGATATTCGTTATTGAGGATACTAATACATCCAGTAATAAATCCTAATGAGGCAAATGAGCATAGAGAACTAAGTTTGACACCTCCACATAAACCCATAACCCAAATAAGAATTCCTGTTAATGAAGCAGTACTTAAATTAGGCTGCTTTAGTATAAATAAAATTAATAAAACAAAAGAGACTATTGAAATTAATTTTTTATCATTTTTAATTAAATGCCAGTGTGCGAAGAGGTTAGAAGCCTCAAGAATTATAAAAGGTTTTATTAATTCAGATGGTTGTAGACTTAAATTACCAAGTACTAGCCATCTTGAAGATCCATTTACTGTGATTCCAGTAATATTAGTGAGAAAAATTAAAAAGAATAAAATATAAAAAATAATTTTTGAAAGTTTTAAAAGATTTCTAATATTTACATTAAGAACGAAATAAAATAAGCCAATTCCAGGAATCGTCCATAAAATCTGTTTTTTTAAAAAGAAAGCCCAATTTCCCATTTGTCTACTAGCCACCCACCAACTTGATGATCCTAATATGAATAATCCGAAAATTGACCAAATACCAATTAGGGTAATTAGGATTCTTGCCTCATAAGGCCATATTTCCCAAGGTAAGGGAAATATAGAATCTTTAAAAAAACTTGGATAATTCTTGTAATTGAAACTAAGAGGTTTTTCCTTTCTAGAAATTCTTTTATATTTTATTTTTTCTTGACTGATCTCCAATTGTTTAGCTGTATATGATCTATTGAGACGTTTAATTAAGGTTTTGCCAAGTCTTTTATCAACATCTTAAAGTGTAAATCGGCGAAAAAGATGATTATTCAAAAAAAATAATTCTTGCAAAATTAAAGTAAAAATAGCTTATAAATTCATCATAAATCTTAAGAATTAATTTTTTACAGAAAAAAACTAGCTAAAAGGCCCCTCTCCGTGATAGATTCCGTGAGTTTATATACTTACTTCAAACCGTACAGAGGGGGTTTCTAAACTATGTTCACATCAGTGGACTCAAATAGAAAAAAACTTGAGCATCCTTCTAAAGAGAATGTTCAATTTCCTCAATCTCTTGACAATTCGATCATCAAAGAAAGTAAATCTGGCATTGCCAATCAATTTGATAATTTGCTTTCTCAAAATGATGAGTACACAAAATTGCAATTAACAATTTTTGGAATCACTTTTATTGTTTCTATTTTATTAGCATCAATTACTGGGATTTTTCTCGGATTTACTTTTGGTTTTAGTATTTTTATAGGAGCTATTGCTGGTATTTTTTACTTACGTTTACTTGCTAAAAGCGTTGGAAAACTAGGTAAAGAATCATCAGGTGTATCAAAATTGCAACTATTAGTTCCAGTTTGCCTCTTTATTTTTGCAAGCAAGCTAGGATCATTGGATATTTTTCCTGCGATGATAGGTTTTTTTATTTATAAGCCTTCACTCATTCTTTATTTTTCACGTTCTTAATTAAATTTTTATTCAAAACAAATGTTTTTTAATTCCTTGCTAACAAATTTTGCAGCATTAGAAGTTGGTCAACATCTTTATTGGAAAATTGGAAATATCAGACTTCATGGGCAGGTATTTTTAACATCTTGGATTTTATTAGGAGCGTTATTAGTTTTTATTTCTTTAGGAACTAAAAAAATGGAAAATGATCCTAAAGGCCTTCAAAACTTGCTTGAGTTCCTCTGGGATTACATAAGAGATCTCGCAAGGACTCAAATAGGCGAAAAAGTGTATAGAGATTGGATGCCATTTATAGGTACTTTATTTTTATTCGTATTTGTTAGTAATTGGGGCGGAGCCTTAATTCCTTGGAGATTGATTAAGTTACCAAGTGGAGAGTTGGGAGCACCTACTGCAGATATTAATACAACAATAGCCTTGGCTTTATTGGTTTCACTTTCTTATTTCTATGCAGGTTTAAGCAATAAGGGTTGGAGATACTTCGAATATTATGTTCACCCAACTCCTATTATGCTTCCTTTCAAAATTCTAGAGGACTTTACGAAACCTTTATCACTCTCTTTCAGGCTATTTGGAAATATTTTGGCTGATGAACTTGTTGTGGGTGTTCTAGTCTTTTTAGTTCCGCTAATTCTCCCAATACCTGTTATGTTCCTAGGATTATTTACTAGTGCAATTCAGGCATTGATTTTTGCAACTTTAGCAGCCTACTACATTGGAGAAGCTGTTGAAGAACATCATTAGCTTTCTTCTAATACATTCAGACGCTTTTACAAAGGGTCTGTAATCTGGCAAAATATCTAATCGCGTAGGTCTGAAAATATCAGACCCATTCTTAAAAGAAAGGATGTCCAAGCGTGTATGACAACAAAGATTATCACAAGTATTAAGCTCTTTATTTCAAAATTATGGATTCGATTACTTCCGCTGCATCAGTTGTAGCTGCTGGTTTAGCAGTTGGTCTAGGTGCTATTGGCCCAGGTCTAGGACAAGGTAACGCAGCTCAAGGTGCTGTTGAGGGTATTGCCCGTCAACCAGAAGCTGAAGGTAAAATCAGAGGAACTCTTCTTTTATCTTTCGCTTTCATGGAGTCATTAACAATTTACGGATTAGTTGTGGCTTTGGTACTACTTTTTGCGAATCCTTTTTCCTAAAAGTTAATATTGCTTCTAATCCTTATTAGCAATATTTAAATTTAATTTTTTAACTTCAACTGAATCATATGTTGGCCTTTAATTTTTTTGGTGCTACAGAAGGTGGATTATTTGATATAAATGCCACTTTGCCTCTAATGGCGATACAAGTAGTTGCACTTACTTACATATTAAACTCTCTCTTCTTTAAGCCTGTTGGCAATGTTGTAGAAAAAAGAGAAAAATTTGTAAGTAATAATATTATTGAGGCCAAAAATAAACTTTCTGAGGTTAAAAAATTAGAAGCTGATTTATTAACTCAGCTTCAAAGTGCTCGTACAGAAGCCCAAAGAATTGTGAGCGAAGCTGAGGATGAGTCTGACAAGCTCTATAAAGAAGCACTAGAACTTGCTAACAATGAAGCAAATGCTTCAAAAGAAAAAGCAAGACTAGAAATTGAAAGTCAGACATCTGCTGCTCGGGATCAACTTTCTAAACAGGCTGATGATCTAAGCGAACTTATTGTTAATAGATTGATTCTAGAAAAATGAATTTAACTCTTTTAGCTACAGGAGGTTTTGGATTGAATTTCAATTTATTCGAAACTAATATCCTTAATTGGGCTGTAGTAGTTTTCGGCCTTTATAAATTTTTACCTGGTTTCCTAGGTAAAATGCTCCAAAAAAGGAGAGAAGGAATCCTTCTTGAATTAAAAGATGCTGAAGATCGACTACTAAATGCAACTCAAGCTTTAGAAAAGGCGAAGAAAGATTTATCTTCAGCAGAAGAAAAAGCTTCTCAAATAAAAGCAGATTCTCTTAAAAGATCTGAATCAATCAGAATGGAAAGTGAGAAAAAAGCGATAGAAGAGATGGCACGCATTAAACAAAGTGCAATCTCTGATGAGAGCTCTGAAGCATCCAGAGCAATTTCTCTACTTCGAAAAGAAGCTGTTGAACTGGCAATTAAGAAAGCCTTAGATTCTCTCCCAAATCGACTTGATAAAACAACACAAGAAAATTTGGTAACTCAATCAATTAATAATATTGAGGTGAACTAATGCCACTTTTAAATTCAGTTACTACACCATACGCCGAGGCATTACTTCAAGTTGTGAATGAAAATTCGCAAACTGAAGAGATGGTTTCTGAGGTTAAACAACTCTTGGAATTAATAAATGATTCCCCTGAATTGGAGAAGGCACTATCCTCTCCCATTTTAGAGACAGAGGCTAAGAAGAAAATCATTATTGAAATTTTTTCAAATAAGGTTAATTCTTCTCTACTAAATTTCTTAAAATTATTGGCCGATAGGCAAAGAATTGGAATCCTTACTTCAATTCTTGATAGATTTTTAGAGATTTACCGAGAAAATAGTAATATTGCTTTGGCAACTGTTACTTCTGCAGTCGAGCTTACTGATGAACAGAAAGGTTTAATTACCAAAAAGATCATCAATATTGCTGGGACAGAAAAATTAGAACTTGTAACTAAAATCGA
The DNA here is from genome assembly GCA_003280725.1 of Prochlorococcus sp. AG-355-M18. Taxonomy (GTDB): domain Bacteria; phylum Cyanobacteriota; class Cyanobacteriia; order PCC-6307; family Cyanobiaceae; genus Prochlorococcus_A. The sequence continues at coordinate 32,790 of QCED01000012.1, read as the reverse complement.
CCCATCTCTTATTGGTGGTTTCGTCGCCAGTGTAGGATCAAAAGTAATTGATGCTTCCCTAGCTTCACAAATTAGAAAACTTGGCTTAACTCTTTCCAAGTAACTTTTAAATCAACCTTAAATTCTTAAATCCATGGTATCTATACGCCCTGATGAAATCAGTTCAATCTTAAAACAACAAATAACTGATTATGACCAATCTGTAAGTGTTAGCAATGTAGGAACTGTTCTGCAAATCGGTGATGGCATTGCAAGAATATATGGCTTGGATCAGGTCATGGCAGGTGAGTTATTGGAATTTGAGGATGGTACCGAAGGTATAGCTTTAAATCTTGAAGATGATAATGTAGGAGCAGTTTTAATGGGAGAGGCACTTGGTGTCCAAGAAGGAAGTAACGTTAAGTCCACAGGTAAAATCGCATCTGTTCCAGTTGGTGAAGCAATGCAGGGAAGAGTTGTTAATCCTCTCGGACAACCAATAGACGGGAAAGGGGAAATTCCAACAAGTGATACTAGGTTGATTGAGGAAATGGCTCCAGGAATAATCAAGAGAAGATCAGTTCATGAACCAATGCAAACAGGTATCACTTCTATTGATGCAATGATTCCTGTTGGAAGAGGTCAAAGGGAATTAATTATTGGTGATAGACAAACTGGAAAATCTGCGATTGCTATTGACACAATAATTAACCAAAAAGGTCAAGACGTAGTTTGTGTTTATGTAGCTATTGGTCAGAAGTCAGCATCAGTAGCAAACATCGTAGAGGTCTTAAGAGAGAGAGGAGCCCTAGATTATACAGTCGTAGTTAGCGCAGGAGCTTCAGAACCAGCTGCTTTACAGTACTTAGCACCTTACACTGGTGCAGCAATTGCTGAACATTTTATGTATCAGGGTAAAGCAACACTTGTTATTTATGATGATCTAACAAAACAAGCTCAGGCTTATAGACAAATGTCTCTTCTTTTAAAAAGACCACCAGGAAGAGAGGCTTATCCCGGAGACGTGTTTTACTTACACAGTAGATTACTAGAAAGAGCAGCAAAACTCTCTGATGCAATGGGAGGGGGTTCTATGACAGCTCTCCCAATTATTGAAACTCAGGCAGGGGACGTTTCGGCCTACATTCCCACTAATGTAATTTCAATTACAGATGGACAAATATTCTTGAGTGCAGATTTATTTAACTCAGGATTAAGACCAGCTATTAATGTTGGGATTTCTGTTAGCCGCGTTGGAGGAGCCGCTCAGACAAAAGCAATAAAAAAAATTGCAGGAACTTTAAAATTAGAACTCGCCCAGTTTGATGAATTAGCTGCTTTTTCTCAATTTGCATCTGATCTTGATGAAGCAACTCAGCAACAACTTGAAAGAGGCAAAAGACTAAGAGAGTTATTAAAGCAACCTCAATTCTCTCCTCTAAACCTTGCAGAACAAGTCGCAGTTGTTTATGCAGGAGTTAAAGGTCTTATTGATGAGGTTCCTGTTGAAGATGTTACTAAATTTGCAACTGAACTTAGGGAATACCTAAAGTTAAATAAAGCAGAATTTATAGAAGAGATTCTTAAAGAAAAGAAATTAAATGATGGATTAGAAGCGACACTAAAAGAGGTGATAAATGAAGTTAAATCATCAATGCTTGCCACAGTTTAAATTTATTTAAGGAGATACTATGGCAAATCTTAAAGAGATTAGAGATCGAATCGTTTCCGTTAAAAATACAAGAAAAATAACGGAGGCCATGCGATTGGTTGCAGCTGCAAAAGTTAGGAGAGCTCAAGATCAAGTTCTTAAAAGTAGACCTTTTGCAGATAAACTTGCACGGGTCTTAGAAAATATTCAATCTAGAGTACAATTTGAGGCTGTCGACTCTCCTCTACTATCCAAGAGAGAAGTAAAGAGCATCACCTTGGTTTGCATAACTGCGGATAGAGGTTTATGCGGTGGTTACAACACAAATATAATAAAAAAGGTAGAAATAAGATACGCAGAATTAGTCAAACAAGGGTATCAGCCAAATTTAATATTGGTAGGAAAGAAAGCTATTGGATATTTTCAAAATAGAAAGGATAGATATGTAATTAAAAGTACTTTCAAAGAACTTGAACAGGTTCCTACAGTCAAGGACTCTGAAGGAGTTACAAATGAGATTTTAGCTGAATTTCTTTCAGAAAATTCTGATAGGGTGGAAATTATTTACACGAAATTCATCACTCTAGTTAGCTGCGCCCCTGTCGTACAAACACTATTGCCACTTGACCCTCAAGGAATTGCTGAGGAAAACGATGAAATTTTTAGGTTGACTACAAAAGATAGTAAATTACTTGTTGAAAAATCAAATATTGAAAAAAGTGATTCAGAGAAGTTGCCATCAGATATTGTTTTTGAACAAAGTCCTGATCAATTATTAGATTCGTTATTACCATTATATTTACAGAATCAGGTATTAAGAGCTCTTCAAGAGTCGGCAGCTTCAGAACTCGCTTGCAGGATGACTGCTATGAATAATGCGAGCGATAATGCTAAAGAATTAGCAAGTACTTTGAATCTAACCTATAACAAAGCCAGACAAGCAGCTATCACTCAAGAAATATTAGAAGTTGTAGGAGGTTCAGCTGTTTAGCAATAAGATTTAGGATATGCCTGAATACAATATCAAAGTTCAATTTGAGCAAAAGACTTTTAGTTTTTTATGTTCTGAAGATCAAGATATTATTTCAGCGGCAAAAATGAATGGAATAGATTTACCAAGTAGTTGTTGTTCAGGAGTTTGTACAGATTGTGCATCCATGATATTAGAAGGAACTGTAGATCAAGAAGATGCAATGGGATTAAATGATGATTTGAGGGAAAAGGGCTTTGCACTTTTGTGTGTAGCATATCCCAAGTCAGATTTGAATATTGTTATTGGGAAAGAAGTCGAAAATGATTTATATAATGATCAATTTGGTAAATATCAAAAATGAAATTAAGTTCAATTGATTATTATTTAGATTGGCCAGTTTCAATAAAATTAGAAAATCTAAGGGAATTTATCATTGCAAATTTAGGAAAAAAAGGTGATTTAATTCGATGGTCAATTGTTGATATTCAAAATTCTATTGACTCTTTGGGAACAAAAAAACTTAAAATTAAAGTTGTATTATCTAATTAAAAAATATAAATTGAAATATTTTTAATAATGGAAAATTCACCAACAATATTCATTATTCCAACTGGTATTGGTTGTGAAGTAGGAGGTTTTGCTGGGGATGCACTTCCTACCGCTAAATTATTAGCATCGGCGAGTGGATGTTTAATTACTCATCCAAATGTTATGAATGGCGGTACCCTTTCTGAAAAAGATAAAAATATTTTTTATGTAGAGGGCTATAGTTTAGACCGACTTGCTAAAGGAGAAATCGCTTTAAAAAGGGTAAAGCAACAGAAAATTGGGATAATTTTTGATTCAGCTATTGAAAAAGAAATATTAGTAAGACATTTACAAGTTGCTGATGCATGTGTTTCTACTTTAGGGATTAATGTTCATTCATATGTGATTACAAAAAAGCCATTAAACATAGTTTTTGATTCTGATTCTTCAAAAATCAGTGGTGGCAAAATTGAAAATCCTGATGCTCTAATTGATGCTGGAAAATTTTTAATAGAAAAAGGAGTTACGGCAATAGCAATTGTGGCAAAATTCCCAGATGATTCAGATTCTTCAGAAACAAATATCTATCGAGAGGGGAAAGGAGTTGATCCTATTTCTGGAGTCGAAGCAGTTATAAGTCATTTAATAAGCAAATTTTTAAAAGTTCCATGTGCTCATGCCCCTGCTTTAAATCCAATTGAATTGAATGAAAATTTAGATCCTCGTGCAGCTGCAGAAGAAATAGGATACACCTTTTTACCATCAGTACTTATTGGATTAAGCAATGCACCTGATATTGTTGAATTGCCTGCTAAAAATGAATTAATCTCACTACACCCTGATCAGATTGAATCTATTGTTGTTCCTAACGGGGCATTAGGTGGAGAAGCAGTACTAGCAGGGATTGAAAAAGGTTTAAATATTATCTCTGTAAAAAATCACAATATATTAGAAGTGAAAAATGAGTTTTATGATTATCCCAATCTTATTGAAGTGGATAATTATTTAGAAGCTGCAGGGATAATTCTTACTATCAAAAAAGGTATCAACCTTGATTCAGTTAAACGGCCTCTAAAAAAAATCCAACAGTTTCCTTATAGTGATTAATAAGATATTGCTATAGGAACTCTCCAGTCACTTCCTAATGATTGACTGCTAAGTTTTAGGATGGGAGGAGCTTGCTTTCTTTTAAATTCTGCTTTTTTTATTAGTGAGATAATTTTTAAAATTAAATCTTTTTTATAACCATCTTCTTTTAGTTGTTGTAAATCTTTTTTCTCTTCAATAATTCCTTTAAGAATACTATCTAAAATAGAATAAGGTGGTAAAGAGTCAGTATCTAATTGATCAGGACCTAATTCTGCACTTGGAGCTTTAGTACGTATATTTTCTCCAATTATATCTAAATTAGTATCTAACATATATGATTTTCTATGATCAATTGAATCTTCACTATCAAGCCAATTGCATAATTTAAAAACATTAGTTTTATATAAATCACCAATTACCGATAATCCCCCATTCATATCACCATAAAGTGTGCAATATCCTACAGCTAGCTCTGATTTATTTCCTGTTGAGAGTAATAAATGCTTTTCTTGATTTGCTAAAGCCATCAGAAGGGTACCTCTTATTCTTGATTGGATATTTTGATTTGTTATTTCAGCCATCTCGAAAGATATTGTATTTATAAAAGCTTCTTCAAAAGAGCTCATCAAATTTTCAATTGGAATGCTATTGAAATTTATTTTTAATCTTCTCGCTAAATCTTTTGCATCACTTTTTGAATGAGATGAGCTCCACTTAGAAGGCATTGAGACGCAATAAATATTGTTACTGCCAAGAGCAGCTGTCGCAATTGCTGCAACTAGTGCTGAATCAATTCCACCACTTAGTCCTATTAAAGCTGTTTTAAAACCGCATTTTTTAGCATAATCCCTAACCCCAAGGACTAATGCATCAAAAATTGACGACATTTCAGACTTTTCAAATTTATTTTTTTGAGGTTTAGTTTGCTTAATGTCCCAACTTGAGAGGTCTTCTGCAAAAGACTTTAATTGCTTAATTTTAGATCCATTCTGATCAAGAATAAAACTATTTCCATCAAAAATTAAATTATCGTTTGCTCCAATCTGGTTTACATATATCAGCGGTACTTGAAGATACTGAGCAGCAAAACTGGAAACTTTGGATCTTAGTTCTAACTTTTTGAAAGTATATGGGGAGGCCGATAAGTTCACTAATATATCAACTTTTTTTTTCTTTAAATCAAAAATAGGATTCTTTTTATGAATTCCTCTACCTTCTATATTTTTGTTGACCCATAAATCCTCACATATAGTAAAGCCAAGTCGCCAAATTTTATTATTAATTTCTTTTGTCAGTACTGAAACTTTTTCTTCTGATCTAAAGTATCTTTTCTCATCAAATACTTCATAGGTGGGAAGAATAATTTTACGAGCAATTATTTTCCACTCACCGCGCTCAAGCATTGCAATAGAATTATAAAGATTTGGGAAAAAAGAATCATTTATTATCTCAGCTATCCCTACTGTGATGCTTATGTCCCCATATTTTTTATTAATATCTAAGGCTAATTGGTCAAGAATTTGATATTGATTTTTGATTAAATTTTTTTTTAGCAGTAGGTCTTTTGCTGGATATCCCCATAATGATAATTCTGGAGTAAGAACTAAATCAGCAGATGTTGAGCTAGCTTTCGAAGCAATACAAAGTATTTTTTTTGCATTACCCTCTAAATCTCCAACAACTGGATTAATTTGAGCAAGTAAAAACTTCATTCAACTATTTTAGTGGATTCATATAAATTATTCTTTTTTACAATATCAATTAATGAAGATGGTAAATTAGAATAATTAAAATTTGACCTGATCTTAGAACTTGAAATATTTGGAATTTTTATCGTTGAAATCTTAAATTTCACTTTACAAGTTTCTAACATATTAAGAGTATTTGATTCAACAGGATATCCCTCTCTTAAAATTACAAAAAAACTAACCTCATCAATCATTTTATCAAAATTTTTCCAGTAAAAAATATCTTTAATTAAATCACTCCCAATAACAAAATCTAAATTATTTAATTCATAAATCCTTTTACATTTTTCAATTGACTCTACTGCCCATTGGCTACTAACACTTTGATTATATAAAATTTTAGGATTATCTAAATCTTCAATAAGAGTTTTTAATAAATGGCTACGTATTGAGATATCCTCTTTGTGATTTTTGTTGGGGTTGTCACTAACATAACCAATTGTAAAAGAATATATTTTGGATAATTCTTCAAGTATTTTTTTATGTCCAATGGTAGGTGGATCTGCACTGGTACCAAATAATGCAATGCTTTTCCCCATTATAGTTTTAAGGCAGAATGCTTATAAAATTATTATTTAAATTTCGATTTGAAAAATAAATATTGATGTGGTTAAAAATCTCGGGGTCATTAAAAGTCAAATTTTTGATCATAATAGCTGGTTCTATAAAAGAAGCTTTGCTTCTTATAAATATCTCTTTTGCTGCTAATTTCCCTAGGATTTTTGTAGAATGGACCGCGATTGCTGCTTGAATAATTGCTATGGGTCCATAGGGTAATAATGAAAGCCCGTTAGTAAAAGGTGCTGTTAATAGAATTACTTTTTTAATAAGGTTGAAAGAGGTATTGACGCCGACTTGAGTAACTCCCAAACACAAATTGTTAATGGATATATTTTTGAATATTTTTCTTGTAGATTCACTTTTCAACTTTAAGCCGTAAATCTTACTTAATTCTCTAATCAATGCAGTATCTATTGCGAAACTACCAGCAACATCAAATAAAATAAAAGGATTAAGAGCTACTGCAGATGCCTTTATAGTCGAAAATTTACCAATAGTTGATTGAGCTAATTTCTGCCTTCTTTTCAATCTTTGCTCCTTTATTCGCAGAAACAATTTGTCAGCTAACTGAATAGAATTTAGTGTTAATAATATCTCACCATATTGACTTATTAATTTTGTTATGTAATTTTCAAGATTGTTTTCATTATTAGTAATTATTGGAATATTTAAATCTTTTGGAAGCTTAAACTTTATATTTTCAATTATTTCTTGTAATTCATTACTATTATACAGATCGATTTTGTTTAAGATTACAATAATTTTTTTCCCATCTTTTATAAAAGAGCTGATTTCTTTTAATTCATTTCTATTTAAATCTCCCGAAACTATAAATAAAATCAGGTCTGACTGATTTATATAAGAGTAAACTTTATCTGGAAATTTAATATTGCAGAAATCAAATCCTGGAGAATCTAGAAACTCTAAACTATTTAGTGTTTGATCTTTAAGAGTCCAATTCTCCGATTGTATTTCTTTTGTGGTCCCATTAATAATATTTGTTTTGAATATATCTTTTTTTAATAAAGAATTTAAGATAGAGGATTTTCCTACACCTGATTTACCATATGCGCCAATTCTTATTTTTTTTTCTTTGAGTCTTAAAAGTTGTTGATTAAAAGAAATTATTTCTCTATTAAGGCAACTTTTTTCATAATTAGTGAGATCAATAGTCTCCCACCATTTTTTTAACAGTAAATAATTATCTTTAATTTTAAGTTGTTTCATGATTTATTTTTCCACCAACCGGCTAATACAGATAACACAGCTTCTGCACCAATAATTCCCACGAATCCCCCGAACTCATCTACTACTACTTTCACTCCTTTATGATTCTTGTCAAATTTAGTTAATAATTGATCTGCTTTAATCATTTCAGGAATGTATTCCACAGGTTCGCAAATTTCTGATAATAATTTTTTATTTTCCCCATTAATCAATTCTGCCAACATTTTTTCACGCTTAACTACCCCTTGTATTTTGTCAACTTTATCTCCCAAAATAACCCACCATTGAGAGCTATCAGACATTATAAGTTTTGAAATTTCATCAAGATTTGAAGACCCATCAAGACAAGGTGCCGATACCCTAGGGGTCATTAAGTCTTTAGCTTTTAAATCATTTAATTGAAAAACCTTAAATATCATTGCTGCCTCATCAGCTTCTATAAAACCTTTCTGACTTCCAATTTTTGCCATTTGTCTAATTTCTTCTTCATCAGTTGAAATTTCGTTTTCTGCTGTAATAACTGGAAATATCTGCTCAATTAGTATTAAGAATGGCCTCATTAAAGTATTTAATATTCTCAAAATAGGAACAGATAATAATGCTATTTGAACTGAAAATCTTGTACCAAGAGCTTTGGGTAGTACTTCTCCTACTAAAACAACTAGTATGTAAAAAGCTATCGAAAAAAGTGTTAAACCAAAACTGCTATTAATTACCAATGCTCCATATACTCCTAAAATAAGACTACCAATTATATTGAATCCATTATTAGTAATAGTAATTACAGTTAGTGTCCGTCCAAGATGTTTTCTCAGTTTTAGAAGTTGATTTGCAGAACTTTTTGGCTTTTGTTTTGAGGCAATTTCTAAAATTCTTATTGAATTTACAGCTAAAAAAGCTGCTTCTACTCCCGAACAACATGCTGATCCAATTAAAATAACTACTATAAGTAAAAGTAAACCGTAAACACTTGGTTCCATTAAAGTAGATTAGGTACTAAATCTGTTTTAATTCATTCTTCCATTTTTTTTTTAAACACGCCAATTCACAATTTATGTTTGTACCTGATTATAAAGTTTTTGAAGAAAGAAGAGAAACTTTCCTAAATAAATTAGATGGAAAAGCTGCCATTATCCCAGGCGCTAATCTCGTAAAACATCATGCCGATTGTGAATACCCTTTTAGACAAGATAGTAATTTTTGGTATTTAACTGGTTTCGATGAGCCGGATGCAATTGCTCTTTTCTTGTCGCATAAGCCAAAGGGAGAGAGATTTATTATGTTTGTCGCTCCCAAAGATGTTATAAGTGAAGTCTGGCATGGCTTTAGATGGGGAATAGAAGGCGCAGAAGAAGACTTTAAGGCTGACAAGGCTCACTCGATATCCGAACTAAGAGATTTGCTTCCAGGTTATATAAATGGTTCCGATGAGCTTGTTTTTTCAATAGGTAAGTATCCATTGATTGAGAAAATAGTACTCGAGATATTTTCACAACAACTTGAAAATCGATCAAGATCAGGGATTGGTGCAAATTCCATAAAATCTCCAGAAATTTATTTAAATGAGATGAGATTAATTAAAAGTGAATTTGAAATTAAGAGAATGAGAGAGGCTATACAAATTTCAGCCGAAGCTCATGAGCTAGTTAGAGAATCTATCTCAACAAAAAAGAATGAAAGACAAATTCAGGGTATTTTGGAGGGTTTCTTTTTGGAAAAAGGGGCGAGAGGACCTGCTTATAACTCTATTGTTGCTTCAGGAGATAATGCATGTATTTTGCATTACACCTCAAATAACGCACCCCTGAATAGGGAAGATTTATTGTTGGTGGACGCTGGCTGCTCACTAACTGATTATTATAATGGAGACATCACGAGAACTATTCCAATTGGTGGTAAATTTTCAAAAGAGCAAAAAGCTATTTATGAAATTGTATTGAGTGCACAAAAAAATGCAATTAAAAGTGCTGTAAAGGGATCTAATTCTAGTGCTGTTCATGATGTTGCTTTAACAATTCTGATAGAAGGATTAAAAGAACTTGGTTTATTGTCTGGCAGTACTGAGGAAATAATTGAGAGTCAATCTTATAAACATCTTTACATGCATAGAACTGGACATTGGCTCGGCTTAGATGTTCATGACGTTGGAGCATATAGAATGGGAGACTATGAAGTGCCATTACAGAATGGAATGATTCTTACTGTAGAACCTGGGATCTATATTAGTGATAGGATCCCAGTCCCTGAGGGGCAGCCTATCATAGATGAGAAATGGAAAGGTATAGGGATAAGAATTGAAGATGATATTTTGGTCACAGATAAAAACCCAGAAGTTTTAAGTATTGCTGCACTAAAAGAAATTTCTGATTTAGAATTTTAGAATTTGACTAATTTAGTTAATAGATTTATTTTTATAAAGTTTAAAGCTCAAAAATGAATAAGTCCGATTCATATGATTCGAAACTCTCTCAAGCAAGAGGCTTGGCTAGCCAGCTTGGCATGTTCGCAGAAGAAAACGATATTCCTAAGGATCTTTGGGATTCATTGGAAGCTACTATTTATGATTTTTATGAAGTCTCTCACGATAGATAAAAATCTCCTTTAGAAGGTATCAATAACTAAAATCAAGAAATTTTGAATAAATCAATCAAAATGTGACCATAAACTGATAAATTATTTATTAAACATAAATAAGTGAATGACCTCATCAGATAAGTTAAATCAAAATTCAACAGAAAAAAAGGAAAAAATTAGTGATGCCCCAAAGTCTAAAAATTCTTCTCCAAATTCAGGAATGATGGGTGCTACAGCTGTATTAGCAGCTGCAACAATTGACGAAGATGGAGTACCCACTGGTTATACCCCAAAGCCTGATGAAGGAAGGTTCATAATAAAAGTATTGTGGTTACCTGATAATGTTGCTTTAGCAGTTGATCAAATAGTAGGAGGAGGCCCAAGCCCTCTCACTGCTTATTATTTTTGGCCAAGAGATGATGCTTGGGAAAAATTAAAAAGTGAACTAGAGAATAAAGGTTGGATTACAGATAATGAAAGGGTTGAAATATTGAATAAAGCTACAGAAGTAATAAATTATTGGCAAGAAGAGGGTAAAACAAAAAAACTAGAAGAAGCCAAATTAAAGTTTCCAGAAGTAGCTTTTTGCGGAACCGCTTAATAATTAGTTCTTAGCGGCTTGAATCCTAGCTTCAGCCTTTGAAATCTCTTTCAAAGCTTTAATTTTCTCTGGATTTTTTTCATTTTCAGGGAATTTACTAATTGCTATTTTTGCTTCTTTAAGATCTTGTTCAGCATTTTTAACATTAATTTCAGATCCAATTTCTGCATTGTTTACCAACACTATAACTTCATCTGATTCTATTTCAGCAAAACCACCCATTAAAGCTATTGATTTCCACTGAGAATTCATTCTTAGCCTTAAAACGCCAATATCTATAGCTGTAACTAAAGAAATATGACCTGGTAGTACACCAATTTGGCCTGTAGTACTTGGAAGTATTACTTCTTCAGCCTCTCCTTGATAAACATTTTTATTAGGAGCTAAAACTTTAAGAGAAATTGCCATTAATTTAAAAATTAGTGAAGTTTATGGATATAAATATATTTATTTTTCTGACTTTATTTTTTCAGCCTTCGCTTTGACTTCATCAATGTTGCCAACCAAATAAAAAGCCTGTTCGGGTAAATCATCTAATTCACCTGACAAAATCATGTTGAAGCCAGCTATGGTATCCTCTAATTTTACGTATTTACCAGACATTCCAGTAAATATTTCTGCTACAAAGAAAGGTTGTGAAAGGAATTTTTCAATTTTTCTAGCCCTGTCTACTGTCAACCTATCTTCTTCAGAAAGCTCATCTAAACCAAGTATTGCAATAATGTCTTGTAATTCTTTGTATCTTTGCAAAGTTGACTGGACAGCTCTGGCGGTTTTGTAATGTTCATCGCCAACAACAGATGGTTGAAGCATGGTACTTGTAGAGTCTAATGGATCAACAGCTGGATAAATCCCCTTAGCCGCAAGAGCTCTTGCAAGCACAGTAGTGGCATCTAAATGTGCAAATGTTGTTGCTGGAGCTGGGTCAGTAAGGTCATCAGCAGGCACATAAACAGCTTGTATTGATGTTATTGATCCTTCTAATGTAGAAGTAATTCTCTCTTGCAATTCACCAACATCAGTTCCAAGAGTAGGTTGGTATCCAACCGCCGAAGGCATTCTTCCAAGTAAAGCAGATACTTCAGAGCCAGCTTGAACAAATCTAAAAATATTATCAACAAAAAGCAGAACGTCTTGTTTATTCACGTCTCTAAAATGTTCAGCCATTGTAAGAGCAGATAAGCCTACTCTCATTCTCGCACCAGGTGGCTCATTCATCTGTCCAAAACATAAGGCAACCTTCGATTGAGTTAAATCATCCGCATTAATAACGCCTGATTCTTTAAATTCTTCATATAAATCATTCCCTTCTCTGGTTCTTTCCCCAACACCTCCAAATACAGAAACGCCTCCATGTTCCTTCGCAATATTATTAATTAGTTCTTGAATAAGCACAGTTTTCCCAACACCAGCACCTCCAAATAATCCTACTTTCCCCCCTTGTCTATAGGGAGCTAAAAGGTCGATAACTTTAATTCCGGTTTCAAAAACTTTTGGTTTAGTTTCTAAGTCAGTTAACTTTGGCGCAGATCTATGAATTGGAGCAGTATCTTTAGTTTTAACTGGTCCTTGCTCGTCTACTGGCTCTCCTAAAACATTAAATATTCTTCCTAAAGTTGCTTCTCCAACAGGCACTGATATTGGAGCCCCTGTGTCGATTGCCTCCATGCCTCTCACAAGGCCGTCTGTGCCACTCATTGCCACTGCTCTTACTCTATGATCACCAAGTAGCTGTTGAACCTCTGCAGTGAGCGCAATTTCTTGTCCTGCAGGATTTTTTGCCTCAATTCTTAAAGCATTTAATATTTTAGGCAATTTTCCTGCTGGGAATTCTACATCTAGAACTGGGCCAATTACCTGACGAACTACGCCTTTTGTTTTTGAAGAAGTTGATGGAGTTGCTACCATTTTTTATTGATTGATGATGATTAGCTGATCTTAAAAACAGCTCATAACCCGAAAATACTACCACCTAATGGGTAGATTCGTTAAATGGGTTCGGCCACCCGCACAGTTCAAGTATGGTTTAATTGATGCTTCGCGGATTATGTTGTTGATGATACGGATAGAGAATATCTCTTTCCATTTTTATGACGCATAGCGTCTCAATCATGACCCTCCATTAATCTATGGCAGCTGTTTCACTTACAGTCTCTACAGTAAAACCACTGGGAGATAGAATATTTATTAAAGTTTCCGCATCTGAGGAAAAAACTGCTGGGGGCATTCTTTTGCCTGATACAGCTAAAGAAAAACCACAGGTAGGAGAAGTTGCTCAGGTTGGTCCTGGGAAACTTAATGACGATGGTTCTCGACAAACTCCAGAAGTGAGTATTGGCGATAAAGTCTTGTACAGCAAATATGCTGGAACAGACATTAAATTGGGAGGAGATGAATATGTCTTGCTCTCAGAAAAAGATATTTTAGCTGTTGTAGGCTAAAATATTTGTTTCAAAAATTATTAAAACTTATTACTAAATTGCTGCCTAAACATGGCTAAAAGAATTATTTACAATGAGCAAGCTCGTAGAGCGCTCGAGAGAGGCATCGATATCCTCGCTGAGTCCGTAGCTGTAACGCTTGGACCAAAAGGAAGAAATGTTGTATTAGAGAAAAAATTTGGTGCCCCACAAATTATTAATGATGGTGTAACAATCGCTAAAGAGATTGAATTAGAAGACCACATTGAAAACACAGGAGTTGCATTAATCAGACAAGCCGCTTCAAAAACAAATGATGCTGCTGGAGACGGTACAACAACTGCTACAGTTTTAGCTCATGCAATGGTGAAAGCAGGTTTGAGAAACGTAGCTGCTGGAGCTAATGCAATAACATTGAAAAAAGGTATTGACAAAGCTACCGAATTTCTTGTTGGTAAAATTCAGGAGAATTCCAAACCCATCAGCGATAGTAATGCTATTGCTCAATGCGGAACTATTGCTGCTGGTAACGACGAAGAAGTTGGCCAGATGATTGCTAATGCAATGGATAAAGTTGGTAAAGAGGGTGTTATTTCCCTAGAGGAGGGAAAATCAATGACTACTGAATTAGAAGTTACTGAGGGAATGCGGTTTGATAAAGGCTACATTTCTCCTTATTTTGCAACAGATACAGAGAGGATGGAGGCTGTTTTAGATGAACCATATATTCTTCTAACCGATAAAAAAATTGCCTTAGTACAGGACTTAGTCCCTGTTTTGGAACAAATAGCCAAAACTGGTAAGCCTCTTGTAATTATTGCAGAAGATATTGAAAAAGAGGCTTTAGCAACTCTTGTGGTTAATAGATTAAGAGGTGTCCTAAATGTTGCGGCAGTAAAGGCGCCTGGATTTGGTGATAGAAGAAAAGCTATGCTTGAAGATATGGCTGTTCTCACTAATGGTCAACTAATTACTGAGGATGCAGGCTTGAAATTAGAGAATGCCACTTTGGAAATGCTTGGAACTGGTAGAAGAATAACTATTAACAAAGAAACTACAACAATAGTAGCTGAGGGCAATGAGCAAGCAGTTAATGCTAGATGTGATCAAATTAAGAAGCAAATGGATGAAACTGATTCTTCATACGATAAAGAGAAGCTTCAAGAACGTTTAGCAAAATTAGCTGGAGGCGTAGCAGTTATTAAGGTTGGAGCTGCTACTGAAACTGAGATGAAGGATAAAAAACTTCGTCTTGAAGACGCTATAAATGCGACAAAAGCTGCTGTTGAAGAGGGGATTGTACCTGGAGGAGGAACAACTCTTGCTCATTTATCTCCAATTCTGAAAGATTGGGCTGATAAAAATTTAGAGGGAGAGGAATTAATTGGAGCTAACATTGTTGAAGCTTCGCTTACAGCTCCTCTCATGAGAATTGCTGAGAATGCAGGTTCTAATGGAGCAGTGATTGCTGAAAATGTAAAATCTAAGCCATTTAATGATGGATTTAACGCTGCTACAGGAGAGTATGTAGATATGTCCTCCGCTGGTATAGTTGATCCTGCAAAAGTTACTCGATCAGGCTTACAAAATGCAGCTTCAATAGCAGGAATGGTTCTAACCACTGAATGTATAGTTGCAGATTTACCTGAGAAAAAAGATTCAACTGCTCCAGCGGGAGCTCCAGGTATGGGTGGCGATTTTGATTATTAATAAAAGTTAATTTATTAACTCTTTAACTTAAGGGATCATTCAATATGATCCCTTTTTTTGTTCAAACTTCATGAAATCCAGCCAGCACTAAGAATAATCGCGAGAGATAAAAATATTACTAAAAAAGTCCAAGTTATCTTATTTAGAGATGCTTCTGCACTACTTGCGCTGTTAAACATTGAACTTCCACTAGCAGCTATTCCTCCCATCCCATCACCTTTGGGACTATGAAGTAAAACTAAAAGTATAAGAATAACTCCAGATAATACCCATATCCAACTAAAAATTTCAGTCATTGCCTAAAAGCTATTTTTTACTTTAAACGTGTTGTACAACCTTATTATAACCTTTTAACTCGATTTCTTTAATTAGAGATTTTCCAGTCATTTCTTTTGGGATTGGGAGATTTAATAGTTGCAATAAAGTTGGAGCAATGTCTGCTAAGCCAGCATTATCCCTTAAGTAAATTTCATTTCCCATATTAGGTATTTTTCTTTTTTCACCCTCAATAAAAATTAATGGAACTTTATTTGTAGTATGTGCAGTCCATGGCTCTCCCGCAGAACCTTTCATTACTTCTGCGTTACCATGATCAGCTGTTATAAGAATGCTTCCACCCATTTCACCAGTAGCGTTAACTATTTGACCTACACATTTATCCACTGTTTCAATAGCTTTAATTGTTGCATTCATATTGCCTGTGTGACCTACCATATCAGGATTAGCAAAATTGATTACTACAAAAGCATATTTTCCACTTTTAATTGCTTTAGAGCAACTAATAGTTAATTCTTCTGCAGACATTGCTGGTTCAATATCATAAGTTGCGACTCTTGGAGATGGAATTAAATGCCTTTCTTCTCCAGGTAAAGGAATTTCTACTCCTCCATTAAAAAAATATGTTACGTGAGGATATTTTTCTGTTTCTGCTGTTCTGTATTGTTTGAGTCCATTTTCTGAAACTATTTGGCCAATAAAATTGTTGAGAGACTCAGGTGGAAATGCTACTTTTACGGGGAAGTTTGTATCGTATTGAGTAAACGTAACAATATCTAATTTAGGGAAAGATTTTCTTTCAAAATCTGAGAATACTTTCTCTGAAAGTGATTTAATAATTTGTCTTGCTCTGTCAGGACGAAAGTTAATACAAATTAAACTATCTCCATCTTTAAGGAAGTTATCAGTCATTCTTATGGGCTCTATAAATTCATCAGTGATGTTTTCGTTATAACTTTTTTTTATATAATCCTGCGGAGAAATATTTGTTATTTTAATTTCTGGATCAGTCAAATTAGAATATGCTTTTTCTGTTCTTTCCCATAAAAGATTTCTATCCATTATCCAGTATCTTCCGCATATAGAGGCTATTTCACCTGTATTGAATTTTTTTATACAAGACTCTATTTGATTGAGATATTTAGATGCGCTTTTTGCAGGAGTATCTCTTCCGTCCGTAATAACATGAATTGCAACTTTTTTGATTCCATTCTCAGATGCCCATTTTATTAAACCTAAGAGATGATCAATATGACTATGCACACCACCATCAGAACATAATCCAGTGATATGCAAAGTAGAATTTTTTTTCTTTAATGATTCAGCTAACTCCTTTAATTCATTGACGAATCCTAAATGATTATTTTTCACAATATTTGAAATCCTTACAAGTTCTTGTTGGATTATTCTTCCTGAACCAATGGTTAGGTGCCCTACTTCTGAATTACCCATTTGACCGTCTGGGAGACCAACATCAGATCCACTGGCGCTAATTAGTGTATGGGGATATGCATGCCACAATGAGTCCATTATTGGAGTAGTTGCATTTTTAATAGCATTATCGGATATTTCTTCTCGATGCCCCCAACCATCAAGTATTGCAAGAACTACAGGGCTCTGAGGAACACTTAATCTATTTATATTTTTGCTACTAATCTTTGTCATACTTAGATCAAATTAATTGTTAAGTGATCCAACCTTAAATTTAGCTTCAAACGACACTCTTTAACAATTTATATTTAACATAGTTAGCTTTTGCTAATTTATGAAAATATTGCTCGAATTTTATTTATTGATAAATTTATGTCAAATAAAACAAAAAGGATCGTAATACTTACTGAAGTAGAGCTTAGAAAAACCATTGCACGTTTAACTTCTGAAATTATCGAAAAAGTAAAAAACTTGGAGAACTTGCTTTTGGTTGGGATTCCTACTAGAGGAATTGATCTGGCCGAGGTTCTAGAAAAAGAATTATTATCTAAGACAGGGGTAAATATGAAAAAAGGAACAATTGATCCAACTTTTTATAGAGATGATCAAAATAGAGTTGGAACTCGACTGATCAAAGCGACTGATATCCCAACTCCTATAGAGAAACAAGAAATTCTATTAATAGATGATGTGATTTATACAGGGAGAACAATCAGAGCTGCAATGGATGCTTTATATTCATGGGGTAGACCTCAAAGAGTGATGTTATTGGTTATGGTGGATAGAGGTCATAGGGAATTGCCCATCCAACCTGATTTTTGTGGTAAAAAAGTTCAAACTAGTAAAAATGAAAGTATTAGTTTACGTCTAAATAATATTGATAATGAGGAAGGCGTTTTTCTCGAATTACTTTAGCTAAAAGATATTTCCTAATTTGAATTCTCCTATGAATTCATTTTTAATATCAAAACATTTAACTAGTAAATCCCCATCTTTTGTGATGTTGAAGAAAAGTGTTAAGTTATCTTCTCCAAGATTGGATTTATTTTCTAGTACAATTTTGAGTGGTTTTTTGCCCCATTTTATAATTTCTTCTTCACTTTGCACCTCTGATAATTTGGGCAATCCATTTTCAAAAATTACATCATATGCTCTGTCTTGTTTAGTTTCTCCAATAATTATTTCAAATGTTTTTTGATTATTTTTACTAGCTTGAAGGATCAATTTAAGTGGATTTTCAGTTGGCCATGTTTGACCTTTAAAAAAAATGGGATGCCAGTAGTGTTTTTGATCTCTTCTATTAAGTAATCTTATAGATAATCCTTTGGTTAAGATGTCTTTGATTTTTACGCCAGGGGTCATTGCTAAAGCTCCCAAAGCAATTGATTCAATAGGAGGTGGCGACTTTATTTGAATTTTTGAAATCTTTTTTGTTATCCATTCTTTAATTAAAGGAATTTGAGACCCTCCTCCAACCAAAATAATTACATCTAGGTCATCTACTTTACAAAATTTACCTCTTGCTTGATTCAATAAGTCTTTGAGTAATGAGTCAAGGTGATTCAGAAGATTATTCTCAATAAGAATTTGCTCAAATATTTTTTTACTTAAGTAAAATTGTTCATCTTTATATCCTTCAATTAAAAATTTTGTTGGATATTCATTTTCATATTTTATTCCAGATAAGCTGAGCTTACATTTTATTTCTTCCGCCCTTAAAAGATTTATAGGATATTTGTTATTTGGAATAAAATAATTTACGATCCATTGATCAATATCTTTGCCACCAATTTTTGAACCTGTTTTACTGATTATTTCAGCACACCTTATTTTTTGTTTTGAAATTGAGCTTACATCATTTCCTTTAAATTTTAATAATTCAGCTATAGGTCCAGATTTTCCTTCTCCTCCTTCAATTTTGACTATATTCATATCTATTGTGCTTCCTCCAATATCTAATGTCATAATTTTGGAACCAAACGGTACTTTAATTCCTAAACTTGCTGCAGTTGGCTCATCAACTAAAGCTATTTCGTCTACACATAATTTCTTACAAAGGTTAACCAACCATTCTCTATAACCTTTATATGTATCAATTGGAGCAGTTAAAACAAGTCTCTTGACTTCATATTTTTTTGGAATATTTGCCCATAAAAATTTAAAAAATTTTTCGCCACATTCAGTAGGTTTCAAAATATTCTTTTGATTAATTTTTTCATTAGAATTCCCAATTAATCTTTTAAAGTTTGAATGAAAAAACAAATCCGAATTTAAGCTATGCTTCATCTTTAAAGCACTAATACCAATTTTTAAAGTTTTTGAAGGTTCCTCGAACCAAACTGCAGTAGGGATAACTCCTGGGGATGAAGTAATGTTAGGTATTTCAACTAAAATAGAATTGATATCTTTCTGATCTTGAAAAGCCAATACAGTATTAGTATTTCCTAAATCAATAGCGAGCGTACCAGATAAACTTTCTTCCATAAAAATTTTTTTTTGAATCAATTAAGTGCTTTTTGTAATTTATGTTTTGAATTTGTCCAATAAACTGTAAAATATATTTTATAGTAAAAAAGATTTAATGAACTTATCAAATAATGCTGGAATTGACTCTAATGATCTTGCAAAAAGAGGTGAAAGCTTAATAAGAAAATCAACTAATAGATATTTAACCACTGTGAAAATTGCTTTCAGAGCTAAACAAAGACGTTTTGATGATTTTGATGGACTACTAGAGGAGTCAACTATTAAACCTGTTCAAAGGTCAATTATTGAACTAAGCGATGAACAAGATCAACCAGACTTACTACCTGGTTAATTTTGGTACAAGGCCAGATCAGATGGAGATTATTAAGAGATTTTAAAAAGGGTAAATTTTGCTTTTTAATTGGTATTGATAATTGGTCAATTGAGTTACAAAAAAGTGAATTTCATTCACTTTACCTTTCGCTTTTAAAAATTAATGAACAACTTTTAGGAATCAAGAATGAATTAATGGATGAGGAGTCTATTACTTTAGAATTAGAACAGTTGCCATGGTTCATTGAGTTAGAAGGGAAAAAGCATGAATGGAGTTTAAGATTTGTTTTTGAAAGTCAAGAAGAAACTAGATCTTTTGAAATGTATTGGCCGATACCAATTGCGCAAAATTTATTTTATGAAATAAAAAAAATGTGGGAATCAATGGATTAAAAGATAAAAAAAATTGGAAATTTTGAAAAATAATTCCCCGACCTGAACGAAATTTTTCACAATTTTTCCACAGCTATTTTTTGAGAAATATCTAAAGATCTAAGTATGTGGAAAACTTCTGATTTTATATATTTCTTCATATTTCAGTACGATTTAATTGGGAAAAATTAATTTCCATGAGCCCCCTTTTTATGACTGTATTCTCAATATTCTATTGCCTGAGACTGTTACTTCACAATTATTGTTGACGAATTTTTAATTTTGGAGAAAACTTAATTTTGTAGTTTTAAATTTCAACAAATTTTTTTGATATGCAAGAGTTAAATTACGACGATGATCCAATAGTTTTAAAACAGAAAGATGAAGTAATTAGTTTCAAATGTGAGCTTCATGAGAATCTTCAGAAGGCTATGAAAGAATTTGTTGAGCAACATCCTAACTGGGATCAATATAGGATACTACAAGCTGCTATTGCAGGATTTTTGATGCAAAAAGGACTTCAAAATAGGGATTTAACGAGACTATATATTGGTAATATGTTTTCGATGAATTTTAATAACTAAAATTATTTATATTTTTTTAAGGAGTATTTTAGCTATATCATTTCGTACGGGTAGAATTGATAATCTATTTCCTTTTTTCACAACTAATAACTCATCTTCACTAAATAAAATTTTTAATTCAGGCAAACTCAGAATCTTATTTGACTTTGATATGTATTTTACTTTCACACAATCCCATCTCGGATTTTTATATTTTGATTTTTCATCAAAATATTTTGAATCTTTATCAAATTGCGTAGGATCAATAATATTTACATCTATTACCTCCATAAGTCCAACAATACCTGGGGGCTTGCAGTTTGAATGATAGAAAAAAACTTTATCCCCTTTATTCATATTTCTCATGAAATTCCGAGCTTGATAATTTCTTATACCATCCCATAAAGTTACATCATCATTTTTTAAATTTTCTATGCTATAAGCATCAGGCTCACTTTTCATTAGCCAGTAGTTAGGTTCAGTCATAGTCTATGATTTGCGGTAAATAGTGCTGCTGGTATAGTGCTGGTATGGCATTTTGTTAATTTTTCGTAATTCAGCCAAATTCAAAGCATTTTTTTTAGTTTATCGAACAATATTAGTCGAAGAAAGTTCACATTTATAAAGGTGTTAGTGGGTATAAGGGGTACACATGACGGTTTTACATCGTTAAATGTGACTTTAAGATTTCTGTTTTAATTTTAAGGATATAACTTTTTAATGGCTTCTTTTTGTTCTTGCTTTTTTATCTCTTCAGCATCTAATACAGGGCAGGTATTTTGATTCAGTGATGCAAAGAAACTGCTTTTATTGAATAGTTTGAAAAGTGGTTTGAGGAGTTAGAGTTTCAATTTTTATTGTTAACTAATCCATAGATACATAAAAGAGGATTCACTATTAAAACAATCCAGAAAGGAGGAGGGGGTCCTCCATCAACAATTGTCCCAGCGTTAAAAGTATTAAATAGAGCTACTGCCAAAAAACAAAACATCAAAGCTAATTCACCTGATAAAACTTTTCTTAAGGAGGCTTTATCTTTAATGGAACTACAAATAATCAATAAAAAACCTATTCCTAAATTACTAGCAGCTACAACATCTGCAGTACCTCTAACAAGAAGCAATGTTTCAGTTGAAGCTTTGCCTACAATAGTTTCCACAGAAAAAATCAGTAGGAAAATAATTAATAATCCCAATAAAATATGAAGTGCCCCAGTAGTTTTTAAAATATTTTTTAACTTCATAAATATAAGGAGCTAATTGCTACTTATTTTAGATCGACTGTCAATAGTGATACCCAACTTTAGAAACAATATTTCCTGAAACAGGGTCAGTAACTCCAAGTTCAGGAGACAACTCTTCCATAAATCCTCTAACCTCATCAAGGTGAGCAATCATCGCTGGTCTTTGAGCTGCAATAGCTTCTGCACTTTCCCAGATCCCAACAAAACAGTAATCATAATCTCCAGTTTTAGCGATATATCTTTGAGTCATCCCCTCAAAACTTGTTTTATCTATTACTTCGAAATACTTATCTACACAATCAGACTTTAATTTAAATCGAACAACATTCATAAAATTTTGAGCAGTCATAAAAAAAGAGGGTTTTATCCCTCTATGTTAGATCGACTGTCAATTACTAGCTTTTAGCTATGCAAGTAGTAAGCGTTTCATAAAAAAACAGCTAATGAAAATAGATTTTATTTAGGATATAAAAAAAAATTTAGGGAGGATTAAATGTCTATCATTACCGACAATACAGTGTTAGTACATATTTACAGCGGTTTAGAATCCAAAAATAAAATAACTTTAGGTTTATTGGTTGCCCTTACTGCAGAAAAAAACGATCATAAAGTAACACTTTTTCTAGCAGGAGACGGAGTACAAATATTAAATTGCAAAAAAGCTGGTGAAATAGTTGGTCAAGGTACTGGAGATTTATACGAACATCTTCAAAATTTAAAGAATTCAAAAATTACCATATATGTCTCAGGAATGTCTGCTAAATCTAGGGGTTACGATGAGAAGCTTCTAGATGGATACACTGCAGAGTTTGTTATGCCAGATGTTCTAGTTGAAGAATCAATTAAAGCGGATAGCGTACTTTGCTATTAAAAAAGGAGCAAGTTGCCCCTTAGTTTAGATCGACTGTCAATCAGTATGTATTCTAGATTCTCAGTATCTCTTGTAAACAAGTATTTTTTTAGCCAGAGCAAGAGAAAGCACCTGCAAGAATATTTTTGAAAATTGGTGCTTGACCTAATGCGTATAAGAAGAAAGTTGATGATGCGAGAGTAATGGCTATTTTAGAAACCCTATTAACTTTTAAATTTGAGACTTTTGTAAATGTAGAATTCATTTGTTCATTAATGCGATGAATTCATATTAACTACATAAATAAAATATTAAGCATCAAAATTTACCAAAGAATAATTTTATTGTTGCTGTTGATCTTGTATCTTCTTTAGGTTTTCGTATTCAACGCGCAGAACACCTAGACGCCAAGCATCTTTCAAGCCTTTTACACCTCCCATTAATAGCTTTGCATCAGCAGGTGAATGTGACTTCATGTTTAAGAAATCTTTTTGCCAAGATTTATCATTCCATTTATTAGTCATTCAATTTATTCCTTTAGTAATGCCAAAGTAACCAAAATAATCCACATCCATAAATAATCCCTGTTATTACTTATTACTGGCATTAGTATTTTTTTCATTTAATTAAAAATCTACCCATATCATTAATGAAAAACCAAATTGCGATTGAAAGATTTAATAATACTGTGATAGAAATGGATATTATTAAGAACTTTTTACCAACTCCTGATTGATTTGCAGCTTTACCGGCAACTGAAATCGACTCAAGTTTCATTTCAAAAAGGTGCTAACTGCAGATTATTCTAGATTGACTGTCAATTAAGACTTTATTAAGTAAGTGTGAAGACAATTCTTTAGATATTAACCTAGAGTTTAAATTAATATTTTTGGATTAAAAAATGGCCATTAAAAAAGATACTAAAAAAGATTTGAGAAAAAATAAAGCAATGCTCGCTTATGGAATTATTCAATTAGGTTCAAAAGTTGTATCTGCTTTTGCATTAGTAGCTATAGCTCTAGGCTTTTGCTCATTAAAAAAAGAATCAGATTTTTTTAATGAATGTGTTGAAGAAATTAAAGCCACTGGTTCGCCAACAGCTGATTCGGTTCGTTTCTGTACAGGTGGATAATTTCAAGATTCTTTAATCTACAGTGAATCTTGAGGATGATAAATAATAGCCCTAACTATTACGTCATAGATGAACAAAGAATGAGTGTTTTTATAAAAAAAAGGGCTAATATTATTAAAAGAAAATAAATTAAAAATAAAATTTCTTAGAAAAAAGCTGATTTAGGTAGGAAATACTACATCAATTACCTATCAGGAGTAATTAATTTGTAGATATAAATCTATTCTGCATAATTATGGAATTCGCAAAAAAATTAATGACTGAAAAAGCTGAAAAGCTAAATGGTAAAGCTGCAATGCTTGGAATGTTTGCTCTAATAGGGGCTTACTATTTTACAGGTCAAATTGTTCCAGGTATTTTCTAAAAAAAACTTTAAAAAATTTTTTAAATTTTTGAGGGGCTTTATTAAGCCCTTTTTATTTGATTAGAAATTTTATTTTTTAATTTTCTAATAAATCAAATAATTTGTTTATTAGAAGCTTTCTTTTCAAAAAAGTTTTATCACTATATTTTTTATTTTCTTCTCTTAAAATTTCCTGACCATTTGATCCCAATCCTTTCAAGACAAATTCTTTATCATTTCTAATCCACTTACTTATCATTGTGCTCGTTGTTTCTATATGGAATTGTAATCCGTAGGCAAAATCACCAATTCTGAAAAACTGTTCCTTACAACGTTCACTACTAGCAATCAGTACTGCCTTATTAGGTAATAAGATTCTATCTCCATGCCAATGCAGTACATAAAAAGGGTCTTCAAGCAGTTCTTTAAAGTCTTTATTTGATTTATCAATAAAAATTTGAGACCATCCAATTTCTGGTAATTCTTTTGGAGGGTAACCATATCTTAAAATTTCAACATCTCCTCCAGCAGCATTTGCAAGCAATTGAGCTCCCAAGCAAACACCGATTATAGGTCTCTTATTCTCTAATTCTCTACTTATAAAATCTCTCTCTAAATTAAGCCATCTGTATTTGTCTCTTCCAATATCTTTGACTCCCATCGGTCCACCCATAATTAAAATTAGATCACCTTCTTTTGTTTCGGGAAGATTATCTTTTTTGTCCAAACGAATAATTTCAATTGTTAAATTCCTCTCTTTGGCAATTTGTTTAAAAAGACCAGGTCCCTCTATTTCTAAATGCTGCAGAACTAATAGTCGTTTCATTTACTTCATTCACTTTCCATTATTTCAGCAGAATTAGAACAAATATTTACGCTAAACCACTCCATCGCCGACCAGGCATTTTTTTGGTAAGTACCAGCAGCAATACTTACAAAACAATCATTCTCATACCAACTTCGATAATTTGGATTTAATCCAGTCCCTTTTAATCTGTTTTCTAAGCCTTTTCCATATTTTTTAATAACAAGATTTATAGCTTCATACTCAATTTGTCTTTGCCTTTCATCAGCAAAAGCTGGGAAAGGTATAAAAAAAAGGATTGATGCTAAAAGTAAATGTTTCATTGATTCTTCTATTTTTTATATGTGGCTAATTTCATATTGTTTGATTAATTTTTTTAAATCATCAACTCTTTTTTGTCCGTTCTTTAATGGTCTTAAAGAGTCAATTACAGCTGCACAACATAATTGCCAACAAGATTTTTCATCTAGGTCTAATTTCTCGCATATGTTTTTTGGAGCTTTAAAAAATGTATTTATTTCAGCAATATGTTGAGTAGTTTCCCATAACTCTCCTTCAAGAAAATCAAGTTCAATACTTGATAATAATTCTGTGGCTACGTAATCTTTGATTAGCTCAGTTAATTCCAAAGTTTTTCTAAAGCAGAAAAAGTTAAATGATCTCTTAGTATTTATATAGCAAGATAAAAAACAAGGAGCTAATTAGCGCTTACTTTTTATCTAATTTCATCTAAAAAATTTAAGACAAAAACAACTATTAGGATCTTTTTTTAATAAAAAGACAAAGAGATCTTTATATTATAATCGGATTTAGAATTTCCTTAGAAATTAGTCTAGGAAGTAAAAGTGATTTCTTATTTAAATCAAATTATCTAACCTTGTTATGAATATATTTTATCGTTATAAATGGTTTAAGGACTTGTCCTTTTCGTAAGGACTTGAACCTAGCGGTTTCAAGGTTAACCCCGCACTCCTACACACGAGTACAAAAACCTTTTTTAATTAATGAAGATTACTTCCAAGACACTTAGCTTGCTGCTCAACTTCGCTCTCTTGCTTTGTGTCTTTGTCATTTAAAATCATTTATCAAAGTAATTAATAGTTTAAGTATTTCTTACTACGAACCGAACTTAATTTCGGTTAGCTACCTAGTCTGTAAAAGTTTGGATAAAAAATTTTAAATTCTTGAGATCTCAGTCATGGCTATTTGAACTTAAATGATTTAGATGTTTTTGATGGATCTCATCCTGATTTATTTCCAAAATCCTTCCCAAAATTTAACCTTGGTTAAGTTATTTATTTGCTCCATTCACATTGATTTGCATATTTCCTATATATCTGACCATAACCTTTATCTACTAGAAGTTTTTGAATATTTATATTCCCTCTAAATAATTCAGCTAATGTTCTTCCGTATCTATCAGTGGAAATTCGCCTAATATTAACTTCTCTATTTGCTACATAAGCATTCAGGAAATCCCTCGCTTCTTTAGCTTCAAAAGGATTAGCTTTTTTACCTTTTAATTCTGGAGTATCAATACAAGCAAGTCTTATTATTTCTCCATCCATAGTGGTGCAAGTATCACCGTCATAGCAATTTTGAATGATTGTGGTTGGCAGAGCTCCATAAGCTGAAAATGGAATATTTATTAACGAAATTAATAGGCTAATTATTGCCATTATTCTGCAATCTTATCAATCAATTTTAGCTGTAAAAATCGTGAACAGATCGTGAATATTTTTTATGTTTTTGTGTAATCCATTGCTGTGATAAATGGTAAATGATTCATTAATCAAAAGTTTTCTTTTTTATATCAAAGGGTTTGGGCGAAAATATAGGATTTTAATAAAGCTTGGGGAACTTCTTCTCGGAATTATATTTGGGCCTTTTCTATAGTACCCAATATTTAGGAAATCGAACTAATTCTGATTTTCCCATTACTAGTTAAATCTTTAAATCTTACTTTAATGATTTAATAATTTCCCATGCTTCTGAGGCAGTGTCTGCATATTGGAAAAGATTTAAATGTTCATCTTCAATTAATCCAAGATCAGCTAAATATTCAAAGTTAATTATCTTATTCCAATACTCTCTACCAAAAAGTATGATTGGGATTTTAGTTTTCATTCCTGTTTGACAAAGTGTCAATAGTTCAAATAATTCATCTAGTGTTCCAAAACCTCCAGGAAAAAATACGGCAGCTACTGATCGCATAACAAAATGGATCTTTCTTAATGCAAAATAATTAAATTTAAAGCAAAGACCGGGAGTTATAAAAGCATTTGGTATTTGTTCATTAGGGAGACTGATATTTAACCCTATAGACTTACAGTTTGCTTCAAATGCGCCTCTATTAGCAGCTTCCATAATTCCTGGCCCCCCACCTGTAACAATCACATGAGAATTACAGTTTTTATTTTGATTATTTATTGAAGCGAGTTTAGAAAACTCTCTAGCAGATTGATAGTAATTACTCATTAGAAGCAAATTTTCTAATCTATTTAAATTTCGTTTTAGAAGTATCGATTTATGATTTTTTTTAATTAATTCTTTTATATTTTCAATTCTCTTTTTTGTATATGATTCTTCTGCAATGCTTGCGCCTCCAAAAATAATTATGGTTGAAAGAATTTTATGTTCTTCAAGGATTAAATCTGGTTTAGTAATTTCAAGAAGCATTCTAACTCCACGCATTTCATTTCGGCTTAGTAGGCCAATATCTTCGTGAGCCAATTTATAAGTATCAGAATTAATAATTAAATTCATGTTTTTTAAATTATTACTATGGGATATATGTTTTTTCATTTCAAACAAGAGTTTTAACTTTTCTTTCTAGAGGATTAAAATAGACTCTTTTGATTTTGTTATTTTCGTAAATCCAATAAACAGGTGGACTTTTTCTTGCCTTAATTAAATTAATTTTGTCTAATTTTTGAGGGATAAATTCTTTAGCAGGATCAAAAAATTTATCTCTTTTGGGTTGGTTTAAAACAATACTACCTTCTTCCCCTGAGATAGATCTGTGATAAGTTCCTATAGGAATTTCTAATGCTCCCATAGATCTATTTAAATAAATCACATGATGAGGTTCATCCCAGGAAGGATTTATTAAAATAAATTTCCTTTCACCAGTGATAACTAAATTGTGGTCAATTTGATGATGGTGAACGTAATATTGCTCATCTTTTAAATCATCTGGAGGAGATATAGCTTCCCCAGAATGGATCACAACATCAGAACCATTAGAACTATCTATGCCTGCATCAAAGAATGTGACTTTTGGAGTCTCTCTAAAAATATTTATTGGGAAGAATCTTAATTCCATAGTGCTAACTCCCTTTTAAAAAATTTATAAATACTAATAAAAATTTATTTACTTTTAAAAAACAGCTATTTTTTGATTTCTAATTGCAGCAAACCAAGCAATCTTCTTGATTTGGATAATCTATACATTCTTTGTTTAAAGTTTCTTCTAAGAAATCTACTTTCTTAACATAATCAAGATCTTTTAATTCTTTTTTTGGAACCGTGAACTGAGTTTGTAGTTTCATTTTCTATTCTCCTAATTAATACTGTTTTTTGAATCCATTCCAAGTTTGAGAAAACCTTAATCCCAGATAGGAAATTAAAATTGTCCAAAATAAAATTTCTATACCTAAATTAGTCATTTGCTTGGCCTCCTTTCTATCTGATTATTGTTTAGTACGGGTATTAAGTAAAAATCAAGCGTAAGAATACCTAAAAGTTAAAGTTTCAATCACAAAAAATCTTGCAATGGTTGTTACTCGGATGTTCTGCACATTCGTTATTCCAATAAGCTTCAATTTCTTTTGGCTTATTTTCATATGAAAGATTTTTTTTATCCAAATTAATTTCTTGGATAGTAAATGTGTCATTTAGTGCCATAAGACTTACCCCTTTACTACAACTATGTTCTAATTCATTTGAATGATAAATTACAAGTAGTATGTGTGCGGTAAGAGGAACAAAATTGTACGGATTAAGGATCAAAAAAAAATCTCAAATTATAAATGATTGCAAGGAAAATATCTTCAAAAAATTTATTCTAACTTTAAAAAAATTTGTATAAATTATGCTTAGAAATTACATTCTCTAAATACTTTCTTAGGTCTGCCAGTACCTATCATTCATCTAATCTATCTGCATATTCTCTTAAAATCTCAGCCATCTTTTGAGGTGGAATTTCTTGTTCATATTCTCTACATAAATCAAAAAATTTATCTAAGAAATCTTTCATTTAAGATGACATAAAAATTAGCGTTTCATTTTAAAAGTAAAGTATGCAAACCCACCAAGCAATAAAAGACTCACAACCCCATAAGTAATCGCTATGCCGTACATGTAAGTCATTTATTTATAAAGATATAAGCAGAATATAAATAAACTAAGAAAACTCCAATAGCTATTGAACTTCCATAAATAAGAAAGTTCCAAAATCTATATAATTTAGGTTTTTTAAATTCTTTTTCTTCTTCTTTAGTAATCATTTATTTTCTTTTTATTTTCTGGCAGCATTACCTTTTGCTCTTAATACCAAAGTTATAGTTAGGGCAACGCTTAATATTACAGCATCAATTAATAGGTGTGGGGAAATATTCATCAGCTGATAAGAGAAATAAGAAGAGTCATTATCTTTTCAAGAATAAATCTATTAAACATTAAAAAAGAGGGGTTTATCCCTCTAAGTTTAGATCGACTGTCAATCACAGTCTATTTAGCTTTTTTAGCTTCTCTAAAAAAAGTAGTGTTTTATTTAACCAATACGAGAGAAGGCCCCTGCAAGAATATTTTTTAAAATCGGTAATAAAAAAGTTTAAGCAAAAGATTGAAATTACTTTTGCCTTCTAAGGAAGTATTATTTTTATTTCAGAATTAGTTTCAATTAAAAAAATCTCCGCAAATAAGGGGTCAAAAATTGACCCCTCTTGGTGAAACTCTTCCAAAGAAACACCATTAAAATCTTACTCTGCAAGATGCAAAGTTAAACAAATTAATAAAATCAAGATTAACAATTTATTCGTCCTTGCAAGCGAGCTTGATTACCAATTGCCATAGTTGATTCTGAATTAGCCTTTATTGGTTAATAGATCTAGAGTATCTGAGCATATGTTGGTGTTGTTTATTGTATGACCGTGCTACAAAACTTTTGTTATATCAAAGGATTCAGTATTTTTGCTCATTGATATATTTATTCTCAAAATAATATTATTATTGATGCCTAATGAAGACTTAATTTTGAAAAAAATAATTAAATTTTTTAAATTTCTTAAGAGAAGAATCGATATTCTCAGTGCAGAGGCTGAATTAAAATTTATATTGGAAAATAAATAATGGGATTCCTACATTGCCCTATTTGTGGAGCTCTAGCATTTGTTTCAGCATGTATTGGAGTTACTCGTTTTTATATGTTTTATATACTTTTTGGGGAGTTTGTGAGATCAGAATCTAATTTTAAATTGAAGTTTAGTTTCTATTAATTGTTGACATCTAAGTATAAATACTTTATAAATAGATTGTAGTAGATACTACAAAATCGTCCGATCTACCATCTGATAGACCGCAGTACGACTCAAGCCATAGGACGGGGACTTGAGCAAGTTAAGGAGCTGCATCATGGTTAACATGTATTTCAATGGAAAGTCATTCGTATATTGTAGAAAACAAGAAGAAAAGGTGATAAAGCTTACTTATAGAGGATCTATTTACTTGAAATAAGATTTCTAATTTATTTTTAAAAAAGTTTAATTATCTATAGAAGTTTTTTAGTCAGTATATGGTGATACCTTATAAGAAAAACTTATTGTAAATATATTTTTTACCTATTTAAAAATTCATATATTCGTATATTTAGTAACCAGAAATTAATTTTAAAATAACTAATTTGTATTTAGATTTTTAAAAGGTTATGCAACCTATTTCTGAAGAACTTTACAAAAAAATAGTTGAGAGTTCAAAAAAATGAGTAATTTGCTAATTGCTTTATTAGCTTTAGAAATAGGCGTTAGTCTGTCTAAAGTTTTTATTTTTATCTGAAAATAAATTTTCTTAGAAAATAAAGAAGCAAATGTTTTTTAAAAAAAGAAATAGTTACTGGGCATTCTTTATTTGATGTGTTTATTTTATAAAAAAAAAATTAAACTAATAAAAGAACTACCTACAAGTAAGAGCACCATTAAAAGGGCTATTAACTTTGCTAATCCCATAAAGATAAATCAGAATTTCCTGTA
Organism: Prochlorococcus sp. AG-355-M18; assembly: GCA_003280725.1. Lineage (GTDB taxonomy): Bacteria > Cyanobacteriota > Cyanobacteriia > PCC-6307 > Cyanobiaceae > Prochlorococcus_A. The sequence goes on along the minus strand of QCED01000012.1, from coordinate 1,667 downwards.
GATCTTTGCATCCAGTGAATTTTCCAAACATTATTTGCTTTTTTAAAAATTGACGTAACTGTTGGTAAATCATCATTAGGTGTCCCTTTATAAGTAAATTTTGAACCTAGCGTAAAAATGCACATTACTATATTGTCGCTTAAAAATTCGAATCGGTGAATTTTGGTTATTTCTGCCTTTTCTTGAACTATATCACCAGTAATCATTTGTTCGAATCCTTTTGCATCTATAGGATTACCACTCGGTCTTATGAATAAAAAATCTGGAGTCGCATTATCAACAAAAAATAAAGCCATTTTCTTTGGATTAGCAAACTCATTTAATAATGAAATTATTGTTTCTTTATCATTCATAAAAATAAGGGATGTAACCCCTCTAGTTTAGATCCACTAATTTAAATGTACAAATCTAAATGGGATAATTTTAAAAAAAATTTGTTAAAATAAATCGAAGAATTAGATTTTTAATGAAAATCATGATCAATTCATTAAACAAATTATTGCCCGTTGGGAAAAAAGTCAAAAAATATTTGCCTTTCTTTATTGGATTTAAATTACTTACATTTACTGGCTTTCTTACTTATTTAATGAATCGCTAATTATAATCTTAACAATAAAGTTTAACTAAATTAAGATCTAGTGAATAAAGAAGAACGAATTAAAAGATTTAAGTCTATGTCAAGTATGCAAAGACAAGAATTGATATTAAAGAAGATGAAAGAGATTAGTATAGAGGTAGGAAGTGGAATTCCTAATAAAAAATACGATAGCAAGGAGGTTTATGAGTTAATTCATATTGCGAATTGCTTCCCAGAATTGAGAGAGAAAAAATAAAAAAAATTTAGGTTTCTTTATCAAGTTATTTATTTTGGTTCCTTATCGCAGCAATAATTAATCCACCTATTAATCCGAGATTCATAAATACTGCTCTTTGATGGAAAGGGAATACATGAAAAATTATTGTTGTTGGAATAAGAAATAGTAATAAAAAGATTGAACCGATTTTTTGTTTTTCTCCAAATATAAAAAATCCAGAACCCAAGATAAGACATATAATGGCTCCTACTAGAAGAATAGAGGAAATTGGTTCAGGAATACCTTTTAGAGAAATATATTTAACTGTTCTTTCAAAATTATTTATTTTGCCTGGTATGGCTGAGATAAATATTGCTGAAATTGATACTCTTGAAAAAAAATCTAAAAAAGATTTGATACTTTTATTTTTCAAAAAAGAATTTTTCATAATTTTATTTTAAGAAAAAAATTTATGTGTTTGATAAATACTTAATTAGTCCGAAATACTTTTAAAATTTTCTCAAAGTGGTTTAGCTTAATTAATGGAAATATTTTAAATTAATGTGATCTTTTTAATTTAATTAATAGTATTTTCTGAATTGTCTTTTTATATTTATGCAATGATAAATATAATTAAAAAAATGTTTAAGAAATTAACTTTAACTTCTTTTTTACTTTTAAGTTCCCTCATAACTATATATCCTTCAAAAAAAGAAAATACAAATTTTTTCAATTATTGTTATTCTCTAGAAAAAATAATTTCTAGAAATTCAGTTGAAAAGACTAAGAATTTATCCAAGAATTTTAAGTCTTTAGCAAAAGATATTACTCTATTTGGTACTAACAAAACTAAAGGTACTTTCGCTAATAAGA
>QCED01000011.1 GCA_003280725.1 Prochlorococcus sp. AG-355-M18 | reverse complement strand
TAATTTAGATGGTCAAAAACAAAGGCCTAAAGAAGTCTTAGAAATTCCAATAAATAATAAATATAAAGCTTTTGCTATTAAAACTGATTTACTTGGTTGCTTTGATAATCCAGTAGATACTGTGATTGATTACTGCAAAGGAATTGTAGAAAAAAATGATATTTTAACAATCGGTGAAAGTCCGCTAGCGATTATGCAAAATAGATATATTTCCCCTCAAAATTTAGAATATAGTTTATTTTCTAAAGCCTTATGTTATTTTTTTCACCCTACAAGCAGTCTCGCAACAGCTTGCGGCATGCAATTATTAATAAATAGAATTGGAGTCACAAGAATAACCTTTGCACTATTTGTTGGATTCCTCTTCAAATTATTTGGTATTAAAGGTATGTTTTATAGGTTAACTGGTTCAGAATCATCCCTCATTGATGATATAAGCGGTACAGTAACACCTTATGACAAGAGTATAGTTATGGGTCCTCTAAATGCGGATTTATTTTGTAAGGAGGTCTCGAACTATCTAAATATAGATGTTGCTGTTGTTGATGTTAATGATCTTGGAGGTGTGAAAGTCTTAGCTAGTTCAAATAAAAAAGTAAATAAAATACTCAAAAGAAACTTAATATCTAATCCAGCTGGCAATGGAGATGAAAAAACCCCTATAGTGTTAATAAGAGAAAAAAAGTAAATGAAAAAAGATACCTCTTATTCTTTTCAATCAAAAAAAGGAATGGAAGTAACTTTTGAAGAACTCCATATAAGGCACATTAATCTTTTAATTGATATTAAAAATAAGGAATTGAATAATTGGTTTTTAAAGATGGCAATTATAAATACCTTTGATGACTTAAAAATCTTTTTAAATAATCTTAAGAAAAATAAAAATAAATGCATAATTGCTGTATATGGAAACGAGATTATTGGTTATTTGAATATTTTTCCTTTAAATAAAAAAGAGACTTGCTTAAAAATATCTAAGCCCAAGTTGATTAACAACAAGTGTTCTTTAACAAATAAACAATTAACTTTAGGATTGATAAAAAAATCTATCTCAATAAAAGACATCAAAACTTCAAGTTGGATAATTAATTCTGATATAAATAATGTTGACCTCATATCAACGGCAAGAGAATTAGGCTTTCAACCGTTAGGAGAGATAATCCTTTGGGATGGTTCTGATCTAAATAAATCTATAGATAAAAATACCAATGCCTATGCATTAATTAATGAATTCCAAAACATTAATAAACAAAATATATTAAAAATAGTTAATTTCATAAGATCAAATCAATCTCCTTTAATAAGAAATATTTTAGATTTTGATCAAGACGACATTCTTAAAAGAAATAACTCTAAAAGTGGTGCCTTTATATATGAAAATTCAGTATTATGTACAATTTTAAAAGATATTAATTATCAAAATGAAGAAATTTATACTTTAACTATTAGTAGATATTGGGATAAGAGATTCAATTCTATTTTAAAAGAATTTATAAAAAGATTTTTTGAAAAATCACCTGTTTCATATTTAAAAACCTATAAAGAAAATTCTCAATTAAATCTTTTTCTTGAAGAATGTAATCTCAAAGAAAAAAATCAAGAAATAATTCTTATCAGGAACACAATAGTTAAGAATGAAGCCAAACAGGTAAATAAAATAAATCAATCTTTGGAATCAATCTTTGAAAAATTAAGTCCCCAAGGTAATCCATATCCATCTCCTTTTCCATTAAAAACAAAATGAAATTTTGCAAACCCAAGCCCAAGTCAATTTTGAGTTTGGATATAGGTACCAAAAGAATAGGATTAGCTTATTGTGATCCCCTCTGCATAACATCAAATATACTTCCAGCAGTAAAACGGTTTGAAAATAATCAAGAGATTAAAATTATTAGAAATTATATAAATAAATTTAATTTGACTGGGTTTATCGTGGGTATTCCACTAGATGAGAAAGGTCGAATGACCGCTCAAGCTATTGACTGTAAAAATTACTGTCAATTACTTTCAAATGAGTTAAAGCTTCCATTTTCCCTCGTCAACGAACATAGTTCAACTTGGGAATCTTCAGATAGATTTGGAATAAAAAAAGATAAATCTGGATTGATTGATAGTTTTTCAGCAAAAGTAATACTTGAACAATGGATCGAAGAAGGTCCTGAATTAGAAGAAATAGCTGGTAAAAGTCAGATAAAATATTAGTATTAAAAAGGATAGATAATTTTTAAATGAAAGAAGCTAACTCAAATGATAATTACGATGCACAGACTCTTTTATTAAATGACTCAAATGGAAACGAGCTATTTTGTTATCTTGAACAATTAGTCAGTGTTGAAGGCCAAGAATATGCTTTATTAACACCAGTTGATACTCCAGTAAGTCTTTTTAAAATAAATGAAAAAGATGAACCTGAACTAATTGAGAAAATAGATAAAAATGAACAAATACTAAAAAATGCTGAAGCGGTTCTTCAAGAACATGATTTAAGACTTATCAGATCAGCAGTTACATTAACAGTATCAGGAGAACTTGAAGAACCAATTTACGACGAATTAGAAGAAGATTATGTCGATGATGATAGTGAAAGTTATGAATTGCTTGTTAACTTTAATCTTTTTGACCAGGAATATGGCTTATATATCCCACTAGATCCTTTTTTTATTGTGGGTAAATTAAAAGAAAAAGGTGCCTTATTAGTTGAAGATGATGAGTTCGATAAAATTCAACCTTTGATTGAAACTGAGCTTGAAAAAAAGTAGTTCTTAAAATAAATGAGATCTATCCTAAAAGTCAATTGGGATTCAAATTTACCAATATATGCGATTTCTCAATCTGAGTTGAAAAAAAAAGGAATTCATTCTTTATTACTAGACGTAGATGGTACTCTAATAAATAGAAAATCAAATATGATCCCAAAAGCTGTAAAAAATTGGATCAGAGAATCTAAAAACCTTTTCTCCATTTATCTAATAAGTAATAATCCATCAAAAAAAAGAATCGCGAACATAGCGAAAGAATTAAATTTAAGGTACAAATACAATGCATCAAAACCAAGAAAAAAAGTAACTTTGTCTGTTATCAAAGAAATTGGCAATGAGCCTAAAAATATAGCCATTATTGGCGACAGAATTTTTACAGATATTATCGTTGGGAATAGATGTAATATAAAAACAATATTAGTTAAGCGATTAAAGAGAGATGGCTTGCCTATAAAATTTAATTTAACTTTGACAATAGAAAAATTAATTTCTCATTTTATAAAATGAAAACTTGGGTTATAAAAATTGGTACTAGTATTTTAAGAGGAACAGAGGAAACATCTACAGAAGAAGTTATAGAAACCCTTTGTAGGTCCTTTACAAATTTTCTTTCAAAAGGCAACAAATTAATTTTAGTAACTAGTGGAGCCGTTGGATTAGGTTGCCAAAAATTAAATATTAAAACGAGACCAAATGATTTAAGTACCCTTCAAGCTACTGCTGCAGTTGGTCAAGTTAATTTAATGTCTTTGTACGATAAAGTATTTAATAAATTTGGTCACAATATTGCTCAAATTTTAATCACAAAAGCTGATTTCAATTCACGAGAATCGTTTAAAAACGCTTCAAAAACTCTAAAAAAATTAATTGATTTGAATGTTATTCCAATAGTAAATGAGAATGATACCGTGGCAAATGAAGAGCTTAAATATGGAGATAATGATACCCTCTCTGCCTTAGTTGCCTTAGCTATAAATGCTAACAAGCTTATATTATTAACAGATATTGAAAATCTATACTCAAAAGACCCACGCAATAATAAAGATGCGCATCCTATTAAAGAGGTTCATAATAGTGAATTAAAAGAAATTAAAGATAAAAACATTCAAAACTCTAATAATGAATGGGGAACAGGAGGAATTTCTACAAAACTTATTTCTGCAGAAATAGCAACAAAAGGAGGGGTTGAAGTCCAACTAGTTGATGGAACTAATAAAAAAAACTTAGTTGAAATTTTTAATGATAACAAAATTGGAACTACATTTTACCCAGTAGATAAACCTATAGGAAACAAAAAAAGTTGGCTTTCACATGCAATTCAAACGGTAGGGAAAATCACTTTAGATGATGGAGCTTCTTTTGCAATTAAAAAAAAAGGTGCCTCACTTTTGGCGGTTGGTGTTAAAAATGTAGAAGGAAACTTTACGGTTAATCAGGCAGTTAAAATAGTCAATACAAATGATAAAGAAGTTGCAAAGGGTTTAGTATCAATAAGTAGCGACAAATTAAGAAGTATCTTAATTAATCAAGAAAATAAAAATTCCTCGATAATTGTCGTACATAGAGATGTTCTCGCTCTCTCTTAGAAAAAATTAAAACTGACAAATGCTTTTAAGTGATTTAGTTGATCTAATAAAAAAAGGGAATTCAAATTTTATTAGTGCCAATATTGTTGAAAATTTAAATATAGATGATGCTGCTTCATTAGATGATGCAGATAACCATCAAATATCTTTCTTAGAAGAAAATAATATCCTTAAAGAAAAATTAGATAAAACTAAAGCCTCAGCAATAATAATTTCTAAAAACAATGAAATTATTAGTGCCCTTAAGAAACGCAAGATATCAAACATAATTGTTAAAAATCCAAGAATTGCATTTGCAGAAGTATTAAATTGTTTGTATAAAAATATCAATTTCAAACCTGGAATTCACGCTTCAGCCGTTATAGATAAAACAGCAATAATTGGAGAAGATTGCCATATTGGACCAAATGTTTATATTGGTGAAAATACTGTAATTGGTGACAATAATCATATTCTTCCTGGAACATCAATTTTAGGAAATGTTCGAATAGGAAATAATAATATAATCCATCCAAATTGTGTTATCTATGAAAATACCACTCTAAAAAATAATTGTGTAATTAATTCAAATTCTGTTATTGGATCAGAGGGATTTGGTTTTATTCCTAAAGATGGCAAATGGGTAAAGATGCCTCAAAAAGGTGGTGTAAAAATAATGAGTTTTGTAGAAATTGGAACAAATTGCTGTATTGATAGACCTGCAGTAGGGTTTACTTTTATTGATGAGGGAACAAAATTGGATAATTTAATACAAATAGGTCATGGAGTTAAAATCGGTAAGAATTGTGCATTTGCAGCTCAAGTTGGTATTGCTGGAGGAGCAAAAATTGGGAATAGCGTTATTTTGGCAGGACAAGTCGGTGTAAATAATAGAGTAAATGTTGGGAATAATGTCATAGCGAGTTCAAAATGCGGCATCCATTGCGACATAGAAGATGGCAAGGTAATTAGTGGTTTCCCTGCGATGGATAACAAATCATGGCTAAGGAGTTCAAGTATTTTTAAAAAATTACCAGAATTAGCAAAAAAACTTAGACAATTAGACAAGCAATAATTTATTGTTCTATTAAACAAAAATTTAAATGAAGAAATATAAGATTGTTTTATTGTCAGGTGACGGAATTGGACCAGAGATTTCAGAAGTTTCAAAAAAAGTTTTAAAAAAGCTTTCAAAAAATCATAATTTCGATATTGAGATTATTGAAGAATTATTTGGAGGGATAGCTTACGAAAAATATGGGACTCCTGCTCCAGATAAGACACTTGATCAATGCAAAAAAAGTGATGCTGTACTTTTAGCATGTGTAGGAGATATTAAATATGACTCTCTTGCAAGAGAATTAAGGCCAGAAAGTGGATTACTAAAGTTAAGATCTGCCCTAAACCTTTTCGCAAATATCAGGCCTGTCAAAATAAGAAAATCTCTATTAGATGCAAGTACATTAAAAAAAGAAATCGTTGAGAATGTTGATCTTATTGTTGTAAGAGAATTAATAGGGGGAATTTATTTTGGGAAACCAAGAGGACATATAACAAATACAAAAATCCCAAAAGCTTTCAATACGATGGTTTATGATTCGGCAGAAATAGAGAGAATAACAGAAATAGCAATAAAAATTGCTAACCAAAGAAATAAAAAAATATGTTCTGTTGATAAATCAAATGTTCTTGAGGTTAGTCAATTGTGGAGAGATACAGTTTTAAATATCACCTCAAAAGATATAAATATATCTCTAAGCAATATGTACGTTGATAATGCAGCAATGCAATTAGTTAGAGATCCTGGTCAATTTGATGTAATTTTAACAAGTAATTTATTTGGAGATATTTTAAGCGACCTAGCCGCAATGTTAACTGGTTCTATTGGTATGCTTCCTTCAGCTTCTCTAAACAATGATGGTCCAGGAGTTTTTGAACCGGTTCATGGTTCAGCTCCTGATATAGCTGGTAAAAACATCGCGAATCCTATTGCGATGCTTTTATCTGCTTCCATGATGTTGAAAATTGGATTAAATGAAGAAGAAGCTGCAGAAAACTTAGAAACTGCCATTGATAAAGTTTTATCAAAAGGATTTAGAACAGCTGATTTAGCTGATGGATCTTCCGAAGTATTATCTTGCAGTGAAATCGGAGATAAAATAATGGATGAAATTTAAAAAAAATTAATAAATAAAAAAATATTTTTAAGTAAAACATAAAGTTGGCATATGACCTGTCAGAATCATTAGATATTGTTTTTAAAAAATGTCAAAACGTCATCCAGTAGTCGCTGTAACAGGATCTTCAGGAGCAGGAACAAGTACAGTAAAAAGAGCCTTTGAGCATATTTTTGCCAGAGAAGATATTGTTCCCGCAGTTGTAGAAGGTGATAGTTACCACAGATTTGAAAGAATGCCTATGAAAAAAGCGATGGCAGACGCTCTTTCAAAAGGTGAAAATTTCTCTCATTTTGGTCCAGAGGCTAATCTGTTTGACAAGTTAGAAGAACTTTTTAAAATCTATGGTGAAACTGGAGGAGGAAAAAAAAGATATTATCTACATAGTCTTGAAGAAGCAGAAGAACATAATACAAGACTTGGGACATCCCTAGAACCTGGGCAATTTACTCCATGGGAAGATATTCCTGAGGGAACAGACGTACTTTTTTATGAAGGTTTGCATGGCGGGGTAGAAGGTGATGGATACAATGTGGCATCCTATGCTGATTTACTTGTTGGCGTTGTTCCAATAACAAATTTAGAGTGGATTCAAAAAATCCATAGAGATAACGCAGAAAGAGGTTACTCAGCGGAAACCATTGTGGATACGATATTGAGAAGAATGCCTGATTATATAAATCACATCTGCCCACAATTCAGCAAAACCGATATTAATTTCCAAAGAATTCCCACAATTGACACTTCAAATCCTTTCATATGCAGAAATATCCCAACTCCTGATGAGAGCTTTGTGATTATACATTTCAGAAAAGGGGCAAGAGAGAAATGGGGTATTGATTTTCAATACTTGCTTGGAATGATTAACGATTCATTCATGTCAAGTCCAACAAGTATCGTTGTAAATGGTGGGAAAATGGGTTTCGCAATGGAACTAATTCTTACTCCAATAATTCATAAAATGATTGAGGAGAAAAATAAATAATAATTGATTCCTATTTATTAACTCAAATAATAATATTTTCAATATTGAGGAGTTTCTAATTTAGAAAATCTCAAATATTTATATATCTTTCTTGATAAAAGTACCTTACTTAGATTTAAATAGAAAAAACAGGTAACGTTGTGTCATTAATCGACTGGTTTGCCGCAAGGCGTAAAGATCAATTTGTGGGGAAAGTTTCCCAAGATACTGACGAAGGAGATGGTTTGTGGGTTAAGTGTTCAGAGTGTTCGCAAGTAGCCTATAGAAAAGACCTAATTTCAAATTTCAATGTTTGTAGTAATTGTGGACACCACAATAGGATTAATAGCGATGAAAGGATAAATATAATTGCTGATAAAAATTCATTCAATGAATTTGATAGTTCACTAAGTCCCACAGATCCTTTGGGTTTTAAAGATAGAAGAGCGTATGCTGATCGAATTAAAGAAAGTCAAGCAGGTACAGGTTTAAGAGATGGAGTCGTAACAGGTATCTGTTCTGTGAATTCAATGCCTTTAGCATTAGCTGTTATGGATTTTAGATTTATGGGAGGATCCATGGGTTCAGTAGTTGGTGAAAAAATTACAAGGATAATTGAGAGAGCAACTTTGGAAAATTTTCCAATTCTTATTGTTTGCGCATCAGGAGGAGCAAGGATGCAAGAAGGTATGTTAAGTCTCATGCAAATGGCAAAAATATCTGGAGCACTAAAAAAACATAAAGAGAAAAATCTCCTATATATGCCCTTGTTAACTCATCCAACTACTGGAGGGGTAACAGCCAGCTTTGCGATGTTAGGTGATTTAATTTTGGCGGAACCTAAAGCACTTATTGGATTTGCTGGAAGAAGGGTTATAGAACAAACATTAAGAGAAAAATTACCCGATAATTTTCAAACAGCTGAATATCTGCTTGAGCATGGTTTTGTTGATGTAATAGTGAAAAGGAAAGATCTCAAGGATACTCTGTCTAAAATTTTAAAAATTCATGGTGTAAAAGAACTCGCAGAAGCAAATATATAAAATGAGAATAATTTCTAATTTATTTTATTTTTCTTTAAGCCTTTTACTCTTTATTTTAAACTTTGCCTCCTATTCATATGCGATAGGAAATGTTGATTGGGTTCTCCTTAAAGAGAATGATGATGGGAAAGAATGGCTTGATAAAGGGAGTATTAAGCCGCTCCCAAATGGTGAAATAAGTGTATTAACAAAGTTCTTTAAGAATCCAACTAATTCTGATGATGATGGTGAGTTATCACTTTATGTAATGAGAATTAATTGCAATGAAAAAAAATTCAAAGATACATCAATAAATGGAATTCCTCAATTCAATTCAAAATGGCAAACTTCTAATAATGATGAACTTATAGATGTTGTTATTGAAAATAGCTGTTTAGAGTTTATTAATGAATAAGAATGAATACTAAAAATAAAAAATTAAAAATAGCAATAGCTGGACTAGGGTTTGGGAAAAAAGTTCATTTAGAGGCATTAAAGGAGTCTGATCACTTAATTCCTATAGCAATTTATCATTACGAGAAAAAGCAAAAATCGATATTAGAAAAAGAAACAGGCCTAGATTTTTTTCATAATTGGGAAGACTTAGTTAAATCTCCAAAAATTGATGGAATTATTATTGCCACTCCTCCTGAATCAAGATTTAAGTTAGCAAAACAAGCTCTTGAGAATAATAAAAATTTGCTCCTAGAAAAACCCGTTTCAATATCCTCCTCAGAAATTGAAGAGCTTCAGAGAATATCTTTGATTAATAATTTAAGCGTATGCGTTGATTTTGAATATAGAGCAGTACCTCTTTTCCTTCAGACAAAAAAACTTATTGATGAAAATATCTTAGGAGATATATATTTAGTCAAATTAGATTGGTTAATGGGGAGCAGATCCGATCCTAAAAGAGCTTGGAATTGGTATTCATTGGAAGAAAAAGGTGGAGGAGTTATTGGCGCTTTAGGTACTCATGCATTCGATATGTTGAATTGGTTTTTTGGAGAAGCAATAAACGTATCTGGCAAGTTAGCAACATCAATAAAAAAAAGACCTTTATCTAATTCATCTGATTTAAATGATGTTACGAGTGAAGATGTATGTTTAGCCAATATAGAAATATCAAACTACAGATCGAATCTTATTCCATGTCAGGTATCTTTATCATCGATTTCTAAAAATGGTAGAGGATTTAGTTTAGAAATATATGGAAGCGAAGGTTCACTTATTCTTAAAAGCGAAAACCAAAAAGATTATGTACATGGTTTTAATTTGAAATATTCAAACAACGAAAATAAAATACAAAATCTAACTGCAGATTCAAGTTTTAACTTTGAAAAAACATGGACTGATGGGCGAATAGCTCCAGTTTTGAGAATTCAAAATTTATGGGCTCAGAGTATAATTAATGGAAAACCTGTAATCCCAGGTTTGTGTGAGGGACTTGCTAGTCATAAAGTTTGCGAGGCTATAAGAGAATCTTCGAAAAGTGGATTAAGTATCAAAATTTAAGGCTATACATTTATAAGTAGCAATTATCACTCGATAAGGTATTAGATTAATTTTATTTTTTTTTCATATTCTGGAAAAATCAATTGAACTGAATTATTAAAGAATGGCTTTAAATTATTACAAAAATGAGCTTAAAGAAAATGCTCAATTACTAGCTTCTAAAGGAAAAGGAATATTAGCGGTAGATGAATCCACCAAAACAGTTGGTAAAAGACTCGCTGGAATAGGAGTTGAGAATACTGAAGACAATAGGAAGGCATATAGAGGAATGCTTTTTACTACAGAAGGTCTTGGCAAATATATAAGTGGAGCAATCCTCTTCGAAGAAACTCTTTATCAGAATCACCAAGATGGCGAGTCAATGGTTAAGAAATTAAATGATTTAGGTATTATTCCAGGTATAAAGGTCGATAAAGGCCTAAATCCACTTCCAGGAGGAGGAGATGTAGAAACTTTTTTCTCTGGCCTAGATGGGTTAGTTGAAAGATCCGCAAAATATTATGAACAAGGAGCCAGATTTGCAAAGTGGAGAGCAGTTCTGCAAATTACAAATGATGGTTGTCCTTCAAAACTATCAATTCAAGAGAATGCTTGGGGATTAGCAAGGTATGCAAGATCAGTTCAAGAATCTGGGTTGGTACCAATTATTGAACCTGAAATCTTAATGGATGGCGACCATACTATTGAAAAAACCGCTGAAGTTCAAGAAGAAGTAATAAAGCAGGTTTATATTGCCTGTCAAGCAAATGGAGTTTTTCTAGAAGGGACTCTATTAAAACCTTCTATGACTGTTAATGGAGCAGATTGTTCGACGAAGGCTGATCCTATGAAAGTTGCTGAAATGACAATTAGAACTATGGAAAGATGTGTTCCTGCATCTGTTCCTGGGATAGTTTTCTTGTCAGGAGGGTTAAGCGAAGAAGCTGCTTCTGTTTATTTAAATAATATGAACACTCTTTACAGGAAAGCTTTATGGAATGTTTCATTCTCCTATGGAAGAGCATTACAGCACTCATGCTTAAAAGCTTGGAAAGGAAGCGACGTTGAAGGAGGTCAAAAAGCATTAATAGCAAGAGCCCAAGCAAACTCTGAAGCTTCAAAAGGTGCCTATGTAGCAGGATCCCAACCTTCATCTGATGAGCAATTGTTTGTAGCAGGCTACACTTATTAACTAAAAAATTCTAAAAATATACTCTGGGTCATAAAATTAGTTTCTTTAATTTAGTATTTTGTATATCTAATGACGTGACATTTGATACCTCTTTATACTAAACTCGCGGAAACATATGCTTTTATAGCATTTAACTTATTTTAATTATGGCCCTCGTTCCACTAAGACTACTTTTAGATCACGCTGCTGAGAATGGTTACGGTATTCCAGCTTTCAATGTTAATAACCTTGAGCAAGTTCAAGCAATCATGGAAGCAGCATATGAAACTGATAGTCCTGTAATCCTCCAAGCTTCAAGAGGGGCAAGAAATTATGCAGGAGAAATTTTCCTACGTCATCTAATACTTGCCGCTACAGAAACATATCCTAATATTCCAGTAGTAATGCACCAAGACCATGGTAATGAGCCATCAACATGCTATTCGGCAGCAATAAATGGTTTCACATCAGTAATGATGGATGGCTCTCTAGAAGCAGATGCAAAAACACCCGCTAGTTACGAATATAATGTTGCAGTTACTAAAAAAGTAGTAGATTTTGCTCATTCAGTTGGAGTTAGTGTTGAAGGAGAGTTGGGCTGCTTAGGTTCATTAGAAACAGGAAAGGGTGAAGCAGAAGATGGTCATGGATTTGAAGGTGAACTTTCTACAGACATGCTTTTGACTGATCCTGAAGAAGCGGCAGATTTTGTTGCCAAAACAAAAGTTGATGCATTAGCAATTGCTATAGGTACAAGTCATGGTGCATATAAATTCACAAGGAAGCCAACAGGAGAAGTTCTTGCAATAAGCAGAATTGCTGAGATACATAAAGCACTTCCAAATACACATCTTGTAATGCACGGATCTAGTTCAGTGCCTCAGGAATGGTTGGATATTATTAACAAATATGGTGGAGAAATCCCTCAAACATATGGTGTTCCTGTTGAAGAGATTCAAGAGGGAATAAGAAATGGAGTTAGGAAAGTTAACATTGATACCGATAACAGACTTGCTTTCACTGCCGCGGTTAGAGAAGCTGCATTTGCTGATAAGGCAAACTTTGACCCAAGACATTTCAACAAACCTGCTAGAAAATATATGAAGCAAGTTTGTCTTGATAGATACAAGCAGTTCTGGTGCGAAGGTCAAGCAAGTAAGATCAAACAAAACAGCACAAATTACTTTGCTGATCTTTACGCAAAAGGTGATTTAGATCCAAAAGTAAAAGCTACTGTTTAATTAATAACGAAATCAAACAAAAAAGACCTCCAAAATTGAAGGTCTTTTTTTTATTTCAATATTAATGATTTTAATGTAAAGAGACCATCAGTCCCACCAATTGCCTCGTCACATGCTCGCTCTGGATGAGGCATTAAACCAAGAACATTACCCTTTTCATTAGTTATGCCTGCGATATCGAATGAGGATCCATTAGGATTTTTTTTATATCTCAAAGCGATCAATTCATTATCTACAAGTTTTTTTAAAGTATCAGAATCACAATGATATCTTCCTTCCCCATGCGCAATGGGTAACTTAATAGTTTGTTTTTTACCTCCATCATTGAACCAACCTCCTTTTGAAGAAACAATATCAAGTTCAACATCATCACAGATGAAATTAAGATTCTTATTTGAAGTAAGGGCACCAGGCAAAAAGCCTGCTTCTGTCAAAATTTGGAACCCATTACAAATACCTAAAACTCTTCTTCCACTTTTCACAAAGTCATCCAAAGCATTTATTAATGGAGAGAATCTCGCTATGGCTCCGCATCTTAAATAATCACCATAACTAAATCCTCCGGGTAAAACTATCGCATCTACATCGCTTAAATCTGAAGACTCATGCCATAAGTATTTTGTTCTTATGTCTAAACAACCTTCCAATGCCCATGAAACATCACGATCACAATTGGAACCAGGGAAGACAACAACTCCTACGGTAAAATAATCCATCTTATAATTTTTCTAGTGAATACTCATAATCTTCAATAACAGTATTTGCGAATAGCCTATCACACAATAAATCAATTTTTTCTCTTACTTCGTTTTCACCATTACCTTCTATTTTAACCTCAATCATTTTTCCTATACGTAATGATTTTATTCCCTCGGCTCCAAGTTTAATAGAAGCAGATTTGGTAGCTTCCCCTGCTGGATCTAAAACTGAGGGTCTTAGTCTTACAAAAACTTTTACAGCAAATTGGTCCAATTAAAAATTAATTTCTACTAGAAGATTAGTTTAAATTTTAATAAAAAAAACTATTGATTAATAAACAAATATTTTTACCTTAAGGTTTTCTGAGTTATTAAATGTTTATGTAGCCTTTACCAAAACAAACTAAACAAGTTCTCCTTGAATTTTCATGTGTTTTAAAATTTCCTGACCCTCCACATTTTGAACATTTTATTTTATCAATTGATGTAACGTGGTCAGAGATTATTTGTTTTAAAATAATTTTTGGATTTTCCATCTTGGGCTGTCTACTATAGTAAGTATCCCGACAGCTAACTATAAAGTCAAATTGCTATTTTTGGGTCACTTAAAATCTTAAATTTCTCTTTAATTTTTCTCTTGAAATTTTTTATAGATTTCTCATCAAAGGAAATTATTACTAATTCAAGCCCAGCATTATCATTTGGTCTCCAACAATTATCTGGAGCTTCTTCAAACCAAGTATTAATTTTCTTTCCAACAATTTGTATTTGTAAAGGCAATGATTTGTTTGGTATCCAAATACGTCCTTTTATTCGAAGAATGTTTAATTCATCCAAGATTTTTGACATCTCCTTCTCAAAATCATTTTTTTCAAGGAAATAATTTAATTTAATTGAATCTGATACAAGTTCAACATGATTATGGTCATGTTCATCCGTTAAAAATTCTTTATAAGTCTCTTTTTTAAAATTAAAGTCAAATAGATAATTTAAATCAATTTCGCCATTCTTGGATTTAAGGATTGGTGTAGATGAGTTTAGAATTCCTTGAATTTTATTTTTTACAACATCAAACTGATCATCATTTAAGATATCTGATCTTGAGACTAAAACGATATCAGAAACTTCTAGTTGCTCCTCAAAAAGTTCATCTATAGTGGCGTTGTGATCAATTTTATCTGTTTCATTATATTGTTTTGTTATTTTATTTAAATCATTAATTGGTGAACCATTAAGCATTGATTCTCCATTAATGATGCCAACAACTACATCAAGATAGATGGAAGACCTAATCTCAGGCCAGTTAAGTGCTTGAATTAAGGGAATTTGTAGTGCCAAGCCACTTGTTTCGATAATTATTGATTCAATAGGAGGATTAAATTCTAGGAGAGCTTTTATTGATGGAACAAAATCATCTTGAACAGTACAACATAAACATCCATTGTTTAATTCGATAACGCAGTCGTCTTCAGATTCATCACATTTATCACAACTTTTAATCAAATCACCGTCAATTCCAACATCACCAAATTCATTAATTATTAAACCAAATTTTTTATTACTCTCTCTTAATAGATATCTTAGAAAAGTTGTTTTACCTGAACCAAGAAATCCCGAAACAACAATAACTGGTATTTTTTTTTTCATACTTAACGATTAACAACCTAGGCTATATTCTGTGCTCTCTCCTGTAGAACTATTAGTGCCATTAGCAATCGCACATAGTTGTTTTTGTTGCGTACGACTAAGAACTGCATCCGTGAAATCCGCACCATCTATTTTCGCACCTTCAAAATTACTTTCCATTAATAAAGCATTTGTGAAATTTACATCTGAAAGATCCGCATCTGTAAAATCAGTTGCATAAGCAAGAGCGTCTCTCAAATTAGCACCAGTAAAAGTTGCATTTTGCAATTTACTATTATTAAATACCGCACCCTCTAAATTACTTTTACTGAAATTAAATCCATTCAAATCAAACTTAACATATTCGTTGCCACTTAAATCTTGACCATGCATATCTGGCTCTAAATTTAGGTCTTGCTGATTTCTAATCTCAGGAGGTCGTTTTGCCCATGCGGAATTAACAGAATTAAAAAATATAAGTCCAATAAGCAATAATGCAACTAATGCATTTTTTAATGAAGGGCAAACAATTGATTTAATCATAATAAAACTGTATTTTAGAACTTAGGTATTTAAAGTTTGTAAGGTTATTTTATAGGAAAATATATGGCAATGTCACTAAAGGTTATTGTTCCTCCTCATCCATTAATAAAACATTGGCTTTCAATATTGCGAGAAAAAAATACTCCAAATATTTTGTACTCAACAGGATATGAGCAATTAGGAAAATGGCTTACATATGAAGCATTACGAAACTGGTTGCCATATAAAAAAGAAATAGTAAATACTGATAATGGGGACGCAGATGGATTCTTTATAAATAATGATTATCCAATAAATGTTATCGCAATGTTGCCCGAAGGGTTATCTCTATGGTTTGGATCTAAAGAAGTAATTCCTAATTCCACCCTCTCATTAGGAGAACTTCCTAAAACTATTGAATCAAATGTAGGAGTTATATTTTATTCGGAGCAAATAACAACAAAATCAGCGACATTAGAAATTTTAACTAAATTAAAGGAATTAGGTGTTGATTCCAACAGGATTTTGTTAATAACTTCTATTTGCTCAAATAAAGGTTTGAATGAAATTGCGAAATTATTCCCTAATCAGGTGATCTACACCTCTTGCATAGATGAGGAAGATGAAAGCACAAAATTATTGGTACCTGGTATTGGGAATCCTTTATTGCGTTTGAGTACTATATTTCAAGATAAGAACTAATATAGAATATAGGAGCAAATATTTAACCAATGTCTGAATACAGAGATTCGTCTTCAAATAATCTTTTATCATTAATAAGCGGCGCTTTTATTGGAGCAGCAGGTCTAGCTTGGTGGTTAATATCCGAAGCTGACAAAAGAAAGGAGGAAAAAAAACAAAAAGCAATGATGTATTCCTCCAGAATTCAAGACGGTTCTGAAGCGATTGATTTAAATGAAAATATAAATGAAGTTGAAGGAGAGAACCTGGAGAAGAAAGTTGAGCAACTTAATTCTGCAATTGCTGATGTCAGGAAGCAACTTGAAGAATTGGGGCAATAGAATAAAAGAGGTTCTCAAATAATATGAATAAACTCAGATCATCTGCAATAACCCAAGGTGTGCAAAGATCCCCTAACAGATCAATGTTAAGAGCTGTTGGATTTAATGATGAAGATTTTAATAAACCTATTATTGGAGTTGCAAATGGATACAGCACTATAACCCCATGCAATATAGGTTTGAATAAGTTAGCTCTCAAAGCTGAAGAGTCAATAAGAAGATCAGGTGGGATGCCTCAGATGTTTGGAACAATCACAGTAAGTGATGGAATTTCAATGGGGACAGAGGGCATGAAATATTCCCTAGTTTCAAGAGAAGTTATTGCTGATTCAATTGAAACAGCATGCAATGCTCAGAGTATGGATGGAGTGCTTGCTATAGGTGGATGTGACAAAAACATGCCAGGTGCCATGATAGCGATTGCAAGAATGAATATTCCCTCAATTTTCATTTATGGAGGGACAATAAAACCTGGAAAGTTGCATGGAGAAGATCTTACTGTTGTTAGTGCATTTGAAGCTGTTGGACAATTAACATCAGGCAAAATTAATGAAGAAAGGCTAATCCAAGTTGAGAAAAATTGTATTCCTGGTGCTGGTAGTTGTGGAGGGATGTTTACAGCTAATACAATGTCTGCAGTTATCGAAGTATTAGGGTTAAGTCTTCCTCACAGTTCCACTATGGCTGCTGAAGATCTTGAAAAAGAACTAAGTGCAGATAAAAGTGCTGAGATATTAGTCTCTGCAATAGAAAAAGATATAAGACCTTTAGACTTAATGACGAAGAAAGCATTTGAAAATGCCATATCAGTAATTATGGCAATTGGAGGATCAACAAATGCGGTATTGCACATCTTAGCCATTGCAAATACTGCAGGAATAGATATCAACATTAATGATTTTGAGAGAATCAGACAAAAAGTACCAGTTATTTGTGACCTTAAACCGAGTGGTAAATATGTGACGGTAGATCTTCATAATGCAGGTGGGATTCCACAAGTAATGAAAATACTTTTGAATGCAGGATTAATTCATGGAGATTGCAAAAATATTGAAGGGAAAACCATCTCAGAATACTTACAGAATATTCCAGATAAGCCTCCAACAAATCAAAATGTCATAAGAGATATAAATAACCCTCTTTATAAAAAGGGACACCTAGCGATATTAAAAGGTAACTTAGCAAGTGAAGGTTCCGTAGCTAAAATTAGCGGAGTGAAAAACCCTGTATTAACAGGTCCAGCAAAGATTTTTGAAAGCGAAGAGGATTGTTTAAAATCGATATTGAATAATGATATCAAAGCTGGTGATGTTGTTGTTATTAGAAACGAAGGGCCTGTAGGAGGACCAGGCATGAGAGAGATGTTAGCTCCAACATCTGCAATTGTTGGTCAAGGCCTCGGAGAAAAGGTAGCTTTAATTACCGATGGCAGATTTAGCGGGGGAACTTATGGTCTGGTTGTTGGTCATATAGCTCCAGAGGCTGCTGTTGGCGGAAATATTGCTCTAATAAAACAAGGTGATTTAATTACAGTAGATGCAGTAAAGCAACTTATTGAAGTTGATTTATCTGACGAAGAATTAGAAAAAAGAAAAAAGGATTGGGTAAAGCCTACACCAAAATACAAAAGAGGGATACTTTCAAAATATTCGAAAATCGTAAGCACATCAAGTTTAGGGGCTGTTACTGATTTATAGATCAGCTCAAAGTTTATTTTCTTAATCAATAAAGCTTTTTATCCTGTTTGCTAGGTTTTCCAATCTAGCGCTGTATTTTGGTGAGTTGCATTTTTTTCCATTATTGCTATTCATCCATAATGTTTTAACTCCACACCACAATATTGGTTCATCAGGAAAATTAAGCTTAGAGATAACTAAAACCAACTCTTTATTTGATTTAAAAAGTTCTAATTCAAGATCGTAAATTTCTAATCTTTTACCTTCTTTATCTCGACATAAGATATTAACCGTCAAATCAATATCTTCTTCTTCTTCGAATTCGTATTCACCATTTATTTTTACGACAGAATGCACAAAAGGTTTATTTGTTAAATCTGCTGACTTAGCGATTAAGCTCTCTATATTTTTAGTTGGATTTTCAAATAACACTTATTGATTTAATTAAAACTTTTATGGAACCCTGTTTAAACTCATTATTAAGTAATCCATCATCACCAAACTTAGAGTGTAGTAGTTGCAATCTTCTAATTTTAGAAGGCTTGAATTTAAATGGGAACCGAACCTTATTAGCTCTTACTGAAGGTTTTAGCTCACTAAACGGAATTAGAACATTTGTTGTTCCGAACTTTTTTGTTGGGAATGATTTAATCCATCTAAGACCACCAGGAATAAATTCGGTTAGTCCAAGAAGATCATCTTCACAAGCAACAGCAAATTTAAAAGTTCTTCCTTGTCCATCAATATTTAATTCGAAGGATGAATATTCAGATACGTTTAAAGATGGTTTATAAATAGATGACCTACAACTAACAAATCCTCCAGCTTTCTCGACGATATTACCCTTTAATAACAAACCAGAATTTGAAATTTCACAAAAAGCTGAACTTGATCCGCCCATAACAGTATCATTCAATGTGTTCCAACCATCGAACTCCTTTTTCTGGAATAAAAAATTTTTCTTTCTCATTAAATAATTTAAATTATTAATAGACTTTAACTAAATTTCTAATTCTTTTGCTGAATCCTGATCGCAAAATATTGAAATTTGATTAATAGATTTTATTAATTTTGATGGTGTTCTATCTGGCGCCTCTTTTTCATCTAATAACCTCTCAAGAGCAATTCTTTTATTGGCCCCACTAACCAAAAATACTATCTTTGACGAGGCTGAAAGGACCTTTGGCGTTAATGAAATTCTTTTTAATCCTTTGCCTTCATTAAAAATCACAAAATCATCTACATTATTATTTTTTTGATAAGGAAATAGAGAAGCTGTATGACCATCGTCTCCAAGACCTAATAAAGTTAAATCAAAGGAGGGAGGGTTTGATCCGCATTTTTCAAATAAATTAGAAATAAATTGATTTTTTGTAGTTTCATCATCAGCGTTTAAATCATTGAAAATTTCATAAAAATAAGCTTTAGATCCAAAATTAGTTAACAAAGAATTTTTCAACATTAACGAGTTACTTAATTCTGAATTTGGATCAACACATCTTTCATCTCCTAAAAAGACATCAACCATATCCCATTGAAGATCACTATTAGATAAGAGATGATACACAGATTTAGGGGTTGAACCTCCACTTACACAAAACTTGAACCTGTCTTTCTTTTTTAAAGTATGAATAATGTGGCTTTGAATAAACTTAAAAACCGAATTTGATAGTTCTAACTTGTCTTTATATATATTTAAGGTGTATCCATTTTTGACCTTTTCAATCATTTCATCCATTCAGTATGAAAACTACCTTCCCTATCAATTCTTTCATATGTATGAGAGCCAAAACAGTCTCTCATTGCCTGGACAAGATTCTGAGGGAGACTATTGGTTCTGTAACTATTCAAATAATCTAAAGTACTGGATAAGCATGGGACTGGTATACCTGCCTTTGTGGATAGAGAGACTACTTTAGCTAAGTTATCTAATCTTGTCGCAATTTCATTATTAAACCAATCATCAAAAATTAAATTTTTTAGATTAGGGTCATTGTTATAAGCATCTTGAATTTTACTTAATAATTTTGATCTAATTATGCAACCACCTTTCCATATTTGAGCAATTGAAGGCATATTCAAACCATAGTTATATACTGCAGATGCTTCTCTTAAAATATCCATACCTTGGGCATAGCTAGCAATTGTGGCAAGGACTACAGCATCAAATAAAGGCTTCATTCCATCTGATATATTTCCTAAATCAAAATCCTCTATCTCTTTAGATGGAATAGTTTTTTCAATCTCACTACGTTGCTCTTTTAAAGAACTCATTACTCTTGCATTTAAAGATGCATAAATAGTTGGGACTGATACCCCCAGTTCTAGAGCACTTACAACAGTCCATAACCCTGTACCTTTCTGGCCAGCTTTATCTAATATTTTTTCCACGACATAATCTCCAGTTATATCATCTTTTGTATTTAGACAAATCTCTGTTATCTCAACAAGATAAGAAGCTAATTCATCAGTATTATTCCAAATACCAAATACCTCTGACATCTGCTGTCCATTCATACCTTTGACTCTCTTCATGAGGTCATAAGCTTCTGCAAGTATTTGTTCAATTCCATATTCAATTCCGTTATGAACAGTTTTTACAAAATGACCTGATCCTCCTGGTCCAACATATGCAACACATGGACCGTCTTCAACTTTGGCAGCCATTTTTGTTAATAAGCTTTCTATTGCATCATATGAAGCCTTAGTACCGCCAGGCATCATACTTGGACCCTCCAGAGCTCCTTTAGCACCTCCAGAGACTCCCATCCCAATGTATCCAAAACTTTTACTTTCAAGAGTATTCACCCTTCTTTCTGTATCTTTAAATTGAGAGTTGCCGCCATCTATTAATAAATCTCCTTCTTCGAGATATCCAGAAATATTATCAATGACAGCATCTGTTGCAGGCCCAGCTTTTACCATCATTAGAATTCTTCTAGGCCTCTCTAGCTTATTAACAAATTCTTGAAGAGTTTCAGCTCCTTCTATATTCTTCCCAAGGCCACGACCTTGTAAAAATTCTTCCGTTTTTGAGTAAGTCCTATTAAAAACTACACTAGAAAATCCATTTCTCTCTGCGTTAAGAACTAAATTTTCGCCCATAACACCAAGACCTATTAAACCAAAATGTGCCTTGGACATAAAAAATTAAAAAACTCAATAAATATAGTGTGCCTGCAACTCAATAAAATTGCTCAAAAAAAATACTTATGTCAGCGAAAAATGATGGAAAAAGATTTAAATAACAGTTCCGTTTGCAATAGTTGCATTTTTAACTACTACAACAATTCCATTTCTGATATAGAAGCCTAATTCTGGCTTATCTGCTTCTTCTACTCGATCTTTATTAATAATCACGACATTATCACCAATTCTTGTATTCTTATCAAGAATTGCTCTTTTTACAGTAGTCCCTTCACCTACTCCAAGAGGCGTTCCGCCCCCTTTTCTTAATTCAATCCTCTCTTCAGGGGATTCAAAGAAATCGGCTCCCATAACAAGAGTATCCTTAAGAACCGAGTCACTTTCAATCCTGCTTCTTACACCTAAAACACAATGTAAAATACTGCATGACTTCAAGATTGTACCTTCACAAACAATTGAATCAGTAATTTGAGCATCTACAAGTTTAGAAGGGGGTAAAAATCTAGGTCTAGTATAAATTGGAAATTTCTCATCATAAAAACTAAATGGAGGTTTTGGTTGCTCAGTCAATGCAAGGTTTGACTCAAAGAATGCCCCAATGGTGCCGATATCTTCCCAATAATCATCGAATACATAACTTTTAAGAGTATCGCCTCTATTGAGGGCTTCTGGAATTATGTCCTTACCAAAATCCGTATAATTAGGAAATTTATTTAGAAGATCGAAAAGAGTATTTCTGCTAAAAACGTAAATACCCATAGAGGCTAAATATGGTTTTTCGGCAGCTGACGCCTTACTTAATCCAAATTTTGAAGTATCTACTGCCATAGCCTTCAACTTCTCTCCCGTAGGCTTTTCACTAAATTCTTTTATATTTCCTAAATCATCGGTTCTCATTAGGCCAAAACCTTCTGCTTGAGCTTCATCAACAGGCAAAGCTGCAACAGTTAAATCAGCACCATTATCTCTATGATGTTGAACAAATAAACTGTAGTCCATTCTATAAAGCTGATCACCTGACAATATTAAATATTCATCAACATCCCATTCTTGGAATAACCATTGGTATTTTCTTACAGCATCAGCAGTACCTTCAAACCACTTGGGACTATCAGGAGTCTGTTGTGCCGCTAAAACCTCCACAAATCCTTGGCCGAAAGGGCCATTTAAATTATAGGTTCTTCCTATATGTCTATTTAGAGATGCACTATTGAACTGCGTCAATACGTACATTTTTTCAATGCCTGAATTTATACAATTACTAATCGGAATATCTATCAAACGATACTTACCTGCCAATGGCACAGCAGGTTTAGCCCTCATTTTTGTTAGAGGGTAAAGTCTAGAACCTTTTCCTCCTCCGAGGATTATGGCCAACACGCGCTTCATTCAATCTAATGGAGGTAGATATACAACTTCTTAAAGTAACTGATTATGGGCATATTTAGAAAGACAAATGGTCAGTTTACAAAGGTATTACGACAAATCACTGGAAAAACTTAATATAAATCGAAAAAAGTTAGTTATTTTTATCCTCTTCTACCAAAGAAAACAATTTTTCAACGATTTTCAAAGAGACTTGCCTTTCTTCTCTTGATTGAGGACTTCTCAACTTGGTGACAGGCGTATGAAGTATTTTATTAATTATTCCTTTAGTCAGAGCTTCCACAACTTTTCTTTCTCGAGCCGAAAAATCTGGTCCCATTCTGCTAAGTGCTTTTTGCAATTCCTCTTTTCTAATTAATTCCAAATCTGATCTAAGTTTATTAATCACTGGAACTGCCTCTAAACTTGCCCACCATTCTAGAAAAATGATCCTTTCTTCTTCTACTAAAGATTCCGCTTCCTTTGCTATTTTCTTTCTAAATTCTTGATTTCTTGAAACGACCTCTTGTAAGTCATCAACATCAAATGATTTTACAAATTCATGTTGTTTGACATCATTAGATATATTTCTCGGTACACCAATATCAATAAATTTAAGTCTATTACTCAAATTTATTTTTTCAATTTTCGTGAGATCAACAATTGGCTCTTCAGAAGCAGTACTGGTGAAAACAAGCGAAGATAATGATATGTTTTCTTCTAATTCGTTTAACCCTTTACAAACAATCTCTAAATCAGGGAAGTCTTGAGCAAGATTTAATGCTCTATCAATATTTCTATTTAAAAGGATAAGTTTATGACATCCTTTTGACTTTAAATGAGTTATTAAAAGCCTACTCATTCGTCCGGCCCCAACAACAAGAACGTTCTCTGATTCCAAACTTACAAGAGTATCAAAACCCTTTTCTTGTCCAATTTTTAATTGAGCTAGTTCTACCGCTGCTGAACTGATTGAAACAGCTCCAGTTCCTAAATTTGTTTCGGATCTTACTTTTTTACCTGTACTAACTGATTGAGTTAATAATCTATTAAGAATTGGTCCAGTAGATTGATTCTCTTGACCTACTCTCATCATTTTTTTTACCTGCGAAAGGATTTGCCCTTCCCCTAAAACGAGGCTATCGAGTCCTGCTGAGACTTTCATCAAATGCAAAACTGCTTCTTCCTGTCTAAAGCAAAAAAGATGTGGATTTAAATCTTCAAAAATAATTCCAGAATATTCTGATATAAATTCTTTAATAGATGAAATTCCAGTATTTTTATCCTTTACTAACGCGTATATTTCCAGCCTATTACAAGTACTTAAAATTGACACCTCTAATACATCAGAGAAAGCTTTTAATGCTTTCAATGACTCTGTTATGGAATGGTCAGGAATACTTAACTTCTCACGCACTTCGACAGGTGCCGTGCGATGACTCAGTCCGACGACAACAATATGCATAAAATCAAAAGTGAATTTTTAAAGGCTGATACTCTTAGCACCATCTTTTATATGGACAGTATTTGTGAACCTTGCAGTACTATCTAATGTACTAATAACTAGACTACTTGTTCTAACACAATCTCTTTCAAATTTAACTCCGTCAAATAATAATCCATCAGTTATTCCACTTCCAGCGAAAACAACATTTTCTCCCGATGCCAATTCATTCGCTTCATAGATTTTATCTATATCTGTTATACCCATTTCATTAAGACGATTTATATTTCCTTCTTTTGTGTAATCAGCCCATTCAGAAGTTTGAGCGATTGCTGGATCATAAACTAGTTGTCCTTGAAAGTGTCCGCCGAGAGCTCTCATTGCAGCAGCTGAAATAACACCCTCTGGAGCTGCACCTATACCCATCAAGCAATGCGTTCCAGTACCTGCAAAACCACATGCAATCGCAGCTTGAACATCACCATCAGAAATCGGTTGTACTTTTGCACCGCATCCTCGAATCTCTTTAATTAAATCTTTATGCCTAGTTCTATCCATTACAACTACAGTAAGCTCATCAATAGAAAGGCCCAAGCAATCACTTAGTATCTTCAAATTTTCAGTAGCTGAATTTCTAATATCTACTTTACCTTTGGCCGCAGGAGGCGCTGCTAATTTGTTCATGTAAAAATCAGGCGCATTGAAAAGACCACCCGTATCAGAGGCAGCTAAAACCGCCATAGAACCTCTTTGATTATTCGCACAAAGATTTGTTCCTTCACAAGGATCTACTGCAAAGTCAACCCCTGGGCCATTTCCACTACCAACCTCTTCACCTATATAAAGCATAGGTGCTTCATCTCTTTCACCTTCTCCAATAACAATTTTCCCTTTCATTTCAATTTTGCCCATTCGCAATCTCATTGCTTCTACAGCTGCAGCATCAGCTTCATCTTTTTGACCGAGTCCTGTTAGTTTTGCTGAGGCAATAGCTGCTTGCTCGACAACTTCGAGAATTTCTTGAATTAAAGTTTGATTCACAATTAAATTTGGAGGATTTTCTTAAAGGTTTTGAGTATGATCTCATAAAAAATGTCATTTTTTATAAGAATTATTTTGCTAGTAAGCTTTTTTTAACTCTTTACAGGTGATACTTTATCAGGCCGTGACTTGAAATTAGGAATAAACAACTAAATATAGTATCTTTATTAAATATTTTAAAAATTAAATGACTGAGTCAAATCAAACAATTTTAGCTGGTGTTAATAGACCAATTCAAATAATTCCTTCAGTTTTACCAGCAGATTGGGCAAATATGGGGGCATGTGTGAAAGAGCTCGAGGAAGCTGGGGTAGACAGAATTCAATTTGATGTAATGGATGGGAATTTTGTTCCAAATCTTACATTCGGTCCTGAAATGATTGCGGCATGCAGGAAATATTGCAATGTCCCTTTTGAAACTCAATTAATGGTGAGTCAATACAACTGTGAAACCATGCTTGAATCTTATGTAAACGCAACAAAGGGAGCGAATGGTGAACCAGGAGTAGTAATAGCTCATGCCGAAGCAAATATTCATTTGCATAGAGTTCTCGGAAGAATAAGAGATTTAGGAGGATCTCCTTCTGTTGCATTAAACCCTCATACTCCTTTTGAAATGATTAAAAACATTATGGATATGGTTGATCATGTTTTAGTTATGACAGTTAATCCAGGCTTTGGTGGACAAGCTTATATACCAACAATGCTTAATAAAATCAGAGAAATAAGAAACTTTGTTATTGAAAAAAACTTAAATGTCGACATTGAAGTTGATGGTGGAATAAAAGCAAATTGGACTATTTCACAATGTGCAGATGCTGGAGCTAATTGTTTTATTGCAGGTAGTGGAATGTTTGCTTACCCAACATTAAAAGAGGGATGTGATGACTTGAGGAAAGTTGCACATGAAGCTCAAAAGGGGAATGTTCTTTCTGAACCTCAATAAATATTCTGGGAGATTAACAAATCACCCAAATATCCAACCATAACTATGTAACCCTATTCCTAAGAAATTAACTCCTAAATAGCATACTAAAACTACTAAAAAGCCTGTAGATGCTAATAATGCTGGTCTACGTCCTTGCCAACCCTTGCTTATTCTCATATGCAGATAAGCGGCATAAAATAACCATGAGATAAATGCCCATGTTTCTTTTGGATCCCAACTCCACCATGTGCCCCAAGCCTCATTAGCCCAAACCGCACCTGAAATTAAACCAAGAGTTAAAAGAACAAAGCCGATTAGTATAGAACGATAACTTAATGTATCTAATTCTTCTGAATGAGAAAATTCAATAGGTTCAACTAAATCATTTACAGGATAGCTATTTGAAAGTTTAAATCCTCCTATACCTGTAGAACTACTTCTGATTTGAAGCGGCTTATTTTTATTAATAAACAAAACGGACATTGAAAGTAAAGAACCTATTATTAATGCTGCATAACTAAGCATTACGACACTAACATGCATTACTAACCAACTAGACCTTAAAGCTGGAACTAAGTTGGACGATAATTTCAAATCCTCAGGTAAAACAAAACAAGCAAAAGCCACAGTCAGTAACTCAATAGGTATAGCAATTGCGGGAATTATTGGAGCTTGGTATTCTCTTTCAACCAATAGTTGACCTAATGAGATACCCCAAGTAAGGAAATAAAGAGATTCATACAAATTGCTAATAGGAAAGTGCCCAGAAATTGACCACCTAAAAATTAGTTGTAACGTTATTAATAGGTTCACTAAAATCGTAATAAGTCGTACAGCAGAAGAAGACTTTTTTTTAAAAACTGCTCCCAAAGATATTGGTAAGTTAATTAATAAAAAATAAAAAACTAAAAGACCTAAAACTGAAACCGGTTCAGATATTAAATTTTTAAAAAAATTATCTAGTATCATTTCTAGAAATTTCTCAAGTTTTAATATTCAATGACAAACAAATAATAATTAAAATCATTCTTATATGAGTAAATCTTTAATAATAAAGTTTTAATTTATTTTTAAAAAAGCATTTCAAAGTTTGAAATTATCTCCTAGATAATACTTCTTGACTATTGGATTATCAGCCAATTCACTTGATGAACCGTTAGCTAAAATTTTTCCTTCACTCAATACATATGATTTGTTAGTAATTAGAAGGGTTTCCCTCACATTATGGTCTGTAATGAGAATCCCCACCCCATCGCTGCTTAATTTGAGAATTAGTTTCTTTAGATCATTAACAGCTAGGGGATCGATTCCAGCAAAAGGTTCGTCTAATAACAAATATTTAGGTCCTTTTCTGCCTAAAGAGAGAGCCCTAGCTATCTCACACCTCCTCCTCTCTCCTCCTGAAAGTTGATAACCATAATTATCTACAAAGTTATTCAAATTAAATTCATTAATTAATTGTTCTCTCCTATTTCTTATCGCTGCTCTACTATAAGTTGAATTTTGTAAAGCCAAATCTATATTATCCTTAACAGTGAGGTCTCTAAATATACTCGCTTCCTGAGTTAAGTAACCTAATCCAAGTCTTGATCTAATTGGGAGAGGAATATTGGTTATATTTTTGCCATTCATTAAAATTTCACCTTTATCTGGTTTTATATTCCCAACTGCAAGATTAAAAGTTGTAGTTTTCCCAGCACCATTAGGTCCCATCAAACCTACAACTTCCCCTGGATT
Source organism: Prochlorococcus sp. AG-355-M18 (assembly GCA_003280725.1). Classification (GTDB taxonomy): domain Bacteria; phylum Cyanobacteriota; class Cyanobacteriia; order PCC-6307; family Cyanobiaceae; genus Prochlorococcus_A. Next base: position 19,961 of record QCED01000011.1, on the reverse strand, counting down.
AACAGTTATGGAAACATCATTTACGATTAGTCTTCCTTTAATTGAAAGGGATACATTATGAATCTTTAGGTTCATTTTCCTTGAGATCGATTAGTTTTCTTGTATTCTTGAAAAAAAAATGAAATATATAATATTAATTTAATTGAAGATAAAGATTTATTCATCAAAGAGTTTTCAAAAAAGGCTTATCGTTCTCGTTTAATAGTTCTTTATATTGTAATTTCCTCAATAAATCTTCCAAACATTGACAGAAGGATTCAAGATCAATCCCTAAATCAATCTTGGTTCTGGTTTTTATTCTGCCTAAACCCTCCCCAAGCAAAATAGTAGCTCCATTTAAATTTCCTTTACTTAAGTGAAACTGAGAAACAGATACTTGTAAAATTCCTTGGATAACTTGTCTTTCGTCACCATCAACGGAATTCCATATTTCTTCAAAAGCATCATGAGCCTTATACCATTCATGATTATTAAAAAGATTTAAAGCTGTGTAAAGAGAATCTTGAAAACTTTTTGTACTTTCTTGGTTCATTAAATCAATTACTAATTTTTTTTCTTTTTATTTATTTTTCTCATTCTTATTGAATCCGGTGTTACCTCTAGCATTTCATCTGGACCAATATATTCGAGTGCTCTCTCAAGGGTAATATCGACAGGTGACTGCAAAGTATCAAGTTCTTCTGCCCCTGCAGATCTCATATTAGTCAACTGCTTAGTTTTACATATATTCAACTCAAGATCTTGAGGTCGATTATTTTCTCCAATTATCATTCCTTTATAAACTTTAACTCCAGGTTTAATGAAATAGACTCCCCTATCTTCAGCATTCTTTAAAGCATAAAATGTGGCTACACCTTCCTCATAAGCAATAAGAACGCCATTCCTTCTAGTTTCAAAGTCTCCTGTTTTAGGTTTATATTCATAAAACGAATGACTCATGATGCCTTCACCTCTGGTTATCCTTACGAATTCCCCTCGAAATCCAATTAATCCTCTTGATGGAACAAGAAATTCTAATTGAGTTCTACCATCTGAACTTGTCTGCATGTTTTTCATCTCTGCCTTTCTGGATCCAAGTTTTTCGATGCAAGAACCAACAGATATTTCAGGTACATCTAAAACCAAAGTCTCTATAGGCTCACATTCAACATTATCAATTTCTCTGAAAATTACTTGAGGTTGTGAGATTTGAAACTCAAAACCCTCTCTTCTCATAGTTTCAATCAATATCCCTAGATGTAATTCCCCTCTTCCAGAAACTGAAAACCTGTCAGGAGAATCAGTTTCTTCTACTCTCAGGGCAACATTTGTTAAAAGTTCCCTCTCCAATCTATTTTTTAATTGTCTACTAGTAACAAATTTCCCTTCTTTACCAGCAAATGGTGAATCATTGACAACAAAAGTCATATTTAAGGTAGGTTCATCAACTTTGATTAATGGAAGAGGATGAGGAGAATCGGGACATGCTATGGTCTCACCAATATTGACGTCATCGAAACCAGAAACAGCAACAATATCTCCTGCAAATGCTTCATTTATATCAATTCTTTGTAATCCTTCAAATCCTAAAAGCTTACCAACCTTACCTTTAATAGTTTTTCCGTTTTCTTTAATTAAACTAGCCTGTTGGCCATTTTTTATAGTTCCATTGTGGATCTTTCCAATTACTATTCTGCCTAAGAAATCAGAATAGTCCAAAGTAGTTATTTGTAGCTGAAGAGGTTTATTAGAGTCACCCACTGGAGGAGGAACGTGTCTGATAATAGCTTCAAAAAGAGGCATCATATTGTCACTATTAGATTCCATCTCTTCTTTTGCGAAACCAGATAAGCCACTCCCGAAAAGATAAGGGAAATCGCATTGATCATCATCAGCACCTAATTCCAAAAACAAATCAAGGACCTTGTCAATTGCTATTTCTGGTACTACACGTGGTCTATCAATTTTATTTACAAAGACTATAGGCCTAAGTCCTTTTTCTAAGGCTTTTTTTAAAACAAATCTTGTTTGAGGCATAGGTCCCTCATTTGCATCAACAATAAGCAGACAACCATCAACCATTCCTAAAACCCTTTCAACTTCTCCTCCAAAATCAGCATGTCCAGGTGTATCTATAATATTAATTCTGGTGTCTTTATAGTTAACTGCAGTATTTTTTGAGAGAATTGTTATCCCCCTTTCTCTTTCAAGATCATTTGAATCCATTACACATGTAGGGATAACTTCATTATCTCTAAATATTCCTGATTGAGATAACAAGGCATCTACAAGAGTTGTCTTCCCATGATCTACGTGAGCAATAATTGCAACATTTCTAATTTCTTTTATCGAAGATGACATTTATAGAATTTATATAAATAGTAGATAGACTTTATTAAGGCTAACTCAAAGTATGCTTATTATGAGAATTTCCCTTTAAGACTTTGAAAAATATAATCTAATTGAATAATTAAATTGCTCAATTAGATTTATAATTTTCTATTTGAGCTTTCAAAAACTTTTAATGCTTCTATTGACCCCTCATATCTCCAATGCCATGGTTCGTAATCTACATATTTATTATCTTTGTTGAATGATAACTTAAAGTGAAACTTAGCTGCATTTTTTATGAGCCATCTAAAGGCGTCAGTATTCTCGAAGTCGGTTTCAAAGTCTGTCTCTCTTTGAGTAGCATCACCAATATCGATTGCGAAACCTGTACTATGTTCAGAATATCCTGGAGGTGCTGAAACTCTAGCTCTTTCTGCTGCCTCTTGATTTCTTATAGATTTTAAAGAATAAAAGATATCGTTTTGCAAATTTATTGATCTATAACCACTCAAGAAGACCAAATATATCCCATCTTTTTTGGCTTCTTCTCTCATCTTTAGAAGAGAATCGCGCATATCTATATGAACTTCAATATTAGGCTCAATTAAAACTAGTTTCTCTTTAGGAGTTTCGTTATAAGGAAGATGGCCTAAAATTCTGGCATCATGACTTCTTTCAACCTGAAATTTGAGATTATTAAGAGATTTTAATTCTACATTTCTAATAAATCGCAATGCAGCGACAGAAAGGATAAGGAAAAGAAATGGAGAAAATATAAATAATTTTTTTATTAATGTTGAATTTGGGTTATTTAGGTAAGTCCTTTTGGCAATTTGTATATCAAATTGATCAATATCTTTGTTTAGTTCCAATATTTAGAGATGTATTTGGAAAAGATATTTCGATATTAACCATTATTTTAAGAAATGCACTTTTATAAGCAAAAAAGATGTAGTTTTTATATACAGTATTATTTTTTTTTCATATGTTGAGGGTAGCTGTTATTGGTGGAGGTCCAAGTGGTTCATGTGCGGCCGAAATACTTGCTAAAGCTGGAATAAAAACTTGGCTCTTCGAGAGAAAATTAGATAATGCAAAACCATGTGGAGGAGCAATTCCACTTTGTATGGTCGAAGAATTTGATTTGCCTGAATCAATTATTGATAGAAAAGTAAGGCATATGAGAATGATATCTCCATCAAATAGAGAGGTAGATATAAGTTTAGATAGAGTTTATGGGAAAAGTGATAATGAGTTTATCGGGATGTGTAGAAGAGAAGTAATGGATGCCTTTATGCGCAACAGAGCATCAGATCTTGGTGCTACATTAATAAATGGATTAGTTACTTCTATTGATACTGGCGTTAATAATCAAGGGCCATATAAACTTTCCTACTCAGATTTTACGAATGGGGATAAAAAAGGTGAACTCAAAGAGCTTACTGTTGACCTATTGATCGGTGCTGATGGAGCCAATAGCAGGGTCGCAAAAGCAATGGATGCAGGAGATTACAAAGTTGCTATAGCATTTCAGGAAAGAATTAAATTGCCTAAAGAAGAAATGAGTTACTACGAAGATCTTGCTGAAATGTATGTCGGAACTGATGTTTCTCCTGATTTTTATGGTTGGGTATTTCCTAAATATGACCATGTTGCTGTTGGCACTGGAACCATGCAAAAGAATCAGTCATTAATTAAAGGACTTCAAGAGGGTGTAAGAAATAGAGCAAAGAAAAGACTTGTCAATGGTGAAGTAATAAAGGTAGAAGCTCACCCTATTCCTGAGCATCCAAGACCAAGAAGAGTAGTTGGGAGAATGGCATTAGTTGGGGATGCAGCTGGTTATGTTACAAAAAGTTCTGGAGAGGGGATTTATTTTGCTGCAAAAAGCGGGCGAATGTGTGCTGAAGAAATTGTTGAAGCATCAAAAAACGGTCAAGTAATTCCATCAGAAAAAGATTTAAAAAATTATCTTAAAGAATGGGATAAAAAATATGGCACAACTTATAAGGTGCTAGAAATCCTTCAAAATATTTTCTACAGAAATGATTCTGCTAGAGAAGCCTTTGTTGAGATGTGTGATGATATGGATGTACAAAGACTTACTTTTGATAGTTACTTATACAAAAGAGTTGTCTCCATGAAACCATTACAGCAACTTAAAATTACGATGCTTACACTTGGTTCTATTTTAAGAGGAAAAGCTCTTGCACCTCTTAAATATAAACCTGTTGATAGTGCTGTTAGGGAAAATAAAGAAGTAGAAAAAATGCTAGAAAATTATTCAATAAAGGGCGGCATTAAAGTTAAGAGTTCAAAAGTGTAAAATCGGCAATTTTTAGAGAATAATTTCTAATTAAGCTCAACAAATTGAGTCTATTATTTCTTATTTTTAAATCCTCTGACATTATTAGGACTCCCTTTTCATTATCAAATAAATCCTCTATAGTTTTTACATTAATCTCAAACAAATTTAGAAGTTCCAAATAATTGCAATAACCTTCTGAAAAAAGTTTTTCTAATTCTCTAATAAATTCAAAAACTTTCAATTCACATTCTTTTTCAAAAAGTTTTGTGTTTACATAATCTTTTGTTGAGAGAACGTCTCTTGAAAGATTGCTATTATTTGCTAATTTGCTTACCCTAGTAATAACCTTCTGGATTTCAACAAAATTATCCTTTTCGTTAAAATTAATAATAGATTTAATCCTATTTTTAAGATCAACAATATTCAATACTCTTTTTTGAGATAATTCATCAGAAGAGCAAACAGCCTTTATTAATTCTTTACTTAGTGATATTTCTTCTAGATGACTAACAATTCTTTGAACTAAAAATTCATTTAAATCATCAAATACTGTTTCTCTTGAGAAGTTTAAATTCGGAAATACGATTTTCCAAAAATCAATAAGTTCGTTAAATAATATATCTAAAGGTAAATCAAGTTCATAATCCCAAATTATTTTAATTACTCCATTTAAATTTCTTCTTAAAGCATAAGGATCAGATGATCCACTGGAACGTTTACCAGAAATAAATATACTTATCAAAGTTTCGACTTTATCTGCTATGGAAACTATTGCACCATATTTTGTGGAGGGCAAAGCATCTTTATAAAAAGAAGGTAAATAATGTTCAGCTACAGCCAAGCAAACATCCTCACTAAATCCCTCATATTTAAGATATTTACCACCCATTATTCCTTGCAGCTCAGGGAATTCGAAAACAATTTCGCTACATAAGTCGTTTTTACAGTATTTAGCAGCTTCTATTATTTTTTTTTCTTCTAAAGACTTATCATGTAAAAATTTTAGAATTTTTTTAGTAACTTCCTCTATCCTCTCTACCCTCTGAAATATATTTCCAAGTCCTTTCAAATAAGAAACAGATTTAAGCTTTTCATTTCTTTCGATTGAAGCAACTTTTTTGTCACTTTCTACGAAAAACTTCGCATCTGAAAACCTTGCCTTTAATACTTTCTCATTACCTTTGGCAATATTATTATTTGATTCTTCAAGACCATTTGAAATAACGCAGAAAGTTGTACTAATATTTCTTTCAGAACTTAAATCTAGCTTAGAAAAACTTTTGTTTTTCAATAAAAAAGGAACGTATCTCTGATGACTTTTCATGACTGTTGAGAGAACTTCAACTGGAAGATCAAGAAATTCATCACTAAATTTGCCAATAATTAAGTCTGGCCATTCAACTAAATCAGTTAGTTCATTTAGTAATCCTTCTGAAAGATCAGGTTTAAGATTTAAAGATTTAGATGCCTGATTTATAAGACTTTCAATTTTATCTTTTCTTTCTTTTCGAATAGCTATTACTCTATTTCGTTTTAATAATTCAAGAAAATCACCAGGATTATGAACTTCTAAAACTTCATTGATTAGCCTATGACTTTTTGTTTTATTACTTATTTTGATCTTTGGATCACATTCATCAAATTCAAAATCAAGAATTTCATCATTATAAATAGAGGCAATCCACCTAATAGGTCTTGAAAATTTTATGTTCCCAGCCCCCCATTTCATAAATCTAGGGCCTTGAAGACTCTTTATTAATTTAGGGATAATCGAAGACAAAGAAATTTTTGTTGATAGTCCTTTCTCAATTTTCTTTCCAAATACAAACTCACCCTTTTCTGTATTTTTTATTTCTAGCTCACCAACATCAATATCTAAGCTATTAGCAAATCCTAAAGCAGCTTTAGTTGGAAATCCATTTAAATAAGCTGAATTTGCTTTAGGCCCTTTTCTTTCTATTATCTTATCTTCTGCATAATCAACTAAACCTTCGAGAAGTAGAACTATCCTCCTTGGTGTGGAGGTTACAACTATATGTTTGAATTTGATTAACTTTTTATCCAATTCAAATTCTATTAGAGATTTAAATTGCTCTAGAACAGAATGAGAAAATTTTGCGGGCAACTCTTCTGTTCCAATCTCAAGTAAATATTTAGACAAGAAAAAAATATGACTTCACTTACTATAATTTACTACCAGTTAAATAAGCTTTTCGCTAATGTATAAAAAGAGATATTTTTTGGTCCTTTGATCAAGGTTGAGAAAGTAAAAAAGAAAAAAGATCCTACAAAGGAAGAAACTGTTTGTTTGGCAAATGGACTAGAAGTTTCTAAATTTGAAAATTTTAAAAAAGGTAGCCAATTTCTTAAAGAACCACTTGCTACGGAATTAGTCAATGAGAGCGATCATTTTACCAATGATGCAGTTCAGTTATTAAAATTTCATGGTAGTTATCAACAAGATAACAGGGAGAATAGAAGGCCTGGCAAAAGTAAAGATTGGCAAATGATGCTTAGGTTGAGAAATCCTGGCGGTGAAGTCCCTGGGAAATTATTTTTAGCATTAGATGAATTATCTAACAAACTAGGTAATGGAACACTTAGGGCCACTACAAGACAAGCCTTTCAAATGCATGGAATTAGAAAGGAGAACCTGAAGGAAGTAATTCAAACAATAGTAAATTCAATGGGCTCCACACTCGCTGCATGTGGAGACATAAATAGAAACGTTATGGCTCCTGCGGCTCCATTTGATTCGCCAGACTATAAAATTGCAAGAGCATTGGCAAAAAAAGTTGCAGATCTTCTCACCCCAATGGCTGGTCAAGGTACTTTTTTAGAGCTTTGGGCTGATGGAGATTTGGAGTACACCATAAAGCCTGACAAAGATATTGAAGCAATTAGGAAGCTCCAATTCAAAGATAATGTTTTTAGTGGGATAAAAGATGAGCCTCTTTATGGTTCAACTTATTTACCGAGAAAATTCAAATGTGCTGTGACAGTTCCTGGGGATAATTCTATTGATCTTCTTACCAATGACATAGGAATAGTTGCCTTTACTTCTAAAGATGGAAACTTAGAAGGGTGTAATTTCTATGTTGGAGGTGGTATGGGTCGCACACATAATAATGAAGAGACCTTTGCCAGAATTGCAGATCCACTTGGATATGTTGAGGAAAATGATGTTTATGAATTAATACAGAGCATTGTGGCCATTCAAAGAGATTATGGTGATAGAAAATCAAGAAAAAATTCGAGAATGAAATATCTTCTTCATAGAAAAGGTATTAAATGGTTCAAAAAGATACTTATTGATAAGTATTTCAAAAAAGAAATAAAAAAAATCAGAAAAGAACCGGATAAGGTTCTTATTGATTACCTAGGTTGGCATAAACAAAGTAAAACCTCCTATTTCGTAGGTTTACCATTATTATCAGGGAGATTATCCGGAGAGAAGAAGAATACCATCAAAAGTATTGTTAAAAAATTTAATTTAGATTTAAGACTCACACCTAATCAAGATATCTTACTTTGTAATATCGCCAATCAAAGCAAAGGTGAAATTCAAAAATCTCTATCAAAAATTGGATACGAAAATTTAGAAAATATTAATGAAATACAGAGACACGCTTTAGCTTGTCCTGCGTTACCACTTTGTGGTCTTGCGATGACTGAAGCAGAAAGAATTTTACCTGAGGTACTTAAAAGGATTGAAAAATTACTTCTAGATCTAAAGATAGAAAAGACAATATTATTTAGGATGACAGGTTGTCCGAATGGTTGTACAAGGCCTTACATGGCAGAATTAGCGCTTGTAGGAAGTGGGCAAAACAAATACCAACTATGGTTAGGGGGAAGTAAAAATTTACAGAGATTGGCTAAACCATTTTTACAAAGAATGGAACTTAACGATTTAGAAAAAACTCTTCAGCCATTATTTGATAATTGGAAGAGTAATTTGGATTTGGATTTCGGAGATTTTATAAATACTCAAGATGAAAATTATATATTAAATTTACTAAATAAGAATCCATAGAATTTAAATTTTTCCATAAATGGCATTTACTTTTTTATTTTTCCAGGCCCATAATTGATCACCATAACTAAAATGCCACCATTCATTAGGATGTTGAGCAAATCCGAATTTAGTCATAATTTCCCTTAATAAATTTCTTCTACTATTCCAAATAATTGCTTCTTCATTCTTTATGTTTGCATAAAAATAAGGATTTGAGGTCTCATCCATTTGATCAACCATGCTTCCCATTTCAACAAGATTTCCGTCTTTATCTGATAAACAAACATCCAATGCACCCCCAGTTGAATGAGGGGGAGGACACCTAGTGTCATAAGAAGGATATGCCCAAAATTTTTCAACTTTTTTTAAAATGGATGGATAAGATTTTCTATTTTCAAAAGAAATATCAATATCGGATTTTTCACACTCTAATAAAAATGCTCTTTTAAACATAAATTCCTGGACTTCAAGAGGTCTCCAACTGTCATAAATTAAAAGATTAAAACTACTCTTTGATATCAAATAATCATTCACTTTTACTAATCTATTTACTACCTCCTCTCTTAATTTCCAAATAGAAGTTTTATCTTTATAAGGAGCTCCTAAATGAGAGTAAGGGTGGGGATCCAAAAACTTTAGGCAGCTAGGTATAACTATTAATTTATCTCCATTATCTTTAATCGGTATTTTATTCCAAATTTTCAATTGAAATTTGCAATTGATTTATAGTGGCATATATATCAAAAATAACAATGATAGTTTTCAATTTAAAAAATCATGAATGAATTTATTATCAGAATTATCAATAAGTATATTCCTTAAAACAATATTTTCTTTAAAATCAGGATCATCTCTAATAATCTTAATAGCCTCTTCACGAGCCTTATCAATAAGGAATTTATTGTTAGGTAAATTGTCCAATACAAAATCAGGCAATCCGGATTGTCTATATCCTAAAATCTGCCCTGGTCCTCTAAGCTCCAAGTCTTTTTCAGCAATATAAAAGCCATCATTAGATTTTTGCAAAACACAAAGTCGTTTATTTTCTAATCCATTTTTATCGGGGGTTACCAGATAACAAAAAGATTTTGTTGATCCTCTACCAACTCTTCCCCTTAATTGATGTAGCTGGGACAATCCAAATCTGTCCGAATTATAAATAATCATAATTGTGGCGTTAGGCACATCAATGCCAACCTCAATTACTGTAGTTGAAACCAATATATTAATTTCATTCTTTAAAAAAGAATTAATTACTTCATTTTTTTCTTGTGAACTTAGTTTGCCATGTAATAATCCAACTTTTTTGTTAAAAAATACCTCTTCTGATAAATATTTGAATGTTTTCTTCGCAGAGCTTAAATTCATTTTTTCTGAATCTTCTATTAGTGGCAAAATCACATAAGCTTGCTTTCCCTCATTCATCTCGTCTTCAACAATCTTGAACAAGTTAGTTAAATCATCTTCTGATATTATTTTTGTTGTTATAGGAACTCTCCCAGGAGGTAGCTCTGTAATTTTACTCACATCTAAATCACCATAAATTGAAAGCGCAAGAGTTCTTGGAATTGGTGTTGCTGTCATTGATAACAAGTTAGTATTTTCTCCTTTATTTAGTAATCTATTTCTTTGAGTAACTCCAAATCTATGTTGTTCATCAATTACGACCATCCCTAATGCATTAAAGATGACTTTATCTTCAAATAATGCATGAGTACCTACGAGGATATCAACAAATCCATTTTTCAAATTAGAGAAAATTTCTTTTCTCTTTTTTTGAGGAGTATTCCCAGTAAGTAGTTCAACAGAAACTAAAAGGGGGTTCAAATATTTTAATAAATTTTTATAATGCTGTTCTGCCAATACCTCAGTTGGAACCATAAATGCACCTTGAAGATTTTTTTCAATGACAAGTAAAAGAGACGCTATTGCAATTATGGTTTTACCGCTTCCCACATCTCCCTGAAGCAATCTAGACATTGGTACGGGATTAGATAAGTCATTCTTAATTTCAGTTAAAACATTTTCTTGAGATTTTGTTAATTCAAAAGGAAAAGTGTTTAAAAATTCTTTTAATAAAGATTTCTTTTGAGGTAATTGTTGGAAAGTTACATTTTTATTCGACTTTCTTTTTCTAAGTAGGAACTTTATTTGTAATAGGAATAACTCATCAAAAACCAAACGTTTTTTTGACTCAATAAGTGCCTCTTGAGTTGGTGGAAAGTGAATATTAATCAACGAATCTCCTTTTGATAATAAAGATAATGAATCAAGTTGCTTTTTATTTAAAATTTCTGGATATTGCTTTGCATAAATAAGTACCTTTTTCATAAGTTTTATAAAACTCATATTTGATAATGATTCACCTAATGAATACAAGGGTAATATTTTGCCTGAGAAATTAAAATTATCTTTGTTATCCTTAAGAATTTCAATCTGCGGATCTACAAAAGTTTTGCCATACTCTGTAAATTTAACCTTACCTGAAATTGCTAATTTGGTTCCAGAAGTATACAAAGATTTTTGAGATGTGAAGAAGGAGTAAGATCTATATCTTCTTCCTAAAAAAAATTTTGTAACCTTTATTGAAGACGTATCATCAGAAACTACAATATTCATTATTGATAAATTACTATTTTTTTTACTCTTATGAATATAAAATCTTTTAACGTTTGCGATGCATGTGTATAAATTATCTGGTTTTAAATTTATTATCTTGACTCTATTCGTATAGTCTAGATATGTTCGCGGGAAATAATTAATTAGGTCTTTTATATGAAATATCCCTAATTCATTAAGCTTATTTTTATAAACTTTTCCTACATTTTTTATTAATGAAATATCTGAATCAAAAGACAAACTTGAATCAGCTTTATTCAGAAAAACATTATTAGAAATATTATTAGAACTTTCTATTTCTAGAGTTTTACCTAGTTTATACAGATTTTTTCTTGTATCTATAATTAACCTTTTTCTTTGATTTTCATCTAATTTATTATATTCATTATATTTTTTAGAAAATTCATAAAATATCCTTAAATATTCGTCTGAGAGATTTAGATTATCTAGCTTTTTTAATGATTCATGCAAATAATCATTAAAATATTTTTCTCTTCCTAAAGTATTAATAAATTTGTTTTCAGTTTCAATAGTAAGAGATTTTTGAAGAGGTCTTATCCAATCTTTAATTAAATTATTATTCCCGTTAATAGTCACATTTGAAAAAAGAGTTATTTTTTCAACGTATCTTATTCAAAGTTTTTTCTTTTTGCCTCCAATATGTCTCTTTTTTAATCAAACGCTGAAATTGATTTTTTAGCTCATTTATTTTGTTCCTCTGAATAGAAAGATTTAAATTTTTAAACTCTAACTCAACAGTAGATATATTGAAGAAAATAATGCTTGGAAAATTATTGCCGATGAATGATGACCGATTTAATTTTAATTCGAAATTAATAACAAAAGGATATGGGTGTTTTGTCATAAAATTTTTGCTTACTAAATAATCAAAGGAATCTTTAGATATCATCTTTTTTATTAGATCTGCCTTAAATAATTCTTGGTTAATTTTATAAGAAAGATTCAATAGTAAATTTTCCAATGACTTGTCTATTAAATCAAAATCATTAAGAATCTGATTTTTTGGAAAATTATCCATTTGATTGATATTTTCTTGTTCTTGATATCTTGTTTTTTCCACCTTTTCTTCTCTTATTAATTCAAGTAAGGAGGAAATAAATTGTTTTTCAACTCCTAAATTTTCAAAAATATTGTTTTTAGATAAATAATTATTATGGTGGTTATTATCTAAATCAAGTGATACTAATCTCTCATAATTATGAGCTTGATAATATTCAGAAGTATTTGAAAAGTCTTCAGTAATCTCGAACTGAGTGGGTTCTTTTAATTGAAAACCATCTTCATATTGAAATTTTTCTTTTTGATCATCCTTTATATTCGTGGAACTATCAAAAATAGTAAAATTAATTTCCTTATTTATATTTTGTTCAATTTCATTTATCTTTAATTGTTCTACTGTTAAAAAGGGCAAACTCGTAAATATTAATTTACTTATTTTTTTTCCAAAAAGACTATAGAATTCATTTTCATTTAAGAAATTATCATTTATTGTTGGATAACTATATATTTGATTAAGGCCTTTTTCTACAGAGATGAAAAGTAGATCTCTTACTAGATTAAGATAAAGTTCATATTCCCTATAGATATTTCTAGTTAATATTCTTTTTTGTAAGTCTGCTCTCTCTAATTGAGAATCAATTTTATCTATATTTATGTAATTATTGAAATTATTCAAATCATTCAAGTGACTAGTTTGTTTGCATTGATGCGACCTCTTCAGCAAAGTCCATCTGATTTTTTTCGATACCCTCACCCAAAGTATATCTTGTAAAGCGTCTTACTTTAATATTTTCCCCAATTTTTGCAGCTGCTTGTTTAACAAGATCCTCAACTGTTAGAGAACTATCTTTAATGAATGGTTGTGAAAGCAAAACAAGCTCATTAAGTCTTTTTGCTATTCTCCCTTCAACTATTTTTTCTTTAATTTGTTCCGGTTTTCCAGATAAATCATCCCTACCCATTTCAATCTGCTTTTCCTTTTCCACAACATCTTCTGGTATTTCATCAATTGATACATACTCAACATTTGGGCATGCTGCAACTTGCATTGAAACATCCTTAAGCAGAGATTGGAATATATCACCTCTAGCAACGAAATCAGTTTCACAATTTAACTCTAGTAAGACTCCGACTCTTGATCCAGTATGTATATAACTACCAATTGACCCTTCGGCCGCTACTCTTCCCGATTTCTTTTCAGCACTAGCTATTCCTTTCTTTCTCAACCATTCCAAAGCTTTATCTAGATTTCCTTCAGTTTCGTTAAGTGCTTTTTTGCAGTCCATCATTCCTGCGCCAGTTTTGTCTCTAAGATCTTTTACAAGTTTTGCTGTAATGTTTCCCATTTGAAGTAATAAAAAATAGTGAATAGTAAGTTTTAAATTAGAATTTAATTTTTTCTTTCGGCATTTGAGCCCTTTCTACCCTCATTTATGGCATCTGCAAGTCTTCCTAAAATAAGTTGCACAGATCTAACGGCATCATCGTTACAAGGAATTGGGACTTCACACAAATCAGGATCACAATTTGTATCCAACATTGATACTAATGAGATATCTAATTTTCTAGCTTCTAATACTGCATTAGATTCTCTTCTCTGATCAACCAGTACAACTACATCTGGTAATCTTCTCATACCCTTAAGTCCACCTAAGTATTTTTGCAATCTTTCAAGTTCTCTCCTTAATACAGCAGCTTCTTTTTTAGGTCTCATTGCTATTGAACCACTACTTTCCATTCTTTCTAGATCCTTTAATCTTTCAATCCTAGCTTTCATTGTTGTCCAATTAGTCAACATCCCGCCAAGCCATCTTTGATTTACATATGCAGCTCCACAGCGTGTAGCTTCCTGAGCTACTACATCTGATGCTTGTTTTTTTGTACCGACAAATAGAAAACGTTTACCGCTTTTTGCAGCATTTCTAGACCATTTATATGCATTGTTCATACACAATGCTGTTTTTACCAGATCAATAATATGAACTCCATTTCTCGCGCAATATATATACTTAGACATCTTGGGATTCCAACGTCTAGTTTGATGCCCAAAATGAGCACCAGCTTCCATCATTTCTGATAGTGATACAACAGCCATAATTTAAAAAAGGTTTCGGGTTAGCCTCCATCTGACGGGGAATTAATATTAATAATTCACCCGAAACTGTCAGATGTGTGAAATTTATTTCAACTATCTTAGCAAGTGATGTGTATTTCTAAAAGTTTTTTATCTTGATTTGGTTAACTGTTTAATGTAAATCAAATTTAAAGGGATCCTAAGTACCTCAAGTGCAAGTCTATTTCTTCTTATATTTACTAGGTATCTTAATAAAGGAAGGATTCTATCAACACTGATTAGTCCTCCCAAGCACAGAATTTGCCAAAGTAAATTATGTAGAGGAGTTAATTGAATCATAAATCTAACTCTTAAATTAGGGTGTTTCTTATAAAACACCAAAGCCATTTTTGCTCTCTCTTTTTCTTGAGCTATTAATGAATCTATTTGTTCGCAATTAAATGGTGGATGCCAATGAAAACCTATTGCATTTGGACATTTAATTAATTTTGTTCCAATTTTTTTTAATCTTTCTCCAAGTTCTAAATCTTCCCAACCGTAAAGACTAAAAGAAGTATCAAATAAGCCGACGCTTAAAATCAATTCTTTTGATATCGCAACATTCCCAGTAGCAAAGTAAGCAAAAGAAGTATCCATTATTTTATGTTTTTCACTCTGAGGATTTAGAAAATTAGATGTATTGACCACCGAGCCATAGGTAAAACATTTTTTATCATTTTTTTCCCAAAAAGTAAGCAATTTTTCTACGTGGCAATTTATAAAATCATCTAAAACAATAAGATCACTATCAATAAATATGATAATTTCATATTGTGATTTAATTACCCCAAGATTTCTTCCCAGTGCAGGCCCTCCATGTTCTTGTTGAAATAAAATCACGTGAGGGAGACTAGCTTTATTGTTATTTATCCATGAGCTTGTTCCATCAGTAGATCCATCATCAACTACTATAATTTCATAATTACTGATATTTTTACTTAATTTTTGATTCTCAAGCGCAACGAGACATTTCTCTAATATAGGTAGTCTATTGTAAGTCGGTATAACAATACTTACATTCATTTTCACGTTTTAAATATGCATAATATACGGGACCCCAAAAAGAAAAAAAATAAAAGATATGCCCTAATCAGCTGCCCCGCCATTATTTGCTGTACCTGTAACATTTCCACCATCAGGTCTTCCATCGGATCTTAATTTCCTTTTTTTGAATTTTCTAGCATAGGCACGATTACGTTCCTGCTTTTCTTTTTTTAGATTCCTTCTCTTAGACATGAAATTTTTAACTTTTAATTATATTAGCTCACTAGGGGCACTATATATTTTACCATCTTCCATATTTAATATCCTATCCGCCATGTCAGAAATTCTTGGATCATGAGTTACCATCAGAACAGAACAATTTTGCTCTTTTGCTAGTTTTCTTAAAAGGGTTACTATTTCTCTTCCTGTGACGCTATCTAAAGCAGAAGTGGGCTCATCTGCTAGTAAAAGCTTTGGGTTAGCAGATAAAGCTCTTGCAATCGCTACTCTCTGTTTCTGCCCACCAGATAAGTCATTTGGCAACTTTTTATGATGCTCTTCTAATCCTACTGCTGACAACCAATTACGTGCTATTTCACGTCTTTGCAAATATGTTAAACCTTTTATTAAATCGGCGCCCATCTGAACATTTTGTTCTGCTGTTAAACATCTCAGAAGATTGTGGCCTTGAAAAATCATACCAATACTCCTTCTAAGAATTTGACACGTTTTCCTTGATGCTCCATTTAACTGGTTATTTAATACAGTTAAATCTCCACTTTGACAGGTTCTCAAAGCTCCAATTAAGGTTAAAAGAGTCGTTTTACCGCATCCAGAAGGTCCTTTTAAAAGAACCAACTCTCCTTTATCAATATTTAAATTAACGTCATTTAGAACCTTTTTTTTATTTTCTTTTTTTCCATAAAAGTGGCTCAAATTATTTATTGAGACTGTTTTGAAATTTTTAACATTATTTTTTGATTTATTATCTTTAACCATTTGTATTTAATTGTTAAAAAATTTCGGCAGGATCGGCGTCAACTAATTTACGCATAGCAATACCTGCGGACCCCATACACATAACTAAAACTAATATAAAAATTAAAATCGTTTTATCTGCATCCATTATTATTGGTAGTTTAGTAGAACTTCTAATAACTGAGTAAAGTATTTGTCCAGAGAAATATGCAGGTAAATAACCAAACAAAGCCAATAAAAAACCTTCTCTAGCCACTACAAAGAAAAGAGACTTAAGTCTATACCCCATCGCCAATAAGGTAGCGTACTCTGGAAGATGGTCCGTAACGTCACTATAAAGAATTTGATAAACAACCACACATCCTACAACGAAACCCATAAAGGCTCCCAAACTAAAAATAAAACCTATTGCGGTACTATTTTTCCAATAATTCTTCTCAAATTCTATAAATTGATTTTTTGTAAGAACACGAACATCATTAGGAAGTGAGTTATTTAAAATTCTTGAAATCATTAAAGGATCAGATCCTTTTTTAAGCTTTACTAAACCAATTTCTATACTGCCTGGAGGATTTGCGGGAAAAAGTCTTAAGAAGGTTTCTCGGCTAGTTATTAAATTACCGTCAGCACCGAAAGACGGTCCCAACTCCACAAGGCCTTCAACAATTACTCGCTTGCCAGCTAACTCAGTTTCAACTTTCTGACCCGATAAAAACCATTCTTCAATTGGTCCAAATTCAGGTCTAGAAAGTTTATCAAACAAAACTCTTGATGGATTTCTCAATTTATAGGCTTTCTTTGAAAAACCATTATCTAAAAGAAGTGAATCGGATGGATTAAAACCTAATGCAAGTATCGATCTTGTTTTAAGATTTTCTGGATTTCTCCAAAGTAGATAATTAAGATTAACAGGAGCAGTTTTTTCAACATCCTCTAAAGCAAGAGTTTGAATCAACCTTCTTTTGGGGAATCCACTCATGCTTATAGAACTTTTTGATCTGGGACTTATTAAAACCAGATCAGCATCTAAGAGTTTATGAATAGTTACGCTTGTATCAAATAAACCATCTCTAAAACCTAATTGCATAAACATCAATATCCCCGCAAAACTAATTCCAGCTATGGCAACTACCAGCCTTAAGGGTTGCCTTGTCAAAAGCAACCAAGCTAACGGAATTTTTCTGAATTTAAGAAGAGAAAAACGCATTAGGGAATAAATTTCGCTATTACTTTCATTCCCGCATAATTTTGGACAATATCTATGGACTCTTGATCTAATTTCACGAGTACCTCGATAATTCGCGAATCTGCATCTCCTGTGGGATCAGTTGATAAAACTTTTCGTTGTTTTACCTTAGGACTTATTCTAATTACCTTACCTTTAAGAGTTTTTTGGAAACCTCCATTTTCACTAGTCAATTCAACATTCTGAGATATAAATACTCTGTCGATATCAGATTCATACACTTCTATAAGAGCTTCCATCTTTTGACTAGAACCAATATCCAAGATTCCATCGTTTTTTGGCCTCTCACCAACTCTTGTATTTATACCAAGTATAAACCCATCGATTGGGCTTCTTAGTTTAGAATTAAAAAGATCTATTTTGATATTTTTTTGATCTCCAATATAGTTTATTTTTTGCTTTTGCAACTTTAATAATTCGTCTTTTCTCTGAGATAACTGTACAAAGGAATAAGCATCTTTATTAAGTGCTAACTCATACCTTTGAATTTGATCTTCCTTTAGGGCAATTTCATCATTGATATTATTAATTAAATTTTCATTCCTTTCAAGATCAGCAATTAACTTTTCTCTATTATCAAAAATCGCCAGGATATGACCTTTTTTTACAAAATCCCCTTCTTTTACTAAAATTTCAACTACTCGGGGTGATGAGCCGAACTGACTTATGGGAGCTGCCAACTGCCTTATCTCTCCCGAAGGAGAAAGTTGACCTAATGCTGCGACAGCAGTAATAGGCGGTATAAAATCGACATTTTTTTCATTATTTAATTTAGAACTTGATTTATCATTGACAGAACATGAGATAAGTCCAAATGACAATGGAGTAAATAATAAATAGATAAATAACTTTTTAAATGTTTTTAAATACATTAAAAATCAAATAGTACGGTTTTAATATAGTTGTCGACCCATTTTTCATCAAAATATTTTAAAAGAACCATACTAGTCTTTTCATTTTTCATTTGTTGCACACAATAATTCTTTTGGTATTTAATTCTTTCTTGAATAATTTCTTCTTTAAAATCAGGTTTGGTTTCCTTAGATAATTTAATTAAAATAGAAAGATATTCATCAACAACATTGCAAAAAGCATTTTTTTCAGATTTACTTTTTAAAGAAGCAAAAAATACATTTTTAGAAAAAATATCTCCCCAGTCGGGAATCTTTCGCATGGAGCCGAAAGAACTTTTATCAACTTTAGAAAGAAATTTTTCGTATTTCGTGCCTTGATTTTGAGATACCGGAGATAAATCAACAATGGCAGCTGAAACAATATCATTTATCTTTACTAAATCCATACCAAAAATTGGAATATCAAACTTTGGATCAGGGAAAAAAACGCAGTGTAAAATTTGAAGATTCTTTGAAAATTCTGCTACTTCAATATGTAACTTTCTAAATCCTTTTGCCTTATGGAATTCATTTTGAATATGGAGCTCTTTCCCTATCTTGTTGGATATTATATTGGTAAGATTTACATCAATTTTTATATTCTCAAGATTTTCAAGCCTCGATCTATACTCTCTAATATTTTGTAACAAGTTCAAAATAAGAGGATCCTTTAATTTAGTTTTAGTTAAAGATTCAGACAACAAGAATAAAAAGTACCAAAATAGAGTTTAAAAAGAGAATTCAAATGAATGTAGGAGAAGTTAACTACTATACCCATTCAAGCAAAACCAAATGTGTATTTGTGGATAATAAAGAATTGCCGCTTATAAGCATTGATATTTGGTGTAAAGCAGGTTCTTCATTTGAGGAAGTTGACAAAAATGGCACTGCTCATTTTCTAGAACATATGATCTTTAAAGGATCTAACAAATTAATGCCAGGTGAATTTGATCATAAAATCGAATCACTGGGCGGTTTAAGCAATGCATCAACAGGTTATGATGATGCACATTACCACGTCCTTATTCCACCAAATAACTTTAGAGAATCACTTGGTCTTTTGACAAATATTGTAGTGTCTCCAAATTTTAATCATGATGAATTTATAAAAGAAAAAGGTGTAGTTATTGATGAGATAAAACAACAAAATGATCAACCTGAAGAAAAATTATTTAATTACTTTTTGCAAAGAGTTTGGCTAAGTCATAATTATGGCAATTCAATTTTAGGAACTGAGCTTAGTATTAAAAATTTGGAAATAAATGACCTAGAGAATTTTCATGGCAAACATTACAATACTGAAAAAATTTGTATTTCAATTGCTGGTAATCTCTCCAAAGATATCTATCAAATTTTTGAGAAAAGTGATCTATCTGGAATTAATAAAAATAAAATTTACAAAAAATCATTAAATCAAAGAAGTGCACCTTCTTTAAAAATTAGAGAGGGTAGAGAGCTAATTAAGTTTGATA
>QCED01000010.1 GCA_003280725.1 Prochlorococcus sp. AG-355-M18 | reverse complement strand
CTTCACAGAGCCAAAAATCATAGAATTCAATAAGATTTAATTCTGATAAGTTTTTTTTAATTATTTCTAAACTTTCGTTATTTGAATCTGTAATAATAGATAAACTTAAAGGCCTTCCTTTAAGAGCCTCAACTAACTTAGTCGAATCTCTACCGTGAATGCTTACATTAACAGAATCTTGCCATGGAATCTTTAACTTACTAAATGCTAATTGAATGCATGTTTTCGAAGGGTAAAACCTTAATTCATCTTTTAAAAAATTTTCTAGTAGTATTCTCCCAATTCCAAACCAAAGTGGATCTCCTCTCGAAATTAAAATAACATCAGTTTTTTTAGATCTAAGCCAGTTAAGAAGTTCGTGATTACTGTTGCTCGAAAAAAATGATTTCTTTTTTCCTAAATCATTTTCGCTCCATGATTTAATTTCTTGAAAATATGAATTTGGAACTGCAATATTTTCTGTTTCTAAAAATAAATTTTTTAATTTGAAAGATAGATCCTCAAATTTATAAGAATTAATCCCAATTACATGAATTTTTCTATTTACTTCAGTCATCAATATTTAATGAAATGGATTTAAATTGTTTGAATGTTTTATTAAATTATCTTATTATTATTCGAGTTATCATAGTTAATTAATTGTCTGAAAGAAGAAAGAGATTACATGATTTATTGTTAACTCTAATTAATAAAGATAGTGAATTTGAGTTTATTGAAGAAGATTCAAGCGATTTAACCTCTAGCTATTCTGAAAAAGACACTTTGAATTTATCTCGAGTTATAGAAAAAAATCGTAAAATAATCAAAAGATATCAAGCTATTGTAAGAACAGCTGTAACTCTAGACGCCCTGATGGATTCTGAAAATGAAGAAAATTACAAAATTAAATAAAAATATTTTTTTAAAAGGAATATTACCTTTACTATTACTACTATCCTTTATTTTTAACCCATTAAAAGTAGCGGCAGAAGTTGCAGAAAAAGAAATAAATGGGGAATTAATGAATTCTAGCAGTGAGTTTTTAAGGGACTTGGACTTTGAAACTTGGCAATTGGTTGCTTATAAATCCCCTCTTTTTGAAGATAAATTGATTTTGAGAGTAATAGGATATCCAGGAAATCTAAGAATTGATCATCCCACTGACTTGAGGGTTGAATCAGGCAGAAAAAAGTGGCTTTTAGATGACAAAACATTACTTAATGTGGAATTAGCAAATGATGGAAGACAAGCTGTAGCAGAATTCGATCTTAATGAATTGATTAAAAATTTAGATAAAAATAGACCATTAAGATTATCTTTACCAGGAGTTTTTTCTGAGTTACCTGTTCCACCCTTCGTTGTTAAAGAGTGGAGATCAATAAACTGAATTTGATTTTTGGAGATGTCTGAAAAAAATGTAAGCCATACAAAATGGATGAAAAGGGCAATTTTTTTGGCTTCTCTAGGCAAAAATACAACGAGTCCTAATCCTAGGGTGGGAGCGGTGATACTTGATAAGAATGGAAGCCTTATTTCAGAAGGATTTCATTTCAAGGCAGGGATGCCTCATGCAGAGGCAATGGCTTTTAATAACCTAAAAAAAGATGCTAAAGGTGGAACAATGTATGTGAATCTGGAACCTTGTTGCCATCAAGGTAAAACACCTCCATGTGTAGATAAGGTGATATCCTCAGGGTTAAAAAAGGTTTATATATCTATCGAAGACCCTGACAAAAGAGTCTCTGGTAAAGGTATTAAGCTTTTAAAAGAAGCTGGAATACAAGTTCACTTGGGATTATGTAGACAAGAATCCTTAGATCTAAATGAGGCTTTCATTCATAGGAATACTACTAAAAAGGCATTTGGTGTTCTTAAATGGGCGATGAGTATAGATGGAAGAATAGCTTTAAAAAATGGAAAAAGTAAATGGATTACTAATGATAAATCAAGGTCATTAGTTCATTCTTTTAGAGCAGAATTTGATGCAATAATCATTGGGGGAAATACATTAAGAAGAGACAACCCACTTTTGACAACTAGAGGTTCAAAAAAGCCTGAGCCTTTGCGAGTTGTTTTCACAAAAAGTTTAGATCTACCTCCAAAATCCAATCTTTGGGATTGTAGTAAGGCAAAAACTTTAGTTATCTATGATGCCTCTACAGCAGATGAAAGTTACCTCTCAAGGATTCCGAAATGTGTGGAGGTTGAAAAGGTATTATCAGATAATCCAGAGTTAATTTCAAAAATACTTGCAAAAAGAGGATGTAATAAAGTTCTTTGGGAATGTGGCCCTAGATTGGCGACTGCCGCTATTAAATCTAATTGTATTCAGGAACTTATTACTTTTATTGCCCCAAAAATTTTAGGTGGAGAAAATAATATGAATCCTCTAAGTGATTTTGAATTTAGAGAAATGCACGAAATTATTAAATTAAGTGATTCTCAGTTTAGTTTGATTGGAAATGATATATGTGTTAAAAGTTCATTCAAAAATTAATTTTTATGCGAATTTTTATGGGTCAAAGTACCGTACGGTTCTCACCCAAAAAAAACAATACAGATACGGAAACTCTTCGTTTAGTTTATAATAGATTCAAAATTGACCATAACTATGCCAATAAGACAAGACGATAATCAACCTAATAGAAGATTTGGAATTGTAAATATCATTTTGATAGGAGTTGGAGCATTACTTTTATTTAGCAGTCTTTTCCCTAATCAAAATATGCAAATCCCCAGGGTTCCGTATTCTTTATTTATAGATCAGGTTAATGATGGTGAAGTTAAGCGTGCATATATAACTCAAGAACAGATTAGATATGAGTTAAATGGAGCTGAAGAAGGCGCCCCTTCTGTTTTAGCAACAACCCCAATTTTTGATATGGACCTCCCACAAAGGTTAGAAAGTAAAGGGGTGGAATTCGCTGCAGCACCTCCCAAAAAACCTAATTTTTTCTCAACCATATTGAGTTGGGTTGTTCCTCCTTTAATTTTTATCCTTGTTTTACAATTCTTTGCTAGAAGAAGTATGGGTGGAGGAGGTGCTCAGGGAGCTCTTAGTTTTACTAAAAGTAAGGCAAAAGTTTACGTCCCTGATGATGAATCAAAAGTAACATTTGCTGATGTGGCTGGTGTTGATGAAGCTAAGGATGAATTAACAGAAATTGTTGATTTTTTGAAAAAACCTGAGAGATACACAGACATCGGTGCGCGAATACCAAAAGGGGTACTTCTTGTGGGACCTCCAGGAACAGGTAAAACTCTTCTTTCAAAAGCTGTTGCGGGAGAAGCAGAAGTTCCTTTCTTTATAATTTCAGGTTCTGAATTTGTTGAGCTTTTTGTTGGTGCTGGTGCCGCAAGAGTAAGAGATCTATTTGAACAAGCCAAGAAAAAAGCACCCTGCATTATTTTTATTGATGAATTGGATGCAATTGGTAAAAGTCGTTCTGGATCGATGGGTGTTGTTGGCGGAAATGATGAAAGAGAACAAACATTAAACCAATTACTTACAGAAATGGATGGATTTGCCTCTGCAGATAAGCCAGTCATAGTTCTAGCAGCGACTAACCAGCCAGAAGTTCTTGATGCTGCATTATTAAGACCTGGTAGATTTGACAGACAAGTTTTGGTTGACAGACCTGACTTATCAGGAAGAAAAACAATTCTTGAGATTTATACAAAAAAGGTAAAGTTAGCAGAATCAATTGACTTAGATTCTATTGCTCAAGCCACAAGTGGGTTCGCAGGAGCAGATCTTGCAAATATGGTGAATGAGGCAGCCTTACTCGCTGCAAGGGCAAAAAGAAAAAGTGTTGAGCAACAAGATTTGAGTGAAGCTATAGAAAGAGTTGTTGCTGGCTTAGAGAAGAAAAGTAGAGTTCTGCAAGATGATGAGAAAAAAGTTGTTGCTTATCATGAGGTGGGACATGCGATTGTAGGGCACCTAATGCCTGGAGGATCAAAAGTAGCAAAGATCTCTATTGTTCCAAGAGGTATGAGCGCATTGGGTTATACTCTTCAACTTCCTACTGAAGAAAGATTTCTAAATTCAAAAGAGGAACTTAAAGGTCAAATAGCAACATTATTAGGTGGACGATCTGCAGAGGAGGTAGTTTTTGGGAAAATTACTACAGGTGCCTCTAATGATCTTCAAAGAGCTACAGATATAGCTGAACAAATGGTGGGAACATTTGGTATGAGCGATATCCTAGGCCCTCTTGCATATGATAAGCAAGGTGGAGGACAATTCCTCGGAAATGGAAATAATCCAAGAAGATCCGTTAGTGATGCCACTGCTCAAGCAATAGATAAAGAAGTAAGAGACTTAGTAGATGATGCTCATGAGACTGCATTAAATATTTTAAGGAACAATCTACCTTTACTCGAATCTATCTCTCAAAAAATCCTCAAAGAAGAGGTTATTGAAGGAGAAGATTTAAAAAATTTGCTTTCAGAAAGTAAAATGCCTGCGTAGTAAAATTGATATCTAACCAAGAATATTCATGCTAAAACCAAATAAGCTTGCTAGTACTAACTTTTTATCAAGCTTGGATATGAGGGCTGAAGAGATTAATCATATATTTGAGCTAGCAAATAATTTTAAAAATAAAGAATTAGAGCTAAATTTTAGAAATAAAGTCTTAGGATTAATTTTTGATAAGTCATCAACTAGGACAAGGGTGAGTTTTGAAGTTGCAATGTCTAGGCTTGGAGGCCATACTATTGATTTAAATCCAAATACTTCTCAAATTGGTAGAGGAGAATTAATTAAAGATACGGCAAGAGTTCTTAGTAGATATTGCGATGTTCTTGCTATAAGAACTTTTAAGCATACTGATCTCGAGGAGTATGCAAAGTGGTCTACAAAACCTGTAATAAATGCGCTTACTGATTTAGAACATCCATGCCAGGCTTTAGCAGATTTTCTTACAATTCTAGAGGAATTTGGAAAATTAGAAAATTTAATCTTAACTTATATCGGAGATGGGAACAATGTTGCAAATTCGCTTATTTTGTGTGGAGCACTTCTCGGAGTCAAAATAAGGATTGCTTGTCCAAAGGGTTATGAACCACATCCAAATGTAATTAAAAAGGCAAATGAAATAAACAATAATGATAATTTTTTATTAATTACTAATGATCCACATGAGGCTGCTTCTGGAGCAAATATTATCTATACAGATGTTTGGTCCTCGATGGGGCAAGAAAAACAAAAAGAGGAAAAAGATAAGGATTTTAAAAATTTTACCGTTGATAGCAACTTAGTTAGTAAAGCCAAGGCAAATGTGATCGTTTTGCATTGTCTGCCAGCATATAGATCTAAAGAAATTACTAATGATGTTATTGAGAGTGATAAAAGCAGAATTTTCAAGCAAGCAGAAAACAGATTACACGTTCAACAGGCTCTACTTGCCACAATGTTATTAGAAAAATAAAATTCAAAAAATTTCAAGTTAATTAATACTATTGGTAAAATTAATCATTTCATAAAACTTTTCTACCATAGTTATCTTTAAATCTAATGATGTCATCTTCTCCTAAATATTCACCACTTTGAACTTCAATAATTATTAGAGGACCATCCCCTGGATTAGATAATCTATGTTTCGCGCCAATAGGAACAAAACAACTTTGATTAGCTTTTAAATTTAATTTCTTATCATCTATTTCTATTTTTGCTGACCCTTCGACAACTATCCAATGTTCAGCTCTTTTTTTATGTAATTGAAGAGAAATTGATTCACCAGGATTGACTTCTATTTTTTTTATTTTCCAGAAAGAAGCATCATCAACACAAAGATAATTTCCCCAAGGCCTATAGACTTTCCTATTCTCCACGCTTTCAATTTTATTATTATTCTTTAAAAAATTTACAAGAGACTTAATGTTTTCCGAGTTACTTTTTGTTGTAACAAGAACGGCATCATTTGTTTCTATAATTATTAAATCATCAATGCCTAAACCCACGGTTAATCTACTATTACTGTTAATAAGACAATTCTTAGATGCAACGCTAATAGCATCACCAATTAATACATTTCCATTTTTATCCTTTATTGAGTTTTCCCAGAATGAGTTCCAACTCCCAACGTCGCTCCAATCTACTTCTAAAGGGAAAACAACTCCTAGTGATGTCTTTTCCATTACTGCTTTATCTATAGAGATATTCGGACATCTTTGGAAGGAATCCTTTTCTAATCTCTCAAAATCTAAGTCATCAATTTTTTTTTGAATAGATTCTCTGCAATGAAAAATTATTTCTGGAGCGTATGTCTCAATTTCCTTAATAAGGATACTTGCTTTTGTTAGAAAGATTCCACTATTCCAACTATAGTTATTACTTTTTAAAAACTTTTCCGCCAATTCTTTGTTAGGTTTTTCAATGAATTGTTCAATTTGGTATGGTTTAAGTACTTTTTTTTGAAAGGGCTCTTCCGACTTTATGTATCCAAAACCTGTAGCAGGTTTATTAGGTTTTATTCCAAAAGTAACTATTTTCCCATCTAAGGCTGAATTTTTAGCTTCATTAATGGAATTAATAAAATCAAGTTCATTCGTTATTTGATGATCTGAGGGCAAAATCAATAAAATTGGATCATCACCTGTTGATATAGATTTTAGAGCGGCGACAGTAATTGCTGGAGCAGTATTTTGACTAGTAGGTTCGAGAATGATTGAGGCTGGCTTAACATTTATTTCTCTTAATTGCTCAGCTGTTATAAATCTATGTTCTTCATTGCAAACAATAATTGGGTTTTCATTATTTTCTAAATTTTTTATTCTTTGAATTGTCGATTGTAGAAATGAAGAATTTTTTTTATTATTTATTGATAAGTATTGTTTTGGAAAACTTCTCCTCGAAAGAGGCCAAAGTCTTGTTCCTGTCCCACCACAAAGTATTATTGGCAGTAATTTACTTTTTTTACTCAAAAAATTTTAAAAAATAATTTTCTAGGATCATTCTAGATAAATTTAAGTATATAAATTACTTTTTAAATAATTTATCATAGGATTATTTTTTAGTTATATGTATTTAAATTAATTAATAGATATAACTTTTATAAAGTAATTTCTAATATTTACTTGCAAAAAATCTTCTAGTAGGTACTAATGTATTAGAGTACATTTGTTTTACTTTAGCTATGAATAATAATCTTACTGAGGCTCAGAATGAGTTATTTGAGTGGATAAAAGACTATATTAAAAAGTTTCACCATAGTCCTTCAATAAGGCAAATGATGCAAGGAATGGGACTAAAATCCCCTGCTCCTATACAAAGTCGTTTGAAGCACTTACAGGAAAAAGGTTATATATCATGGCAAGAAGGAAGAGCAAGGACCCTTCAACTAGTAAATGATTTGATAACAAAAAATGTCCCTATATTGGGTTCCATAGCGGCTGGAGGCTTGGTTGAAACATATTCAGATGTTTCTGAAGAGCTTGATATAAGTGATGTTTTTCAGAAAAAAAATGTTTTTGCTTTAACAGTAAATGGAGATTCTATGAAGGATGCTTATATTGCAGATGGCGATATGGTCTTAATGGAACCGGTAATTGAAAAAAGTTCTCTTAGAAATGGAATGATAGTTAGTGCCATGGTCCCAGGATTAGGAACAACTTTAAAATATTTTTTCAGAAAAAATAATCAAATAATATTGGAGGCTGCTAATCCAGATTATGAACCAATTAAGATTGATCAAAATTTAGTATCTATTCAAGGAAAATTAATTGCCGTTTGGAGAAAGGTAGAAAAATTTTAAGTTTGTTTTATTCTCTAGGCAAAGATAGTTCATAACCTTTGTTCTTTAATAAATTGTCTTTTTTAGCTAATTCTTTGTCATGATTTATCATATCAGCAACTAAATCTTCTAATGAAATTTTTGGACTCCAGCCTAGTTTCCTATGTGCTTTGGCAGCGTCTCCAACCAAAGAATTTACCTCACAAGGCCTGAAATATTTTTTATCAATTTTAATTACTATTTCATTTGTATCATTTCGCCTACCTATTTCTTTAATTCCCTCACCCTCCCATGTAATACCCCCCCAGCCCAATTCTTTAGCCGCCAATTCAATGAATGTTCTGACACTTTTTTGCCTTCCTGTCGCGACAACAAAATCTTCTGGCTTATCTTGCTGTAAGATCTTCCACTGTATTTCAACATAATCTTTAGCATGACCCCAGTCCCTTATTGCGTCTATATTTCCCAAATACAGATATTTTGTGAGTCCTTCATCAATTTGAGACAATCCTCTTGTTATTTTTCTCGTAACAAAAGTTTCTCCTCTTCGAGGACTTTCGTGATTAAAAAGAATTCCATTGCAAGCAAATAAGCCATAAGATTCTCTATAGTTGATTGCTATCCAATAGGCATAAAGCTTTGCTACTGCATAAGGACTTCTTGGATAAAAGGGTGTTTTTTCAGTTTGAGGAGTTTCTTGTACTAATCCATATAATTCAGAAGTGCTAGCTTGATAAAATTTTGTATTGTCTATTAATTTTAAAGTTTTTATTGCTTCAAGAATTCTTAAAGTTCCAAGAGCATCGCTGTTAGCCGTATATTCGGGAGTCTCGAAACTTACTGCAACATGACTTTGTGCTCCAAGATTATATATTTCATCTGGACAAACTTTCTCAATAATATTAATTAAATTAATACTGTCCGTTAAATCTCCATAGTGTAAAAATAAATTTGCATTATCTACATGGGGATCTTGATATAAATGATCTATTCTTTCAGTATTAAGTGAACTTGATCTTCTTTTTATTCCATGCACCTCATAATTCTTACTCAAGAGAAATTCAGCTAAATAACTTCCGTCTTGACCTGTTATTCCAGTTATTAATGCAACTTTTTTTTTCATTCTTAGTTATTCAAAAAATTTTATCAAAAATAAAAACCTCCAATCTTGAATATAGTTCTTATTCTTGAAAAGAAACAAATCTTTAATAAAGTAAAGCAAAGATTTTATGAAATATATTTATTTCTACCATGGAGTTATAACTCTAAGGTTAGGAGAATTTCTTAATTCTGACCTAATTGGCGCTTTATTTATATGATTAGTATCTACCGAAAAAACCCTGCAGTTTATATCAATAGCTAGATTGACATAAGCAGAAAGACCAAAAATACAAGATTTACTTGATTTCATTGAATAAACAATAGATTCGACGTTATTATTGATGAATTTATAATTAACAGATTCTGGGATTTCTATAATATTTTTTATTTCTTTCAATGCAATTTCTTTATTAAGAGATGGATGTAACCTGATATGAATTTCGCGGCTTTGTTGAGATCCTTTTATAGGAATGAAATTTTTTCGGTTTAATGGGTTA
This sequence comes from Prochlorococcus sp. AG-355-M18, assembly GCA_003280725.1. Taxonomy (GTDB): domain Bacteria; phylum Cyanobacteriota; class Cyanobacteriia; order PCC-6307; family Cyanobiaceae; genus Prochlorococcus_A. Next base: position 43,404 of record QCED01000010.1, on the reverse strand, counting down.
AAAATAGAAAGAAGACAAGCAATTAAATCCCAGTAAGTGGAGTGTGTAAATATCGTTATCTCCTTAGAATTTATAATTTCTATTTCACCGCTTTTTTTATAGTTAGATCTAACCATTGATTTTGGGACAACTTCCAAAATCATAGAAATTCTATTTTTATCTAAATATGTATTGATTTCCTTCAATGATTCATAATCTTGTAGATAAAATTTGGATCCCCAAAATCCAATTTCTTTTTCATGCAATTTTGGAATATATTGTTGTAATGCTTCTTGAGTAAATATAGACCCATAGTATGTTGATAAATTGCAAAGCAAATTTGATTTTCTCTTTGCATAGGCGACTCCCAATGAAAAAGCTCTATTCGTAAATTGATTTTCGTACCATGAGACGAATTCACATTCGCATGAATTTTTTGCAATTTCAATTATTGAATTATAGATTAATAAACTGTAAAAAATTTCAGATCCTTTTTTCCAACCTACCCAAAATTTCAAAAAGGAATTTTGATTAGATAAAAATAATAAGAATATATCATATAGAAATAGATGTATAAATTGAAAAATACTTAAAAACAAACCCCTTAATCCTAAAATTGACGATGGGTTAAGAAAGTCAGTATGATTTATAGAATGTAAGAGGGATGAAGATAAAAATTTTGAGTCTGCAAATGAAGAAATAAATATTAAATTATTTTTTTGATTATTGATATCAGGATAATAATAATCTGAAGAATTTTTACCCTTACTGATCCAATAGTAAATACTGTAAAATTTCATTGATTTAAATTTTAAGTTTTTTGAAGTATTTTTTTTAAATTTATTTTTGATAATCGAAATTAAAGTAATTATTGTTAACGCGATAATATCAACTAATTGTTTTGCATATTTAAGAAAATCTTTAAAAATAATAAGTGGTAATTTCTTTGAAAGTAAATATTGGTATTCTTTTTGCGAAATCAAATATTTTGAAAAGCCGTTTAATTTTAATTTAATTTTTGAATTAGGAAATTTAGGATGTAAATTTAAAGATATTAAATATTTAAGAAGCCTATAGTTATTAATATCAAATTCACGTTCTTCTCTGCTGTTATGAATAGATAAGTATAAATAATAAAAAAATATAGAATGTTTAAAATCAGAATCAGTATCAATTTTATTAAGTTTTTGGTATATATTTCGTATTTTACTAATTGAGATTTTTTTCAAAATTTATCAAGTACCTATTAGTAATAATAATAATAATTTCTGAATATATTGTTATCAATTTTTTAAACTCAAATTTTGATATTATTAAATATTTTTCTTAATATTATATTTCTAAAAAATTCAAACTTAATAAAAGAATAAAAATATATATTCTATCCATAAGTTTTTATTTATTTTTCAGTTGAAAAATTACTGGAAATTTATCTTATCTCCAATACCCTTTCCAAAAAATGTTAAAAACAAAAATTTAAAATAATTAATTTGACTATATCTTAAAATCATTTTTTTTTCTGTCAGGGCTAATTTTTTTGGATTAGACATATCTATTCCTTTTAATTGAGCTAAACCTGTAATTCCTGGCTTAACAAGGAAAATTTTGTATTTTTCTCTTTCTTTGATTAATTCATTTTGATTTAATAAGCAAGGTCTTGGACCAATTAAGCTCATTTCTCCTCTTAAGACATTAATTAGTTGAGGTAATTCATCAAGTTTCAAAAATCTTAAAATTCTTCCACACCTTGTCACGGATTTTTTATTAATCATATGAGAAGCAATTGAAGGTGTATTTACTTTCATTGTTCTGAATTTTAAAAGATTAAACGTTTTTTTATTTTTACCAACTCTTTTTTGAATATAGATTGGCTTACCTGAATCCAAAAAACAAACTAAGTATATAAGAGTAAAAAAGGGAATAAATATTATAATGACTATTATTGAAATGATTAGATCATAAATTCTTATAAATTTATAGCTATCCAAAATAATTATTTAATTTATTTTTACATTAACATGAATCAAAGATTTAATTTTTTGGTTTCTCTAAAAATGTATAATCAACTATTGAACTATTAGGAGAATAGTCATCAATAATTTTTTTTAGTTTAATAAATATATTTTCGATATCATTATTTGAAATTAAATTTTCAATTACATTAATTTCTTTTTCTAAAATAGGGTATTCAATGAATGGCTCATCTGATTTGAAAATACGCGGATGTATAGTCTTTTTGGGACTATCTGAAAGTAGTAGTTCTTCATATAATTTTTCCCCAGGTCTCAAACCAGTGATTTTTATCTCAATATCTCCTTGCTCATGTACAAAATCCTTTTTAGAGAGTCCTGCTAATTCAATCATCTTAACTGCTAAATCGTAAATTTTTACCGGTTCTCCCATATCAAGAACAAAAACATCTCCACCCTCCGCCATTGCACCTGCTTGAATAACTAATTGGGCTGCTTCCCTAATTGTCATGAAGTATCTTGTAATTTCCTTGTGTGTAAGTGTAATTGGACCGCCTTTTTTTATCTGATCTCTAAACTTAGGAATTACTGAGCCAGAAGAATCTAAGACATTACCAAAACGAACTATAGAAAATTTGGTACTTTCTTTAAAGTCAATAGACTTTAGTATTTTATGATTTAAAGCTTGTAAGCTTAGTTCTGCAATTCTTTTAGTAGCTCCCATTATATTTGTTGGTCTTACTGCTTTGTCTGTAGAGATAAATACGAAATTTGATACTTTATTTTCTAAAGATATTTTTGCAAGTTCATAAGTGCCAAGTAAATTATTTTTCAAACCCTCTATTAAATTATGCTCCACAATAGGTACATGTTTGTAAGCAGCTGCATGATAAATAGTTGCAGGTCTCCATATGGATATTATTTCTTGCATTCTTTGAGGATCTTGTACAGAACCCATTAGAGGAATAACTTCAATTTTTCTATTATTTAATTGTTCTAATTCTGAAAGAATCGAATAAAGAGCGTATTCACTAATCTCAACTAGTATTAATTTCTTAGGATTGAAATTTATTATTTGCCTACATAATTCGCCACCAATAGATCCTCCTGCACCTGTAACTAATATAGTTTTGGAAAAAATATTCTTTTTCATTAAATCTAAAAAGGGTTCAACGGCAATTCTTCCTAAAAGATCGTTTACATTAAGTTCAAGAAACTCAGTTATTAATTTTTTACCATTAGCTAGATTTGATATATCAGGGATAGTTCTTACAGCTATTTTATAATTTAATAAATTCCTAATTATTTCACTGCGTCTTTTACTTGGTATGGATGGGATAGCGAGCAATATGAGTGAAATATCCTTTTTTTTTATTAAATTTATTAAATTTTTTGGAGAATATATGGTCTTTTCATCAATAAGACATCCTTGTTTATTTTCATCATCATCTAAAAATCCTTCAATAGATATTTCTTTACTATCTTGCATTGCTTTAAAAAGCTGTCTTCCAGCTTCACCAGATCCATAAACTAGAGCTTTTACACAAGCTTTCGTTACGTAGTGTTCATTATTTATAGTTCTCAGCAAAAATCTTGCTAAAACTCTCCAAGAAATTATTAAAAAAAATAAAATCAAGGGTTGAATTAATCCTATAGTCCTTGGAGTACCTTCAATTCCTAATACAGATATACGAGTTCCATATAACAAGCCATGTACTGAAATAGCTTTTGAGACATTTATTAAAGAGTTTAATCCTGAGTATCTAAATATATTTTTATATATTCCAAAAATAAAAAATATGGGAAAAAAAATAATTAATGCATAGCCCATTGCATCTAAACCCCTTTCAGAGAGTGAAACAAAGTTCCCTAATCTCAAATAATAAGCAAACCAAACAGAAAATATGCAGCAGGTTAAATCAATAAAAATAGAAATTAATGTCTTAATAGATCTAGGAAGATTTAATAAATTCTTAAATTTTTTTAGAAGATCAATTCCCATTTAGAAAAATATTAAGTAATTTTTTATTCTATTAAGTAGGTTCTTAAAAATTTCTTTTAATAATTATAGAAGAAATTATAAATTCGAAACTCAATAGCTCAAATAGTATTATTAAATACTAATTTATAGTGAGTTATTTTCAATCAAAAAAGTTTTTTATCTTCAAAAAACAATTTTTTACTATAGTAATATATGAATTCTATGCCTAATTCTTTCTTTGGATACTATTTTAATTACTGGAGGCTCTGGTTACATTGGAAGTCATACTTGCATTTCTTTATTAGAAGAAAACTATAATGTTTTAATTATAGATTCTTTAATTAATAGCTTTGAAAATAGTATTGAAAAAATTAAAAGAATTTTTTATGAAAAAGATAAGAATATTGATAATAGAATTCAATTTCTTAAGGGAGATTTAAGAAATAAAAATTGGTTAGATCAAATTTTTATTGATTATAATAAGTCCCATAAATCAATAAAATTTGTCATACATTTTGCTGGTTTAAAATCAATTTATTCCTCTATAAAAACTCCACTTGAATATTGGAATATGAATATTACAAGTACATTATCTTTATTAGAGGTAATGAAAAAAAATGAATGCTTTGATTTGATTTTTAGCAGTAGCGCAACAGTTTATAAACCAATTACTTCTAGACTCTTAAAGGAAACTGATGTTCTTGAACCCACCACGCCTTATGGAAGAACAAAATTATGTATAGAAAAAATTTTGAAAGATCTTTATGACAGTGATAGAAATTGGCGTATTGCAAATCTAAGATATTTCAATCCTATTGGATCACATCCTTCAGGGCATTTATTAGAAAATCCAAAGGCAATGTCTTCTAATCTTTTTCCCGCAATTTTAAAAACCATAAGAGGAGAGCAAGAAAAGCTACTCGTTTTTGGGAAAGATTGGCCAACTTATGATGGAACTTGTGTAAGAGACTTTATTCATGTCATGGACTTAGCTGATGCCCATCTAGCAACTTTTCATTTTTTAAAGAAAAATAGCTCCAAATTTGTATCGATAAATATAGGAACAGGCCGTGGCAAAAGTATTCTCGAAGTAATAAAAACTTTTCAATTAATCAATGATGTTCAATTTGATTATGAATTTGTAGAAAAAAGGTTAGGAGATCAACCATATCTTGTAGCTGATAATAAACTTGCATTAGAATTATTAGATTGGGAGCCTAGGAGAAATCTTTTTGATATGTGTCATGACACTCTAAAACATCTTTTGAATTCTTAAAGTTATAGATTTTCTAGTAATTCTAAGAAATCTTCATACATTATTAATGCACCCTCTTCTGATAAGTGATCATTATCCATATACAATACCTTCTTCTCCAAAACTTGACTACAATCTAATTTTTCTTCAGGACAAAGTATTGGGAAGGGATCAAATATCTTGATACCATTATTAGTATCGGTAGCTATTCTTAAATGCATTTCTCTTATATTTAAAAGATTTTTTAAAGATAGTTCTCTGTTGACCAATAATCCTTCTTTACACATTTGATTTAGAGTTGAAAACCATTGTCTGCAAATGTTTGCAGGGATAGTTATGCCCTTGAAAGAATGGGTAGGTTGAAAAATTATTAAATGTGCTTCTTTCTCATTAATTTTTTTGAAAATTGATTTAAGATATGATTCATATCTTTTTAGAGCATCTTCTTTTGTAATTTCCTTATCTTTTTCATAAAATTGAATTAGATTATCAGTCCCATCTAACATGTTGGGCGCAAAATTTCTTTCATGTCTTTCAGAAATAAGAAAAATATCATTCTTTGATAGTTTTTTTATAGTCTCATCAATTATAAAATACATACGCTTGTCATCAACTAAAGAACCCATAGATTTTCTTTCCCCAATAGGAAAGCCACTTCTTCCATAAAACTGATACCCATATCCATTTTCTCTTGCAATTTTTTCAAAAAGTGGAAGATAGTGTTGCATATGACTATCTCCAAATAAATGAATAGTAGGATAATTCGCTTTTTTAGGTTTGACTATACATTCAGGTCTTTGACCATTGAAAACTAGAATATTTTGACAAACTTGGTCATTAAGTTCCTTACCATTGATTCTATATTTAAACACAGTAGTATATTTATTTAATTCTTTATTACCTATATAAAAAAAGTAGTTAAACTTATTAATTAAGAAGATTCCGGAGGTGGCTATTACGAGAGTAATCCCACTTATAAAAAAAATATTTCTCTTATTTAATAATTTTGGATTGTTTTTTCTTATTGGCTTTTCAATATAAAAATAAGATAAAAATGCAAATATTAAAATCAAGATTATTTGAAAAGGTATTGACCACCAGTGTATGCCGATGGTAATTCTACTGATCGCTATTATTGGCCAATGCCATAGGTATAGTGAGTAAGAAAGTAAACCTAGATAAACAATTTTTTTATTGGTTAGAAAAGAATAAACAATTGTTTGTTTTCTAAGAGAGATTATAAGAATGCAAGTTAGAGAAATTATTAATAATGTTGAAATAATAAAATTTTTTAAAGGAAAAAATAGGACTATTATTATGCTTAAAAATATTGGAATAGATGGAATCTTAGTAAGTTTTTCAGTTAATTTAGATTTCTTTTGTAAATATAAAAATAATAAGCTTCCTGAAGCTATTTCCCAAAATCTTGTTATTACTATGAAGTAAGTTATCGTTTTATAATTCTGATATAGAAAAACAAATAATATTAATGAAAAAATTGCAAAAATACCAATACTAAAAAAAAGTTTGCTTTCAGAGAATTTTTTACTTGTTTTTAATTTTGAATTCCATACTAATAGCGGAAATAAAAAATAGAATTGTTCTTCAACACCTAATGACCAAGTATGTAAAAATGGATTTATTTCAGCTGATTGAGAAAAATAATTCATTGAAATTTTAATTAAATAGATATTAGAAAGTCCAAAAATAGAAGTTAAGGCAGTCTTCATTTCATATTCAGGATTATCATTAAAAAGGCAAAGAAATAAACCTGTAAGAATTACACAAGCGATTAAGGCTGGGTAAATTCTTTTTATTCTTCTTGTATAAAAATTTGTGATGAATTCCCAAAAATTACTTTCTTCACGATTAATCAAAGATGATGTAATTACGAATCCTGATATTAAAAAAAATATATCAACACCTAAAAAACCACTTGGTAATAATTCTTTGTTGAAGTGATTAATTATTACTATTAATACTGCAAATGCACGAAGTCCATCTAATTCAGGAAAGTATAATTTTCTTATTTTATCCATAAATATTAGTTTTAAATTTGATAGACTTAATCATACTTTTTATTGAAATTTATGTAAAAAAAATTACATTTTTTAAATGCAAATCTTACCAAGACTTTAATTCAAAAGAATATTTTTATAAGGTATCCAACAAGAAGCATGATAAGCAAATTTAATCCAGATAATTAATGAAGATAGAGAAAGAAAGATCATAAAATTTGATATGTAATTTTCTTTTAATTTGAAAAATTTTAAGTCCGGTATTTGGGATGTTATATAAATACTAGTTGGAAAAATATAAAGCAATAATCTATATGATATTACTGAATTTATAAAAACTATTGGAAGTGAAATTATTTCTAAAATAGAAAAAATAATTAAAATTTTTCTTAAATCTTTGTTTATATTAAATTTATTAATATTTTTTAGAAATATAATCGCTGGGAAAAAGTTTATTAACCAAATTAAAATTGCGCTTTTTGCTGGTGCTACAACCGTCCCAAGTGTTGTAATGTAATAAAATCCTTTCCTAATTATTGAAGGTGCTTGGAATGACAATATTACTAAAACTATTAAAACAAAAAAAATAAATCCTTTTGGAAGTTTTTTTTTAATAAATTCAGGGTAGTAGTATCCAATTAATAAGGCATTAAAAAATAGTGAGAATTGATGAATTAATAAAGAAATTAAAGTTAGAAGTAAATGTAATTTGAATCTTTTTTGAGTAATAATTATGATAGATATCATTAATATTGATATGCAAGCAGCTTGTCTTATTGGCCCCATGCCTATAACTATTATGTAATATGGGTAAGAAATTACTAAAGATAAATATTTTCTTTTTAAACTACTAAGGAAATAAAATAAAGGAACAGTAAAAAGAATCGCATATATTGAATTAAGGATGTATATATTTTCCCTAGATATTTTTGATATAAAAATATGACCTAATTCATGTAAATAATGATGAGTAGTGAAATTTAGTTTAATCATTTCACCCAAACCTATACTATATTTATCGAACATTAATTTATATTGATTCCAATCACAGCCAACCTCATATCTAAGGCCAATAAAAATAATAAAAAATAAACAAATTAAATAATAAAGATATTTATTATTTAAAAAATTTTCAATTTGCTTCGTATTCTCTTTTATTGCTAATACTGAAAGTAAAGCGAATGGGATTATATAAGGTACCATTTTTAAAATTTCAAGAATTGATCATAGATATTGATTATTTTTGTATTGATTTTGGTGACTGAGAATTTTTCACATACTGTAGTTCTTGCATTTTCTCCATACATTTTTGCTAATTTTGGGTTTTCTATTAAATTCTTTATAGCTTTTTTTAACTTATTTTTGTCTTTAACAGGAACAACAATACCAGAATAATTATTTTTAATTATTTCCTTACATCCGGGAACAGATGTTGTAATAATAGGCATAGACATTGAAGCTGCCTCAAGGAGAGATTTGGATAACCCCTCCCTCCATGAAGGCAAGATAACAAGATCCATTTTTTTATAAATTTCCTTCATATTTTTGCATTTGCCTAAAAATCTTATATTTTGATTTTTATTAAAAAACTCAATGGTTTTTTTGTTTAGATGACTTTTGTTCTGTAAGTCAACATCACCAGCTATATTAAGTATAAAATTAAAGTCTTCTTCCCAAAGCTCTTTGCATGCAGATATTAATTCTATTATTCCTTTTTCTTTAATTATTCTTGCAGGAAATAATATTTGAAGATTAATCTTCAATTCTCTATTAATTAATGAATTTGTAAAAAATTCAACATCCACTCCTGAACCTTCTATAATTTTCGAACTTACAATAGTAGTAATTCTATTTTCGATAAAAGTATCTCTATCTGAACTATTATGAAAAATATTTACTATATTATTTTTTTTATTGTTAAAAGCATATTTATAAAAAGGTTTTAGTATTTTATTCAAGTATTTTATTTTTATCCTTGACGAGCAAAAAGATGGCCCTATACCTGTGACATGATTAATTGTATTTTTAATATCTAGAAATCTTGAAATAATACCTCCATAAATACAAGGTTTAATAGTGAAATGATGAACTAAATCCGGTTTAAACTTTTTATAAGCTAAAAATAAATTAATTATGGTAATTATTTCGAAAAATGGATTTTCAGAACCTCTTGAAAGAAATAAATTTTCTTTATGGTCAAAATATTTAGAAATTCTGGAGTAATATTCATCAAAAGGGGATAATAATATAAGAGTATAACCTTTTTCTTTTAATTCATTTAGTAATTCTTTTCTAAAATTGTATAAGTACCAAGTACAGTTCGAAACTATTAAAACTGATTTCATTCTTCCTTTTATATTAGTCATCCAAAATCTCTTTTTTCTTAAAGAACCTATTCATCTAAATTTGTTCTAGACCATTTTTATCCAGCTTTAAAACTCTATCACAAATACTAATTAATTCTTTTTTATGTGAAACTAAAACTATTATCATTTTTCCTTTTATGTTTTTAATAGAAGATATTAATTCTTTTATAGATTTAGAATCTAGACCAGTAGATGGTTCGTCCAATAATAATATTTGAGGATCATAATATAATGCTCTTGCTAGAGCAAGTCTTTGTCTTTGCCCTCCTGAGAATCTTGAACCTCTATCAAATATCTGCTGATCCATTCCTTTAGAAAGTTCTTTTACAAAATCCCAAGCATTTGCGTTTATGAGTGACTTTTTAATTTTTTCTCTATCAATTACTCCTCCTAAAGCTATATTTGATGCGATGGTATCATTTTTAAAAAAATTTTCTTGCATTACAATTCCTATTTTCTCTCTCCAACTAATGATGTTTACATTATTTATATCTTCATCACATAAATATATGGAACCTTTTATCGGTTTGATTATACCCGTAATTAAATCTAATAATGTACTTTTACCATTCCCAGATTTACCAATAATCCCAATGCATTCATTTTGATTAATTACAAGATTTATATTTCTTAAGATTGTCTGGTTATCTGGATAGTTAAAAGAAACATTTTTAAAAGTAATCTTACCCTTGAATTTAAAGTTTTTTGAGTTTGGGTTTTTGTTTCTATGATTCTTTGCCCATTGTATTTTTTCATTATATAACCTTGGCCATGAAACCATTGCAACTGAATCTAGAAGCCTACTTTGAGCGTTGTAAACTTTAGGTGTCATCCTAATAAATAGCGATAAAGAAAGTATTAAGTTGGAAATATTGCCTCCAGTTATAAAGATAAATGATATTGATATAGAGATAAATATTATTGTGAGTAATTCTGTTATGAATTTTGATTTGTAGCTTGCAATTCTTGCTTTTTCATATGAATCTGAAAATTTTAGAAATATTTTTTGGGATTCATCTTTTGCTAATTCATCTTTACTTATAGACCTTAAATACTTAAGGTTATTAAATATTCCAGCAGTCCATTTACCTATATTGGAAGTTATTTTTGATAAATTCTTTCCAAACTCATCTGCTTTTCTTGAATAAAATACATAAATTCGAAAAGCAATTAGAGCATAAATTATTAATATAATAAATGTATTGGGTACAAATATTAAGCAAGCAATAAAGTATGTAATTGCAATTAATGAGTATGTAATTGCTTGCAAGAAATACATATATCCTTCCGATATATTTTGTCCCTCTGAAATAATTGATTTTGATATATCACCCTGACTTATTTGGAGGTAATATTCCCACTTTATATTGAGAGTAAGATCTGTTATTTCTTGTCTTATGAATTTCTCTATAAGACACTTTGCTCTTATTATATTTTTATTAGATAGATAATAAATAAAGGCTGCAAAAGTTGCAGAAATGATGAATATAAAATATATTTCTTTAGTTAAGTTACTCAAATCTAAAAATCTAATATTAATATTGTTTGTTTTATTACCTAGGTTTGTTATTAAGTTTGCTAGTAGATATATTGAAAAAGTTTCTAAAAAAGCCCCGACAATTCCATAAACTACAGCTAATTTACTTGCTTTACCAGATACCTTTATATACCTATAGTAATTTTTCCAAATATCCCTTATCATTTCTCTATAAATTAAATACGTTTTCTCCGGAAAGTTTGTTTGTTAAGTCAAAGATAATTGTGTTTTTTTGGGATATCTTTGATAATTCTCTTACTCCTAATTTCTCGAATTCTTTATGATACAAAGCAAAAATTATTACTGAATATTTTTTTAATTTAGGAATTATATCTAATGATTCTAATCCTATTTCATTAAAAACTTCTTTTTTATTTACCAAGGGATCGACAATTGTAATTTTCATTTTCTTCTTTTGGATATTTTTCACTAGTGAAATTAGTTGGGAATTTCTTATGTCACCACAATTTGATTTGTAAGATAGGCCTAAAAGCAAAATATCCTCATACTTTAATGTTTTCTCTCTTTTCTTTAACTTAGTTAAAACCTGTTCAAAAAAATATTCATGCATGTAGTCATTTATTGATCTACCGGCAGATATTAATTTGGTATTTAACCCAATTTCTTTTGCTTTAAATGTTAAATAATATGGGTCAACGCCTATGCAATGGCCTCCAACAAGACCGGGAGAGTATCTTTGGAAATTCCATTTTGTATTTGCGGCATCTAAAACCTCATTTGTGTTGATATTTAGCTTTTTAAATAAAATAGAAAGTTCATTTACTAAGGCAATATTTATATCTCTTTGAGTATTTTCGATAATTTTTGCTGCCTCTGCAACTTTGATATTACTAGCTTTAAAAGTACCTGCAGAAATGAATGATTTATAAAAACTATCAATCCAATTGGCTATATATTTATTACATCCGCTTGTAACTTTTGTTATTGAATCTATAGTTTTTTTCAAATCTCCAGGATTAATTCTTTCAGGGCTGTATCCTAAGTAAAAAGAATTTGTATATTTTTCACAATTATATTTCTTGCCAGATATTTGCTCTATCAATGGTACACAGATTTCTTCAGTTACTCCAGGGTAAACAGTGCTTTCATATATAATTATAGGATTTCTACCTTTGTAATTTTGACCTTTAATGCACTCCCCTACAATTTTAGAGGCTTCCTTTAAAAAATATAAATCTGGTTCGTTTTTAATATTAATTGGAGTAGGTACTGTAATAATAAAAACTTCGCTTCTCATGAGAGTGTGCATTTTATGTGTAAAAATTATATTTTTAGTATCATTAATTATTTTTTTTGAAAATATATTTTTTTTATCAATACCTCTATTTAATTCTTCAATTCTAATTTTATCAATATCGTATCCAATAACTTTCCTGTTAGTTTTTTTTTGAGTCACTAAACACTGTTTTTGATTTGCAATTTTAAGTGCTAATGGTAAACCAACATAACCCAGACCAATAATTCCAACATTACAATTATTCAATTTAGGTAACTTAGATTTATACAATTCTTTGAATTATTTTTGTTTATAGTAAGAAATATACCAATCTATGAAGTTTTTAATACCTTTATCTATTGATGTATTTGGTTTAAAGCCAATCCACTCTTCAAGAGAATTAGTGTTTGCATAAGTAGCTTCTACATCACCAGGTTGCATTTCTTCTAGGATGATTTTGGCTTTTAGCTTTAGATGTTTTTCTATTGACTCTATATAGTCTTTCAAGTTTTTTGGTTGGGAATTGCCAATATTAAATATCTTATAAGGAGCTAAAATATCAACTTTCTTATAATTTTTTTTATTTGCGATATTGTGATTAGTTGCAGAAGGTAATTTATTTACTATAAGAAACATTGCTTCAATAACATCATCAATATAAGTAAAGTCTCTAATCATATTGCCAAAATTAAAAACTCTAATTGGCTTATTTTTCATAATTAAATCTGTAAACTTGAAAAGTGCCATATCTGGTCTACCCCAAGGTCCATAAACTGTGAAGAATCTCAATCCAGTTGTGGGCAGATTAAAAAGATGACTGTAGGTATGAGCAATTAATTCATTTGATTTTTTAGTTGCCGCATATAAACTGATAGGTTTATTAACATTATCTGATTCATTGAATGGAATATCCTTATTCCCACCATATACTGAGCTACTACTTGCATAAACAAAGTGTTTAATCTTATTTATTTTGCATTCTTCAATCAAATTGCAAAAACCGACTAGGTTAGATTCAACATAAGCTGCTGGGTTCTCAATTGAATATCTAACACCTGCTTGTGCTGCTAAATGAACAACATGAGAGATATTAGAAAGTTTCTTTTCGAAATCCGACTTAAAATCAAAATTGAAAACTTTTTTTAAATCTTCTTTATTTTTAAGATCACCCTTAATAAATTGGAAAATACCATTATCTTCTGAAGCTTTTAAATTTAATTGTTTTATTCTATCATTTTTTAAATTGACATCATAATAATTATTCAAATTATCAAATCCAATAACTTCTTCACCTTTTTCCAAAAGTTTATAACAAAAATGATATCCAATGAAGCCTGCTGCACCAGTTACTAAAAAGGCCATATAATCTTTATTTATTCTCTTATTATGTAATTATATTTTACGTTAGGGACTGAAAATCAGAATCTTAATTTTTATATCTTCTTATTAAGAAATACTTTAAAATTCTTTTTTTTGAAAGAAAATTGGGAATTCTATTTGATTCAATTTCAATAACTTTCTTGATTATAAAAAATCTTTTTAAAATTGATATTTATGAATTTACTTAATATATTAATTAGGTTTAATTTTGCCTTCTTTAATTAAAGTTTCTACACTTTTGTGATATTTAAACTTGAATTTTCTTTCTTTACCAAGCAATATGTTTTCTGCTATGAGAAAATCTTCCTCATTATCTATATCTATAGCTTCAATTGTTGAGAGTCCATATGATTCAAATTTTCCACAAAAATTACCCGATTTATTTTTTTTATATGACTCTAAAAAAGTTTTAGTTTTCCAAATAAAAAAAGCACAAGTTTGACAATGTATAGGTTCAAGATCTTGTGTCCTAGGCTGACTAGTTTCAAAAGAAAAATTTATTGGTTTATTTTTTAAGAAGCAAAGAGTTTGTGCAACTCTACTTGCGCAGAGGGAGTCCAAATCTTTCTTTATAAAGTAATCTATTGCTTTATCAATAGTTTCAGTTTTAAGAAATAAACAACATGGATTAAAAAATATAGTCAATTCATTAGGGAATTTAAGCATGAAATCATAAACGAAGTCATCTAATTTAGCTTTGGAAGATCCTAGAGATGCTGGACGGACATAATATTTTAGATTGTCTTCAAATATATCTTTTGCTATTTCTATTAAATAATCTGAATCAGTATTTAAATAAAGATTTTCAATTTTTGAACTCTTTAATGCACTATTAGTTAGATATGTGAAAAGCGGTTTATTGTTAAGCAGTAGTAAATTTTTAAATTTTAATCTTGTGGAACCAAGTCTAGAACCTATGAATGCGTTGACTTGAGGCATAATAGTTATTCGAGTAGATATGAAATAATGTTTTTTAAAATATATAATAATTTCTAAATTATTTTTATATATTTCTTTAAACTTTATTATTTATATAAAAATTAGAAATTTAAAAAAATCTCTTAATTAATTATTATTTACTAAATATTAGAAATTTTAATTTTTTAAAATTTACTTAATAATAAGTATTCTATTTTTTAAATTTATCCAAATAAAAACTCATTTTTTCAATTATTGATTCCCAGCTATAATTTTTTAATACATATTTAAGTGAATTTTCACCTATTATTTTTAGATACTCAGGATCCTTCAAAAGGATATCTAAATTGATTGAAATAGATTTATAGTCACCTTCGCAAATAAAACCAGATGAATTTCTTTTAAAATCATCAAGACCACAGTTTTTTGTGGCTAGAAAAGGAGTTCCTAAAGAAGAACTTTCTAAGGCCACCATAGACATGGCTTCATTCCTTGAGGGAATAACTGTTAAGATTGCATTTTTCATTAATAAATCTCTTTCTTGAGCAGAAACAGCTCCTAAAAAAAATATTTTTTTTCTATGGCTGCTTTTTTTTATACTCTTCGACATTTTATAAAGCATATTATCGTCTGGGCCTGCAAATACTAATCCATATTCATCTTTTATTTGTGTTTTTAGAAATGCCTTTAGTAAAATGTCGGGGCCTTTAATTATGCTTAATCTTCCCACAAATAAAATATATTTATTTGGAAGTTCGTATTTTGAAGAATTTTTAACAATTTTTATATTAGACGAACTATTTTCTGATTTTGCCCATATTCCGTTGGGAAGCAAGTAAGTATTTACTTTGTTTTTAGATATATTTTTAATTTCATTTAATTCTTTATATGTAACTGCAAAAAAACATGAGGCATTCTTAAAGATTATTTTTAAAAAAAATAAATTATATAATTTTTTTATAATGATATTATTTCCTAATGGTTTAAGAGCCCCGCAAGGAGAATAAGTATAGGGAGTTTTAGATAATAAACAAAATAAAATCGAGAGTAAATTAAGCATAGACCAATGATCTATAATGTGAACGATATCGCTTTTTTCTATTAATTTATATAATTTTTTATTATTAAAAAGTGGTATTGGATATCTTTCGGATAATGTTTTTAGGGCAATAATTTGATTTTTATCAGGCTCTTTGTTGAGAGGTTGTCCCCTCCTCTTGATAGTTACTACCATACACTCCCAACCAAGCGCTAAAAGACCATTTTTTATATCTTTAGTTCTTTTCGATGTTCCAGCCGAAATATAAGATGAGTAATAATTTGATACAAGAAGAACTTTTTTCATTTCATAATTAAGCGCTTTTCAGATGAATTTAAGAAGATAATTTAAATATTAATCAAATTTAAAATTCATTTTTAGTTCTTGAAGTCTATTTTTCTTTATATCATTTTACTCGGATTTTGTAACTAGAGTATTGAATATTAATTCGTAAAAGAAATATTTAAGGAGTTTTTATTGAATAATTTACATCCTATTGATTAATATTATTACTATCAAAGTTTATAGAATATAGAATATAAAAACTTAATCATTTATAAATGATCTCGTTGCATGTATTAAGCTAAAAGGGTAGATTAAAAGTTAGTTATAATTTTTAGTTTGATTTTATATAAAAGAAGAAAAACAAAAAAAATAATTCTTCTTTATCCCTATTATAATGGCATAAGTGGAGCATTTAATAGATATTTACTTTTAGAAAAACTAATTAAAAGAATTAATGTAAAAGTTAAGTTAATTAAACTCTATGAAGGGAAAAATAGTTACGGATTACTAAAGATTTTTTATAAAGTAGTTAAATTTATTAAAGTTGAATCTCTTATTTTTTATTATTGCTTAGTAAGAAATTATTATTTCATAACTGATTTTAATCCTTCAATAATTGCATTATTTAACAAAAAAGTTTTTATACAAATACATGATGTGAGCTGGACAAATAAAAATTTTGCAAGGCACAATTCCTTTTTTTATAAATTTTTCCTACTCTTTATAAAAAATTATGCGAATATAATCACCGTAAGTAATTCATCTATGAAATCTATAAGAAATTTATCAAGCAGGAAAAAAAATATTTCATATATATATAATTCAGTAACTAGTGATTTTATTAAAAGTTCTAATTATTTAGCGAGAAAAAAAAATATAGAAAATAATAAATTTATTTCTAATTCAATAAATTTTAATTTGCCAAATATAATTTATATAGCCACTCTATCACCAAGAAAATTTCATTCTGACTTATTAGAAGCTTTATCAAAAACTAAGAATCAATTTAATATTAATTTGGTTGGTTACCCTTCTGACAAAAAAATTAAAGAATTAATTGATATTAATACAAATTCAAAGAGCAAAAAAATATTATCTAACATTAACTATTTCCAGGAACTTTCGCAAAATCATCTCTGCTCGCTTTTACTTTTTTCTTCAGCTTATGTTTCAACTTCTAAATACGAAGGTTTTGGGATCCCAGCGTTAGAAGCTAATCTTTATGATATACCTTTAATATTACGCGATATAGATATAAATAGAGAATTATTCCCTGATGCTAGATTTTTTAACTCCAATAAAAAACTAGTAGAAATATTAGATCAAATTAAACCTCTTTCTAAATCTGAAATTATAAATAGAAAGAAAATTTTATATAATATCAGTGAAGATAATTTAATGGGATTGTTTAATTATTCAAATTTAAGTAATCAATTATTAAATTTAATTTGAAAATCTTTTTCTATTTTTAAACTGTCAAAATTTATTTTAAAAGTTTTTAAAATATATTTTTTATATATTTTTAAGAACTTTCTTAAAAATTCTTTATTCTAATAATTCAAAAACACTGAGAATTGTATGTTTCTATTATAGAATTCATTACTAAAGATAGAATAATTTTTGATTTACAGTTTGTAGATTCTTAGAAAATTTATTATTATTCAAAAAATACTTTTGATAATGAAAGAAGTTTTGTATATTCTCTCTGGAGAAAACGATATAAATCAAATAAAAAATTTAAATAATATTTGTTTTTCTTTATGCCCTATGGTTAGAAATAGAAAAAAATTAAAGATTTTATATCCTGATCCAATAAAGAGTTATGAATTAGCATCTGAAAAGGTATTAGAAAGTCAAAAAATATTTAATCAAATTATTAGCTTAGTTAATAAATCAGTTAAAAATAAAGAAAAAAAATTTGTGACAGAAATCTTAATGCCATACCTTGAGGTAAAAATATCAATTTATCTTTATCTTAAGAATATTTTGCCAAAATCTAATATTTATAAATTATTGATTAAAAGTAAATGGAAAAATTTTTATAGTTTAGATAGTTTAATTATTGGCATTGAAGCAAAATACTCAAAAGAAAAAGGAAATATACACAATCATCTTATTCAATTTACTAACTATAAATATAGTTTTATTAAAAAATTTCTTTCAAAATTTCAGGTTCATTTGATAAATCAATTAATTAATCAAAAACCATTCTATTTACTTTCAAATAATAAATCATATTTTATGCCTAATATTTTTCTTGAATTAAGGGAAAGGAAAAAAAATATAATTGTTTTCAACGAATCTCAGAAAATTTCAATAATGTTCTTTATACTTTTTAAGCAGATATTTTCAATTTTATTCTTTAAAAATAGATTTATAAACGAATTTTTTATTTTACCAATTTTATCTGAAAAAAAAATTAAATTAAAAAATCATACTATTGAGAACCGTTCAATAGGATTAGATTATTTAAGTTTTTTAATAAACGATATTGAGAGATATATAAATATTTACCGCGGATATAAGCTTTATAATTATAAATTATTTAAAAAATGTGGAAATAATCAAATTCAAGGAGTTTTCCATACTAACCGATTTCCTAACTTAAATTCTTTAAGTTTCATCTTATATAAACTTAAGCAAAAACAACATCTTATCTCACACGGTACTCATACCTTACAAAAATTAGATAAGCCGAGTGTAATTTCTTGTGAAAGCCTAGCGGTAGGTATGATAAAAAGTAAAGTTCCGAATATAAATATATATTCTCAATCAAAATTTTCTGATGATTATTTAACTAGTCAAAATCTCTTTTTTAATAAGATTAAACCAATTAACTTTAAAAAAAATGAGAATATTAATGATTCTAAATATTTGAATATTTTAAGTGCAGGAACTGTAAAGCAACTAGGATGTAGGAGACATTATTTTGAATCATCATTTGAATATATTTATAGTATTAATAAACTCGCAAATCAACTAAGAAAATTAGATTTTAAAGTTAAACTAATATTAAGAATAAGAGATGTTAATCACGAGATAAATGCAAGAATTAAAAATGAAATTTTAAATAAATTTGATGACATAATTGAACTATCAGAAACAAAAAAAATATCAGAAGATATTTGCAAAAGTGATTGTTTGATTGCTCTTTCTTCTACCACTTTAGAGGAAGCTATTAATCACAATATCCCAAGTATGAGTTATGGCTTATCTAAGTACGATCATTTTAGTTCTTATTATAGTAGTAATTTTCAAATCCCAAAAAATATAAAAAAATACTCAAAGCTTAGAAAGGTTGAGAAATTATTGAATAAAAAATTTGTTTATTTAAATAAATCTGATCTAAAAAGGAGAAATAATATTTTTGACTTTATTCTTTAAAGTAAAATTTAAATAATTAATCCAGTACTTTATTATTTATTATATTTACATCCTTTACTAAGATATTAATCTAAATAAGTGATACTATTTCAATAAATATTTTTTATGAAAAACTTTCTATATGATTCAAGACTTACTGAAAAAAATAAATTGGAATTTGAACAAAGGGGATGGACAGTAGTAGACCTAAAAATTAATGCAGACTTGATTAATAAAGCTTTAAAAGGAGTAAGGGAAATGAAGCTTATTTCATTAAAAAAGGACTATAAAGTAAGAAGAATATATTACGATCATTTATTTAATAAAAATATCGCTGCAATAGAACTTCCTTTTAATCAAGATATTTGTCCCCAAATTATAAAAATATTTTTTAGTGAAGCAAAAATTGGTTCTTTAGTTAGGTCATTAATGAATTGGGATAACCCATGTTGCGATTTAGCAAGATTATTTTGTATGGGAAATTATAAATATAGAGGTAACTGGCATAGGGACTATTCAACTAATTTAGAGGAAATCCATTTAGATTCAAATTCAAGAAATATTGTTTTAGTTGGCATTAATTTATTACCTCAAAAAGGATTTAGAATCTTAAAAAAAGAATTTGAATTCGGTGGTACTAATTCAATTATTCCAAATATGGCAATTGATAAGGCAATAAGGAAATTCCCGTTTCCTCTCTCTCCACCAAAAAATTCTTATTATGAAATGAACGCAGAAATTGGTACTGCATTAATATTTGACCCTTTAATTATTCATCAGGGATCTAACTATAAAGAAAGGTTTGATTTCCATATGAAGTTTTATGATTCAAAAAATCCAAAAGAGAAAAAAAACTACTACCAAGACTTTTCTGTCATTGATATTTTGCATGAAAACTATAAATTAGATTTTGATTATTTAAAAAATAAATGTAATATACCAATTGATAAAAGATCGACTTTATTGAGAAGATTCAATACATCAGTTGATTATCGTACTTGTTTAAGAAGACTTTTAAAAGTAAAATTTTTGAAAAATCATCATTCTTACAAGTTGCTAAAATCTCAAGGCTGGGAAGTTGACTTTTTGTCCAACACCATCTTTCAAAACTGAAGATTTTAACAATGAAGAATATATAGATTTTAAAAAAATATGTATCCTTTATTTATTGAAGATTTTTGGTACCTAAAACAAGATAATCAATAAATTTATTTAATTAGAAATAATTCAGTCAGGTGAATTTATATCTGTTTATTCTTATCATTCTATAAAGTAGCTAAGAATACTTTAATATTTTAATTTTTATAGAAGATATTTTGGAATTAATAGGCTATTAAAAAGTGCAAAATTCTCTGATCAAATTAATATTTTTCATAAGGATTGAATCTCTTCTAATACTTATTTAGTTATTTTGAATTTTTGGGATATCATACAAAATACAATCTAATAGTTTCCAAGAACTTAAAACATATTCTTTTAGAAATTTATCAAAATCTATCTCTGAATTAGAATCGGCGTTATCTGAAATTACTCTTACAATTATCCATGGGATCCCTTCTTGTTCAGCGACTTGAGCAACTGCTCCTCCTTCCATTTCAATAGCCTCCAAATTCGGGAGTTCATCTTTAAGTTTTTTGATTATGCTTTCCTGGGAAATGAATGTATCTCCTGTAGCAATTAAACCCTTTTTTATACGACCAAATTTATTTAAATTTCCATTGTTAATATTCTTTGTTAATGAATTAAACATCCAATTTTTTAAAATCTTATCCGATTCTAATTTTGATTTTTTAAGAGGTGGTAAAACAAATTTTTCAAAAATTGGTCGAGCATCCATATCATGCTGAATAACTTCATTTGCGATGACTATATCCCATTGATTTAAATTTTTATTTGCTGCACCTGCAACACCTGTAAAAATAATTAGATCAATTTTATATCTTCCAGCTAATATTCTTGTAATCGCTCTAGCAGCACTAACTTTACCCCATCCACTCCAAGCTAAAGTTATAAAGACTGATTCGTAATTTGGAACTTTTTTAATTAATTTTCCATGATAAATTTTCAAATCTCCATATTCTTCTAAAGTTACATTTTGTAGATTATCAATAGTACTACCAATTTCTTCAGGCATTGCGCTAAGCAAACCTATATTTATTGATTTCATCTTTTTAGGTACAATGCTTTTAAATATAGAACAATTTCCTTAATAATGAAAAATAATAAATTAAAACTAGCCATTGATTCTTATAAAGACTTTCCTCAAGAAGGAATAATTTTTAGAGATGTATTACCAATACTTAGAAATCCTGATATCTTTTCGGAATTAATCAAAGAAATGTCAAATAATCAATTTCTTAAAAGTTCAGATGCAATTATTGCTATTGATGCTAGGGGTTTTATTTTTGGCGCTGCAATATCGTTAAACTTATCAAAACCTCTAGTTGTTGCTCGTAAGCCTGGAAAATTACCAGGAGAAATTATAAGTAAATCATACAATTTAGAGTATGGTTCAAACACATTATCAATTCAAGAAAAATCACTTTGTGACTATCAAACATTTTTTATTATTGATGATTTATTAGCAACTGGAGGGACAGTAAATTGTGTCTCGGATATTATAAATTCAAAAGGAAAGAAAATATCTGGATTATCTGTAGTTGTAGAATTACAAGATCTAAATGCGAAATCCAAGTTTAACTTTCCTGTTACATCGCAAGTAATTTACTAAATAAAAATTTGGAAATTATTTTAGACCTCTTAAAATGTTAAATATTCTTTTTAAATCTAATCTATGTAAAAAAAAAAATTTAAAAAATTAATTTAGAATCTTTAAATGCAAAATTTGATTAAATTTATAATAAAAAGAGAATTTTACATAGTTGTTTTTTCCATACCTTCTTTAATAGTAGGTTGGTTGGGAATTAATAGACCATATTTTTCAAATCCTGATCAAGATTTTTTATGGGTCTCTCAATCGATAAGATTATTTAAAGGTCTTGGACCAAGTTATGCAGATCATCCTGGAGCATATTGGCCAGTAAGTTTTTTAATAAAGTTTTTTATTTTATCCAGAAGCTCAGCAATCCAATTTATTGATCAATATGGTGCAGTACCAATAGAAGTAATAGATAAAATAATATATTTTTCCAGAATTGAAAATACATTAATTACAGCAAGTTTGCCTCTAATATTTTTCTTTCTTCTTAAACAACTTGAAGTTGATAAAAAAACTATAATCTTATCAACTTATATTCTCTGCTTATCTAGTGCAAATTTAAATTTGGTGAGTGATATTAGACATGAAAATATTGGAATGTTTTTTATGTTTTTATATCTTTTACTTACTTGTAAAGAGTTGAATAAAATTAAAAATAATAATTTTATTAATTTAAACTCAACAATAATCACATTATTTTTTTATGCCTCTATTTTTTGTAAACAACAAATTTTATTGCTTTATCCACTTATTTTTTTATTCATTATTTTTTTTATAAAAATTAAAAAATTAGATTACTATAGACAAATAAACAAAATTATTATAAGAAAAAATATTTCAACCCTTCTTGTATTATTTTTTCTGTCAGGGATACCTTGGATAATAATATCAAGCGAAGAATTTAATAAGTTTGGTGCTGTTTATATTGTAAATCTTCCATTTTGGTCATTTATTAATGCAGGATTAATATTTTCAATGATTATAAGCGCAAAAGAAAAAATAAATAAATTTGTTTTTCTGAAATATTTATTTTTTCTTTCTATGATACAAATTTTAGTTTTTGAAATCCTTGCTCCTAATGTTTGGAGAAGATCAATAACTGCATTCCCTTCATTTTTATTTCCATTTAGTTCTTTATCTGATGGAAATATAAATTTATTGATTCATGCAAAAGATTTTATAATTTCTATTAAAGAATATTCAATTAGCTTGTCTTGGCCAGGTAATTTCGTTTTCTTAATTATCTTATTATTAAAAATTTGTTTTATTATTAGATTCTTGGTATTGATTAAAAATAAAAAAAATTTTTCATTATTAGATTATTCTTTTTTTAGCTTATTAATTCTTTTCGTTATTCTTTCTTTTCGACAACAGAGTTTTTACCAGATTTATTTTTTTACTCCAATATTAGTTTTGTTGAGTCTAGGAAATGCCAAAAATTATTTTAAAAAAAATAATTTAAAAGAAAAATTCCTAGTAATTAATTTTTTATCATTAACTACATCAATACTTTTATTTACATTTAGTATTAAATCTACAATTAACATATTTAATTTAAATAAATTTGTATCTGCTCCACAGAGTCAAGAACTTTTATGCGATTATCAGACTCTTGATTATTCTTTAAAAAATACACCTGTAGGAAGTTGTGATTCATTTGAGAGAGAATCTAATAAAAAAAATAAATTTAATTCTTGGTGGTAAAAATAATCGGAGGTACAAATGTAAGGTTAAATTTAAAAATAAGTAAACTTATAAACTTATAATTCTTTTTAAATTGTTCAAATTAATTTTTTTAAAACAAAAAGTCCCAATGGAGCCAAGCGGACTCGAACCGCTGACCCCCTGCATGCCATGCAGGTGCTCTACCAGCTGAGCTATGGCCCCAAACCTCGAAACGTCAGTCATATCGATCAATCCAAAGATTTCTTTCGTAACGTCCGTAATTCCTATAGTACTTTATAGCGTTTGATTATTGAAATCTGCACCTTAAAATGCACCTAGAGATTTACAAGTTGTAGCATGCTTTCTGGGTCTGTTCTAAAGCAATTCCGCACCTACTTAAAAAGTCAGGTTGGTCATGGCTGGAGTGTAGAAGGAAGAAAAAGCAAAGGAAGGCTTTTAACTAGAGTATCTTTCAGATACTTAACTGGCGAAAGAAGTGTAGTTTTATTGGAAATTGATTTTGATGCTGATAATCAAGATGACATTGTGAGAAAGGTACTAAATGGAAATTGCAGGGTAATAAAGAAGATTACTCTTTTAAATTAATTGATGCCGATTGTGGTGATCTTCTACCAACAAAGAAAAATGAATTAAGTGATAAATTTTTAAAGTTTTTGACTAAAGAAACGCATGAATATACATATAAGGAATTGTCGGCAAAATTTAAATGTAATTTTGAACATGCAAGAAGGATATGTATAAAACTATTTACTGAAGGAAAAATTGAAAGGACAAAAATCGTTGAAAAGGTTGGGAGACCTTACTTTAAATATTGGAAATAATATTCCTACTTTTGGAGGTATAGGCTAAGTACATTTTATACCTAACCTATATCCTCACATGTAGAAAAATATATTGACAGAAAGTATAGAATAACAAAACTAATAAGTTTTTAAAATGAGTAAATTTTCCGCTCAAGAAATAGAAAGTCAATACAACTTGATAAAAACCCTTTTATCTGATCCTGAAAAGTATAATGATGCTTTAGATGCAATTAAAAAAGATATTACTTATATGCCACTAGAACTAAAGAAAAAACTTGAAGAAGAAAATATTACTTTATAAATAATATTTTGGAAGACTTAGAAATATTTACTAAATAAAGCATCAAAGGAACTTCTACTAGTACCCCAACTATGGTAGCCAAAGCAGCTCCTGAATTAACACCAAAAAGAGTTATCGATACAGCTACTGCGAGTTCAAAAAAGTTTGAAGCGGCTATCATCGAGCCTGGACAGGAAATAGAATACTTTTGCCCAAAAAACTTCATTGAAAAAGCAGTTAAATAAAAAATAAAAAGAGTCTGTATTATTAATGGAATTGAAATTAAGATTATATGAATAGGATTTTGTAATATAGATTTTGATTGAACAAAGAATAATAAAAAGACTGTAAGAATTAAAAAAAACAACGAATAACTTTTACTTTTATTCAAAATAATTTTTATTCTTTTTTCGCTATAGATTTTATCTTTTAAAAATATTGCTAGAAAAAGTGGTACCAAAATAAAGATTATTACAGAACCGAAAACAGTATCTAACGGGATATCTATACTATTAAATCCTAAAAGAATTTTTGACAATAATGGAAAGGCTAAAATTAATATTAGATCATTAATAGCTACTTGTATTAAAGTAAATAAAGGATCGCCTTTAGCTAGATTACTCCAGACAAAAACCATTGCTGTACATGGTGCTATTCCTAATAGAATCATTCCAGAAACATATTCTTTAGCAAGTACAGGATCTATCAACTTACCATATAAAAAATATAAAAAAGAAGCTGCGATGATTGCCATTGAAACTGGTTTTATTAACCAATTAATAAAAAGGATAATAGAAAATCCTTTAATCTTATATTTCAAATTTATTATTGACTTGAAATCTATTGATAACATCATTGGGAAAATCATTCCCCAGATAAGAATTGCTATTGGAAGATTTATTCTTGAGAGTTCTAATCCCCCTATAAATTGAGATAAATTAGGAAATAAATAACCGGATAAAGATCCAATACACATTGCTAATAAAACCCAAATACTTAGATATCTATCAGAAAATTTCATTTAAAATTTTTTAATCAATTATTAAATTTAGCAAAATTTTTTGGCCTTAATCTTAACTTAATTTATCCATAATAAGCTCTTAATAATAACTATTTTTATATGTCAATTAAGGCGAAATATTTAGGTGAATTTGAGAGTGAAATTATCCTTGAAAATCATTTAAAAATAAAAACAAATTCGAATAGAAATTTACATGATTCTTGCGAACAGACTAAACCCTCAAATCTATTGTCTGCATCTTTAGCTTCTTGTATTTCAACAACTCTTGGAATAATTCTAGAAAAGAATAATATTGAATCAAAAAGTTTTTATGTTGACATTATCTCTAAAAGTGATGTTCAAAATAATAAAATTTCAACCTTGCATTGTAAAATATGCCTTCCACTTATTAAGAAAATAAAAATAAAGAACTTTATAAAAGAAAAAATTGAATCATCATTCATAAGCAATTCTCTTAAAGAATCTATAAATATAAGCTATGAATATATTTTTAATAGATAGCTAATCTTTCGGCAACAATCATTTCTTTATAAGTATCTAATTCTTCAACTTCTTTTAGAGAAACCTTTCCTCTATCATCCCATTTTCTTAATCGAACTGCATCTTTGAAGTATTTATTATTTTCTAGTTCATTAATCTCTTCTTTATTTAAAACACCACCTTGTACCTGAAAACTATTTTTAGATGCTTTAGATAAACTTTCATAATAAGAATTATCGATTGAGCATAAATATCTTTTTGCTACAACGTGTAAGCGAATACTTTCTGTAATTTCTTCAGAGAAAAAATCTTTTAAAAAATTTGAAGCAATATTTTCATGGTTAAGATCTTTTTTTAAGAAATCATTTTTTGAGTCATTTTCATCGATTAGAAGATGACCTATATCGTGTAACAAAGAAGCAATTACTATATGCCTTCTGCCATCTTCAGTGCGAGCGAGTGAAGCTGTTTGGAGACAATGTTGTAATTGAGTGACTGATTCATCATAATTAGTTTTTCCTTCCTCCTTAATAAAGTCAAATAATAAATCTACAAATTCATTGTTATCAGAATTTTGTAATTTGTTTTTGAAGTTTTTAATAGTTTTGTATTTCATTTAATTGCTTCTCCTTCAAAGTGACCTATTAAACTTACATATCCATCTTTAAGAGAGTTCTTTTTAAAGTCATAATAATCTTTTCTTAAATCGCCTTCAGTTTTAGCATTATAAGTAACATAGAGCGCTCTTCTTGGACGACTAGATTTATTTGTTGAACTTCTGTGAGGAACAAAAGAATCAAAAAATACTGCACCTCCTTTTTTAAGAGGTATCTTCTCCCAAACAAATTTTTCTGCGGTTAGTGAATCTATACACCCTTTTTCATCAATATTTATTATGCCCTCATTATTTCTACCTCTTGCAAATTCCAAACATCCATTATTTATATCAGAGTCATCTATAGCTAATAGCATTGTTATGTGTTTTTTCCCAAAAGGATAAGCAGGAGCATCTTGATGAGGTGCATATCCAGCTCCCCCTGGGTATTTATAATTTATTTTTTCCTTGAATAATATTGGTTCATCATCAAATAGCATAGTTAAATAATCTTTTATTGATGAACTTAAAAGAAATTCCCTAAAAGATGTATGCGAGCTTACAAAGTTTTCTGTTCTTGAAAGCACTTTACCATTAACTGTTTTTTCATAATGATGGTTAACCTCTATAGAGTCGTTAAGTTCACTAATCCATTTTTCAATTGCCTCTAAATCACTTTGATTTATTAGGTTCTCATTAACTATAAATCCGTCATTATCGAATTTTAATTTTAATTTGTTCAAAACTGATTCCACCTCAATAAAATTCTTAAAAAGATGTTAAACATTTATGATTAAGATAAATTTAAGAAGAAAAGATAATTAAGAATGCCAATTTCAATTAGAAAAATATATTCTAATCAAACTATTGACATAAGGCATGAAGCTATTTGGCCAGATAAAAAAAGAGAATTTTGTATTCTTGAAGATGATAAAAATGGGACACATTTTGGTTTATATAAACAAGAGGAATTAATATCAATAATTTCACTTTTCATGAGAGAAAATAAAGCAAGAATTAGAAAAATGGCCACAAAACCTGCTTATCAAAAAAAAGGATTTGGGTCTAAATTAATTTGTCATTCAATTTCTTTCTTAGAATTAAAAAACATAAATTATATTTATTTATTTTCTAGAAAAAAAGCCCAAATGTTTTATGAAAAATTCGGTTTTTTATCTGAAGGTGATTATTTCAAAAAAGAAAATATCTCTTATATAAAAATGTATAAAACTATTAATGATATAAAAAGTTGATAATATTTTGAGCAGCTTCTAATTCAATAAAAAGTCTAACTTCATCAACTGCCGAGCCAAGATGAGGAGTAAAAAAAGTCTTATCTTTTAAATTTAATAATTCCTGATTAATTTTTTTTGGTCTATCTTTTATCGATAAATCTTCAAATTCAAAGACATCTGAAGCATATCCTCCTATGTGCCCAGAATTAATTGCTTGTGCAATTGCACTCTCATCTACTACAGAACCTCTTGAAGTATTAATAATTAAACAATTTTTTTTTATTTTTAAAATATTTTCAAAGTTAATAAAATGGTAAGTATCGTTTTTCAAAGGTAAAAGAATAACCAAATAATCAGCCTTCTCAAAAATTTCATTTAATTCCAGATATTTGGTGTTTAGTTGTTGTTCATCTATTGAATCTAATTTTTGTAAATCATGATAAAAAAGTTTTACATTAAAACCTTTAATCTTCCTAGCTACTTCAACCCCTAATTTACCCATACCCAGAAGACAAACATTTTTCCCTTCAATCCCATTTGAGAAGAATTTTGGTTCCCAACCTTTAAACTTTTCAGATCTAACATATTCATCACCTATTAGTAGATTTCTTGATAAACCAATAAGAAGTCCCAACGTTAACTCTGCTGTTGGCGAAGCAAGTAAATCTGGGATCATTGTAAATTTAATATTTCTTTTTATGCACTCTTCCAAATCAATATTGTCAAATCCTCTTAGTGCTCCAGAGATGATCTCTAAATTTTTTGAATTATCTAAAAAGTTCTTATCAATTCTATCTGGCATGAATACCATCACACCATGTGCATCTTTACATAAGAACTTTAATTTTTCATAAGTTAGAGGTTTATCATTTTGGTTACTAATTACTTCAAATTTTTTTTCTAATAACTCAATAACTTCAGTATGAACTTTATTGGAAATAACAACCTTCTTCATTTAATGAGAATTATTCAGATACTGATTTCCTGAGATAGTTACTCATGCTATCTAATACAGTTACTACGACTAAAACTACTATTAATAAAGCTGATACTTGAGCATAATCCATTATCCTCAAAGCACTTATGATCTCTAAACCTATACCACCAGCCCCTACAGCGCCCACAACCATTGAAGCTCTAAAGTTGTATTCCCATCTATAAAAAGTAACATCAGCCATAGCAGGAAAAACTTGAGGAAGAATGCTATGCACAATAACTTGTAGATCACTTGCGCCAGAAGCTCTAGCTGCTTCTATAGGTTCCTTGTCACAAAGCTCAATAGCTTCAGCATAAAATTTACCTAACATTCCAACAGAATGAAGACCTAATGCCAATGTCCCCGGTAGAGCACCAAAGCCAATCATTGCAACTAGAATAATACCTAAAATTAATTCAGGAACAGCTCTTGTGACGTTTAAAATTAGTGTTGCTAAGTTGTAAACAATTGGATTTATAGTTGTATTTCTTGCAGCACAAAAACATAGAAGTAAAGATAAAAAAACAGAAATCGAAGTTCCTGCGATACTCATTGCCAAAGAGTCTATTAAAGGTTTAAACCAAGTTCCAGCTCTTGAGAAATCAGGAGGGAACATTTCCGGCAGTAATTTTAAAACTGCCGGAATACCTGTACTTATCCTTTCAAAATCGAAAAGACCTACAACTGCTAAAGAAGAAAATACAAATATCAAAATTATGAGAACCCTGAAAAATTGTTTTTTCCAAGTCCTCCTTTCGACCTCTAAAATTCTTTTGAATTTATCCATTTAATAATTTTTTTATTTGTATTTTTAAAGTGATTTTTTACTTAACAAACTTAGAAAGATCAAGACCTAGAAGTTTGCCTGCTTTTCTAATACCGTCATAATCACTATCAGTTATAGATGCGAAACCATCAGCGTTAAAAGGTTTGAGGACTTTGTCACTATCTAGATCTAAGAAAGTAACTCTTATTTTTTCTTTTAATTCAGGAGATAAAGTTGAACGCATTGTCCATGGATATTGAGGAATAGGAGAAGATTGAGCAATAGTTGTTACTTTAGAAGGGTCAATAACTCCTTTCTTCTTTAGGGATTTAAGAATCGGACATGCCATTCCTCCTGCTTGAGCATTTCCATTTTGAACTGCTAAGGCAACAGCATCATGTGATCCTAGAAAAACTCCTTGAAAATCCTTGCCTTTAGTAAGTCCATTTTCAGCAAGAGTTAACTCAGGGAATAATCTACTAGAGGTTGAAGCTGGATCTCCAAGAGCAAAAGTAGTGCCTTTGATATCATCAAAACTAGTAACACCTTTTTTAGTGTTTCCAATTATGCAGGAATTATAAGTCTTAGTTCCTCCTTTAATCCTTGCTGCAAAAGGTTCAATATCACTTACTGCTTTAGCTAAAACATAAGATAAAGGTCCAAAGTAAGCTAAATCCAACCTATCGTTTCTAGCTGCTTCAATCATTGAAGAATAATCAGTAGTAACAACTAACTCTATTTCCTTATCAAAGGCTTCAGTTAAGTAATCTTTTAGACCTTGATTATCTTGGATAACGGTTGCAGCATTTTCATCAGGAATTAATGCAACAATTAACTTATCAGGATCAGAACTTGGTCCAGCATTTTTCGTAGAGCATGCTGAAGTAAGCGCCACAATAGAAATAGTAAAAACGCTTAAAAGAGATTTAAGTTTCATTTTTTTGTTTAAGTTTTTTTAATGAAGTGGTTTTAAACCATTACCACTTCATTTGAGGTAAAATTTATTTCTTCTGTTATTGGTGAAGATGAATAAATATTTTTTAAAATCTCGTCTGAAAGTTGATCTGATTTACCATTAAAAACTATTTTCCCATGACTTAAGCCAATGATTCTATCTCCATATTCTTTAGCAAAATCAACTTGGTGAAGACTAGTTAATGCGGATATATTATCTTTCTTACAAATATCTTTAAGCATCGATAAAACTTGATGGGAAGTTTTTGGGTCAAGACTAGCTATTGGTTCATCTGCCAAAATCAACGAAGGATTTTGAGCTAAAGCTCTAGCAATTCCAACTCTTTGTTGTTGTCCTCCGCTTAATTCTTTTACTTTTACAAGCGCTTTGTCTAAGAGGTTAACTCTATCTATACAATCGAGAGCAAGTTCTTGATCAAATTTTGGAAGAGGTAAAATGCTTCTTAGTAGTGAATGAAATCCAAGTCGACCAGTTAAAACATTTTGGAAAACAGTATTTCTATCAATCAACTGATGTTGTTGAAATATCATCCCAGTTTTTTTTCTTAAATTCTGAAGATCTTTTTTATTTCTTATTTTTCCTAAATCAAAAAAATCTAACTCTCCTGAAGTTAATGGATTCAATTGATTTATTGTTCTTAGTAAAGTTGATTTACCTGCCCCAGAAGATCCAAGAAGGACTACAAATTCACCTTTGTAAATATCTAAGTTTATAGATTTTAAAGCTAGGCTCTCTCCATATTTGACATTAATATTTTTTAAGGAGAGCTTATTATTCACTGAGATTTAATCATTTAAATCCATTCAATACTGATTTGATTATCTTTTTTTTAACTTAAAATTAATAAAAGGTTAAGCGAATTAAAATGTTGGTTTAAATTCTAAAAACTATTACTTTTTCTTTTTTTTGAAATGAGTCAGATATAAATTTGTAAAATTTGCAATGACTAATAAGATAAGTAAGAAAGTATTTAGCTCCATATTTTTGTAAGTTTTATTAAATTGATAGCATTGACACTTACTCTTTTCAATAGGAATGTTTATTTAAGAATGTTAAAAATATTAGAAAAAAGGTTGGCTTAAATTTGAAAAAACATCTGTTTTAATTCCATTTAAAGATAATTAACTAAACCTTAATTAAACAGACTTATTTTATTTAAAAAACAATATCTTTATTATGTCTTGTTCCATAACCTCAGTTTTTACTTTTAAAATTGAAAGCACTTTCGATGAATGGGCTGCAATATTTGATAGTGCGGAAGCAGAAAAAAGACATTCTGAATTTCTCATTAAGCCACTTTTTAGAGGAGTAAGTAAGGAAGATCCTCAAAAAGTTATTGTCATTCATCAAGCTCCAGAAGGAAATGTTCAAAAGTTTGTGGAAGCCAATGGTGACTGGATGGCAACTCATAGAGTTGACTTATCAACAATGGAGGAAACATCTTGGACTGCTTCAACAAAAACGGAAAGTTGTTGTGATTAACAAATGAAAAGACTACTATTCCCACTACTAGCTCTCTCAACTATTTTTCTTGCGAGTTGTACTAGTAACTCAAACAAAATAGGCACTCAAAAGGTTTCTGAAACCCAAAGGCAGAGAGAAGTTTGTCTAGATTGGTATGGCTACAGAATTGATACCAAGAAAGCAATTAATGATTTAAATCTAAAAATTGAAACCGAATCAAAATTAATGGCTTACTGCGATTTCTTCAAGAATGTAGCTGATACAAAATAGATTTTTACAAAAGAATTTATTTTTTGGTGTCTTGCGATCTCATTTCTTTTTGTGCTTCCTTAATTCTTTCTTCAAAGACTGATCTTCTATATGGAGTAACTTCTCCATTTTTAGTTGCCAAGATTTGGGCTTCATAAAGCCTCTTGGCTCTTGTAATTTTTTCTCTTATTTGAGAGAGCTCATTCATGATCTTATGCAGTTAATGAGAATCCCGTTCCCTATTCTCATTTCATGCGTCCAAATAAATTGGATGAACGTAGAAGTAAGCTAACATTAAATAAAGAAGGTCGGATTTAAGATATATTTAAAAAATCTTTAAAAGTAGTTTTTAATAAAATTTTAAATAGAAATTTTATCTAGAGGTAAAATATTCTGGGCCTCAATTGAGTCCAAATGAATTTCATTCTCTGTATCTTTATACAATCTTCTTGATTGTGGTGATTTAAGGGCGTTATTGTAATTTTCAATAAATTCCGAATCATCCAAAATAGATTTATTTTCTCTTTTAAAACTTTCTTTATAAGAATATTTGATATGCCCTATTTCTTGGGCTTGATTTGAGTTTTTGGGAGAAGTTGAATTTTTTATAATCATTTATTATTTTTTTTTATATGATTGTCTTCAATATTCAAGGCGTAAAAATATAGAAGACATGTATAACTTAAGATTATTGGATTAAGAAGTTATTAAGTAAAAAATAAATTTGTTTAAAAAATTTCAAAATTTCTAAATTAAATATTTTTTCTAATAGTCAAAAGTTTATTTAATAAGAATTTAATTGGAAGTTAACAATAGAGACCTAAAAGATAAATATGAACAAAAATCAACTTATTAACGTCATTACATTTTCAATTCTTGAAAGTAAAAGAGTTGAAGACAGATTATTTAGAAATAAAATTCATAGTTATCTTACCCAACTAAATAAAAAACAATTAAAAGCAATTATAAGTGAATTTATCATTTAAAAAAATATGAAAAAGCTACTGGTTGTATTTATTCTTATTCTTACTTCTTGCAGTACAAAAGATGAATTATCTATTACCCAAGAAGAATTATCCATTACAAAAGATGAAATTTCGATTACGAAAGATAAATCATCCACTAAAGATGAAAAAAAATTATTTTATGTAACTAAAGAAACTGCTGTTCGTCTTTGTGGAGGTAAATCTAGAATAATTGATAGTAAAAATGAAGAAATAATCAAAATAGAAGTAAAGGATTTTTCAAATGTTGAAAAGGAAAAATTTGTTCAATTTACTCTCGTTGAGACAGATAGGAAAGGTGGTAAATATAGAATTGTTAATTGTTATCCAAATAAAGATCCTAAAAAATCGATAGTTAAAACAATAACTACTAGTTACAAGTTAAATTAGTTCAATGCGAAATGATGTAGTCATTTAAGGATTGACAGTCGATCTAAACTGAGAGGGATAAAACTCTCTTTTTTTATGACTGCTCAAAATTTTATGAATGTTGTTCGATTTAAATTAAAGTCTGATTGTGTAGATAAGTATTTCGCAGTAATAGATAAAACAAGTTTTGAGGGTATGACTCAAAGATATATCGCTAAAACTGGAGATTATGATTACTGTTTTGTTGGGATCTGGAAAAGTGCAGAAGCTATTGCAGCTCAAAGACCAGCTATGATTGCTCACCTTGATGAGGTTAGGGGATTTATGGAAGAGTTGTCTCCTGAACTTGGAGTAACTGATCCCGTTTCAGGAAATATTGTTTCTAAAGTTGGTTATCATGATTAATAGTCGATTTTAAAAGTTCCATAGTACAAGTATTCAATTCAAGATCCTTAACTCAATTTTAAATACTATATCTTAGAAATAGTTTTAGATTTATTAATTAAATGAATACTTATTTTGTAACTGCAACTTTTAAAAATGTTGCTCTCATGGGTGCAGCTTACGATCTTTTTTTAAAGGTTGTTGAAGATGGAACTTTGAATGATGAGTTTGAAGGATTTAAAGTTTTGGGGAGGTATCATGCCTCTTACTCAAATAATGTTTATATTATTGTCCAGGCTTCAGAAGGTATAAAAATGACAGAACACTTTGCTCCTTGGAAAGTTAAGTTTGATATAGATTTTGATATCAAGCCAGTTATGACTGACGATGAAAAAATTGCTGAGCATAAGCTTGTTGGTTCATTAATGGCAGCAGAACAGAAAATGGGATTCTCAGGGTAATTATTTTTTAGAGATTTAGATTATGAATATATAATCCTATTTTGAAAGAGACTTGGAAAACAGCATGCATAAAAGAATGAAACGCTTACTACTAACACTACTAGTTGCACTTTTATCCCCCTTTGAAGTCTATGGTTATGAGGGTCCGCTTTTTGATGCAATGGCTCAATTAGATGAAAAACCAGGATTTGAAAAAGCTATTTCTAGAGTGAGAGATGCTGGAATTTATAAGATTGCGCTTTTTGCCAGAAGTAGAGAATACTTAGGTGAAAATGAAAAAGCATTACTAAATTTGCATAGAGACAACAAAGAATTAATAGTGCTTGGTGCACCAAAGTATTTTTTGCATAAAAATGACATTGGTAAATCCTTCACAAAGCGAACTTTGAAAAATATTGATAAATATAAATATTCTTTTGTAGGAGAAATCTTATTTACTCATGCAGACAAGTGTAATACTACTTCGCGCCAGCATGAAACAGGAGAAATATATAGAGATCCATCAGGAAAAGGGTTTGCTGACTTTTTAGTGAAGGTTTCTTCAAAGAATATTCCTGTTATGACACATTGGGAGTTTTATGCTTGGGAAAGAGATTGGCCTAAATTTTCTAAACTTTTCCTTGATTTCCCAAATCAAAAATTCATAATACCTCATATGGGTTTTGGGAGTCCAAAACAGGCCAAATTAGTCCTTTCAACACATGACAATGTATATATGACGATATCGAAAAAAAATAAAAAAAAAAGAAACATCTGTGATCCTACTAAACAATCCAAATTAGGATCTGCATTTTTAAATGATGAAAAGCAATTAAAAAATGAATGGAAAGAAATCTTAATCGAGTATCAAGATAAATTGTTATTTGCCACTGATGCGCATAAAAAACACCGCTGGAAAAAATATTCAAAAATAGTGAGGATTTATCGTGATATTTTAAATCAATTACCTGAAGAAGTTGCTAAAAAGATTGCTTACTTGAATGCTGAAAAGATTTATAACATAAAAAATTAGAGAATTAAAAAAAGATTTGAATACTAGTAAGCGCTTTTGAGATGGCTAATAAGAAAAAGAAAAAGAAATGCAAAAAGAAAAAATGTTCAAACTGGAAAGGGGGTAAATGTATTTGTTATGGCCAATAGACTAGGTACGGTGATTGAAAGTCGATATAAAATTGGAGAGATAAAATCCTCTTTTTTTGTGAAAAAATTATTATACATTTTTCTAGTGTTGATGTGTTTTGCTACTGGTAATTCATACTCATGGGAAAAGGTACTTGTTCCAGACTATGTAGATAAAAAAACAAAATCTCCTTGGAATTTTTCTGAGGACTTTGAAAATCAAGAAGAAGGAAAATTAAAAGTTGCTAATCCTAACCCTTCATCCTCAAATCCTCCTTCTGGTGGGGGTATAGAAAAATCATTCAACCAAATATTTCGACTCTACGATAAGGGAGCAGGTTTAAAACCATATACAGTTAAAAAAGATCTTGATGGCAATAAGTATCTTGAAGTTACAGTGAAACATAGATGGAATAATGATCCTCTTAAAGAAGGGACAGGAAAAGAAACAGAAAGAGCAATATTTGAGACAAAGCAAAGAAGCACTTTAAATAAAGAAATATGGATTGGTTTTAAAACAAGACTTCCTGAAGATTTTAAACATACAGATGGCAGAGTAACATTTTTTGAATTTAAAAATCGACTTGTATCTATTAGAACGCATCCTCTTGTAAGAATAAGTTTTGATGATGCTGGAAAAACATTAAAAATAACAGGTAATACTGCTGGTACTGGTTTCAATAGAAGGAGTAAAGAAGATAATATTAAGCATCGCATTAATATAAAATATAAAAAAAATGGTTCAAATTGGTTTGTGCGTAATGAAAAAACTAGAGGTGAAAAAAAAATAAAAAATAATTTTAAACTCACACCGAACAAAACATTTAGTGTGACTCAATTAGGTGAATGGAGCACGTATAAAATTGGAATCTATAATACAAATGATGATGATGGTTTTGTAAAAGTCTTCAAAGATAATAAATTAATATTTGACTACAAAGGCATAACATCTGACTGGAAAGGAAAATACACTGGTACTAACGTAAGAATAGGTGTTTATAGAGACTCGGGAAAACAAATTGGAATTGAATACCCCGATCAATCTATCCATTTTGATGATTTTATTGTTGTCTCAGATCAAAAAACTTTAGACCAACTGATCAGAAAGAATGAAAAACCCAATGATTGATTAAATTAAATTGAAAGAGCGGTAACTATATTCTTAACGATATTATGTAGATAATTTAACCAGAATTTAAAGTGAGGGGCTCGCATTTTGAAGAAAAGAAAGAGAATATAAAGAAAAAAGGTAATTCCAATGGAATCAACCAAAATCCCAAAAATGATTATTAAAAAACAACTTAAAAAGGGAGTTATTAAGAAACAGCTTAAAAAGGTTGATAAAGCAATTGTTGAAATTGCAGAAATGAAATTTGAAAATTATGAAGAAAAAGAAGAAAAACTAGACGCGCTTGTTTTTTTAAAGAATCAAATATTGACAGAAGCTAGGGAATTACTATGAACGGAAGACTAGACAAGGTTGCTATGACCAATAAACTAATGCAACTCAAGAGAGAACTGCACTACAAATGTGCGATTGGTGAAAAGGGGAAATGGGAATGTATAGGAGCAAACGATTATCTCAACAGAGTGTTTGATGCATTAGATGAATTTTGGCAGTAAATACTAAACAAAAAAAAAGAATTGATATAGCGACTTGTTGGGCTACTAAAAGAATTTCTGTTATGGATAATCTAGAAAGATATGAAGACAGTTATGCAATAGCAGAAGAATTTAGAGAGTGGATACTGCATATAGGAGAAAAGAATGAAAATTTAAGAGATTCTTTTTTAAACTTACCAAAGGAATTAAAAGAATTATTAGACCAAAAAGTCAACGATTAAATGAAACGCTTGATATTAACTCGACCCAAAAACTAAATTAATGGAATTTTAAAGGAGCTTTGGCAGAATCATTATGACCCATACCATGCAATTCTTGGTATAGGTGGAGTAATAGTATTGTTGGTAATTTATAGTCGATTACTCAACAAATATCATTAATCACAAACCATCGTGGATTAAGCAGCATCAGATATATTGTTATTCGTATCTTCAATCTTTTCAATCTCTTTAATCATTTCCTCTAGCCATAAAGTATTATCTTCTGATCTCTTTTTAAAATAAGAAATCTTAGGTTGATTGATTTCTAATGTCTCATAATCTCCACTCATAAAATTTTCCTAAATTTATAACCACTTAAATTTTAGTTAGTTTATTTATTAGTTTTACTAAGGGTAAAATAAGAAAAAATTAATTTATGGTTAATATGAACTAAGACAAGTTAAATATTATTTATAAAAATATCGGAAACACTTAATTTACCTAATGCTAACCACCAGTACAGAAACGAACCGCATCAGCTGTTGGCGAACCAGTCGCTTTAATTTCTTCAACACATTCATTAAAGAACTTTGATTCTTTTTTTAATGAGCAAAAGCTTAGTGCAATAGCTACTAAGGCAACAGCTGATACAACTGCTGATCCTAGTTGTATCACTCCGTAAGCAAGCATAGCTTTCTTCTTTTTAAAATCTTTTTTTTATCTTTCTTTTTATCAGACATTTTTTTTTAAATTCTTAGCTT
This sequence comes from Prochlorococcus sp. AG-355-M18, assembly GCA_003280725.1. Lineage (GTDB taxonomy): Bacteria > Cyanobacteriota > Cyanobacteriia > PCC-6307 > Cyanobiaceae > Prochlorococcus_A. Next base: position 4,905 of record QCED01000010.1, on the reverse strand, counting down.
ATTGTATTCAACTAAATAACTAGACTCCACATATAGAAAAGGTAAGTTATAAAGTTAAATGTATATTGTTAACCCCATAACCAAATTCTGAAGAGTAAAAGCTCAAACTAAAAAGTAGAAAAAGTGATGAGAAAATTAATTAAAAATTTATTTGAAATTAATTATTTTGTGATTGGTTTTTGAAAATAATTTAATTTCTTAAAGATAACGTTTTCTTAAATTATTTTTAAATTTCATATGACATAAATATAGATAATTAAATAATCTTAATGCATATTAATGATGCAGTGTTTTTAGAGGATTTATGCCCTAAGCTCAAATTAAGATTTTGGCGAAAGTCTATTCATACATTTACGAGCAAAAGATGTATATATTGCGGAAAACCTTCAGAATCTATTGATCATATATTGCCACGAAGTAAAGGAGGTTTAAACTTAACAGAAAATTGTGTTCCAGCTTGTCTTTCATGCAATGGAGACAAATCAGATGAGAATGTTTTTGATTGGTATAGAAAGAAAAAATTTTATGATCCTAGAAGAGCTATTGCTATTAGAGCATGGTTAGAGGGAGACTTAATATTATCTATAAGATTATTACAATGGGCTAATCAAGAAGTTAAGGAAAATAAAGCAAATTTTGAACAAGAAGAATCAAATCTTGAAGCTGCTTAACTATCAAAGATAATTAAGTTAATGGAATATATTAAATATAAATAAGGTAAAAAACAGAAAAAACTTTTTTAGGAAAGCTTTGTAGTTTTTGACTAGAATAATCAATTACTTCTGCTATTTCCGAATCAGAGAGATAAAACAATAAAGGAATGCACTAACTTTGCAAGGAAATTATAAAAAAGGAAAAATCATCATTTGTTTATATTTTGAGGAACCAATAACTAAATTTAAACTTGATATCTTGTGAAATTTTTTATGCGTAAAATTACAAAATTCATTTTCATCTGAATAGTTAATTAAATCAACTGCATTAATATTTGAATCAAACCACAGGTCATATTCTATGTAATTTGGCTCTGCAAAATAAGTCATACCAAATTTATTTCAAAAAGAAAAAGCTTCTCTATTTCATGTGAGGAGAATATAGAAGCTAATTTCAGCTTAAAAGATTTAATGAAGTCTTCTTTAAGAATTAAATAAGATACGAATAAGAAAAAATAAAATATTATTTTAATTCAAAAAAAATGATTAGTTTATTTTTTGCATACTATAAAAAATTGCATCCAAGACCACTGCTTTGCTTTAGGAGAATTGAATGCATTATTAGAGTCACATTTTAAAGTTATAAGCAAGTTATGAATTGTTTAAAAGAAAAAAAAGAAACAAAAAGAAAGTGATTTTTGCAAGTTATATTTTTAATAAAAAGTAATTATCTAATTTGTGTTTTTGCTTCTAAACCAACTAATTTCATAAGAACTTTTGCATTACTAGCAACTGCAGAATATTGTTTTTCTTGCATTGCTCTAAACATTGCAGTTTCTAGAGTGCATACTAATTTTGCTGTCATTTCAGGGCGATTTAAGTCCCCTTCCTCAATATCATCTTTCAGCAAAAGATAAGCATTAGAAGTGATCTGCCTAGCTCTTCTTCTTGAGATTCCATATTTTGCGGCAACAAAGGAAGTAATAGATGAATAGGCTTGTCCTTCAGCAACTAATTCAGCAGCATGTGCAACTCTTAATTCGGTTTCTTGTTTAGTTGCTCTCTTTGACATCACCAGATCATATCCCCTATTTATATTATTTAAACATAAAAATTTATTGCTATCATAGCGATTTTGGACTTAATAGAAAATTGTAAGTTCTATCTTTTCTTACTAAATATAATTTAAAAGACTATATTTATCAGTTATAACAATCAGTTATTTTGTTTATATTTGTCTGATAATAACTGCACCTAGCTCTGCACCTGAACTCTTAATATTACTGATACAAACCCTGATATAGATTACGATTAATGGCTTTTGAGAGTTGCATGCCATGCAGGTGCTCTACCAGCTGAGCTATGGCCCCAAAGACTGAAACAACAGTTATATTAATCAATCTTATGATTTCTTTCTTAACTGCCGTAATTTATATGGTACTTTATAGCGTTTGATTAATGGATTCTTCACCGTAAAATGTACCTAGAGATTTACATTTTGTAGCTTGCTTTTTTTAAAGAATTATCTTCACTAAATATTTTTAAAATTTATGGCAAAAGTTAAGAATTAGAAGTAACCTGCATGGCTCTTTTTATTGAGTTTCATTTTTACTTAAGTTGTTCTTGGATTTATCTATTTATTTATTATTCTTTACTTTGGCAATAAGGTTAATAAATTCAATTTTTTTGTCTTTATTTTTATATTTATTAAATAAAAATAGCTTTTTTAATGAAACTCGTAAAATAAAATAAATCTAGTAAATATAACCAAAAAATTCACTATTTTTAATTACCAATTTATTAGATAAGTAACCTAGTAAAGAGTGCACAAAGTATAATTTATTAATAGTTTTCTTCCTAATGAAAAATAAATTTAATATTGCAACTATTGATATTGATTGTAAGGCAGAATCTCATCGCATTCTTAATTTATATACAAGATACATGTTGAAAAAATTTGAATTCCCCTCATATGATCATAAATTATTTTATGCTTGCCCAAGATATGAGAATTATTATTCTCATATCAATGGACTTCTCATAACAGCCAAAAAAAAAATATATGATAGAAAAAGTAATTTAGTCTACTCTCCTACAAAATGTAGAGAAATCGATTTAATAGTCAAAAGATTCCTTTTAAGGAAATATAAAATTAATTTAGAATATAATACCCAAAAAAGGCCAAAAATAAATACTGGTTATGATACTTTTTGTCTAGATTTTAAGATTTTTATAAGAGATATATTTTTTGATCTTAGACAAAGAACAGAAAATTCTCAAAATAAAAAAATATTTAGAAGAGATCTTAATTCAAAAAATAATGTTCTCATAATTTCTCATCATAGGCGAAATGATTTTGAAGCTTATAAAAATTTACCAAGTAAATTATCAATATTTTTTAATAAAAAAAATATAAAAACTAATTTCATCCTACCCTCAGATATTGGAATTTCTGTTATTGAAAAAATTAGTCATCTTAAACATATCCTCAAAAAATTATTTAAATTTAACCTAAAGAATCTTTTAAAACTATCTGACTACCATTTTATAATTTTAGAACTATACAATCATTTCTACAAAAATAAGTTGAAAAAGTTTTTTATTAGAAAAAAACTTGTAGCTATAATATGTTCATACATTGATAGTAGATATGAGCCTCTTTACTATGCGGCAGCAAAAGAATTAAATATAAAATACTATAATTACGACTATTCTTTAGGATATCCTATTAATGAATCCAGAAACTTAAGATATCTACCTGATACAAGGAAGTTTTCAGATGTGATTTTCGCGAGCTCGATTTTTAGGATGGAACAGTATAAAATATCTTCTAAATTTTTAGATAATCCTCCAAAGATTCTTCCCCATATTTGTCCACAGACTGATTATTCGTTTAATAAAAAAATTAGTAGCTCTAATACCTCTCCCTCAATAATAAAAATTGGATTAATTGATAATGCTTTCAATCAGTACTATTCTATAAATTCTGGAGATATTAATACACTTTTGAATTTGTTAAGAAAAACTAATTATAAAATTCAATTTATATTGCAATCAAAGAGGGGACATCTTGAAAAAGAGTTTGTTAGATTAAATTTAACTAATTTTGTGAGTGGAGATAAAGGAGATTTTAGTAAATTGGCAAATAGTGATCTTTTAATATCCATTGGATGGCAAAGCATAGCTTTAAAAGCTGCTTCAATTTTTAAAAAACCTTTGATTTTTTATAATGAAGATGATTTTCCCTATGAAAAAAATATTTTTTCACTAGATGAAAATAGAAATTTGAGAATAAAAAGTAACTGTAGAGATCTATGGCTTTGTAAGAAAAATTTTCTAGATAAATTCCATATTTTATTTAAAGATAAAAAAGAGTTTGAAATTCTGAAGCTACAAAGTTCTAATTTGTTGAAAGAAATTTGCTTTTATCAGAATAAGATTGAAGATTACTTCAAGGATTATTTTTATGATTAATTTTTACTAAATCTAATATGATTTCTGTTAAAAGTTCCATTCCTGTAATCCCACTTCTCTCAGGATGAAACTGAAATCCGACAATATTATCTTTTTTAATTCCTACCGTAAATTTTTCACCACAATATGTACTTTCATAAAGTATTAATTACGGATTAATCTCGTAAACAGCATAACTATGTACAAAATATTGGTAAATATTATTTAATATTATTCCTAACCAGATGTCTTATATTAATAAGATAATAAAATTTAGTAATTTTATAATTTTTGGTCTGTAGAAACTGAATATGTTTCGGATTAATAAGAAGAATTTTGGAAAATTAAAAAATTTAAATTATAAAATTCTATTAATAATTTTCTCCCCCTTAATAATTTTTAAACAAGTCGCGCATGCTTTTGATCTTGATTCTTCTAATGCTTCCTTGCTGTAATATGCAGTATGAGGGTTAACTATTAAGCGACCTTGAAGATCGTGTTTATTTTCTTTCCATGCAATATAAAGTTTGTCATCTCTAGAGGGAGGCTCTTCTGTCCAAACATCTGTTCCATAACCCTCTAAATGATTTGAAAGTAGACTATTCAAAATAAGATCCTTGTTTTCTACTATTGGACCCCTTGATAAATTAATTAAATAAGATCCTTTTTTCATTTTTTTTAAAAAACTCTGATTTATCAAACCTTTAGTCTCTTCTGTTAATGGAGTATTTATTGAAACAATATCAGATATTTTTAATAGATCTGAAATATTATCATATCTCTTAATTCCAAATACTTT